>CAZYAT010000010.1:0-91862 GCA_964645235.1 uncultured Ferruginibacter sp. | reverse complement strand
CAGCGACCCTCTGATTAACAGTCAGATGCTCTAACCAACTGAGCTAAGGAGGAATTTCCCTCACGTTTCCGTTTTGGGACGGCAAAAATAGGGGATTTTAGGGTTTGTATGAAAATCTGAAGCGATAAAATCGGATAAATTTAGAAGATATGTGGTGTGAGTGCCCCAAAAAGAGTTTTCGAATAAAAAAGGGGTGCAAAACAAGCACCCCTGTTAAAATATAAAGTTAATATTCCTGATACATTTATTGCCTGGTAAGCCTGCCTACCCGCCATTTCTGTCCATCGAATACATGAACCGAGTAAACATCCACGGGCAGGGGACTGATATTAATTTCTGCAGACCTTACCCCTGTCTTATACCGGAATTGCTGCCTTGTATTTCCCATTTTATCAATGATCCGGATCTCGAAAATGATACCCTGACGGTTGGCGCCCGGCAGGTCGTTAAGTGACACATCAACAATTTCCGAAGATGGATTGGGATATATCTTCAAACCATTCTCCGTTTCATTGGCAATAACCATCCTGTCGGGATAAAACGGACAACTGGTTCCCGTTTCCTGTATTCCCCGGAAATTGTAGAAATAATCAGCGGTACCACAGGCATTGGTTACATGCACCACAAATTTAGCTACCTGGCCAGGAGCGGCAAATTTGAGGTACAGATTATCTCCGCTTTGATACCACGTTATACCGGCACCTCCTAACCGCACGGGCTCCCATACCACCGTTCTGCCCGTCCAGGGCCGGGTAGAAGTACTGATCCATGAATACCAGCAGGCTTCATTGTAGATGACAGACGAACCGATCGACTGCTGGAGGATACCATAGTTGGTTTGTGGGGTAGAGTAGGTCCAAACCGGGTTCAGTGTACCCACCCAGATGTTGTAGGCGAAAATATCAACAATGAAGCAGTCGTTTGAAGCGGAACAGTTGATAGCGAATGAACCTGAAACAGAAGCGCTTCCTGTATGTTGCACAACAATGCTGGGGGTGCCTTGTCCGGATATGATCTGCAGGAATGGGTCGGAGGTGGTCCAGGTGTATACCATACCGGGTATAACAGGGCTGAGGGTGAACGTAGCGGTTCCGCCCTGGCAGATCAGGTTTGTATTGCAGCTGATCAGTGCGTACCGATGCACCTGCGGGTTGTGGTGAATGATTCCATTGACCTCTTCAATCAGGATGCGGGCCTGCGGATAGAAAAGCGAATCGTGTCGTACGCTGAAAGTCTTGGGGCCATGGTAATAGTCGAAGGGGATATACCCGTCGCACACGAGATTATAATACGATACGTCATCGTCCCATTTAAAATTATACACAGTTCCGTTTGGTCCCTTTCCGAAGGCAAGTGTGTTTGCCGTTGGCTGGTGCGCATGATAGCCCGAATACAAATTCACCTGCATAATCTTTTTGAGGAATTTGGGAAGAGATCCCTCCGTTGTTTTATCTGCAAGCTCTTTGTAGCCCCAATAGTAGCCGCTTTGGATCGTTTCAATACTTTGATCTCTCGTTAAATTTATACCCCGTCCATACCATTTACGGGTTAAAATAAGAAATTTCAGGTCTGCCACGACGCCAACAACACCGGGCTTCGGCGCCGTATACAGGTTTGCGTCAAGTAATTTACAGTTTGAATTGGAGAAGAATCCGCATATCGCTCCAAAAAACCACCCTCCCCTTCCGAGTGCGGCATTAATATTCAGGTTAAGTTGCCCTGCTTTTGGTATCGGAAGTTCACTGCCGTTATCGCCCCCGCTGACCATGGCTATCTTCCGCAGCTGCTGCGGCCAACCCAGGCTGTCCATCATGGCGAAGTACCGAATATGAAAACCCGGGGCTCCTCCGGCATCAATAACCCCGTTCTGATGAAATAAATGGTGATCTACCAGTGATTGTTTTGCATGGGGGCTGTTCAATTGCCTGTCGAGTGTGATCTGTATATCGTTACTCATGCCCGCCAATGTTTTAATGAAATGCTGCTCGCCGATCGGTATCATGGTTCCTTCATGATTGCTGTCGAAACTTACCCATAGACGTACATTGTGATTCTTTCCACGGTCTTCCATCCATTTCAGGGCATAGCGGCTTATTTGTCCACCCATGCTTGGTCCAATAACTATTAACTTTTCCGTGCTGCCCTGGCTCGCCAGCTGCTGATTGATCCGTTCAATCAGGGTAACAAGAGTTAGCCCGTTACGTTCCACATAATCGCCGCCGCCGCGGATGATCTTACCCATGCTGTATGTATATCCTGCCGGTGGATTGTTGGCGTTGGCAGGCAGGGGTATGATTTGCCCGCCATAAGTATGGAAATAAGTGGAAATATTCACAACGATCACATCATAGCCAAGGTCTCTCATTTCCTGAACCACATTAATATATTTCTTGGGATTGTAATTCACATCGTCATAGTAAAAAAGGAAGAGCGAGTCGATGGCTGCTGCATTCCGTTTATCAGTCGGGTCGTATCCGTCTATTACAATTATCGGTTTGTTCAGGGTCGTGTTTGAGCCGTCACAAGGGGCTCCGGTCCGATAATAATAGTTCACATCCAGCATTCCTTTAAATGCCTGTGTTTCATCATAGCCCTGGAATGCATAGTCTGAATTCACAAATTCCTGCCGGCAAGGATCGAACAACCCCTCGATTCTTGAAACCGCATTGCTGCTTCCAATGGTCATCTGGCAGATTGATGTAAAACTGCTGCCATTGCTCAACGTCACGTTAATGGTGACATTTTTTATTCCCGGAGAAGAAAAATTTATTGTTATCGAGTCGAGTGGGCCGTGCATCACTTGTATGCCCGATCCAAAATCAAGGCTCACCTGCTGTATGTTTAATCCGGTGTTCCTGCTGATAAAGTGCGGCATAAGTAAAAAAGTGAGGCTTGTTGCCTTTGTCTGCTCCAGCAGCGGAGCCGCCATTTGCAGATGCTGTAAAAAATAGGGATTTCTGCTTCTGCCGGGCACATCATATAACAGATCGTTCTGGAAATAAAACAGCCCATCCTGTAGTGCCAGCGTATCTGTCTTGTTGTACAGGTAGTCCAGTATCATAATCGGAACCCGGGCCCGGAGGTTCTCCCATTCAACCATATTGTTTAGTATTTCCGGCGCAAGCATGTTTTGCCGCTGGTAACTTGCCTGGTACAGTTCAAAATATGTTTGCGTGGCAAAAGCATGGTCTACGGTGTCGGTTGCCGGATTGTAAAGATCAAAGCGGCTGAGCGGATAAGCCCGGTCGGCAAGCATATTGGTCGTTATTAACGACTTGTCTACGTGCATGAAAACCGAATCGACTTTATCGGCATAAAGATAGCCGGACTGAGCATGCATCTTGTTAGTAAGACACAGGACAAAGATGCTTAACGTGAGCATCCTGATAAGATATAGTAACTGTTTCATAAGCGGAAGGTTTAAAATTCCTGGCTATAAAGTTCATTTTGCTTTGAGAGAAGAAAAATGACAAATGTCAAGAGAAGGCTGGTTGAATGGAAAGCCTGCAAAACAGAGGAAGAATACAGAGATTGTCAGGTTCTGTGGAATTTGCTGCGTACCCTGCTCAGGGTTTCCTCGCTCATGCCGAGGTAAGTAGCCATGTGTTTCAGTGAAACCCGCTGCAGGATAGAGGGGTAATTATCGAGGATATACTGGTATTTTTCGATGGCGGTGTGTTTACGAAGCAGTTGAGTACGTTCTTCCGAAAGATAAAATGCATATTCTACCTGCCGCCGCCCGATAATATTGAATTCGGGGAAGTCGGTGTACAGGCGCTGGATTTCATCATAGCCGACACAGATCAGGGTAGTATCTTCCACGGCTTCTATGAATTCATTGCCCGGCTGCTGTTTATAATAACTGATCCAGGAGGTAATGATAAATCCCTCGTCCATAAAACGGGAGGTGATGTCTCTCCCTTCGTTCAGGTAATAAGACCGGGCCAACCCTTCCACTACCAGGCAGGCACGGGTACATACCTGGCCTTCCTTTAAGATAAAGTCGCCGGCCTTGTAATGACTGACTTTTGCAATCGAGGTGATCCGCTCAGTGAGCTCTCCGCTCATCGGGCCCAGGGTATGTAGCTTATCTATGAGCTTTTCGATCATGTTAACTAAATATAGGGACAGAAGTTCTTAAAAACCAAAACCCGTTACAGAAATCCCGAAACACATTTATCAATGATCACCAGAAAACAGCTGCTGTGTATCAGAGCCGGTACCGTTAGACAAGATTCCGGCGCCACGTGCTGCTCTTCTTAAACAAAAGATCCCGGTTGCCCGGGATCGGAGGTATATATGTACGATAAAAACTACTCTATTTAGAATGCGTAGCTTCTCCTGCTCATCATGGTGCGGCTGCGGCGCTGGATATCCCAAAGCTCAGCGGCGCTGAAGGTTCTCACCTTTACCAGGGTTTCCTTTACCTGTGCAGTAAGGGCCTCTACCTGTTTGGAACTGAGGGGAGCGAAGCTTGTGTTTGATGTCTTTTTCATGGCTATACTTTTTAATGGTTCTTTACTATTGGTTGGTTTGTTATGCTGCGGCAATGGCGGCAATGGTCAGGCACATCATCAGCAGCAGGAAAAAATAGAACTTCATGGCTTGATTGTTTAGAAGCTATGCCTGCGCTGGTTAATGGTCCTTGCCCGGCGCTGTATGTCCCAGAGCTCGGCGGCACTGAAAACCTTTGGCTTTGCAATGGTTTCTTTTACTACGGTGGTGAGTTGCTGCAATTCTTCCTGGCTCAGGAAACTGGTTGCGATGTTTGAATTCTTTTTCATGGCTTATTTTTTTATTTGTTTTATAGTTGAGTTTTTGTTTTCAGCTTGCTTTTACCGCTTCGCTTACTTTGATAACACAAAGATAAGGTGAAAAATGGTACTATGCAAGACATAGTACTTATTATTTTTTAGTAGCTGGCAGTAATTATTACCATATTTTTGTATCAAATCATTTACGATCAATGACTTATAAAAGTTACCTGGGCATAAAAATTTATAGCCGACTTTTGAGGAGTGGAAAAATGGAAGTATGAATGGCTGTTTCTTACTGGAAAATGGGGCTTTTTCAGAAAAAAATATCCCTGTGTTAGATAGAAACCCTTGATCAAAAATCAAAAAAAGGCCCAACCTCGAATGTTGAACCCTGCACAAATGAATAGCTCCTTTGAGCGGCAAAAGGGACTCGAACCCTCGGCCCTTAGCTTGGGAAGCTAATGCTCTACCAACTGAGCTACTGCCGCGTTCTCTGTAAATATAATAAATTTTAGCACGAAGGAACAGGGATGTAACAGCCCATATTCCCGGTCACTACCATTATTTTATTGCCAGGTCGCTGATATTCCTGTTATGAAGGCGGCCCAGCTTCATCCAGCGGATCATCGGACCCAGGATAAAGCGCAAGAAGCCGCGGCTATATGTTTTATATACGGCCTCGCCCGTAAATATCCGGGTAAGATGACGCTGCATGTGCGGGCCAATGAACCGGCCGAAAGAAGTATCCATCCTCTCTTTTCCTACGGTCATTAAAGTAAAGAGGCCGCCGCTGTACCAGGTGTTCACCAGCTTTTGCCAAACCTTCAACTCATGCATCTCCATCTTCTGGTATTGTTTGAAAGCGGTATCTGTTCCCTCGCAGATGGCATCTGTTGCTGTAAAGGCGCTTTTAATAGCAAGGAACAATCCCGAAGAGAAGATGGGATCCAGGAAGCCGGCTGCATCACCGATCAGTAACCAGTTCTTTCCATACATACGCTCGGTGATAAGCTGATAATTGTTGTATTGCACTACGGCTGTTTCTCTTTTTGCATGTTGCGTAAACTTGATCAGGGTAGGATCCGACTTCAGGATCGTGTCATACTGTTCTTCCTTGGTGCCCCCGTATTTTTCGAGGTGCTTCGGGTTGATCACCACTCCAACTGATGTGCGGTCGGGTAAAGGTATGCGCCAGGTCCAACCCTCCTGCAGGCGGTGCAGGTGTATATTATAAGGACTGATCTTTTCGGCATTGGTTAAATGGGCGAAGAGGGCAACGTCTTTACGGGCTCCTTCACGGGTAGGCAGGTTCATCAGGCGTGCTATGGTTCGTGAACGCCCGGTAGCATCCACGATCAAATCAGGCTGGCCTTTGAAATAATCGTTGGTTGCAGCGATGGTATCATCACTCAGCCTTAGCTCATCGGTTCCCGATACCTGTTCGATCTTTGCAATATGCGGAAAGAAAGTAACGCCTTCGGCCACCGCTTTATCAAAAATGGTTTTATCAAACTTAACCCGGGGAACATTATATGCATAGGGAGGTAAGCCGCCGCCGCCAAAACTGAATGGCGAAGTGGCCTCTTCTTCTTTATTCACCCACACCGAAGCCCCCGGCTTATAGGTGCTGTACGATTTCACCTCATCTTCAATCCCGAGCTCACGCAGCAAGGGTATGATGGCGGGCAGCAAGGATTCGCCTACGATGATCTCGGGTCTTTTTTCGAGGTAGAACACGGCCGCATCGAAACCTTTTCGTTTAAGTAAAATACCCAGGGCGCAGCCCGAAGGGCCACCGCCGATTATTGCTACTGTTTTGATATTCCTTTTCATGTGAGCAAATGTAAAAAAAACGAAGATTCGGGGATCAGTTGTTTAAAACGTTAAGTCGTTTCACCCGTTGCGAATACAACGAATGAAACGACTTATACCAAGATGTTCTGAAATGTCTTAGAAGTTAAAACCGGCGGCGATACCGAAAATGTGAGGTTTGTTTTCGTTGATGCCCTTCATATAAGAAAGGCGAACCTCGATGTTACGGTGCCTGCGGCCAACGCCAAAGCGTACACCGGCATTTCCGGCTGGCCCGTAGATATTACTGCTGGTGGTTTTAACGTAGCTGTAGCCATAATCGTCAATGGCATCAACCAGGAAATCACCATGGTGGTAACCAAAACCGGCGCCTACAAAATAACCGAACTTCTGGGTGTTGTCTTTGCTGGAACCACGGCCCATGTTCAGGTTGATGATCAATGGGGCATTTACCATAAATCCAATTGAGCTGTTATCATATATATAACCATATTGGTCGGTGGTTGTGCCGGTGCTGGCCGATATGCCCAACACCAACGGAATACCAACAGATACGGATAAAGCTTCTGTTTCTACGAAATTAAAACGGGGAAAATAATAGAACCCTTCACCATAACCAATGTCGCTGTTGCTGCCCTGGCCGGTGGTGCTGCCTACGAAAGTGAGGCCGGCTCCGTGCATGAATGACTGACTGTAAGTACCGCCGGCCAGCATCAGCAGGGCGGCTGCTAAAAAGAACTTTTTCATACTAGTTTAAATAAGGTTTGATAATGCAGTTAAAAATCGGGTGCAAAGATAGGGTATGAGGCCCTTTTGACCGCTTATTTAACAATTACCGGCCCGGATGGTTCATTCCAAAAAAAAGCTGCCCGGATTATTAAGATCCGGACAGCTTTACCTGGTTTAACAGGATACTGTTTTGTATATGTTGGATTTGATATTAGCTGAATAGGCCGCCTTTCTTCAACTCACGGGTACCCTGGCCGATCAGGAATCCGTTCTGATAGATCATCACGGTATAATTACCCTGCTTGAAAGCCGATCCAGGGGTGAAGGCGAATTCAACATTCTTTGTTTTAGCTGTTTCCAGGTCAACAGGAACTTTTGCTGTATAGGCTTTTTCACCTTCGTCGCGGATCGTGAATGTTTCTGAACCGGTATTGATGGCCTGTCCGTCCGGACCGATCACCAGTACATAGATATCTGTTTTACCGGTTTGTGCGATGCGGTTCATCACATCGAAGCTTACCACGAATTTGTCAACCCTTTTTGCAGTGGTGGACACTTTTTCCTTGCCGTTGTTCTTAACATTGATCGGGGTGATCACAATGTTTGAAGCATTCAGCGTAGAAGCTACGTCTACTTTCTTTTCCAGTTCCTGCTTAACCGTGGTGGTGGCAGCAAGGTCCTGTGTCAGTTTTTCTTTTTCCTGGGTAAGAACCACTTTGTCGTTGGAGAGCGTCTGGTTCTCCATGGTCAGCCGGGCAACATCCTGCTCAAGTGAAGATATCTTCTCGTTCAATGAGGCGATCAGGGTTTTGGCCCTGCCCAACTCGGCGGCAGTTGCATTCTTCTTATTCAGGATACTGCGGATCTCAGCCTTTACTTTAGCGATCTCGTCGTTCTTTTCAACCAGCTTGGCTTCCAGGCCAGTATTTACAGTCGACATAGAGTCGAGCCTGGCGAGTGAAGCGTCGAAACTGTTCTGCAATTCACTTTTTTCTGTTGTCACTTTAGCAATCTGGGTCTCCTGTTGCTGAATGGTATTGGAGGTCTGATTTTTTGAATAAAGTGCATATCCAGACACAGCAACCAGGGCCGTAGCCAGGGTGCCGATCACGATATTCTTGTAACTCTTGGCCGGTGCAGCTTGTGCAGACGGAGTAGGAAAATTTGTTTCAGTCATACTATTAGATTTTAGATGGTTAGACTTAAAAGCGTGCTTGTTTTGAATAATCTCCTTTCGGAGACAGACCCTAAAAAACCAAAACCGTGCCAACATCCTTCTTTGTGCAAATTTCTACTGTTAAATAAGGGTTGCTTTCCCACTGTCAAATACCCATTAAACCAACTCACTACTAAGTTGTTATTCATCTTAATGTTTTAATTTTACCGCTTCCCTTTAACCCTTTTAATGTCAAACTACCAATATAATGACCGGTTCTGATTCCCCGAAGGAGCGATTTGATGAATTAAGGGCCTGCGTTATTATTCCTACGTATAACAATGCCGCCACACTGGGAAAGGTAATAGAGGGGGTATCCGGCTATACAAACCACATTATCGTGGTAAATGATGGGTCTACCGACGAAACCGCTGCCATTGCCGCCTCTTTTCCAGGCATACAGCTGATCGGGTATACAAGTAACCGGGGAAAGGGCTGGGCACTGAGGACTGCCTTTAAATATGCTGCAGAAAAAGGGTATAAGTATGCCATAACAATCGATTCGGATGGCCAGCATTTTGCCAAAGACCTTCCCGTTTTTCTTGACAAGCTGGGAACTTATCCCAATGCCATCATCATCGGTGCCCGCAATATGAACCAGGAGTCGGTTCCTGGAGGGAGCAGTTTCGGCAATAAGTTTTCCAATTTCTGGTTCAGGGTGGAAACGGGGATCAAAAGTCCGGATACCCAATCGGGCTACAGGTTGTACCCGCTGGAGCCCTTGAAGAAAATGCATTTCTTCACCCGCAAATACGAATTTGAGATCGAAGTGCTGGTAAGGGCTGCCTGGAAAGGCATTGCGGTTGAGTCGGTTCCTGTTACCGTTTATTATGCGCCGAAGGAGGAGCGGCTCTCCCATTTCCGCCCGTTCAGAGATTTTTTCCGCATAAGTGTACTGAATACGATACTGGTGCTGATCACTTTCCTTTATATCAAACCAAGGAATTTCATCCGAACCCTTTTTGACAGGAAAAAACTGGCCCAACTGCTCGATGAACACTTATTCAACACCGGTGAGCCTCCTGGCAGGAAAGCATTTTCTGTAGGCTTCGGTATCTTCATGGGTATTGTGCCCATTTGGGGGTTCCAGCTGGTGGCTGCCATTTTCCTGGCCGTATTGTTCAAACTGAACAAACCGCTGGTGATCATTGCGGCCAACATCAGCATACCACCCATGATACCCCTGATCATCTTCCTCAGCTATAAAATGGGTACCCCCTGGATGGGCGATAAGGCCATTGCCTTCAGCTTCAGCAAAACCATTACGCTGAGCTCCATCAAAAACAACCTGCTTCAATATATTTACGGGAGCATCAGCCTGGCCGTGGTTGCCGGTTTTGTATTCGGGGTGCTTACCTATATTGTTTTAAAACTGACTGGTAAAAAAAGAACGGCTGCTGCCGGAACAGATTAGGGCATGGAGAAAATACTACTTGGCATATATCAATTTTACAGCAAACGCAAAGTTGTTCTCTATGGCAGTTTTGTTTTCCTCCTTGCGTTCTTTGCCTGGTTTGCCAGCCGGGTGAAATTTGAAGAGGATATTTCACGGATACTTCCCAATGATAAGAAGATCGAAAAACTCAACGAGGTTTTCCAGAACTCCAGGTTCATGGATAAACTGGCGATCACCATATCATTTACAGACAGCGCATCAACGGATACCGATAGCTTGGTTGCTTACGCGGATACGCTGGTATCAGGCATCCGGGATCACCTTTCTCCCTTCGTAAGAAAAATAAATGATAAGGTAGATGATGAAGCTTCGATGGAACTGTTCGGCACCATCACCGATCATCTTCCGGTATACCTTGAAAAAGAAGATTACAAAACAATCGATTCGCTTACTGCACCAGCTACCGTGAGGCAAACCCTGGAACAAGACATCCGAACGCTGACCTCCCCCGCAGGGATTGCCCTGAAGAGCATGATCAGCAGGGATCCTGTCGGCATCAGCTTCCTGGGAATGAAGAAGATCCGGCAATTGCAGTACGATGAGAACTTTGAGCTCTATGATGGATACGTAGTAACAAAGGACGGGAAGAACCTGTTGTTCTTCATTACGCCGTTTTATCCTCCCAACAATACAGGAAAAAATGCACAGCTGTTAAAGGGTCTTGACTCCCTGATCAATAAGAACAATACGGCCAACATCAGCGCTTCCTACTTTGGGGCTACCGCGGTTTCTGTGGGCAATGCCTTGCAGTTGCGGAAAGATACACTGCTTACGCAGGGCATCACCATCCTGTTCCTTGTTGTTTTTCTCGGGGTTTATTTCCGAAAGAAGAGGGCCCCTTTGCTCATTCTTATACCGGTTGTTTTCGGCGCGGGGTTTTCGCTGGCGCTTATTTATTTTATCAAGGGAAGCATCTCTGTCATTGCATTGGGAACCGGTTCGGTGGTGCTGGGCATTGCCGTAAACTATTCATTGCATGTGTTCAATCATTACCGGCATACAGGAAAAATCAGGGAGCTGATCCGCGACCTTGCCATGCCCATGACCGTGGGCAGCTTCACTACCATCGGGGGTTTTTTCTGCCTGCAGTTCGTGGAATCGGAAATGCTGAAAGACCTGGGCCTTTTTGCAGCATTCAGCCTGGTCGGCGCCTCGCTGTGTTCCCTCATCTTCCTCCCGCATTTCATTTCATCCGGAAAAGAACAATACGGCCACAAAGGAAATGAGTTTTCCTGGATCGATAAACTGGCATCCCTCCGCCCCGAATACAACAAATACCTGGTAGTCCTCCTTTTCGCCCTCACCGTTTTCTTTGCCTTCTGGGCTGGAAAGGCAGGGTTTGAAAGCGATCTGCAGCACATGAATTTCATGAGTAAGGAACTGAAGGAATCGGAAAAAAAGCTGAATGAGATCAATCAATATGCCCTGCAATCGGTATACGTGGTTACCGAGGGTAAGACGCTGGACGAAGCGCTCAGGAATAATGAAAAGATCATCGGACAGGTCGGCGGTTTGCGTGATAATGGTGTGGTAAAAAAATATTCGGGTGTTTCTTCACTCATCATTTCCGATTCGATGCAGCAACGAAGGATCGAACAGTGGAACCGGTACTGGACGGTTGAAAAAAAACAGGCATTAATGAACACCCTGCTTACCGAAGGTGCTGCACTGAAATTCAATCCTGCTGCATTCGATGCGTTCGGCCAGCTGCTGAATAAAACCTATACAGCAGTTGATAAAGTAGTAATGGATGCAATGAGAAAAAATTTCCTGGACGATTATATTACCGAGAGGCCGGGTAAATCGACCGTGGTAACACTGGTAAAAACAACAGCGGATAATAAGCAGGAGGTTTATAAGGCATTTGATAAAAACGAACACGTTACGGTGCTGGATAAGCAATACCTTACCAACCGCTTTGTCGAGATCGTGAACGCCGATTTCACGAGCATTGCACTGATGACCTCCCTCCTGGTGTTCGTGGTCCTCTTGCTGATGTATGGCCGGATCGAGCTCACGCTCGTTTCTTTCATCCCCATGTTCTTCAGTTGGGTATGGATACTCGGCATCATGGGGCTGTTCGGTATCCAGTTCAACATCATCAACATCATCGTGTCGGCTCTCATCTTCGGCCTGGGCGATGATTACAGCCTCTTTATCATGGACGGCCTGTTGCAGGAATACAAAACCGGGAAGAAAAACCTTTCTTCCTTTAAATCGTCCATCATTCTTTCAGCGATCACAACTATTGCGGGGCTGGGGGTCCTGATCTTTGCAAAACACCCCGCCCTCCGTTCCATCGCCCTGATCTCTATCATCGGCATCGGTTGCGTGGTCGTTATGTCGCAGGTGCTGATCCCTTTCCTGTTTTCGGTACTTATAAAAAACCGGGTAAGGCGTAACCGGTTTCCCTGGACGGCATGGGCCTTCGTGAAATCCTCTTTCGCTTTTTCTTATTTCATCGGCTGGAGCGTGGCCTTTACACACATTGCCTACATCTTTGCCCTGTTCAATATCAGGGAAAGAGGCAAGCTGATCTATCATACCATCATTGCCCGTATCTGCCGGCGGCTGGTATACATTATGATCAATGTAAAGAAGCGGATCATCAACCCGCAGAATGAGAAGTTTGATCAACCCGCCATCATCATCGCCAACCACCAGTCGTCGCTCGATATAGTGCCGCTGATCATGCTGCACCCGAAGCTGATCATGTTCACCAATACCCGCATCTGGAACTCACCGCTCTTTGGTAAAGTGATCCGCATGGCCGATTATTTTCCTACCGAGCAGATCGAAAAAGATTACACGATCGTGGAAGACCGTATAAAGAACGGCTATTCGGTCATTATCTTCCCGGAAGGTACCCGCTCGGAAGACGGAGTGGTCAAGCGCTTTCACAAGGGCGCATTCTTCCTGTCCGAAAAACTGAACCTCGATATCCTGCCCATCATGATCCATGGAACGGATTATACATTGACCAAGCAGGACCAATTATTAAAAGACGGCCAGCTAACGGTGAAGTTCCTTCCCCGGATCAAACCCGATGACGATCGGTTTGGCAAGGGCTATTCGGAAAGGGCTAAGCTCATCGGCCGGTATTTCCGGCAGGAGTTTGCTGACCTGAAGGAAGAGATCGAACAACCTGCTTATTTCAGGGAGAAACTCATTTATAATTACCTGTACAAGGGGCCGGTACTGGAATGGTACATGCGGATAAAAACAAAACTGGAGGGCAATTACGAATTCTTTAACCGGGTTGTTCCCCGTAAAGGGAAGGTACTCGACATTGGTTGCGGTTACGGATTCATGTCGTACATGCTGGCCTTCGTATCGGCAGAAAGGGAGGTCACAGGCATCGATTACGACGAGGAGAAAATAGATACAGCCAACCATTGCTTCAGCAAAACGGATAAAATTAATTTTGTACACACGGATGTGATGGGTTTCCCCTTTGAACAATACGATGCCATCATAATGGCCGATATGCTTCATTACCTCCAGCCCGGCGAACAGCAACTGGTGATCACCAGATGTATGGATCACCTGGCCCCCGGGGGCGTGGTCATCATCCGCGACGGCGATAAGGATAAGGAAGAACAGCATAAGCATACAAAACTTACAGAGTTCTTTTCGACCAGGCTGCTGAACTTCAATAAAACAAAAGAGAGCGGTTTGTGTTTTTTATCAGGTAAGATGATCAGGGATATGGCAGCAGCACGGAAGATGACCTGCGAAGAGATACCCGACTCGAAACTTACATCGAATACGATATTTATATTAAGAAACAACTGATCATCTTACCGGCTATCGATGACGGAAAAGCAAAAGCATTGAAAGAAGAATTCGACATAGTAATTATCGGCAGCGGCATGGGAGGCCTTGTTTGTGCCAACATCCTGGGCCGGGAAGGGTATAAGGTATGTGTACTTGAAAAAAATAAGCAGGCAGGAGGAAGCCTGCAGACCTATGTCCGGGACCGGGTGATCTTTGACTCAGGCGTACATTACCTCGGAGGGCTGGCTGAAGGCCAGAATCTCTACCAGGTATTCAAGTACATGGGGTTGATGGGCCGGCTTAAGCTCCAGAAGATGGAGGAGGATGTGTTCGATAAGATCATATTTGAGAACGACCCGAAAGAATATGTCTTTGCGCAGGGTTATGAGAACTTCGTACAACAACTGCTAAAAGATTTTCCGGGCGAAGAAAAAGCCTTACGGACCTATTGCGACAAGATACAGGAAGTGTGCAGCAAATTCCCTCTCTATAACCTGCGATCAGGTGGGGATGTGAATGAGAAAACGCCGGTGCTTACCATCGACCTGAAAGCCTTCGTAGAGTCCATCACCGGAAACAGGAAATTGCAGGAGGTGCTGGTAGGAAACAATATGCTTTATGTAATGCAGGGAAATAAAACACCCCTCTACGTGCATGCCATGATCCTGAACAGCTACATCGAAAGTTCCTGGAAATGTGTCGATGGCGGGTCGAACATCACCAGGTACCTGGTGCAGGGCATCCGCAAGTACGGGGGGGATATCCGCCGTAACACAGAAGTGAAAAAGATAGTGGTGGAGGATGGCAGGGTTACATCTGTGCAACTGGCAGATGGCACTCATGTATACGGAAAGAATTTCATCAGCAACATGCACCCGGTTCGTACACTGGAGATGACCGAAACAGACCTGATCAAACCGGCTTACCGCAGCCGGGTGAAGGATATGGAGAATACCGCTTCTTCATTCATTGTAAACGTGGTGTTCAAAGAGAACGCATTTCCATATCGGAAGAACAATTACTACTACCATAAGGAAGGCCATGTGTGGAACCCGGCAGACCATACCGAAGAGAACTGGCCGCTCGCTTATTCCATTTTCTTTGCCGCCTCATCCAGGATGGATAAATATGCCGAGTCGATGACCATCCTTGCCTATATGCGTTTCGACGAAGTGGAAAAATGGGCCCACACCGTTAATACGGTGAACAATGAAACCGACCGCGGTGACGGGTACGAGGAGTTCAAGAAACAGAAGGCGGAGAAGCTGATCGGCCTGGTGCAGGAAAAATTCCCCGGCCTCCGGGATGCGATCAAAGCGTATTATACGGCCACGCCGTTATCTTACCGGGACTATATTGGTAACAACGATGGCTCTTTATACGGGATCGTAAAAGACTACCGCAACCCGCTTAAGACATTCATCTCTCCCCGTACAAAGATTCCTAATCTCTATTTAACGGGGCAAAACTTAAATTTACATGGCGTGCTGGGCACCACCATGAGCGGGTTGGTTACCTGCGTTGCACTGCTGGGAAACGAAGACATCATTGATAAGATAAGAAATGCTTAAACGAAAGAAATTCTGGAGACGGGTACTATATGTACTGGGTGTGTTCATTTTGCTGCTGGTCATCGGCGCCATCTATATCGTCAGGGTTTCAAAGATCGACCCGCCAAAGATCACTGATATGACTGCCCTGGAACTGCAACGCTCGGATCATGGCAATGGATTCTACACGATAAAGAACAACTGGTTCCGCCATAGTAAAAGCGGGTTGTATGAATTGTACGTAGAGGGCGAACCATTTGAAAGAGGAGTGATCAATGGAAAGCTTACTGCCGAGCTGGTGGTGCGGCAGGAAGATCATTTTGCCGAACAGATCGAGAAGATGATCCCATCCAGGTTCAAGCGGGGCTTTTTAAAATATATGATCGGTTTTTTCAACCGCAACCTTGACAAGAACGTAACAGAAGAATACAAGGAAGAGATCTACGGTGTTTCTGAGTCTGCATCCCCCGCATACCAATACCTTGGCACCAATTACGAACGCCTCCTGAATTACCATGCAGCACACGATATCGGCCATGCCGTTCAGAACCTGGCCATGGTGGGTTGTACCTCCTTCAGTACCTGGGGCAGCCAGTCGGAAGACAGTACACTGATCATTGGCCGCAACTTCGACTTCTATGTCGGCGATAAATTTGCTGAAGACAAGATCGTGGCATTCTTCAACCCGGCGAAAGGACATAAATTCATGACGGTTACCTGGGGCGGCTTTACCGGGGCCGTATCCGGTATGAACGACCAAGGATTAACAGTAACCATCAATGCGGCCAAGTCTAGCCTCCCTACCGGCTCTGCCACACCGGTCTCGCTGGTGACAAAAGAGATACTGCAATACGCAAAGAACATCAGCGAAGCTATTGCCATTGCAAGGTCAAGGAAAATGTTTGTGTCGGAATCGTTCCTGGTCGCATCGGCAAACGACAACAAGGCGGTGATCATTGAAAAAACACCAGAGAGCCTGGATGTGTATGATCCGAAAAAAGAGTTTATTGTTTGCACCAACCATTTCCAGAGCAATGGGTTGGGTAAAACACAGATGAACATTGAACAGGAAAATGAAAGCGCCTCTTCCTACCGGTACCAGCGGATGATGCAACTGCTCAATGCAAATGGAAAGAACAACGTATTGAAAACGATCAGTATTCTTCGTGACCGGAAAGGCTTGAACGGCGACAACATCGGCATGGGGAATGAAAAAGCCATCAACCAGCTGATCGCACATCATTCGGTGGTATTCGAACCTAAGAAATTATTGGCTTGGGTATCTACCTCCCCCTGGCAATTGGGCCAGTATGTGGCTTACGACCTGAACAAGGTATTCGGGTTGAAAGGAATGAAGGAAGACCGTGAGATAATGGACAGCAGCCTTATTGTTGCCGCCGATTCTTTTTTACTGACAAGCGAGTATAAAAACTTTAGCCTGTTCCGGAATATGAAGCAACGCATCCTGGACGGAGGTACGATCAATGCCGACAGCCTGGTGGCCAGCAACCCGGAGTATTACAACAGCTATGTATTGGCCGCAGACTACCTGTATAAGAAAAAACGGTTTACCGCCGCTTTGAGATATTACCGGCTGGCGCTGACCAAAGTGATCGCAACCAAACAGGAAGAAGACCATATTAAGGAACAGATAAAGAAGATAAGCAACGGGTAGTAACTTATAATAACGCACTGAACCAATCAGCATTTCACAAAAAAGAAACATGATTCTCGGCATCGGAACAGATCTTATCGAAGTGGAAAGGGTAATGGAGAAAATGGAGAAGAAGGCCGGTTTTAAAGAATTGGTCTTTTCCCCTCACGAAATCGCCTATTGCGAGGCCATGGCCTTCAGGTACGAACATTATGCCGCACGTTTTGCAGCTAAAGAAGCCTTTCTGAAAGCCATCGGGACGGGCTGGAGAAGCGGCACGGCATTTAACGAGATCGAGATCTATAATGATGCAGAAGGGAAACCCGGCATACGCTTCCTGGGCAACACGGCAACTACCATTGAAAAACTGAATACAGGAAAAATTTTCGTCTCTTTGTCGCATCTTAAAACAGTGGCCCACGCCATAGTAATAATAGAAGCTTTATGACCTACTCACCAGACACCGCTTTTAAAAGCAGGAAAGAGATCAGGGCGATGCAGGATAAGAAACTGCAGGAGGCACTTGCCTACCTGAATGAACATTCACCGTTTTACCGCCAACTGTTCAGCCAGGCAAAGTTCAATGTAAAAGGCATCAAATCGGTTGACGACCTGGTGGGCATCCCCGTAACGGTGAAAGAGGATCTGCAGCAGCGGAATGATGAATTTTTATGCGTCCCACGAAACAAGATCGTTGAATACAGCTCCACTTCGGGTACTTTGGGAAGCCCGGTTACCATTGCCTTGACCGAAAACGACCTCGACCGGTTAACCTATAACGAATACTGTTCTTTCCTCAGCGCAGAAATAACACCCAACGACGTATTCCAGCTGATGCTCACGCTCGACCGTCAGTTCATGGCAGGGATGGCCTATTATGCAGGACTGAGGAAATTAGGGTCAGGCATCATCCGGGTAGGCCCGGGTGTTCCTTCCCTGCAATGGGAAACCATTCAACGCCTGAAGCCGACAGCCATTGTTGCAGTGCCTTCTTTCATTTTGAAATTGGTGCAGTTTGCTGAAGAGCATAAGATCGATATCAACGCCTCTTCGGTAAAGAAAGCCATCTGCATCGGGGAGAATATCCGAAATACCGATTTTTCTTTGAATACATTAGGGAAACGCATCACCGATGCCTGGAACATACAGTTGTTCTCAACCTATGCTTCCACCGAAATGCAAACGGCATTCACCGAGTGTGTGGAAGGTTGTGGCGGCCATTTGCAACCCGAGTTACTGATCGTGGAGCTGCTGGATGAAATGAACCGGCCGGTGAGACCGGGCGAACCGGGCGAGGTGACCATTACTACATTGGGTGTGGAAGGCATGCCTTTGCTGCGGTACAAAACAGGCGATATCTGCGTATATGATGACCAGCCTTGTTCCTGCGGACGAAACACCCTGCGTTTATCGCCGGTGGTGGGAAGAAAGAAACAAATGATCAAATTCAAGGGAACTACGCTGTACCCGCCGTCTTTGTTCGACCTGTTGAACGAGATGGAAGAAGTGAAAGACTATGTGGCCGAGGTCTATTCCAATGACATTGGTATGGATGAAGTGAAACTTCATTTGTTACCGGTAAGCGATTCAGAAGAATGCGACCGTAAGATCCGTTCCAATCTGCAGGCACGCCTGCGGGTGAGCCCGCATATTCATTATGTTTCAAAAGAAGAGATGCACAAAATGCAGTTTCCTGAAACGGGGAGGAAAGCAGTGCGATTTATTGACAGAAGGAATTGATAATTTCCATAATCAAAAAAGGACTCCTGATTCAGGAGTCCTTTTGTTTTACGTTCGCTTTTATTGAGGCTGCAGCCAGACCAGTTTAACTGTTTTGTTTTTCTTTGACCCGGCATCAAGCCTTAGCGTGGCAAGAACATTTTTCTTTTTATCATAATCAGATACGGAAAGCATTGCTATATTATGTTCCCCGGAAGCCGGTTCTCCAAAGGCATAGAGTTTCGGAGGGACAAGTTCATCACCCGTAAGTTTATATATATAAGTGTCACAATCCTCCACACCGGCTACAGCCGCATACCTGTCTCCTTTAACCTTGTTATTTCTTTCAAGATCGTTGTATAAAAGATATTTGTTTTCGGCGCCGTCGAGATAGAGGAAGAATTTATACTGTACCCCAAAATATAAGGGTTGAGCAGAGTTTTCCCATCCTTTACGCGAAAAAGGTTTTTGCGCTACTCTGAAAAGGTGATGAAATTTTGGTACGATATACCCTGACCGGAATTGACCATCTTTATCGTAATTGCTTTGTAAGACTTTCCCGATCCAGGTATTATTCCCATCAGCACCCCCCATCATGCGCTCTTCGCAGAGCAGGGAAAAACTGCCGTCGTCATTCACGAACAGATTTTGCGCCATACCCAGGTAATCGTCCTTCTTTGAGAAACGTTCCTGGTAAGCATTGTTTATCTTTTCATTCGTACCCATTTCGTCAAAGGTCTGCATGTTCCTGGTCTCCGGATCAAAAATGGATACATACATATAATACTGGTAACTTCTTTTGTAATTCTCCCAATAGTTGTTTTTCATGGAAAAAATATAAATCTTCCTGGTCGCCGGGTTATATCTTACTGCAGTTCCCCAAACAGGCATGTCGGGTGGCAGCTTAAGTAAAACAATATCCTTTGAAAAAGAAGTTCCGCTTTCGGAGATGCCTATAAAATGGGTCTCGGGAACAGGCATATTGGATGGCCTCTTTTTAGAATAATTATAAGCTGAAAACAGGGCGTATACCTTATCATTGGCCATTACCATGTCGATAATACCGGTATTCGGATGGTCGGCATCTAATACGGGTAAATTGTCTACTGGGATTGTTCTGATCACTTTGTGATCACTTCCAAAAACGTTTATTACCCGGGCATCATCATTGGCCTGAGCGTTAGCTGGCCGGTAAAGAATTGCATAATGGTCATTGATATAATCCTTGATTACCCTGACTCCCCATGAATTCGTAATAATCATATCCTCTTTTATTTTACCGGTATTGCCATCTATGAGTAATTTGTATGTACTTGCTTTTCCTACACCGGTGATGGTAGATATAAAAATCAGTACATCATTATTCACTTCTATAACTCCGTCGACCCACTCTGTCCTGTCTCCGGTAAGAAGTTCTTTCCACTTCAATTTTCCGTAAGAGGGGGTACTGCTCGTTGATACTTTTTCAATGTGGCCGGGGTCGTATATACGCACCAGGATTCCATCCGAAACACTGATATGCAAGTAAATGGTGTTCCCATTTTTCATTTGCATGATCCTGCCGAAACCATCTTCAGGTTCTGGAAACGAAGGGCCCTCTGCCAGCTGCTTTAACTGGGCGGGCGAAACCAGCCAGGAGGTGCATAACAGGACAAAGTACAGAGATGTTTTTTTCATATTGAGATGAACGACTGATGATACTTATTTTGTTTCCTTCTTGATTAAGATGGCAAGCTGTTTGGCCGCCAGCATATAGGCTTGTGAAATACGGTCGCCGCTGTCGAAAGCAGCCCCCCTCCACATGCTTTCCGGCGCCCGGTCAATAACAAACATGGCCAGTTTTTTATCCGGCTTGCCTGTTTCGATGATCCAGGCCTGTGCATCGATCACGGCATTCTTCTTGGCAACGCCCACGCTGTAACCTCCTTCCATATAAAGCGTGCTGAATACGAGTGTGTATTTCGATTCTTTATTGTATGCGATCTTTCCATTTTCCCCGAAGCGAAGAATGAAACGGGCCTCGAATTTGTTCTTCTTGTCGTCTTCCCATTCTTTCAACCACTTCTCACCGCCACCCGGCTCCTTGGCATCTTTCTCCGCTTTTTTTATTTTAATGAAATTCTCCTCTTTGCCATAATCATCGATCTTGAGTTTGTCGTAAACGAATTCGATGTTGATGGTCTTCTCTCCTTTAAGGAATTCAAGGTTTCCTTTAGTAAGGGTCACTTCCTGTGCCTGGGTAATAATTGATACAGCGATAAAAAGTGTAAAGAATAATGTGTGACGGATCTGCTTCATATAAAGAAATTTTACAGGCCGCTAAAATAAAACAATTGGGAATAAAAAAGACCTTCTGTACAGAAGGTCCTTTTTAAAAAGAAGGTTCTCTGCTGTTTACTGGAACGTGATCTTACCAAACTGGTCTCTTCCGCGGTCTTCAGAATAGATATAGACCTCGTTATTGGCTCCCCGAACAAAGATCTCACACTCTGAAGGCGGCATAAACTGCCGGTTTCTCTCCTGGATGGGGGCAAAACAATACTTTTCGTTTTCAAATACCACTGAACGGGTGATCTTGCCTGTTGCCAGGGCCATCGCATTGCATACAAAGTTGGAGCCGTGGATGGTTCTTACCGACTTCAGGTCAGAAGGTTCATAATCGTTTTTTTCGTAACGGGCGATATTCTTTGGGTGGTCGTTGCAGAGGATATAAAGGTTCTTGCTGGTTGCGATGGCAATATACTGTTTGAATACGTGGGCAAAATCCATCCTCATTTCGTTGCGCAGCGGGGCATTCTTCACCCACTCAAATTTACCCTGCTTGTCAAGTTTGGCCACGATCACATCCATATATTCGTACTCCCAGTAGGTATTGCTGTTGTAACTGCTCATACCGAATCCACCCACGCCATAATTATTGGACGTAGTGGTTACCCTTGTTTCCCGGTACTGCTCACCCACATAATACACGGCATCTCCAACAGGTATGATGTAATCAAGCTTGTACTTAAGGTAGCGTGATTTCTTGTTATTGGACTCAAGTGCCTTGAGCATTTGATCGTCGAAGAAGGAAGTAACGAGCGAGGCCACTTTGTTGCTAACAAGGTCGACCTTTACACTAAAGATGCCCACTTTCACCAGGTCACGTCCCGGCCTCTCGATCACATCTTTGATGAAACCGCCGATCACCATGCTGTTGTTATCGCCTTTGTGAAATTCAATATCACTAACAGTGTATTCATCTTCAAACATCACATCAACGGTTTTGGTGGCCGTTTCGCCGGCGTTGAGGGTATTCATGTGAAGACGGTATCTTTTTTCCTTTTCAGTGGAGTTCTTGGTCACATCCACGTAGCTGTAATAAATATTCTCGTTGTCGTCTACATACAGGCCCACCAATGAGAAATCCTTACTGGGGGCCCATGAGCCCATACCAAACCAACCCAGTACATTCTGTGTTACGTTATTGTTCGACAAACGCTGATTAACTGTTTTGGTCCATTTCTTTGCCATATCCTTTGTTGCATCAAGGAGGATGAAGTCGGATTTATATTCTGCATTTTTATCCGGCTTATGACAGGCTTTTACCAGGAAACGGGTTTTATCCGGTGTCTGGTAAATATCAAAGTCAACAAACTCATAATGGTCGGAAGTGATAACAGTGATCGGGACAAGCTTGGTGGCTACTTTTCCGGAAGAAGAAACCGATTGGTAGAAAAGAGTCATTTTATCGGCGCCCTTGTCGTATTCTCTTCTGAAGATGTATACATTACCCTGCGCAAAGAGCACGTCTTCGATTTTGGTCTTGTCATCGTCCAGGGAGATCTCCTGTGAAAAGGCCTGGTTCAGGGTTTTCTTACTGTACTTCTCCACGTAGAAGGAAGTACCCCTTCCCTTTGTTTTTATACGATAACAATAAAAAGCATCATCATCACCGCCTATCATGCGGTTCATTTTAACATCGCGGTCATTATCCAGCTCGGGGCCGGCCACATAAGTTGCCTGTGCATGAATTAGTAAAGAAGAAAAAAGGGTAAGGCACGTGAGAAACATTTTTTTCATAAAGTGTTTGATTTGATTTTTTGATCAGGTATTAAACGGACCAGGGTAAAATTTTTTTAACGGGCTCAAGATAAGCCAGCATTCCCAAACTAAAAAAGCCTCCACGGGGAGGCTTTTTTAATAGTTGCAAATGCGGTTAGTAGATATATTTACACAGCCTTTTGGCCGAAATCGCATAGGATTCTGCGATCCTTGTACCCGTATCATAATCATAGCCGCCCCATACACCTCCCGGAGCATTTTCTATTGTAAGCACGGCAATCACTTTATCCCTGTTCGCCGTCTCCACGATCACGGCTTCTGCATCGATCTCCGCATTTTTTCTTCCCCCGAACGCTACCATGCCGCCTGCAACATTATAACCCGGCTCAATGGATTTGGTTTTGAATATCAGGGTGTACTTGGCGTCTTTGCTTACGGTTTTTTTGCTGGTTATCATCCACAGGTCAATAAACTTCGGTTCATACCTGGCCTGACGGTCATTGATCCAGTTCTTGGCCCAGATATCGCCCCTGCCCGGGTCTTTGGCGTTGTACTCATCAGTCTTCTTTTTGATATAATCCTTCTCGTCGGCAAACTTGCCCACAGAGATATTATCATAGGTGAACTCGATATTTATATTTGACTCATTCTTGAGAACAGAAGGGTCTCCTTCCTTGGTCTTGATCTTTTGCGCATTGGTTTGAATTGCGAAAAGCGAAAAGGCCATTACAGCGATCACGCAGGACATTCTTTTCATAGTAAGATGATGTTTTAGGTTTATTTGTAGCTAAAATTAGAGAATTTCTGCTTGTTAAAAATACCCAGCAACCGCAAATTTTGTTGGGGATTGTTTTTATAACTTCATGGCAGGGCGGCTCAAAAGACCAGAATTTGGAATCTTTATTATATTTTTACCGCTTTGATAAAAACCCTTATTAAGACTAAATTCGGAACATGGTACATGTAGGTGACAGACGGCTTTCCCTGGCTGATTTTTCAGCCGTTCTCTATGAGGGAAAAGAGGTTGCGCTTGACCAAAAGGCAGTGGAAAAGGTGGAGGCCAATTTCCGCTTCCTGCAAAAATTCTCCTCCAATAAACTGATCTACGGGATCAATACCGGTTTCGGACCCATGGCCCAGTATAAAGTAAGCGAGGAGAACATGCTCCAGCTCCAGTATAACCTCATCCGAAGCCATAGTTCCGGCAGCAATAACCTGATGTCGCCCATTATGGTGAAAGGGGTGATGCTGGCCCGGCTCAACAGCCTGATGCAGGGATACTCAGGAGTACACGCTGAAACGGTGCACCTCATCAAAGACCTCATCAACAAAGACGTAACACCTTGCATATTCGAACACGGCGGCGTGGGCGCCAGCGGCGACCTGGTTCAGTTGGCCCACCTGGGGCTGGTTTTGATCGGCGAAGGGGAAGTGATCTATAAAGGTGAAGTAAGGCCAACGGCCGAAGTATTTACCAAACTAAAGATAAAACCGCTTACTATTCATATCCGGGAGGGGTTGGCGATACTCAACGGCACTTCGGCAATGACAGGTATCGGCATGGCCAATATCATCCAGGCGCAGAAACTGCTCGAATGGTCGGTATTGCTTTCGGCCATGATCAATGAAGTGGTGGAAGCCTACGACGATCATTATTCTTACGAACTGAACATCGTAAAACATCATAAGGGCCAGAATAAAATTGCTGCCCAGCTGAGAGAGATACTCAAAGACAGCAAAATGATCCGGAACCGTTCGGAACACCTGTATAACCCGTCCAAGCTCGACCAGGAGGTATTCAAGGACAAGGTGCAGGAATATTATTCACTGCGCTGTGTGACACAGGTGCTGGGGCCGATCTATGATACCATCTCCCAGTCGGAGAGGGTAGTGACCGATGAACTGAACTCAGTGAACGATAACCCGGTAATTGACCATGAGAGCCAGAACATTTTCCACGGCGGTAATTTCCATGGTGATTATGTCGCACTGGAGATGGATAAACTCAAGATCGCCATCACCAAGCTATCAATGCTTTCGGAAAGGCAGCTGAACTACCTGCTCAACGAAAAGCTGAACCAGAAGTTCCCTCCTTTTGTGAACCTCGGCGTGCTGGGCTTCAACTTTGGCATGCAGGGCATGCAGTTCACTGCAACATCAACGGTTGCTGAGAACCAGACCATGTCCTTCCCCATGTATGTCCATAGCATACCAAATAACAACGACAACCAGGACATTGTGAGCATGGGTTGTAACGCTGCATTAATGACCCGCCGGGTGATCAATAACTCATTTGAGGTACTGGCCATACAAATGATGACCGTGTTGCAGGCGATCGACTATATGAAGTGTACCGACAGGCTGTCGTCCGAAACACATCATGTCTATTCAGAGATCCGGAAATTATTCCCTGTATTCATAGAAGATAAACCCAAGTACAAAGACCTGGAAAAGATCAAAACCTATTTTGAGAATTCCGCCCCGGTCATTTCTTTTAAACTGGGTAAGGTAAAGGAACAAATCACATCCTGAACTGTTGAAACAGAAAAACCAGATACCATCATACATTAATCCGCCAAAACAGACCAGATGAAATTTGCATTAGTAACAGGAGGTTCCCGGGGTATAGGCAAGGCCGTTTGTATCAAACTGGCGGGAATGGGGTACAATGTACTTGTCAATTACCGCTCGAATGAAGCCGAGGCGTTGCAGACCCTTTCACTGGTAAAAGAAAAAGGAGTTTCTGGCGAGATCATCCAGTTCGATGTGGCGGATAAAGACCAGATAACCGGCAAGCTCGGTGGCTGGATAGACGCCAACCCGGATAAGACAATTGAAGTTCTGGTGAACAATGCAGGCATCCGCGATGATGGTTTGATGATGTGGATGAAAGATGAACAATGGGACCGTGTTATTGATACCAGCCTGGGGGGGTTCTTTTATGTAACCCGGCTGGTGGTGAACAGTATGCTTATGAAAAAATACGGCCGCATCATCAATATCGTGTCGCTGTCGGGGTTGAAAGGCATGGCCGGCCAAACCAATTACTCCGCAGCAAAAGCGGGTATGATCGGTGCAACAAAAGCCCTGGCGCAAGAGATCGCAAGAAAAGGAGTTACGGTCAATGCGGTTGCTCCCGGGTTCATCAAAACAGATATGACCAGCGATCTCAACGAAAACGAATTAAAGGCCATGATACCGGTGAAACGATTCGGTACACCGGAAGAAGTAGCCAGTACGGTTGGGTTCCTTGCATCGGAAGGCGCTTCCTATATAACCGGGGAAGTGATCTCGGTGAATGGGGGTTTGTATTCTTAAACAAAAAAGGAGAAGGCCAAAGTAAAAAAATAAAGGTTTTGACTTTACTTCAAATATGGACAGAAGAGTTGTCATAACAGGCATGGGTATCTACTCCTGCATCGGGAAAAACCTCGATGAGGTGAGGGATTCTTTGTACAAAGGAAAATCGGGCATAATTCTCGATCCGGTGCGCAAAGAATATGGGTATCGATCCGGCCTGACCGGCTATGTTGACAGACCCGACCTTAAAGGAAAACTCGATCGCCGTGCACGGGTGATGCTGCCCGAACAGGGTGAATATGCCTACATGGCCACCATCGAAGCGCTGGCCAATGCAGGGATCGACGCAGAATATATACACGATCATGAGATAGGGATCTTGTACGGTAACGACAGTTCCGGAAAGGCCGTGATCGAAGCCGATAATATGATCCGTGAGAAGAAAGACACAACATTGGTGGGTTCGGGCGCCGTGTTTCAAACCATGAACTCCACCGTGACGATGAACCTGGCTACGATCTTCAAACTGCGGGGTATCAACTTTACCATCAGTGCTGCCTGTGCCAGCGGATCGCACTCCATCGGGCTGGGATATCATTTCATAAAGACGGGCCTGCAGGACTGCATCATCTGCGGGGGCGCCCAGGAAATAAATCACCTTTCTATGGGAACATTTGATGCCCTTTCCGCGTTTTCTATAAGAGAAGCGGATCCAACGAGGGCATCGCGTCCCTTCGACCGGGAAAGAGATGGGCTTATACCAAGCGGTGGTGCGGCAACAGTGATACTGGAAAGTCTGGAATCGGCACAGAAAAGAGGGGCAAAGATATTGGGCGAAGTGATCGGATATGGATTCTCATCCAATGGGGCCCATATTTCCAATCCAACGGTAGAGGGTCCTGTGAGGTCATTGAATATGGCCATGAAAGATGCCGGTATCAGCGCCAAGGAAGTGGACTATATCAATGCCCACGCAACCTCAACCCCGGCAGGTGATGCTAGCGAAGCAAGGGCGATTGATGAAGTTTTTGGACAGTACAAACCCCTGGTAAGTTCAACAAAATCGATGACGGGGCACGAATGCTGGATGGCCGGGGCGAGCGAGATCGTTTATTCATTGCTGATGATGCAGAACTCCTTTGTGGCACCTAACATAAATTTCGAGAACCCGGACGAGGATTCGGCAAAGCTGAATATTGCAAAAGTGGCGGTAGAAAAGGATATAGTCGTATTTTTGTCCAACTCTTTTGGGTTTGGAGGAACAAACTCATCACTTATTGTAAGAAAACTGATTTAATACACTGCTATGACGAATACCGAAATTATTGAGAAGATTCACGAATTCCTGACCGAGGAATTTGAAGTGGATGCAGCCAAATTAGTTCCGGAAGCCAATCTAAAAGAAACCCTGGGCCTCGACAGCCTGGATTATATCGACCTGGTGGTAGTGATTGAAAATAACTTTGGTTTTAAGGTAAAACCGGAGGACTTCACCAATATCATCACATTCCAGGACTTCTGCGACTACGTTATCTCCCGAGTAAATTCTAAAGAACTGGCATAATGTCTTCCTGGCAAGGAAAATCCAAAGGCACTCCACTGGGGTACCGCATTTTCGTGTGGGTACTGAAGCGGTTTGGAGTTACCCCCGCCTACTTGCTGCTTAGGCTGGTTGTGTTCTATTATTTCCTTTTTTCCTGGAAAGCCTCCGGCCATATCTACCGGTTATACCACCACCGGCTCGGATACAATATATTCCGCTCTGTCGGTAAGATCTATTCTAATTATTACCTGCTCGGGCAAGGGCTTATCGATAAGGTAGTGATGATGAGCGGTATCAGGAACAAATTCAGTTTTGTTTTCGACGGGGAAGAGAACCTGCGGGATATCGCTTCTTTAAAAAGAGGGGGGATTTTGCTGAGTGCCCATATCGGCAATTGGGATATTGCCGGGCACCTGTTTACCCGGCTGGAAACGCCGATCAATATCGTGATGTACGACGGGGAGCACGAAAAAATAAAACAGTACCTAGAAAGCGTAACCGGGAAACGGAAAATGAACATCATCGTGATCCGGGAAGACCTGTCGCACATCTATGCCATCAGCGATGCATTTGTAAGGAACGAACTGGTTTGCATGCATGCCGACCGGTTCATTGAAGGCAACAAAACACTCGAGGCAGAATTCCTGGGAAAAAAGGCCCGTTTCCCGATGGGGCCATTCCTGCTGGCGGCGAAATTCAATGTGCCTGTTTCCTATGTTTTTGCCGTGAAGGAAACCAGCTTACACTACCATTTATTTGCGAGCGGGATAAAAGAGTACAGCAATGGTAACAAACAATACGTAATGCAGGCGATGCTCAGGGATTTTGTAAAAGAAATGGAACAAAAGGTCAAAAGATATCCCGAACAATGGTTCAATTATTATGATTTCTGGAGTTAACTTTATGTATTGGTAAAAATTGAAAACATACAGGACCTTATCCCCCAGCGACCACCCTTTGTAATGGTGGATAAAGTGCTTGCTTACAGCGAAACCGGGTTCATCACCTCTTTGACCATAACGGAGAAAAATATATTTTCTGCGGACAATTTTTTCAATGAACCCGGCCTCGTGGAAAATATTGCTCAGACGGCAGCGGCCCGCGCCGGCTATGTGTCAATGGCGGAAAACAAACCTGTGCAGGTTGGTTATATCGGGGCTGTGAACAACCTGCAGGTCTTTAAACGCCCACGGATCGGAGACGAATTGATTACAGAAATTACCATAGAAAACCAGATTTTTGACATAACCTTAATATCCGGGAAAATCACCTGTGATAATGAAACTATTGCACAATGCAAGATGAAAATATTTATTAATCAAATTAAAAATTTTGAATCATGAAACGGTTAATTGAACGAAAATGGATCATGACCACAGCCCTGTTGCTGTCGGTCATTACCGGCGGTTTTGCACAAACGCTGAAAGAATTCTTCAACGACAAAGGCATTGCATTGACTTACCTTGGGGTTGATTATTATAAGAACAGGCTTATCAACGATCCCGGGGGAAATCCTACCGATATCAAAGGACGTCTTTATGGCACCATGAATGAAGTGGTGGTGAATGAGATGCCTAAGAATTACGATATCGCCGGAGCCTTCAACCGGGCCAACTTTGTGAGTTCCGATATTTCCGCAGTGACCGACCGCAATGAAAAGGTGGATGCAAAGGATATTCCCTCTTCCAGCGAAGCCGACTTCAACCGGTTATCCCAGGCCGATATTGAAGCCGAAGTAAAAGCGCTCGCTCTGAAAGATAAAAGCGGTATCGGGCTGGTGTTTGTGATGGAAGCCATGAAGAAAGAAGAAAAGAAAAGCTATGGATCGGTTTGGGTGGTGTTGATGGACATGAAATCAAAACGGGTATTGATGGCAGAACGTATGGAACAGGAAGCCGCTGGTTTCGGGTTTCGCAATTTCTGGGTATCCATCATCAAAAAAAGCCTGGTGGAAATTGAAAAGAAAAAATATAAGACCTGGAAAGAGAAATACGGTAGTTGATAAACAACAGCATGAGCAAAGAACTAAGTTGCAAACGGGAAATACTGGTGAGGTTCAATGAGGCCGATCCGCTTGGTATTGTATGGCATGGGCATTATATCCGGTACTTCGAGGATGGACGGGAAGCCTTTGGTGAAACACACGGGCTCAAATACCTGGATGTATACCAGCAAGGGTATGTCATCCCGGTAGTGAATGTACATTGTGATTTCAAAAAATCGCTCCGCTACGGCGACCGCGTGATCGTCGAAACAAAATACATACCCTGCGAGGCCGCTAAGATGAAATTCAGTTACAGGTTGTTCAATGTAGCCACCGGCGACCTGGTGGCGACGGGGTCTTCTGTACAGGTTTTTTTAAGTAAAGACGACTCCATTCTTCAATTGTCGAACCCGGCTTTTTTTGAAGAATGGAAAAAGAAACACGGACTGGAGTAGAAAACAATGACAGATATCTTTATCAATTCAGATAATATTATTTCACCCTTGGGATCGACCACGGAGGATAATTTTAAACAACTGACCGAATGCATTTCCGGGATCAAAATGCATACAGGATCGGCGATCTCGCCTGTGCCGTTTTATGCAGCCCTGCTCGATGCAGACCCCGGCGTAGAGAGCGATCAAAAAAAATACACCCGCTTCGAGAAACTACTGATCGCTTCCATCAGTGATGCACTGGCAACCAGCCCGGTAAAACCAGCGGATAAGGAAACCGTGCTTATTATTTCCACCACAAAAGGGAATATCAGCTTACTCGAATCGGGGCAACCGGTTCCGGAACTCACAGAACGCATTTCTTTGAACACATCGGCAAGGCTGGTGGCCGACCATTTCGGCTTCATGAACGAACCGGTCATTGTTTCCAACGCATGTATATCAGGATTGCTTGCCTTGCTCACCGGCATGCGGCTCATACGATCCGGCCAATACCAACACGCTGTAGTGGCTGGTGCCGACGTGATCACCCGATTCGTCTTATCAGGCTTTCAGTCGTTCCAGGCCGTAAGTGCATCCGTATGTAAACCGTTTGACGCCGACAGGGATGGTATTAACCTGGGTGAAGGGGCCGCTACGATGGTGCTTACTGCGAAAAGGGAATATTCTTCCGGCGTCAGGATCAGCAGCGGATCCGTAAGCAACGACGCCAACCATATCTCCGGGCCCTCACGGACCGGCGAAGAATTGAATATTGCCATTTCAAAAACAATGGAACAGGCGGGTTTCAATGCGAAGGACATTGACTTTATTTCGGCACATGGCACAGCCACATTGTATAATGATGAGATGGAGGCCAAAGCAATAAACCTGGCCGGCCTGCAAGCGGTGCCGGTGAATAGTTTAAAAGGGTATTATGGACATACGTTGGGCGCAGCAGGGCTTATTGAGTCGGTTATCTCAGTCCGGTCGCTGAAGACTAATACCGTGATACCAACATTTGGATTTAATAAAATAGGTGTTACACAGCCAGTGAATGTGTGCGCCTCCTTATACGAAACAACATTGAATAACTGCCTGAAGACCGCATCTGGCTTTGGAGGTTGTAATGCAGCCATGATCTTCAGTAAAGAGCAGCAGGCATAAACAAATCATCGAATGAATTTTTTCTCAACGGACAAACGATCGGCATTTGAAGCACAGGAAAGAGCACAATGGATCGCCTTTGGGCCGGTCATTTTTCAGGCAGCCAGGGTTTTGCGAAACACGGGAATTTTGAAATGTATCGAAGAGTCAGGCAACGACGGATATACCATGGGTGAAATCGCTGATAAAACAGGTCTTTCGGAATACGGTACACGGGTATTGCTGGAATCGGGATTAAGCCTGGGCCTGGTGCTGGTGAACAACGGACGGTTTACATTAGGTAAAACAGGGTATTTTATTTTGCACGACGACCTCACCAATGTGAACATGGATTTTGTGCATGATGTGAACTATAAAGGCCTTTTTCATCTTCAGGAGAGCATTGAAACAGGCAAACCTGTCGGGCTGAAAGAATTCGGAAGCTGGAATACCGTTTATGAAGCATTGTCGCAGCTCCCGCCACAGGTGCAGGAAAGCTGGTTTAAATTCGACCACTTTTTTTCCGACGACGCCTTCCCGCTGGTGTTACCAATGGTGTACGGTGATGGCAGGATAAAAAAACTGCTGGACATCGGAGGTAATACAGGCAAATGGGCCATCGCTTCAGCAAAGTACTCTCCCGGTGTTCACGTAACCATCATCGACCTGCCAGGCCAGCTGGATATGGCAAAGAAACGGGTGCAGGAGCTTGGGTTGTCGGACAGGGTGTCTTTTGAGGCCGCCAATATACTGGATGAAAAAGTGGCATTGCCGAAAGGATATGATGCCATCTGGATGAGCCAGTTCCTTGATTGCTTTTCAGAAGAACAGATCGTTTCTGTTTTAAAGAGATGTTATGACGCACTGGATGAGGCGGGCTCTGTTTTCATCCTCGAGCCATTTTGGGACAGACAGCGATTTGAAACAGCTGCATTCTGTTTACAGCAAACTTCTTTGTATTTTACTGTAGTTGCCAATGGGAACAGCCAGATGTACAGTGCGGAGGTATTTGTGAAATGCATCGATAAAGCAGGTTTTGAAATTGTTAAACAGACGGATCAAATTGGATTAAGCCAAACGTTATTGCAATGTAAAAAGAAAAAAGACTGACATATTACAAGCGAGTAATTAAACTGCCCAACTATAAATTACAAAGCTCATGAAATCTGAAAAAATGGACGTGCTGGTCATAGGTGCCGGCCCGTCTGGGACCGTAGCTGCATCCATAATAAAAAAAGCAGGCTACAGTGTCAAGATCGTTGAAAAGATGAAATTCCCCCGTTTCGTGATTGGCGAAAGCCTTTTGCCCCGCTGCATGGAAGCCCTGGAAGAGGCAGGGTTTCTCGAAGCGGTAAAAGAAAAGAAATTCCAGGAAAAATTCGGCGCCAAGTTCGTGGATAATGGAAAAGTAAGTGACTTTTTCTTTGCCAACCAGTTCACCAAAGGATGGACCTGGACCTGGCAGGTACCCCGTGCAGAGTTCGACCAGACGCTGGCCGACTGCTGCGAACAGATTGGAATACCTGTGCACTATGAAACTGCAGTAACGGCCATTGATTTCAACGGCACCGATTCAGTGACGACCGTGGAAGACGCTGCCGGCAATAAATCACAGATCGAGGCAAGGTTCATTGTGGATGGAAGCGGTTACGGAAGAGTGATACCCAGGCTCTTTAATATGGACAGACCTTCCAATCTTCCTCCCAGGAAAACATTATTCACACACGTAAAGGACGTCAAGCGTTCGATGGATGATGAACCCAACCGCATCACTATCATCGTTCACGACAAAGGAATCTGGATCTGGGTGATCCCCTTCTCCAGCGGTGTTACATCCGTTGGTTTTGTAGGAGAACCGGGCTTCTTCAATAAAGTAAGCGGAACCAGCGAAGAACAACTCCGGGCATTGCTTGCATCCGAGCCTTACCTGGCCGAACGGATGAAAGATGTAGAATTCGTTTTTGAACCACGGGTCCTCGAATCATGGTCCACCACCACCAGCAGCTTTTATGGAGACGGTTTTGTACTTACCGGCAATGTGACCGAGTTCCTTGATCCTGTCTTCTCTTCCGGTGTAACACTTGCAACCGTTTCGAGTCAGTTGGCGGCACATCTTGTAATAAGAAAACTCAACGGAGAGACCATCGATTGGGAAAAAGAATACACCGAACCGATGATGCAAGGAGTAAACACCTTCCGCTCTTACGTGATGGCCTGGTACGACGGAACCCTCGGCACCATTTTCTTTGCCGATAAACCGGACCTGGAAATAAAGAACAAGATCTGTTCGGTGCTGGCCGGTTATGTTTGGGATACGAGCAACTCTTATGTGAAAAATCATGGAACCGCTCTGACCAAACTGGCGAAACTAATCAATATGGAAAAAATAGTAGCGGCTAATTGATCATTTTGAGCACCGACCACTATATCACATCCAGCTGTGTCATCAGCAACCGGGCCATTTATAAGGATGGCCTCCCGGTCTTTGAAAACAAGGGGGCGAACATTTCCGATTTCCTCGTTGCTGCTTATCGGCATTTTGATCGGCAGTACCCTAAATTCCATAAGATGGATAACCTGGGCAAACTGGGTTGGCTGGCCAATGAAGTATTGCTTGATGGAGGATTTAATAAAGACCGGTACAGGCCGGAAGAGGTAGGCCTGGTGCTTTCCAATGCCAGTTCCAGCCTGGATACGGATGTTAAATACTACGACACGATAAAGACCATACCTAGTCCGGCCCTGTTTGTTTATACATTACCCAATATTGTTATCGGTGAAATATCCATCCGTCATGGATTCAAGGGAGAGAATGCCTTTTTTGTTTCCCCGGAATTTGATCCAGGATTTATTGAACAATATGTAAGCAGTCTCGTTAATAATGATATATTGCAGGCTTGTATCTGCGGCTGGGTGGAGGTATTGGGGGAAAACTATAAAGCCGCTTTATTTTTAGTGGAGAAAGGGAAAAGCGGGAATTCAGTTACTTTTACAATGGAAAACCTTAATAAAATATACTCGTTACAAAATGGATAAGTTAATGTCGGATCTGAAATCCCAGATCGTAGCCCAGTTGAACCTGCAGGATGTTAAACCCGAGGATATCGGGGATGACCAGCCTTTGTTCGTGGAAGGGCTTGGGCTGGATTCGATCGATGCACTGGAACTGATTGTGCTGTTGCAGCAGCAATACCAGATAAAACTCAGCAACTCGGATGAAGGGCCTAAAGTATTCCGTACCGTTCGTACCATGGCCGAATATATCACAGCACATCAAGCGCAGAAGTCATAAATAAAATGAATGAACCCGTTTTCGTTGCCGGCACAGGTGTCATTTCGGCGATAGGCAACAACGTCGCTGAATGCCTTGATGCACTTGAAAACAGCCGTGCCGGAATGGGAACAATGACACTGCTCGATTCGGTTCATCGTAACCGGTTGCCTGTGGCAGAGGTAAAACTAAGCAACGAAGAATTATCCGCACTTTCAGGATTACCTTCTGCAAAAAGCCGCACTGCATTATTGAGCCTTGTTGCCGCCAAGGAAGCCCTTGCCGGATCAGGGATTGAAGATACCTCTGCCTGGCGTTGTGGTTTTATTTCGGCCAACTCGGTGGGAGGAATGGATAAAACCGAGAATTTCTTTAAAGAATTCATTGCAGATAAAACCAGGGGGCGCCTCCGCGACGTGGTGAACCATGAGTGCGGGAGCGTGACCGAACTGGTTGCTGATGCGTTGGGCGTGAAAAACCATGTCAGCACCATCAGTACGGCATGTTCTTCTTCAGCAAACTCCATCTTCCTTGCAGCAAGACTTATCAGGAATGGCTTACTCGATGTAGCGATCGCAGGCGGGACCGATTCACTAACCAGGTTTACCCTGAATGGGTTCAATACGCTCATGATCGTAGACGAACAGTTCTGCCAGCCGTTCGACGAAAACCGGCGTGGACTTAATCTTGGGGAAGGGGCTGGGTATATTGTACTGGTATCTGAAAAAGTTGCTGCAACACTGAAAGCAAAACCGGCAACCGTATTAAGCGGTTATTGTAATGCTAATGATGCCTATCATCAAACAGCGTCTTCTCCTGATGGCACCGGTTCTTTCCTGGCGATGAGCGGGGCATTGAAGAAAAGTGGTCTGAAGCCATCCGATATCGATTATATCAACCTCCATGGCACGGGAACACAAAACAACGATATTGCCGAGGGAACAGCAATCAAAAGATTGTTTGAGCCGCATTACCCTAAAATGAGCTCAACCAAAACCTTTACTGGTCACACACTGGGCGCCAGCGGGGGAATTGAAGCCGTGTTCTCGGTGCTGGCGCTGCAGCACGGGATGGTCTACCCGAACCTTCGGCTGCAAACCCCGATGAAGGACCTTCCTTTCAATGTAACCACCAAAGTTGAAAAGGGGCTGAAGCTGAAGCATGTGCTCTCCAATTCTTTCGGGTTTGGCGGTAATTGCTCCTCATTAATCTTCTCAAAACTATAACATGTACATCCGGGCAACAGGAAATATATCTGCACAAAAAACATTCGGCCACCCGGCATTGACCGAAGCCCCTGTTGCCTATACCGGTAACCGGCTGACCTGTATAGAACCCGAGTATAAAGAATTCATCGACCCCAAACTCATCCGTCGCATGAGCCGTATCATACGCATGGGCGTGGCTGCTGCAATGGAATGCCTGAGGGAGGCGGATATTAAAATACCTGATGCCATCGTTACCGGTACTGCTTACGGCTGCCTGGAAGACACCAATCTTTTTTTGGGAAGGATGGTTGAGTTCAACGAGGAACTGCTTACTCCAACAGCCTTTATTCAATCAACACATAATACCATCGGCGCCCAGATCGGGCTGATGCTTCAATGCAATAACTATAATAACGCTTATGTACACCGCGGTTTTTCGTTTGAGAATGCCTTGCTGGATGCCATAATGCTGCTGAATGAAAAAGAGGCCGACAACGTACTGGTGGGCGCCATTGATGAGATCATCGATACAAGCCATGCCATACTAAACCGGTTTGGACTGTATAAGCAGGGGGCGATTTCCAGCACGGATATTTATAAAAGCGGTACAAAAGGGACTATTGCCGGAGAAGGGGCTTCTTTTTTTGTGCTGGCAACCGATCCTTCCGGGAACGACTATGCAAAACTGGAGGACATGCATACATTTTATAAGCCCGGAAGTTTAGAGGAAGTGGAAAAACAAATAAACTACTTCCTCCTGAAGAACTCAGTCAGCGTAAATGAGATCGACCTGGTACTGACCGGAAGAAACGGAGATGTTACCAATGATAAACTTTATGACCGCCTTTCAAAGGGCATTTTCAAGAATATACCGGAACAGAATTTCAAACACCTTTGCGGGGAATATCCCACCGCCTCGGCTTTTGCCTTCTGGCTTGCTGCCAATATCGTTAAATCAGGAACAGTACCTGCTTTGCTTGCTCCCAAAACTGCAATAAGTGCAAGGAGGGTGTTAGTGTACAACAACCACTTAGGCACGCATCATTCTTTATCTTTGCTGGCAGCATGCTGACCTTCCGAAATACCAATGTTTTTTTTCTTGTACTGCTTGCTGTATTGATTGCCGTACATATCCGTACCGGGCTACCCGTTTATATTTACCCGCTGTTATTCGTTTCCTGGTCGCTGATCATATTCTGGGGATGTTATTATATTGGTTCAGGATTCTTCATCAGGATCGTTTGTAAGGCAAAAACAGATAAAAAGCAGATCGCCATCAGTTTTGATGATGGCCCGGCAGTAAAACATACCATCAAAATCCTGGATGTATTGAGATCAGAAAACATTAAAGCGGCTTTTTTCTGTATTGGCAACCGCATTGCCGGGAATGAGGAGATACTGAAACAGATGGCCCAAGAGGGACATATCATCGGTAACCATAGTTATTCCCATCATTTCTGGTTCGATATGTATTCCTCCAAAAAAATGATCGCCGATCTGCAGCAGATGGATGCCGAAGTGGAACGGGTCACCGGGCTGCGCCCCCGGCTGTTCAGACCACCGTACGGAGTAACCAATCCCAATGTAAAAAAGGCAATCGTTGGTGGAGGTTATACACCAGTCGGGTGGAGCGTCCGTTCAATGGATACCGTAACAAAAGATAAAAAACCCTTGCTGGATAAAATAAACAAAGCCATTGCCCCGGGCGCCGTTTTTCTTTTTCACGACACATGTAAGTCCACTTTGGAGGCTTTGCCTGAGTTCATACAAGAAGTTAAAAAAAGAGGATACGAAATCGTGCCCCTTGATAAATTGCTACATTTGCGGCCTTATGAGTAAAGTGAGAGTAATAATACTGCTTCTGTTAATCGCAACGGGGGTAAATGCCCAATATCCGGGGTACAATATGGTGACTGACCTTGCTAAATTCAAGACCGATTTTGCCGCATCCACCCAAAAGATATCTGCTATTAAAAGTGACTTTGTGCAGGATAAGAACCTGGCCATGCTTTCCGAAAAGATCACATCCAGGGGAAAGTTCTGGTTCAAGAAAGAAAGCCGGGTACGGATGGAATACAATCATCCGTACCAATACCTGATGATCCTGAATAAGGATAAAGTGTATGTGAAGGATGGCCAGAAGGAGAACAAGGTGTCTGCAAAATCAAACAAGCTCTTCCAGCAGATCAACCGCATCATGATCGATTGCATGCAGGGGACAATGCTGACTAACAACGATTTTAAAACAAGGGTCTTTGAAAACAAGAACAACGCCCTGGTGGAACTGGTTCCTGTTTCCAGGGGGTTAAAGGACCTGTTCAAATCCATCAATGTGATCGTTGACAAAAAGGATTTCTCTGTTACGAGTATTGAAATGCAGGAACTTTCCGGCGACAATACCATCATGCGATTCACCAATAAAGAACTGAATGCTTCCATCCCGGATACTTTGTTTGATATTAAGTAGCGTACTGCTGGCTTGTTGTACACCTGTGCACAGGCTCATGCAGCCGGTAACAGCCGACGTGAATGAAATAAGAAAATTCCAGCCTTCCTTCGGCACGGCCCTGTATAGTGCCACCGTGGATGTTGCTGGGAACCACTTAAGCGGCCTGTTGCTTATAAAGAAAATGCCCGATAGCAGTACAAGGCTGGTGTTCAGCAGTGAGATGGGATTGAGTTTATTTGATTTTGAATTCAGGCCAGGCGGAGATTTCAAGGTTTATTCCATCATGAAAAAGATGGATCGAAAAGCTGTGATCAAAACCCTGCGGCACGATTTTGAACTGGTATTGATGAACCGGCTCGATTACTCTGCCGCAACGGTCCGGAAGAATAACAGCGAAATGTATTTTATCTTTCCACAGGAAAAAGGGTATAATTATTACATTACCAATGCCGACGGATCGCAACTGCTGAGGATGGAAAGGGCTTCCGGCAAAAAAGTGATCGTGGAAGCGGTGACGAGGAATTATTCCAACGGTATACCTGACAGCGTCGGCATATCGCACAAGGCGTTTGAATTCAACATCGGTTTAAAACGTATTGAACGATGATCTTACTGGGAGATTTTTTTAACATCATTTCATTGGAAACAGGGGAGAATAACATCAGTGCCCTGCTTGAGATCAATGCAGAACATAAAATATTTGAAGGCCACTTTCCGGAACAGCCGGTGGTGCCGGGTGTATGCCAGATGCAAATGGTAAAGGAGATCATTGAGCAGGTGCTGGAGAAGGAAACCGAACTCTCATCCGCCGCCGAAATGAAATTCCTGGCAGTGATCGACCCCACCCAGAACAATATCATCAGCGTTTCGGTCAGGTACAGCATCGAAGAAGCAAGCATTAAAGCAACTGCTTCCTTATTCAAGGATGAGCTGGTGCATTTTAAGTTTAAAGGAGTATTCTTTATTCCGTAAAAGATCAGGTCTTTTTCTCTTCCGGGGTCAACTTGTTTATCAAATCCAGTGCAGGGCCTGTCATGAATGTTGTTACAAGGGCCATCAATACCATCATGGCAAACATTTCAGGCGTGAGCACACCGAGGTCGTAACCGATATTGAGGACGATCAACTGCATCAGCCCCCGGGTATTCATCAGAATGCCGATCGAAAGGCTGTCTCTCCAACTCTGCCCTACTACTTTTGCCGCCAGGGCACTGCCTCCGAATTTACCCGCCAATGCCACCAGCAATACCCACCCAAATGTGAGCCATAAATGTTCGGTATTCAAAAGACCGATCTGTGTCCGTAAACCGGTGATCACAAAGAAAAGGGGAAGCAACAATACAATACTGATGTCTTCGATCTTGTCGTTAACGATCTTACGGAAATCAAAACTCGGAGGCATTATCACGCCGGCCATGAATGCACCGAACAACGAATGCACACCGATGATGGACGTGACATACGAAGAAACGATCAGCATCACAAATAGGACGGCCATTACGGCTGTCCGCTTGGCTTCCTTGTTGTGATAGATATGTTCCAGTCTTTTCAAAGCCGGGCGCACCACTTTGAGCATCAGTAACACATAAAGAATGGCAAGACCGATGGTGTACAATACGCTGATGGACGAACCCGATTTTACCAGGGCAATAACTGCAGCCAATATGCACCAGGCAGTAAGATCATCGGCGGCCGCACAGGTAAGCACCATGGCCCCCAGCTTTGTTCGGGTAAGGCCCCTTTCTTTTAATATTCTTGCCAGCACCGGGAATGCCGTTATACTCATAGCGATTCCCATGAATAAAGAAAATGACAGGAAAGAAGTGCCGGCAGGCGCATAGTCTTTATAGATGAAATAAGCCAGGCCCATACCAAGCGTGTAGGGAATGATAATACTGGCATGACTGATCACAATGGCATCGTAGGCCTGTTTGCCAATAGACTTAAGGTCGAGCTCCATACCAATGATGAACATAAAAAGCACGAGGCCGATCTGGCTGAGAAAATTCAGTGTACCAAGCGAAGTGGCAGGGAAAAGAAAGCCGGTGATTTGCGGGAAATAGGCCCCCAGGATAGATGGGCCGAGGACAATACCCGCTACGATCTCGCCGATCACCGCAGGCTGCCTGATCTTTTTGAAGAGATAACCGAACAGCCTTGCAAACAGAATGATGATGATGATCTGCAGTAATAATACAGCGATCGGTTCGGTAATGTGTGATGAAAAATCCTGTGTGAATTCCTGAAAGATGCTTCGGCTAACCATTCTCCCATCCACTTCTATTTCTTTGGCCGTAAGTGCAGGAGCCTGTAATGCCCTTCCCTGCTTTACGATCCAGTAAATGGCACCTGCGGCGCCGGCAACGACCAGGGTGTAAAAGAGTGTACTCCACTTTCTCTTCATAACAGGAAACAATAACGTCTATGAAAACGAAAATTACAGCATTGTTTTCTAATGCTGTTCATTTTTTCGCAGCAGCAGGAAGCTGTGCTGAATCCCCTTGTAGTTGTTATAAAGTAAAATGTTTTTCGGCACAAAAGCCTCAACAGGTTTTTTGAGGAGATGGTTTGGGGCCTTCTGTTCCCGCAGCATGTAACAGGCCAGCCAGGTGGCAAAAGAAGAGGCTGTGCAATATTCGCCGCTGAGGTGTTTAAAGCGGGCGACCGGCGTGCCCTTACCCAGCAATTTTTCACAGGAAGTATAGAATTTCAAAGTGCGGTTATCGCCGTTCTCTCCTGAGAGGAACAGGTCTGTCTTTTCGTTGACGCCGGCATGTTTTTTTATAAAATTCTGCATGGCATCAATAACAGTATTTTCATCTTCACTGTGGAGGATGTCAATGGCGGCTAGGCAAGCAATAGCCCCTTGCTTTTGATCATTTACAAGGAACATGGCTGCCCCCTCGCCGGCAATACTGCCCGGACTATTGCTTGTATAAAGGTCTTTATTGGAAATATGGTCCTCTTTATAAGCACCATCCAGTGTTTCAATATTGAAATCGAAATCAGAGATCTCGTCCACTCCTCCCAACAAAAAATTGCCACCGGGAAATTCATTCAGCTGCATGACCGTATCGATAACGGCATTTTCAAAAGCATGTCCCCTGTGAACATGAGTAGTGTTGTACGATTTGTTCTTTGTCATCATCCCAACCTGGGCTGCTACCGCATTGGAGGTACTTTGCACGAAATTCCCCGGTGCCAGCAACCCTTCTTCATACTGAACGATCTGGTTGAGGAATTTTATGCAATCTTCCATGCCACCCTTCCCCGTACCTATAATGATACCGTCGATCTTTCCGGCATCTTTGATCACAGGCATGGATGAGCCAACTCCCATACGAACAGCACGACCCATCCTGCGAAGAATACCTGGTGGAATGCCCTCATAACCCGGTTCGATGGCAAGCATTCTTTTTTCAACAGGCCCATGCAATGTGTTCAGCTCAACATCTTTGAATGTTTGTTGCGGAGAGATGCAATATGCCTGATGGATGTATAACATTAAACTTTTGAGAAGATGAGGGATGAACAATTGCCGCCGAAACCGAATGAGTTGGACATTACGTGCTGCAGCGGCATTTTGGCATAGGCCCGTACCGGTATCAACCCAGTTGACGGTACAGGTTTATTGAATCTCAGGTTAGGGTATGTTTCCTGGTGCACAAGGCTTAAAATACTGTAAACAGCCTCTACTGCTCCGGCTGCGCCAAGGGTATGGCCGGTATACGATTTGGTGGAAGAAAAAGCCGGGGGCTTTCCGAATAAACGGATCATGGCCCTTCCTTCGGTCTCGTCATTATTTTCGGTGCCGGTTCCATGGGCGTTGATATAATTGATATTTCCCGGTGAAAGGCCCGCCAATTGTAATGCGCCCTTCATGGAAAGGTATGGCCCATCGCCTTCATCGGATATGGAGGAAGGGTGGAACGCATCATTTGCATTGCAAAAGCCTTTGAGTTCGGCATATACTTTTTTACTGCCAATATCTTCTTCTTTCTCCAGCAACAAAAAGGCAGCGCCCTCTCCAAGGTTCAACCCTTTCCGGTTCTCATCGAATGGGATACATTTTTCCTGCGAAAGGATGTGGAGAGCATTGAATCCGTTGATGGTATATTTGGCCAGGCTGTCGGCTCCACCCACAATGGCTCTTTTTGCAAATCCATTCTTGATGAGCTGGGCGCCATACATAATAGAGTTGGCCGATGAAGAGCAGGCTGTGTTATGTGTGCTGATGATACCGTTCATCTTATATTTCTTCTGCAGGAACATGTTCACAGAAGCGCAATCGTATGCAGAAGTATAAGGGGAGCCATTGGTGTTCTTGTTGGCATCTGCGTATAACTCATCGGTGAGGCACATACCGCCGACTGTACTGGCCCCTGCCAGCGCAGTTTCTGACGAAGAGAGGTCATTCGATGAGAGTTTTGCATCTTCCAGCATTTCATTGAAAGCATGCAAGGCAAGCAAAGAGGTACGGGTAACGCCGGGTTCGGAAACACCCAGTTTTCTCAGCAGTCCGGCGGTGTCTATTTCCACCTGTCCGAAGGGAAGCAGGCGGGAATATTTGGTAGGGAAAAGATCCATTTCATTTCGGATGCCGCTGATGCCATCCACCAGCTGCCGGTGGTTTTGCTCCACAGAATTGCCAACAGCGCTGATCACGCCCATGCCGGTAACAAAGATCCTGCTCAATGAGAAATGGTTTATTTGGTGCGGTGCTGTTCGATGTATGCAGCCATGGTATTGATATCGACGAGTATCTTTCTTCCTTCTTTAGGGTCTTTGATCTCCACCCCGTATTCGCGGCTGAGCAGAACGATCAGTTCGATGGAATCGATGGAATCCAGTCCCAACCCTTCGCCGAACAGGGGCTCGTCATCTTTGATATCATCCGGGTTTACCGACGTCAGGTTCAGGAACTGAACGATCTGTTTCTTCAACTGTTGCTTAAGCTCTGCTGTTTCCATGTTAATTTGTTCAAATAAGATTTTTTCTTTTCAACCCGTACAAGGTGATCAGCTGTATCATTATGGTAATGCCCAATAAAGGTAAAATATTCAGGACAACATCTTTGAGTTTCCCGCCCTCCAAAAATAAGCCATAATAGGCTTCAAGGCACCAATGAAGCGGGGAGAGTTTCATTACGAACTGGAAGGACTCGGGCATGGCAAAACTGGGTACCAGCAGGCCGCCAACTGCCGCCATCAGTACAATAGAGACGGCGCCGATTCCATTCGATTGTTCCTGTGTTTTTGCAAACACACCGATCATGATGGCATAACTCACAGCACACCAACCGCAGATCAGCGTTACTACCGTTACACCCGGGAGGTCGGGAAGATTCAGCCGCGGCAACCCCATGGATGGGAATAACCAAATGCCCAGTGAAAAAACAACGGCAGCTTGTGTTACTGTCACGAACAAATAGGTAAGTTGTTTCGAAAGAACCGATACCAGGTAATTGGTGGGCAGTGTTTTTAAGCGGACAAAACTTCCATTCAGTTTTTCCCTGACGACGCTTCCCCCTAAAGAGATCACGATAAAGAACATCGCAAATACCGTCCACGCAGGAACATTGTGTTGCGACGCATTTGGGATATCCCTTGTTCCGCTTCGGGATACCGGGATCTCATTGATGGTCACCTGGCTGCCGATCAGTTCTTTTTCCAGCGAATCCGGCATTGCCTTTTCGTTCAGGTTGAAATAAAGGCTCTTTAATACTTCTTTGTTCTGCACAACCTGCAAGGCACTCTTCAATGCGCCCTGTATCGAATGACGGAACGTTTCCTGCAATACAGGATGATATAATAAAGTAATGGGCTGGATACTCCCTGTATCCACTTTGCTGCTATCGGCCGACATACCGAAATTCTTCAAAGCCTTAACAGCGACCTCGTTCGATTTTGTTTTTAACTTATCTGTAAAATCGGTGGGGATGATGATGGCGATCACTGCATCCTTGGCATGCATCCGGCTTGCGATGGAAGCATCTGTTTCACTTGCCTCTACGGTTTGTATGCGGAACATGCCTGCTTTGCCCATAGCCGTTTCAAGTTGTTTGCCAGCTTCACCGGAATCCCGGTTACAAAGGATCATCGGGACGGTGTTGGTATTCAGCATTTCAAATGTGCTGTTCTGTACAGCTGTGATCACAATGGCCAGCACAATAGGCATAACGAACATAAATGTCAGCCCAAGCTTATCCCGGGTGAGGATGCGTATGTCTTTTAATATGGTAGACCAGAGTTTGAACATTATGAATCCCGGAAGGATCTGCCGGTTAAATTAATAAATAACCCTTCCAGCCCGTCTTCCTTATGATCGATCATCAATTGTTCCAGCGTATCGTGAGCAATGATCTTTCCATCATCAATCAAGGCCACTTTATTACAGAGATCTTCGGCCTCGCTTAATTGATGTGACGTATAAATAAGGGTGGTGCCGCTTTCATTCAGCCTTTTGAGGTAAGTTATGATAGCGTGCCGGGAATGCACGTCCACCCCAACAGTTGGTTCATCCAGGAATAATATTCCAGGCTCATGAATGACCCCGATGGCGAGGTTGACACGGCGTTTCATCCCCCCGGAGAACTCCTGCACTTTTTTATCCTGTACGTCGGCAAGCCCAAGTATTTCCAGAAGTTCGGTTGTCTTATTTTTTATTTCAACCTTATGCAACCCGGCCCAGGCGCCGAAGAACGACAGGTTCTCAACCGGGCTCAGCTCCTGGTAAAAAGAAAAGTCCTGCGGCACGAACCCAAACAGCCTGTTGATGGATTTTTTGTGATGGGCGATCTCATGACCAAGCAACTGAATGCTTCCCTGTTGATAATTGAGCAGGCCGGTCATGCAGTTCATGAGTGTTGTTTTGCCTGCGCCATTAGGGCCAAACAAACCAAAGCGCTCGCCTTGTTGTACTGTTAGATTAAGATGACTGAAGCAGGGCGTTGATTGACGGGGATAGGTAAAGCCCAGGTCTTTTATACTCACCGCTGCAGGACTCATGAGTTCCATTTTACTTTTGATAAAGCCTGGAATGCATTCTTTTCTATCCCGGATATCTCGAGCAGGTAATCACCCATCACATCAAAATCGGCCTGGCTGCCGATACGGCCTTTATAGATGCCCGAAGCCTGTACGGCAGCGTTGCGCCATTTGTCGCCCGCTTCGGTGAATATCTTTGATATGCCCATTAGTTCATCAATGGGATGATAGGTGTATGCTTCCTGCAGGAAAGCTGCGTAGATATAACGAAAACCACCACCGCCTGTACCGATCTCTTCCTGCATGCGTACCAGCTGTGCCAGGTACAATCCTGCTTTATGACGGCCGAGTTTATCCGGCCATTTTTTGATCTGCCTCCCCGTATATGCAATGCCTTTGTATCCGGCAATATTGCCTGGAATACGGAGCATGTGATTAATATTTCTTTTGATCCCCTTTACAATGGCTTTTTTCATCTGCTCATCGGTTACGACCTTTTTTTCTTTAGGATAATAGATCTGGCCACGGGGGGCAAAAGCCCCTTTGGCAAAACGAACACGCTGCAGTTCGTAGTCACTGAGTGAAGTGACGTTTTCCATTACCGGGTCGCTGATCAGGTAACGTTCTCCGTCTTTCCCGAAGACGATCATATTATGTGCATTGAAATGGAAGCGGTATTCTTTAGGGAAATAGGTGAGATAATACACTCCAACCTGTGCACCGACAGCCTTTCCTGCTGCGAGGCATTCATCCAGGTATCGCTTACCAGAATCCTGGGAGGCAAATTTTTTGCGTGCTACCGGGATATTTAATGCATTACAGGTCCTTTTAAATATCAGGCCCGGCATGGTGCGGAAGGCGATCGCAGGGCCATTGTTTATCTTTAAAAAAGGGAGTTGTACATAGAACAAGCCCGAACCGATGCCAAAAGCAAGCGGCTCAGTCAGTTTTTCGGCGCCCGCCGCCCTTAACAGGTTGGTGGTAACCCCATTCTCACAATGAGCTGCCTGCAGGTGTTTGAATTCACTGTTCATTTACATTCATGGTTTTGAGTTCGTCCACCGTTACGTTAAATGCTTCGGCATACTTTTTCAGACGCCCTTCAGGGAGATTTTTAAATGCTTCCGCCTTCATGTGTTTTTTGATCGTCCATTTCCAGTAGCCGGTATAGGCCGATACAATACCGATGTCCATCAGCCGCAGTTCCATAAAAAATAAAATCGGGCTTGCCTCATTGCGTAACACCTTCTGCCTGGCACCTTCAATGCGTTGCTCAATCTCTTCCCAGGCCACATCGAGGGCCTTTATCTTGACATCCCAGCCGGTGCTGAGATCAGTGGTGTAATTACCGGAATCGTCGGTAACGTACACCACTTCTTTGGTGAGTTTGTTCAGTGCACCATTGTCCTGGGGGATCTCTTCTTTTTTCATATTACCGTAATTATTGGTTGATATGGGAAGATGAAATTACTACAATAAGACTTATTATCCTTTGAGAGGGCCATCAGCAAACGGTAAGCAGGCTGTACATGTACGAAAACCGGGCGCTTTCCGGAACGAGCAATAATATCTTATCGCCCGCTTTGAGTTTACCACTATGGTATAACTCGTCCACCATCAGGTAAACCGAAGCGGCGCCTACATTACCGACCGTGCTGAGGTTCACGAACCATTTGTCGTATGGGATACCGGTTCCATTCTCGATCAGCCGCTGGAATATTTTATCTTTAAAGAAATGACTTGACATGTGTGGAAGGAAATAATCCACCTCAGAGGATTTTACCCCGTGCTTGTCCAGCGCAGCTTTGAGCCCCACACCTCCCAGCGGAACTATGTTTTCACTTAATAGTTTTACGTCCTGCTTGATACTGAGTATAGAGCGGTTCGTGATCTCGTCGGGAGAATATTCCATATAACTCTTAAGGGAACCGTCCTTTTGTTTTTCACTGGCACTGTACATGCAGGCTTCCATGTTATTTGCAAAGGAGGATCCTTCCAGCCATTCCACTCGAAGGCTTAATCCATTCTCATTCTTTTTATTCGTCATTAAGAATGCGGCCGCTCCATCCGACAACATCCAGCGGAGGAATTCCTTCTCAAAACCGATGTATGGGTTTGTTTCCAATTCCTGCAACTTCTTGGCTTCATCTTCGAATACATCCGAAACCAGCAGGGCTGAGAAACGCTCCGAGCCGGTTGCTACTGCCAGGCTTGCATCACCGGTTTTAAGTGCTAAATAGGCATATTTCAATGCATGCATGCCGGCGCAGCACACCCCGGCCGGAGAAACGACCTCGATAGAATTTGTTTGCGGCAACAAACCGTGCACCATCACAGCATGTGAAGGCATTACCTGGTCGGGAGATGAGGTTCCGCAGGAGAGCAGGTCGATCGCCTTGAACAAATTCTCGTCATTGCCCAATAATGCTTTTACCGCTTCCGCGGTTATCTGTGCATTGGTGTGAGTTATCTTACGGTCTTTTGAAAGTGCATAATAGCGGTTGGTAATGCCGTTATTCCGTAAAACGATCCGTTTAGATTTTGAAGGTTGTCCGTTGATGTATCCCAGGTATTCCTCCATTTCATCATTTGATACCGGACCGTTTGGGAAATATGAAGATGTATTGGTAATGTAAACCTCGTTGAAAGACATTGGCAGTTAGGGTTATTAATTTATTCCAGAATATTTCAGTTTTTGTTTTTTTATGCGTTCCGACAAGAAAGGCTTGAAGAAAATAGCATCCACAGTTAATATTATAGGTGCAGCTATAAACAGTGCAATTAAAAGATAATATTTGAATGCAACAAGCCAGGCTGTCTTTTTTTTCTTTTTGGAAATGATGCCAGCCCAGATGCCGAAAATGCGCTTGGCCTTGGTTTCTATGAACATGTGGTTGTAGCGTATCTCCACTGCCTTTTGCTGCAATAATTCATCCTGCAACCCTTCCCATTTTCCGCTATCGAGGTGCTTCAGGATCGTTGCTCCGAATGCAGCTGTTCCATGGATGTCTTCCTGCGCTACACCCGGTATGGGAAAGATATTCAGCCAACGGCCTTTCCTGCCTTTGAACATCCAGTAAAAGATAGTAATAAAGCTGATGAAGTTGTGGTGCTTGTCTATAAGAGCAATATGTCCTACGAGGTTTGCGCCGGCGGATTTCAGTATTAGTTTGATCCTTTCCATTGCTCCTATCCACATATTTCTGGCTCCTGTGACGGCTACAACAGGCACATCTTTTAAAACAGCCCTTACCTGGGGGTGTAGTAAAATCGAATTCACTGGAATGGAGGGAGAGAGAAACCATGCCTGGTAACCGAGAATGACCAGGTCGTATTTCGTTTCTTTTAATTCGAATGATTGCAATTCGGTAGGTACTTCCCGGACGCAATCGGGCATTACAGCAAAAAAACTCTTGCCGGTCCAGGGGAAAGGGTAGTTGCTGGCAACATGTACCCGAACCGTCTCCACGGTATTTCCTGCTGCCGAAAGCGGTGCAGTCAAATGATCGGTGATCTCCTGCATCTGTCCCGACTGAGAATAATAAATAACAAGGATATTTTTTCCCATTGATGCAAAATTAAGGGAGCAACCCTTTCAATGCCTTTGATTTTTTGCTGTAATCGGCAATGGCCTGCTGAACAACAGCTGGCAGGTTTTTATAACCGGATCGGATAAGCTTGCTGTCGTGATCGATATCATCTTTATAGTTGAGTGCTTTGGGGGCGTGTTCCTGGATGATCAGGCGGAGAAAGCAGTACTCAATGTTGTCATTGTCTCTTTTGATCAATGCTTCTAGTTTCTTCCTTCCCTCCTTAAAGAGACTTAGCTTATCTTTTGTTTTGGCAACAAGACCGGCCTTCTTCATCAACAAAGCCCCTTCGAACGCTTCTTTGTCACTGGCCGAAGAGCTCTTTAAGTTATTCAATTGAACATTGATCTCTTCGAGTTTATCTGAAGCCATGGCACTGTAAAATGCTGACCTGTCCAAAATCTTCAGGCTGATTTCTTTCCCGATAGATGCGGACGGAAAGAGCAGCAGAAGGCAGAAAAATAAGTTGATCCGGTTCATAGTTTCACAAAGTACAAAGATAAATATTTGAGCTTTTACAGTAATAAACCGAAGGCTGTAACTCGTGTTAAAGTATACTCCCTACGTAAATCTACTTCCGGGAGCAGGGCAATAAAATAAATCTTTGTTGTTTGCTCATTTGGCACAATAAAGCCTTCAGATAAAACGATTTATATCAGGCCCGGCTCTGTTCCGGAAACGACTGAAAAACCACAAGAATGAGACTAATCCGCCCTGCATTTGCTGTGCTGCTGATGTGTGTATTGTTGTCGAACAGCTCCTCATCACGCTTTGCAAAAAAGGTTGCTATTTCAAAACACCATTCCCCTTCCCTGGTTGTTGCAGGAACTAATTCATCCGCCTTGTACGAAGCCTGGGAGCTCGGCTCATCCGGGTTATCGAAAGATGCATTTGAGAAAGCATATAAGGGATACGAATTCCTTCAGTCAAGATGCATGTTGAAGATCACCAACCTGCTTACCATCGTTGATTATAGTATGAGCTCTGCTCAAAAAAGGCTCTTCGTCCTGGATATCACTGCCGGAAAGGTTTTATTCAATTCGCTGGTGGCGCATGGCCGAAATACGGGATTAGCACAGGCAAAGGACTTTTCCAATGCAGGCGAATCCCACAAGACCAGCCTGGGTTTTTATGTAACACTGGACACTTACCATGGAAGCAAGGGCTACTCGTTGAGGTTGAAAGGGTGTGAGCAGGGGATAAACAACAATGCACAGAAAAGAGCGATCGTAATGCACGGTGCCGATTATGTTAGCGAGAATTTTATTCACCGTAATGGGTTCCTGGGCAGAAGCCATGGTTGCCCGGCTGTGCCTGCAAACCTGAATAAGAAGATCATTGATGTCATCAAAGGGGGCAGTTGCCTGTTCCTTTATTATCCATCAAAAACATACATCAGCCGATCAAAAATACTTAACACGTAAAAGCATTATTTCCTCTACAGTTTTAGATGTTTTTATTGTTAGGCACGACAGGAGACAAGAGGCTCTGCGAAAGCAGGGCTTCTTCATTTATAAGATGACAAAAGCTGCAATAAATTGACAAAGCAGGCCTATAAACAGCCCTGCATAGATTTCCCGTTGCGTATGATTGCTCACTATGAACCGGGATGTACAGACGATGCCACTAATCAGGATGGCAAGCGACAATGGCCACGTCATCAGCATGCTGTTACTGTTCATGATCACCAGCATTATACCAATCAATCCGCCGCAGCCGGTTGCATGCATGCTTACTTTAAAGAAAATATTGACAATGAGAGCAGCGACTGTTGTTAAAAACACCCCGGTCATGAAAGAGGGCAACACTGCGGCCAGTTGGGGCTCAAATTTGAAGAATACCCTGGCTGCCCAGAAATAAAAGATCATAGCAGCCAGGTAAGGCCCGATCCGTTCCTGCTGGGTTGGTAAAAAGACAGACTTAATGAACCCAAGCCCTTTCATGATCAAAACAGAAAATGCCGGGAAGAAGGCCGTGTTAAGGGCGGTGGTCAATAACAGCCATAATTTCGTTCCCTCATTAAAACCGGAAAAATAAGAAGGGTGGAAATTGACCAGGAAAGCCACAAGATATGAGGGAATAAATAAGGGATGAAATACAAAGGAGAAAAAATGGGCAAACCCTTTCAATATGATATTATATTGCCTTTTCGCATGATCGGCCCCGATATGTGATATTGTTTGGGTCATAGTTCTTTTCTCAACCGGGCCACAGGTATGTTGAGCTGTTCCCTGTATTTTGCAACGGTCCTTCTTGCAATATTATAACCTTTTTCCTGGAGCATCTCGGTGAGCTTTTCGTCGCTGTGGGGATGTTTTTTATTTTCTGCCCCTATGATGTCGCTCAAGATCTTTTTCACTTCCCGGGTGCTTACTTCTTCCCCGCTGTCGGTCTGCAAGCTTTCACTGAAGAAAAATTTAAGCCGGTAAGTCCCGAACTCTGTTTGAACGAATTTACTGTTGGCAACGCGGCTTACGGTGGAAATATCGAGGCCGGTGGCTTCGGCTATGTATTTAAGAATCATTGGCCGGAGGTCTGTTTCATCGCCCGATATGAAGAAATCCCGCTGGTAATTCATGATCGCCTCCATCGTATTCAACAGTGTATTCTGCCGTTGTTTGATGGCATCGATGAACCATTTAGCCGCATCGATCTTTTGCTTGATGAACATGACGGCCTCCTTCTGGCGCTTATCTTTCTTACTTCCCCTTTCGTAATCTTTCAGCATCTCCCGGTAACCCTCGCTGATCCTTAGATCGGGGGCATTCTTACTATTGAGCGTAAGTTCCAGTTTACCGGCATTATTATAAATGAAAAAATCTGGAACCACATAGCTGTCGGCCCGGTTCCCTTCTCCAACCGCCCCGGCGGGTTTGGGATTCAGTTTGATGATCTGGTTGATCACTTCTTTTAATTGCTCATCCGAAAGGTCAAGCCCTCGCTGGATCTTTTCATAATGTTTTTTGGTGAATTCATCGAAGTACTTCTCCAGCACCTTGATTGCCATTTCCACATTCTTGTCATTCACGTTTTTCCTTTCCAGTTGCAGGAGCAGGCATTCCTGCAGGTTTCGTGCTGCAATACCCGGGGGGTCGAATTGCTGTATCTGCAATACCAGCTCGCATACTTCTTCTTCTGTGGTTTCAATATTCTGCCGGAAGGCCAGGTCGTCAACAATGGCTGAGATTTCCCTCCTTAGGTAGCCATCATCGTCAAGATTACCTATGACCTGTTCGGCTATTTTGCGTTGGTGATCGCTAAGGGTAAGCATACCCAGCTGTTCCAGCATAAACTCATTAAACCCTCGTTCTACTTTTATGGGAATGGTCTTGTTTTCGTCTACTTCGGGGTAGTTATCGTCTTTTAATTTATAATCGGCTATCTCATCATCACCGTCATTCACATATTCAGAAATATCGATATTGTCGTATTCATCTTCGCTGCCATCGGGGTCATTGTCTTCGTCCGTATCGGAGAATTCGTCATTTGCCTCCTGGTATTCATCTTCATGGCCTTCTTCAGCCTCTTCCAGGGCGGGATTTTCCTCGATTTCTTCCTTAATACGCTCTTCCAGCAGGGCTGTAGGCACCTGCAGCAATTTCATCAACTGTATTTGCTGGGGAGATAATTTCTGTAGTTGCTTCTGGTATAGTCCCTGACTTAAAGCCATATGCTGTGTCCTTCCTAGGGTATCTGTTTAAATCTTTAAAATGATTAATCCAAGGTTCCAATAACAACGTAAATTTACAGAGATAGCTTGTTGAAAAATGTATAAAAAAGCTAAAATTTTGTTTTTCTGCATGATTTTTGTGGCAAGGCCGGCCTTTTGCCAAAAAGCAGCTCTTTACAGTCAATTTTTTGCTGCTTCCAAACAGTTGAATGGCACTAAAAATAAAGTGAGAGAATTAGCTTGGCCGTTCTTCAGTAAACAGAAACAAAACAATCAAATCGGCCTGAGGTATCTATTAGAGGGATCAACTGTTGGGACAAAGCCGTGTACTAATGTAGCAGCTGATTTTTATATGCAAAATTTCGGGTTTACCTGCAAGAAGGAATTGCAATTGGAGAAACTGACCAAAATCCCGTTTCGTTTCAGGATTGGGTCGTTACAATACAACGACTACCTCGAGCAAAAACCCAATGCCATAAAACCGAACTGACCTTATACAGATGCCTTTTGTTCCTGCAGCACTTTCCTGATCACATTAACCATCTGTTCCCCTTTTGTTCTCAACTGTTCTCCTGTCCATGATAAAGCAATGGAGGTAGATATGCAGCGGCCCATGATCGCATCGCTGACCCTGAAATCTTTGGTGGCATGATGTATCACAGCTGCTTTCAGGTCGGGGTGAAGTGCATTCAGGGTATCTGCATTTTTCAGGTGGTCCCATTTACGGATATAATGCCAATTATTATCGTACCAGTAGAAATTGCCTGCCAAAATATTCTGGGCTTTCATTTCAGCAACCACAGCCCTTGTAATCTCTTCGGAAGGCAGGAACCAGCTGATGAAAGTGCAACTGTCCCCTTCCGGATCGGGTATCCTGCGAAAACTTATCTCCGGTACTGTTGAAAGTATGTTCTTTAATGTTTCATGGTTCTTTTTCTGGATCGTCAAGAACTCATTCAGCCTCCTGACCTGGGCCAATCCTACCGCTGCATGCAACTCACTGATGCGGAAATTATAGCCGATGAACGGGTGCAGATCGGCTCCCCGGTCAACACCCTTATGATCATGCCCATGATCGCTGTATCCATCGCTGTTGATGTAAACATCTTCCCGGTTGGTCATAACGGCGCCTCCTTCGGCACAGGTCATTGTTTTAACAAAATCGAAACTGAATGTACCGGCATCGCCGATGGTGCCAAGTTTTCTCCCTTTATATGTAGCTCCGATGCTCTGGCATGCATCTTCAAGTAAGATCAGATCATGTTCCTTGCATATTGCCTGCAATGCTTCCATGTCGGCCATGCTGCCGCACATGTGCACAGGCATCACGCATTTTGTCTTTGGGGTGATGGCACTGCGGACAGCATCCGGGTTAAGGGTAAGTGTGTCGTCAACATCTACAAAGACCGGAACCGCCCCAACACTGAGCACCGCCTCAAAACTGGCGACAAAAGTGAATGAGGGAAGAATGATCTCGTCGCCATACCCGATACCTAATGCACTCATGGCCGTAGTCAAAGCAGCGGTACCACTGCTTACCAGTTGCGCCTGCTTACAGCCAAATGTCTTACAGATGGCATCTTCAAGTTCTTTGGCTTTCCATATCCCCTTGCGGGGGCCATCAAACCCATAACGCATGAGGATACCTGTTTCCAACACATCATTTACTTCTTTACGTTCTAAATCACTCCATAATTCATAACCAGGCATAACAAAAAATTTAGTAGTTAATTTGTTTTTGGTACAAAGGTAGAAAATGAGGAGAGATTAACCCGGGCAACCATTATTTACTGCTCTTTAGCCGTCCCGGGCTCTACCCGTCAAAAGCTTAAATTACTCGAAGACGGTATGGGCAAGACCCCGAGCAGATAGAAAGAATTTTATCTTATTGGATATTCCCACCAAGTGATTGTCTTTAATGCCTGGCGGATACATATGTTTCCTTAGTAAGGGTAAATATAGAAGGTAATGTATAGCCCGGCAATGGTTCCTGCCCGGTCGTGTAAAAACGAACACCACCACCCCTCAGACCTATCTCTCTTTTAAAAGTTAATTGGTTGCCTGCAGAATTTATTATTATATAACCTTCATCAGTTTTACGCTTTGGCTTATCACGTCCGGCTACTTCTAATGTATCATAATTAGCTCCCCCATAAGGCCTTGCCCCGCCAAGGTCCCTTTTTTTAGTATCGGAAGAGTTAATGATATTATCCCACACAATACTATTTCCTTGTTTGTATGTGTAATAAAAATCAAGCACTCTTGCGTGAACATCGGGGTATTCTACATACCGGGCAACTACCTTGAATTTTATGGTATCTATTCCATTTATATAAACCCAGGTTCCTGCAAATTTATCAGTGCCCGGCGGATTGCTATATTCCTGGGCCGTTAAAGATAAGCTGACCCCGAGTAAAATTAGTATATACAATGTTTTTTTCATCTCCTTTTATTTAATCAAGTATTAATTACATGGATCGTTTACAACCTGAGGGTTAAGAGCAGAGCCACCTAACTTTATAGGGTCCCAACCTCCTGAGCTATTGCCACGAAATAATTTTAAACCAGACTTTGATAACTTCAACAGCCTTAAAAAATTGATTTCATTAGAACCGCTGAAATTTTCTCCCGCCTTATCTCTTTTAAATTGAATTTGCCGATCATTTGCGAAACGCATAAAATCATCGGTAGACGAAAACTGGTACGCAAATATGCTAAAAGCATCCAAATCATTTATCATAAGCATATACGTGCCACCCAGACTGTTTGCCATTGTGCTGGCAAACTTATATGGATTTGATATATTAGCCTGCTTGTACAGATCAATAATTGCAAGCAAATCGTATTCACTAAATATAGAAATTGATTTCCCATCTATAAAAAAATGATTGTGCATTAAACCATCTATTTTTTCATTCGTTGGGACATTATTGTTTACAAATAAAGAATCAGGGTCTCCGATGTTTAGTGTTTCTTCAATTGCATTGCTGGTAGTATTTTTATAATAATAACTATATTCCCGATTGCTGCCGCTGGCTTTTGCCTTTAATGTATCTAATTTAGATTTAAATTCAGTATTTGTTGCCAGCTTATTCACACTGTCGCAGGGATTATTTAAATGAATAGTAGTATCACCGCCACCCCCTCCTCCCCCTCCCCCTGTACATTGAGTTTCGTTGGTAGTGAACAAATATTCTTCATAAACCAATATGCCGCCTTCATATATCTGGTAATACCAATCGATCTGTACTATTACGCAGCCTTCAGGAAGAGGGGCATTGGAACTTATAGAACCTCTTTTACTTTTTCTTACAGATAGCATCTGGCCGTTTTGTGGAGATTCGAGTTGTATTGCATTTATTTCTGAAATTACTAAACGAATATTACGATTTCCTGGTTTGGCTGCATCAGTAATCAATGTTTTGTTATTTGTAAAATTATGTTTCAACATAGTGATATAATATGCAATTGAATACTTATTTCCTGTATTTAGCTTATTATAAACCAAGTAACGATATAATTTGAAAGAATCTCCTTGGATCAAGGCCGCAGGAGTTACCGGAACAAACCATGTGCCATTTAATAAGAATGTGCTGTCCCACTCAAAGGAAATATTATGCTCAAAATTTCTGAGGCTTATTTCCGAACGGTAATTATTATGCTTTTTCCAGGCATCAATATACGATCGCATAGCCATTTCAGTGTTTTGAGAATTGCTGCTTATATCCATGTCTTTTGTGCAGGAAAAAAGGAAAAGCGTCGCCGCTAATGGAAAGATTGAAAAGTTGCGGAAGTATAAAGATCGTTTCATCTTACGATATATTTCTGTTGGTTCTGAACATTTATCTAAATGCAGGGTATAAAGATAATTGTCTTCAATCAAAAACATTGCTAATAAAGAATTTTGACCTGCTTTAGTGCACAGATAAGAAAAAAATAAAAGGAAAGAAGGAGTCAGGAAGAATTGATTTTTAATGTAATGAGTCAAATTATTTTCAGATCAAACGTATTGAATTAGAAAAAAATTAACTTCTCTATATCGTACCTGAAACTCATCGTAGAAAAATTAGAAGCAAATGAAACCGATTTAATGGTTTGTTCGAGTCCTTCCAGGGTCTGTCAGAAAAAAATCAAATTATTCGAAATAGATTATGGGCAACATCCTGAGTTGGTAGGGGCGGCGCCAAATATCATTATCTGCTGCTGTTTGTCCAGGTCATTTCCGGTGTTTTTGCAGGTTCTTTGAAATACTGGAGCCGCAGGCTGTCGCTCCAGCCGTTAGGGTTAGTATTGAAAGAACGGCTGCTGAAAAAGATCATTCCCTGGATATTCGGCGTATTTCGAAGCGCTTCGATCTGCCGTGGCAACTGCGTAATATCCTTCCAGGCGGCATTGCTTCCTGCCCGGTAAATACCAAGCCCGATGTAGCAATTCTTTCCATAGGTATGTTTACTCCACCAGTCGAGCAATACCTCATACGGAGCAGCTTTATGGCCAAATTCCCAATATAATTGCGGGGCAACATAATCGATCCATCCGCTCTTCAACCATAAAACGATATCGGCGTAGAGATCGTCGTAATTTGTCTGCCCTGCCTTTGTCCGGCTTCCGTCAGGGTCTTTGTCATCGTTGCGCCAGACACCAAAGGGGCTGATACCGAACTGGCATTTCGGGTTAACCTGTTTAATGGCCTTACTCAGCATGAGAATAATAGAATCCACGTTGCTTCTTCTCCAGTCGTCTTTGTTCATACTGTTTCCATAACGCATATAATTACCATTGTCCGGAAACTCTTTTCCTGCAATGCGGTAAGGGTAAAAATAATCATCGAAATGAACGGCATCTACTGCGTAGCGGCTTACCACATCTTTTACCACGTTGGTTACATATTGCTGCGCTTCCTTATTCCCGGGATCGAAATACCTTCTATCTCCGTATGTCAGGAACCACTCTGGATGAACACGGGTGATGTGGCTGGGTGCAATAGAAGAGGTGTTGATATTAAAAACAGCACGGTAAGGGTTCATCCAGGCATGGAATTCCATTCCCCGTTTGTGCGTTTCACTGATCATGAACTCCAATGGGTCATAATAGGGCGCCGGCGGGCGACCCTGCTTACCCGTTAAGAATTCGCTCCAGGGTTCATATTGTGAGGGATAGAAAGCATCGGTTACCGGACGTATCTGTACGATCAGTGCATTCATGCCGTTACGCTGGTGCATATCGAGCAGCTTTATGAACTCTACTTTCTGGGAATCGGAATCATAATTACCCCTGGCGGGCCAGTCTATATTATCTACGGTAGCCACCCAGACTCCGCGGAACTCGGGCTTTGCCTGCGAAAAAGAAACAGCAGGAAATAAAGAACAGGTAATAAGTAAGATAAAAGAAGAAATCAGTTTCATGAACAGGAGGTTACTTTGGTTGACGGATCTTATCCAGTAATTTATTGAGCTGTGTAGCTTCTGCGTTCGTAAGATTCCCAAAAACGGCGTCCATATCCTGTTCGTGTTCGTCTAACTTTTCCAGCAACTTTCTCCCTTTTGCCGTAATGCTTACGTCCACCAGGCGTTTATCGTTCTTACAAGTATTCTTTTGCGCAAGGCCTTTCAAAACCAGCCGATCCACAATGCGGCTCGTATCGCTCATTTTGTCAAGCATCCGTTCCCTTATCTGTAAGGTGGATATAGGAACCCCCGCACCCCTGAGTATACGAAGTATATTGAACTGCTGGCTGGTAATTCCTTCCTGGTCAAAAAAGGGTTTCATTTTTTCGTTAAGCCAGTTGTAGGTATAGATCAGGTTGATGGCTGCCTTCTGGTAATCATTCCTGAACGACTGCTGGTTTATGTCTTTTTCAATTCCCATAATAATCGATTGTATTCAACCGGCGGTTTGCTAGAAGGCATCGGCCGGTTTGCCAAATTCATTCATATAAATCCTGACCAGGATAATAAAATAGCTGATCAGTAATGGCCCGAAGATTACCCCCCAGAACCCAAACAGGCCCAGACCAACAATGACCCCAAAAACCGTCACCAGCGGGTGAACATCCATGAACTTCTTCAACAGCGTGAGCCTTACCACATAATCGATGTTCGATATCAGGATGACCGCATAGGCCAGTAAGCCAATGGCATGACCTGTTTTGTCAATGGCAAACAGATAGGCCGTGAGTGGCGCCCAGATGACCGCACTGCCCACGATGGGCACCATGGAGAATACACCGGTCAGAAAACCCCACAGCCCAAAATCCTTTACACCAAATATCCAGTAACCAATGGTTGCAATGATGCCCTGAATGATGGCCAAAACCGGGATGCCGATCGCATTGGCCCTGATCATATTCTTTGTTTCCAGGCTCAGCATATCTATGTTCTCTTCTTTCAGCGGGATGAAGCGGTGGAGGAATTTTTCCACCTCTCTTCCGTTCAACAGCAGGAAGTAAAGTAAAAAAAACATGACCGCAAAATTACTGAGAATAGCAGCAGAACTATTAAGCAAAGAAGGAATAATGGCCGCCGCCTGTTTCTGAAATGTTAAAATATTATCCTCGGTCATCAGTTGAACACCGGAGAATTCATAAATCCTTTGCCCTACGAGTTTTGCATCGGCGACCAATTCTGTTGGGTTATTCAATACTCCCGATAGTTCCGAAGAAATAAGCCGGATGGAAAAATAGACGGGCAATGCGATCACAACCAGGCTTAGGATGATGAACAAGACAGCTGTCAGGGTTTTCTTCCAGCGCTTTTTAATAGTAAGGAAGTAATAGGTATCCCTGGAAAGGATATACAGGGTGATGGCACCCAGGAAGCCAGGCAGGAAAATATAAAGCTGGTGGAGCAGCAGGAATGCAAGCAGGATGATAACCAGCAGCAGGATGATTTGTCGTAAACGGTTATTGAATGCAGACGGCATAGGTGCTAAAATGCAAATGTCTGGATTTTAATCTTTCCAAACAGAAACGCCTTCGCTGCAATTGGCACAGATGTCGATATTTTTCCGGCTTTTCATCAGTTGATTGCGGAACTGCCGGTAATTATCGTTATGCCAGATCTCCTTGAAGGATTGCGTTTTCAGGTTCCCGAGTTGGTGGGCGGCATCTTTATCGAAACAACAGGGCACTACGAGTCCATCCCAGGTGATTACGTTGGCGTGCTGCAGTTTCCAGCACCGGTTGGCCAGTTTGTTCTTGGCCGAATAACTGCCATCGGCATTCTTATTATACCGGCTGTATTTATCAATGGTAGGGATAAGATTATTGGGGTCGGATTCATACCTGTAAACCTGTGCCGTTTTGAATCGCACTTCATCCACCCCCACTTCCCTGGCCAGTCGCTTAATGTCTTCTATCTGGTGTTCATTGGGTTTTACCACCAGGAACTGGAAGAATACAAAAGGGGTCTTGCTCTTTAATTCTCCTTTCCATTTCACAATATTCCTTGCACCTAGCAATACCTTTTCAAGGTCACCACCAACCCGGTACTGCTCATATACGTCCTGTGTTGTACCGTCGATGGATATGATAAGCCGGTCCAAACCGCTCTCCACTGTTTTTCTGGCCGCTTCGTCATTGAGATAATGTGCATTGGTGGAGGTGGCAGTATAGATCTTTTTACTATTGGCATACTTCACCATCTCTAAAAAGCCGGGGTTTAAATAAGGTTCTCCCTGGAAATAAAAGATCAAGTAGAGCAGTTCTTCATGTATCTCATCGATCGTTTGCCTGAAAAAGTCATTCTGAAGCATACCGGTTGGCCGGGTAAATTGCCGTAGACCACTGGGGCATTCGGGGCAACGAAGGTTGCAGCTGGTGGTGGGTTCAAAAGAAATGGAAACGGGGTAGCCCCACTGTACAGGCCTGTTCAATAGGCGGCTCATATAAAAGCTGCTCAGCACTTTCATTCCATTTACAAAGCGCCGAAAAGTAACCTTGCTTAAAAGATTGGTACTGTCGTTCCAATTGAATCGGGGCATATACAAAGGTAAGTCGAACGGATAGTATTTACCCGTAACCGGAATGAAATACCGTTAATCGAAAATAACCAGGGAAGAAAGCGAGGCAGAATTATTGGGGACAACCTTCTGCCAAAGCCGCTAAGATATGCTCATCGATATTATCGAGTTTGATCGGCCTGTCAGGTGTAAAGTTGAGGCTCTTGTCTGTAAACTTTTCATAATTATGAAAAAGCACATTGAGGGTGATAAAGTTCAGTACGTACGCCCTGGTCTCAGAGGGCAGATGGTCTTTGATATCCCAAAAATCAGGGGCAGATTTGCCGGTTTTTTTCATTGCTTCCCACACATTACCTATACCGCAATTATAGCTGGCAACCATCAGGAGCAGGTCGTTATTGAGGTTACGGCCACGGTCTTTTAAATAGCGGGCCGCCGCATGGGTTGATTTGTTAAAATTCCTCCTGTCGTCTCTGCCGGAAACCTGTTTTTTAATTACGATTTTCTTTGTACGTTTTCCTTTGCCGGAAACAACTTTTACAATGGTCCTGTTGCGGGGAACATATTTCAAGCCGTATTCCCTGGCCACATCATCCATGAATTGCCAGTAACCTACCGCACCGGCCCTGGAAACGGCGTTGGCGTTAAAAGCGCTTTCCAGTGCGATAAGCATTTTAAGCTCATCGGGCAGGTCGTATTTTCTTAAGATGGCACTGACTTTCGGAAAAAACTTTTTTCCGCGGTTGTAGGTGCGGATCACATAAGCCCTTCTGTTCTCAGAAAACTTTTCTATGTATTCAAGTGTTTCTTCTTCATTGCCCGCAAGCACTTCAGGGAACTTTACATTCGATTCGGGAGCAACTGTTTCGCCTTCGGCTTTTTTGTTGGCCGGAGCAGCATATGCCTTTTTTGTGGTGTCAACATTGGGAGTTGCTCTCACGGCAACATATGCCATAGTAAAAAACAGTATCAAAAGCGACTTTGATACTGTTGAAAAATTTGTTTTTTTCTTGCTTGAACGTAAGCGTAATTTCATAGAGGTATGCAATTAAAAACGGGCTTTTGGTAAAACGGATTGTCGGTACTATTATTGTCTATTCACAAAAAAATAAGACCTTTAGCAAGTTCCTGTATGTCAATTATTTCGTTATGATTAATCGTATTTTTTCTATCGTGTTTTTACTTTTTTGTCTCCAGGCGCAGTCTCAAACACCCGAACAGCGCTGTAAGCAGGTATATGATATTGCAGAAATGGAAAAGGACCGGCACAAATCGCTGGATGTTGTGGAGGGTACACTTGCTTCGAACAATTTTGATGTGAAATACTATCGCTGTGAATGGGAAGCAGACCCGGCGATATACTATATAACCGGAAAAGTGACCGTTTACTATGTAGTCACCACAGCAAGCACCTCCATTTCATTTGACTTGATGAATAGTCTTACTGTTGATAGTGTAAAACAACGGAATACGGTTCTTATAAAATCGCATGCCGGTAATTTGCTGCAGGTGAATTTCCCGGCACAGGTAAATGCAGGAGTGTTTGATTCGGTAAGTATCTATTATAAAGGCCCTCCTGCGAACACCGGCTTCGGCTCTTTTGTCCGGGATACACATGGTACACCTGCCGTACCGGTGATCTGGACATTGAGTGAGCCCTATGGCAGCCGCGACTGGTGGCCATGTAAGAACGGCCTCGATGATAAAGCCGATTCGATCGATATTTTCATTACCAACCCGGTGGCCTATAAAGCGGCAGCCAACGGTTTGCTGCAAAGCGAAACCACTATTGCCGGAGGAACAAAAAAACTGACCCACTGGAAACATCGTTATCCCATTGCCTCTTACCTGGTTTGCTTTTCAGTGACTAATTTTTCTGTGTTTAATAACTCCGTGCAGCTGGGGGCTGTCAATCTTCCCATGCAGACATATTGTTACCCGGAAAGCCTTGCGTCGTTTCAAAACGGAACTCAAAATGTATTGGATGCCATGAAATATTTCCATGGCATCTATGGAGATTACCCCTTCATAAAGGAAAAGTACGGCCACGTGCAATTTGGGTGGGGAGGAGGTATGGAGCACCAGACATCAACCTTTGTTGTTTCGATCGATGAGGGATTGAGCGCCCACGAGCTGGGACACCAGTGGTTCGGCGATAAGATCACTTGTGCGTCCTGGGAGGATATCTGGCTCAATGAAGGATTTGCCACTTTCCTGGCAGCCATGTACATGGAAAATAAATACCCAGCTACTGCGATCGCAAACAGGAAGGGGATCGTAGGAAATATTACGTCTGCGATCGGTGGTTCCGTTAAAGTGGACGACACGACAAGTGTCGGCAGGATTTTCAGTGGCAGGCTGAGCTATAACAAGGGATCTTATTTATTGTATATGCTCCGCTGGAAGCTGGGAGACGACGTTTTTTACCGGGCAATACGCAGGTATCAAAGCGACCCGGCTGTCATATACGGATTTGCAAAAACGGCCGATCTGCAGCGTAACCTGGAAGCAGAAAGCGGGCAAAACCTTACTGAGTTTTTCAAAGACTGGTTCCTGGGGCAAGGGTACCCAAGTTATAACGTTGAATGGTCGCAATTGGGAAGCAGCAATGTTCAGATCAAAATGAACCAGACCACGTCTCATCCCTCTGTTGGTTTCTTTGAACTTCCCGTAGCATTGAAATTCAAAAATGCTACCCAGGAAAAAACGATCGTTGTTGATAATAAAATAAACAACGAAGTGTTTGTAAGGAATATCGGATTTATTGCCGATACCGTACTGATTGACCCGGAATACTGGCTCGTCAGTAAGAATAATACTTCGAAAAAGGTAACGGACATTGTAACCGGCCTGAATGTGGTGGAGGTCTACCCGAATCCTATGCAGGATCACCTGTATGTTTATTTGCACAATTTCAATAGTTCCTCTGCGACCATCCGGCTTCACAATATGGCTGGTCAGTTGGTATACAGTAAAGTGGTTCCGTTGATAAACGGGTCGGAATATATAGACATACCGGCTGGTTACCTGGCATCGGGAGAGTATATTTTCACCGTATTGGCGGATAAAAAACGGGTATTCACCAAAAAACTGATCAAGTAAATACTTAACGGGTACATGGACACAAAAAACCGGCCTGGCATTTTCTGGTTCAGGGCTCCTGTTTATGGAATAGGCGTTTTTGTATTGCTCTATTTTATTTCATCCTTTCTTTATCCTGGCGGCTCGCAGGCCGATAAAACAGCGAGCGGGTTCAGTTGGCTGAACAACTACTGGTGCGATCTGTTGGATGCGACTGCAAAGAACGGGTTGGAGAATACCGGGCGGCCCGTAGCGATTGTTTCCTGGTTCATATTATGCATGTCACTTGCTTTATTCTGGTATTTCTTACCCTTGCTTCTCTCAGCAAATACCCGGCTAAAATCAATAATCCGTTATTGTGGGTTAGCGGCCATGCTCATTGCGCTTCCATTATTTACCTCCTGGCATGATTGGGTGATACAGGTAGCTGGTTTTTTTGGCCTGCTTGCCCTCATCGCAACATATATCTCCATGTACAAGAGCAGGCTTTACGGTTTTTTATATACGGGCCTGTTCTGCTTTTTATTGATGACCCTTAACTATTTTATTATGATGAGCGGGCTATTAAGCAAATACCTGCCTTTCATTCAAAAAATTACATTTGCCGCTGTATTATTTTGGATAATAGTGGTCAGCAGGAAGCTAGTACTCCGGAGTCAACAGAATACAGAACGGCGTTTTATTAAAACTTTAGCAGGCAGGTAAAGATTCTTTCCGCAAATTTGTGCTCTAATACACCCGGTTGGCAAAAAAGAAACGTTCCCTCTTTACGATCATTTTTATTCCCACCCTGCTGCTTGCTATTGCCGCTGGAGCCATTTATTACATTGCTACAGTGGTGAACAAGCCAAGGTTCGTTAGGTACCCGGCTTTCGGTATCGACCTGCCTGTTAGCTACTCCATTCACGGTATTGATGTGAGCCGATACCAACAAAGTATCGATTGGAAAGCGGTAAAAGAAATGCAGGATAAGCAAATAAAGATCGGTTTTGCATTCATAAAAGCAACAGAAGGCCTGGGGAGGGTAGATGCTTCATTCAGGCAGAACTGGTACAATATAAAAGAAGCAGAGGTAACAAGGGGAGCCTATCATTTTTTTATTTCTTCTAAAAGCGGGAAGGCGCAGGCTGAGAACTTTATTGCTACGGTATCTCTTGCACAGGGGGACCTTCCTCCCGTACTCGATATCGAGTCTTCTAATGGGGCTTCGGTTGCTGAGGTGCAACAGCGGGTGAAGGATTGGCTGATCGTTATCGAAAGGCATTATAAGGCAAGGCCGATCATCTATACCAATATCGACTTCTATGAGAATTTCCTGGATGGCCAGTTCGACCATTACCCCTTGTGGATCGCTCATTACCTGGTAAAAGACAAACCCCGTATTGACCGGAGGTGGAATTTCTGGCAGCATAATGAAACGGGAAGGGTGAACGGTATCAATGCCTATGTTGACTTCAATGTCTTCAATGGCGACAGTTCCGCATTTAGGAAAATGCTGTTGAAAGGACCGGCCAACTAGTATTAACTTTGGGAACAGGCTTCGAAAAACAAATCCGACATGGGAATGGAAGAGGAAACCAGGGCCTTCCTGGTAAAGATATTGCAGACCATATCCATTGTTTTATTATGGATGATGCTGAATGTATTTGCAGGATTATACAAAGGGTTTGCTTTTTTTGAAGAAGAACCACGTTGGTATAATTACCTCTATTATGCCTTTTTCCTGGGCAGCCTGGTTGCCCTCCTCATTCACCTGAAAAGAAAATGGAAACTGTGACTAACTGCTGTGGTCGGCTACGATCACCCACTGGTTCTTGATATTCCGGAACAGCAAAGTAAAATGGCCCTGAGCATTTCCCTGGCTTCGTGTAAGATGCCATTTACCCACTATAAAGTAACAGGAGCCGGAAAGTTTTTTTATTTGCAGAATATCAAAATCGAGATGCCCCATTGCAACGGTATCGGGATAACCCTTTTTATAATTGGCCAGGGTGTTTCCCCAGCCATAGGTAATTCCGCTCTTTCCGATGAACATAAGGGAGTCGCTGTGCCAATAACCATTCATATAGGTCTCCACATCGCCTTTGTTCCATGCCTGTCGCTGCGCTTCCAGAACTTCCCGTATGGCTTTTTCATCACCCGATTGTGAAAAGGCCGGCGTCATACTAAAAGAAAAGAATACAAAAAACAGGAATGCTTTTTTCATATTGATCAGCTTAAACAATTATTTCCGCAAAGTAACTATAATTAAGGAATCAGTGCTTATGATGCGGAGAACTGCATTTACTGCGATGGCAAAGACGGTAATTGTAATAATGAGCTGTAATGATGCAACCTACTGCGATGAGCAAAAAGATCAACGACAACCTGCCGTCATAGAATTGCTTGAGCACAAGGAAAATAAAACCCGTTGCAAAGATCAAAACAGGAGTAAGTGATCGGTGGTGTTTAACAAAGCCATGAAATAAAGAATAGGAGCCTACAATGAAAGCCATGGCGATCATCCCCCACTCAAAAAAACCATTATGGATGATGTTGACCCCGAACACCGGCAACGTGGTCATTAAAATAGGCAGTAAAGCGCAATGGATGGCACAGAGAACGGAGGTCGTGATGCCAACGGCGTCCCAATTCAGTTTTAAATTCATACGAACAGCAAAAATAGGAAAATGCAATAATGTTGCAAAAACTAACCAGCCTTACAAATTGCTAAAATAAAGGGTCGTAAATTTGCGGCAAAGCAGTTCATATGCGAAAAAAGTGGTTGATCTACGGTGGTTTTTTTGTGCTCTTGCTTACCGGCTTTTATCTTGCCCTGTTCAGCAATTACGATTTTTCCCGGTCGAACCTGATCGTCCGGAACGATAATATCGGAGAATTCTCTTTCACAGACCAGAATGGAAAGCCGCTTACACAAAGGGACGTGGAAGGCAAAGTGTATGTTGCAGAATACTTCTTTACGACCTGCAAGGGTATCTGCCCGAAAATGAATGCCAATATGCGCCGGGTATATGATGCATTCAAAGAGGAGGCCGGCTTTATGATCCTCTCCCATACCTGTATGCCCGAAACGGACTCTGTTCCTTTGCTTAAAGCATACGAAGAAAAAATGATCAATGGGCGGTTACATAAGAACGAGGACGGCTCTTATAAGCTCGGTTATGTTCCAGGTTCCAAAGCAGTGGCCAAAAATATCAACTGGAATTTTGTAACCGGGGATAAGGCCCTTCTTTATAGGATGGCACGCCAGGTGTACGGTATTGATAATGGGAAACCCGATTCGACACAACTGCTGAAAGATCAATTCATCCATACACAATTCTTTGCATTGGTTGATAAGATGGGCCGGGTCAGGGGGATGGTTTATGACGGATTGAATAATGATGAGGTGGATAAGATGATCAATGATATAAAAGGACTGCTTAAAGAGAAAGTGACCACTCCACGTTTTATGAATGGTTTCAGCAATACTCCAAATTGATTCAAATGGAACAGATGCTCGACATATTAAAAAGGAACCAGCTCAGTGTGACCGAGGGCCGGAAAAAGATACTGGAGCTGTTCTTAAAAAGCGACGGGGCCCTGGCACATGCTGACATTGAGAAGAGCACCGATGCTTCCTTTGACCGCGTCACCGTGTACCGAACCCTGCAAACCTTCGTAGAGAAGGGGATCATTCATAATATCCCAACTACCGACAATTCCATCCTGTATGCCCTTTGTAAAGATAATTGCGAAGCGGGCCATCACCACGACAATCATGTTCATTTTATCTGCGATGTTTGCGATAAGACCATCTGCCTGGAACATGTAACCATCCCCGAAGTAAAATTACCGAAAGGATATAAACAACGGCAGACCGATGTGGTGATCAGCGGGACATGCGATGAATGCAAATAGATCAGTGCATCTGCTTTTTAACGAAATCCATCAGTACTTTTATCCTTTCCGGGCTGAAATCGAAGTTCAGGCCGGCAGCTTCAAAGAGTTGAGGCAATGTTTTTGTTCCTCCCAATGCAAGTGCTTTGCAATAATTGTTCATTGCTTCCTCTTTATCTGCCCTGAATTGCATCCACATACCTATAGCGCCTAATTGGGCGATCCCGTATTCAATATAATAGAAGGGCACTTCAAAAAGATGAAGTTGTTTTTGCCAAAGATTGCTGCGATAAGCTTCCAACCCGCTGTAATCAATTACATCATCCTGGAATTCCTTTAATATGCTTACCCAGGCGGTTGTACGTTCTTCATGAGAATGTGCCGGATTCTCATACACCCAATGCTGGAACTTGTCGATGATGGCTATCCATGGGAAGATGGTGATCACCCTTTCCAGCTGATGTTCTTTTGCCCGTTTAAGATCTTCGTTGCTGGAAAAAAAGGTTTCCCATTCATCCATACTCATCAGCTCCATGCTCATGCTTGCCACTTCAGCGATCTCCATCGGGTATTCTTTGAAACCGTTTAACTCCAAGGGATGCGCCAGGAAGGAATGTATGGCATGACCGCCTTCGTGCAGCATGGTGATGACGTCCTGCATTTGCCCGGCTGCATTCATAAAGATGAATGGGGCGCCGCTTTCGGCCAAAGGACAGTTATACCCGCCCGGGGCCTTCCCCTTACGGCTTTCAAGGTCAAGATGCTTCATATCCTGCATCTTCTTCAGGCAGCTGCCAAAGAAAGGGCGGAGCTTGCTGAAACATTCGATCGACCGCCGGATCAATTCATCACCTGTTTTGAATGGTTGCAGAGGCAGTACCCCTGCCGGCTCCGCATCAATATCCCATGGGCGCAAGGTATCAACACCCAGTTTTTCTTTTTTCTTCCGGTAGATGATATTCACCAGTGGCAACACGTGCTGCTTTACAGCCTCATGAAATTTATAACAATCATCTTTTGTGTAATCAAAGCGCCCCAATTCTTTAAAACGGTAATCACGGTAATTGGCAAACCCGGCGTTCAAAGCCTCCTGGTTTCTTTTCTCAATAAGCTGGTCAAACAGGTTGTTAAGAGCGTCTTTATCATTCAGCCTGCGTTCATTGATCTTTCTATAAACGTCTTCTCTTATATTCCTGTCAGGGTTTTCCAGGAATTTTGCTGCCTGTTGCAGGGTGTATTCTTCGCCATTCACGGTTACGGTCATCTTGCCGGAGATCACGCCAAATTGCTGTTGCATTACGGCCAGCTCTGCCTGCAGGGGAATGTTCTCTTCCCTGAAAAGTTCGATGTTCTTACGAATGCTTCGCATATAAGTGAAATACTTCCCGGGATCCAGTTCCTTACTCAGCGGGTGATTGACCAGCTTTTTATTCAGCGCATCCGAATAGGGCTGTATCTTAGGCTGTATCTCCATGAAGAAATAATTGAATGCCTCTTCTAAAGATTTGTTCTCAGTATCACAGGTCATCTTTATTTGCCTCCAGCAGGCATCTTCATTTACTACCGCCTCCAGTTCGCTCAGGTTATTCAACCAAATTTCAAGATCGGCTTTCGTATTGATCTCCCTATCAAGCAGGTCTTTAAAAAACGGCTCAAGCTGCTGCCAGCCGGTTACTTTGAAATCAGAAGGAACATATTGCCTGGGGAGTTTTTTAATGTCGGCGGTATACATAGATTACGTGAATAAAGAGAGTTATTGATTCAAAAAATCCTGCCTTGTATATCCACAAGACAGGATCATTATTGTTTCGGCCCGTTCAGCAAGGTTAGTTTACATCAGGCCATTTTTCTTGGTGTGTTTATTTTTTTGGCAGGAGCATTTTTTACAGTCGCTGCCTTTGTTTCAACCGCTTTTGGTTTGTTATCCGTAACTGCATTGTCTGCCGATTCAGCAGGGGCTTCGGATAATTTGATCTCAATGCTGTTGGCGGTCAGAACAATATACCATTTTACCATTTTCTTCATGTCACTTGCATACACCCGGCTGAAATCCATATCGGGATATACTTTTTCAAAGTATTTCTTTATTGCGGCCGCATCATTCTCTGCCGGAAGTTTTGTTTTGCTCTCCTTCATTGCCTTGAACACTTCCACCAGGTTCACATTGTCTTTGGTGGTATACACTTCAATACTTTCCAGGTGGGAGAAATTATGGATCCGGCTGCTTACAAATTTGGTGCTTTTGTCTTCCAGCGATCTTACCACACCCCCATCGCTTTTCGATGACAGTAGCTCAAATAAACCCGGCAGCCCGGTAACCGATACCAATTTACTGTATTCCATATGAGTCGTTTAAAATTTAGGCGTGCAAGTTAATCCTAAAACGGCAATTTTCAGCCTGCTGAACCACCTCCGTTAATCCCGTATGAAAACCATTTATCAGGGAGGTATGCCGCATTTAATTCCACGCCTGCTTTACAGGCAAATGACCGACAGTTTTGAGAATCACTTGTCGTCTAATAGCATACAACGAAAAAATATGAGATCAAGAGCAGCACTACTGTTAATATCATTCATCCTGCTGGGATTTGTAACGAAAAGCCAGAACCTCGTACTGAAAGGAAAATTGCAGGACAAAGAAACCAAAACCCCGATCGCCGGAGCAACCGTTACCCTGATAGCTCAAAAAGACTCCCTTAAACCTAAAACCGTACTGTCTGATGCCAATGGGAATTTTTCATTTTCGGGGTTATCGGTCGACAAATACCGCCTTATTACCAGCATGATCGGGTATGACGTGGTATCACAGGTAATCAACCTGCAGGCAAGTAATAAAGAACCGCTTCCATTTAACCTTGCCAAGCAGGCAAAGGAACTGGAAGGGGTGGTGATAAAATCGAAAAGGCCGGTAGTGACTCAGAAAGGGGATACCCTCGAGTTCAATGCAAGCGAATTAAAAGTAAACCCGGATGCCAACGCGGAAGACATGATAAAAAAACTGCCAGGTGTGACCATCGACAAAGATGGCAATGTAACCACTGGCGGCGACCAGGTGAGAAAAGTAACTGTGGACGGCCGGGATTTCTTTGGCGACGATGCGACCGCAGCTCTTCGGAATTTGCCTGCTTCGGTGATCGATAAGATCCAGGTATTTGATAAGCTGAGTGACCAGGCTCAATTCACCGGGTTTGATGATGGGAACAGTATTAAGTCGATCAACATTGTTACTAAACAGGGTATGCGTAATGGGCAATTTGGAAGGGTGTATGCGGGCGCAGGAACACAAGGCACCTATAATGCAGGTGGCAATGTGAGCCTGTTCAAGAAGAATCTCCGGCTGACTTTTGTTGGCCTGGCCAACAATGTGAATCAGCAAAACTTCGCTTCGCAAGACCTGTTAGGAGTCACCAACTCTGGCGGCGGCGGTGGCAACCGGGGGGGTGGCAACCGCGGAGGCGGTAATTTTGGTGGTGGCGGTTTTGGCGGTAACAACAACAATTTCACCGTTGGTCAGCAAAACGGTATCAGTAAGACCAATTCATTCGGCCTCAACTTCTCCGATGTATGGGGAAAGAAGACAGAGGTATCCGGAAGTTATTTCTTCAATAACAGTATCACCAATAACGACCAGTTCGCCAATACGCAGAGTTTTCCGGCAGGACAGGAGACAAGGTATATAAACGAAAACACGCTCTCTAATACAAAAAATTATAATCACCGGATCAATTTCAGGCTGAACTATAAGATCAATGATAAGAACTCGATCATGATCACACCCAACCTGAGTTTCCAGGATAACAGATCAATACAGGAGATATCCGGCGTTACCAATACCGCCAGTGGCCTGCTTGTCAATAAAACGGTGAATAATACTCAAAATAAGACATCGGGCTATAATTTCAATAACAACATCCTGTTCCGCCATTCCTTTGCCAAAAGAGGCAGAACACTTTCGGTAAATTTCAATACGGCCATTAATAACAAGCAGGGAGATACCTATGTTCAGAGCGTCAATTATTACTACGTGCCCTTAAACGAAAAGGATTCCCTTCAGCAGTATACCGACCTGCTCACGAACGGATACCAGTTTTCAGGAAATATTGCTTATACTGAACCGGTAGGCAAGAAGGGGCAACTCCAATTCAGCTATACTCCTTCGTATGCGAAGAGCAAATCGGACCAGGAAGTTTACCAGTACGACTATGTCGGGGGCAAATACTCGATTTTCGACGATTCGCTTTCAAATAAATTCGATAACGTAACCACCAAACACAACACCGGCGTTACCTATCGGTTGGGTGACCGGGATAATATGTTCGCCGTAGGGGTATCGTATCAATACACCACCCTTACCAGCGACCGTACATACCCGTCTCCGGCAACTGTGAACAAATCGTTCAATAATGTATTACCAAACCTGATGTGGAACAAGAAATTCAATGCCCGTAACAGCATACGTGTATTTTACCGGGCCAATACCAATACGCCATCGGTAACACAATTGCAGGATGTATATAATAACAACAATCCCCTGTACGTAACGGCAGGCAACCCCGACCTGAAACAGCAGGTAGGCAATACATTGAGCGCAAGGTACACGTACACCAATACGGGGAAATCAAAAAGTTTTTTCGCAAATGTATTCCTTCAGCAAAACAGCAATTATATAACCAATGCCATATATAATGCCCCGTTGAATAAGGATACGGTATTGAACAGCTCTGTTACCCTTAAGGCAGGTGGCCAATTGTCCAAGCCGGTCAATATGGATGGGTACTGGAGCCTGCGTTCATTCTTTACGTATGCGATGCCCGTTAAATTCATCAAATCCAACTTCAGCATAAATGCAGGGCTTACCTATAGCAACACACCAGGTATGGTGGACTATGTAAAGAACAACTCAAAAGCCATTACGTACACAGCCGGCATGGCGATCGCAAGTAATATTAATGAGTTTGTAGACTTTAATATCAACTATTCCGCCAACTTCAGTAACATTAAAAATGTGGTTCGGCCCGAACTGAACAATCATTATGTTCAGCAATCTGCCGGCCTGCAATTGAACCTTTTGAATAAGAAAGGCTGGTTCATACAAAACGATGTGAGCAACCAATCATACAGTGGATTATCGGCCGAGTTCAACCAGAGTTATTGGTTATGGAATGCCGCTATCGGGAAGAAGTTCCTGAAGAAACAACAGGCCGAACTGAAACTTTCGGTATTTGACCTGCTGAAACAAAACCAGAGCATTACACGCACCAGCTCTGACAACAATATTAAAGACGTGCAAAACCAGGTGTTGCGGCAGTATTTCATGCTCACATTTACGTATAATCTGAAGAATTTTGGTACGGCTAAACCAACCGGCAATAGCGGGTTCGACAGGGACAGAATGGGCGGATCCGGCGGCTTTCGTCCATTTTAATTACTTTTAAAGCAAGTAATTAAATGCACGATTTTGGATCAACGGGAATTAATTGTACAGCTGCAAAAAGGCGATGGAACAGCTTTTAAAAAGCTGGTGGATGAGTGGCAGGATATGGTGTACAATACGGCATTGGGTATCGTGCAGATCGAGGAGGACGCAGACGATGTGACGCAGGAGGTATTTGTTCAGGTATATCAATCGATCAGTTCTTTTAAAGGCGAATCAAAATTCTCCACCTGGCTTTACCGCATCACGGTGAGGAAGGCACTTGATCATGAAAAGAAAAGAAAAAGAAAAAAACGGTTTGCTTTCATACAAAACCTTTTCAACAATGAAGGGGAGGGCGACCTTCTGCCTGCAGAGTTCAATCACCCCGGGGTGCAGCTGGAGAAGAAAGAGAAAGCAGCTGTTTTGTTCGGGGCATTGAAAAGATTACCCGAGAGCCAGCGCATTGCCTTTACGCTCCATAAGCTGGAAGGGCAAAGCTACCAGGAAGTGGCCGACATAATGGACACAACCTTGTTCGCCGTTGAATCGCTGATCGCCAGGGCAAAAACGAACCTAAAGAAAATACTGGAACAATATTATAATAATAACAAGATCCCGGAATAATAAATTGATACGTTATGAACAGACAGGAACATATCAACCGACTTATCGGCGAAACGCTTGATAGTGTTGAAGGGATTGGACGGGCCCAAGCAAAGCCTTTTTTGCTTACCCGCATCAATGCCAGGCTGAACCGTACGGCAGAATCGGTATGGGAACAGGCTGTGAAGATCATTGCCAGACCCGCAGTTGCATTAACCGGTTTGTGCGTGATAATACTTATTAACGTGATGGTGGTGGTGTTCAATGGCCGGTCCGATGCTATCGTCGCAACTGATCAGCTTGTTCAGTCACCGGCAGATGAATTCTCATATACAGTAGCTACTATTTACGATATTGAAAATACGCAACCATAATGACAGAAAAACAAAACAAGAATAAAGTCCTCCTTTTGATGATCGGGATACTGTTGGTGACCAACATCGCCCTGGCAGCCACCCTGCTGATGGGAAATGACGGGAAAAAGAAAGATAGGCGCCCCGACAGGAAAGCCATGATCGCAGAGTTCCTGAAAAACGATATTGGTTTCAGTCCTGAACAGCTCCTGCAATACGATACGTTGAGCACCCACCACCAGGAGAATATGAAAAAAACATTTGAAGGCCTGCGGGGATCGAAAGACAAACAATTCAGGCAGTTGGCTGCCGGTGATTTCTCCGATTCGGTGATCAGCCTTGTGGCCAATGAATCGGCCGAAACACAGAAGATGATGGAGCTTACTATGTTTAACCACCTGAAGAAGGTCAGGATGCTTTGCACTCCTGAGCAGCTTCCTAAATTCGATTCCCTCTTTTCCAAAGTATTGAACCGGAGGGGTGAGGGAAGAAGAGAAGGCCGGGAAAGGGGGAATAAGCAATAATCAATCACACCACTTTGTAAACCTTTAATTTTAATAAGATGAAAAAACAATTGTTATTGATGGTATTTGCTGCTGCGATCAGCATTACTTCTGTGAACGCCCAGGGTGGAGGCAATTTCCAGCGCCGGACCCCTGAAGAAAGATTGAAAATAGTTCACGACAAATTGGACAGCGCATTCAAACTCGAAGCGGCAATAATGGCGAAAGTAGATGATGTTTTCCTGACCTTCTATAAAGACTCCGATAAAAAAATGGACGAATTGAGGTCAGCCGGTGGTGGCCGGGAAGAAATGATGGCTGCCCGTCAAAAGCTGGTAGAAGAGCGTGATCAGAAACTGAAAGGGATACTCAGCGAAGACCAAATGAAAAAATTCAAAGATGAGATCGAACCATCAATGAGGCCACAAAGGCCACAGGGTGGTGGTGGCGGCGGAAAATAGTTAAAGGCGAATGCGAATTAAAAAGGTCCCGATTATGCGGGACCTTTTAGTTCTCTGACAGGAGCCCGGCTGAAAAAAGTTTAGCCAGGATGGCAAAGGGAACCGCTTAGATCAACCCCTTCCACCGCATCAGGCCGGCGCCCCCAATAACCACTGCACTTAAAAGAATAATTCCGGCCGGCGCTGATTGTTTGTGTGCCAGCTCTTCTTTGTATTCAGGGATCAATGTGGCATATTGAACATTCTTCTCTTCCGCTTCATCATTTTTTGCCATCGCATCTTCCTGCCAGTTGCTAAGATCGGTTCCCGTCAGCCTTGTCAACTCTTGCAATTCCTTTTTCCTGCGTTGTTTTAACTCCTTCAGGTATTTCTTTCCGGCTTCGCAACTGAAACTGCCGGAGGCAGGGTGGGTAATGATATATCTTGCCTGGAAGTTTTCAGTGTTTGGTGTTACCTGGAACATCAGGTCCTGGGGGAACGACCGGCGGTTATACCGGAAATGCAGCCTGGTGAAGTGAACATTATTACTGCCATCTTCGGGTTCGTCGTTATCGATATCGCTGTAGTCGCTCCAGTCTTTTCCGTATAACCACCAGACACCGCTTTGTACCAGGTCCTGCTCTGTTGGTGGATTGCCCACGCAGGGGTCGCATTTCATTTGGTTGATGGGAGTTACGTTCCAGGCATATTCAAGGAATGCCGCACTCTTATTTTCATTTCTCCACTGCTGCGTGAAGAGATTGCCATAAAAAACCCCGAAGTTCTTTTGTACGAACAATGGTATATTCCTCCCGGTTTCCATATTCACATTGCGGTAATTGGTACATTCAATCCTTCCCTTACGGGTGAACGCATATACGATCAGGTCCTGGTCACCATCCGCATTGGCCATCCCTAGACGGATCGGCAGCATGAACCTGGGCGAATTGAAACGGATCTGTATCGGGCGGAGGAAATTGCTGTTCAGCTTCTGTTTTTCTTTTTCATTCACCTTTACCACAAAGAATTTTAAATTACTCTTTATATAAGGATCCAGTACTTCTTCGGCATTGGCAGGGATCTTATAACCATTGTCATTTAACCAGTCTTTCAAACCACTGCTCTCCCTGGCGCTGAGAATCAAAATATCGTACTCCCCCACCAGGTATTTAGCTTCAACAGTAACAGACCTTGCGTTTCGTTTCATCCCATAGGTCGAAGTGACCACCACTTCATTTAGGGACTTGTCGGCCATAGGAGCTTGCTTCATGTCTTCATACCCGTAACATGGGTTCTGGTCCCAATATTCTACGAGCCTCGGAGCACTGTAATCGTTCAACCGTTGAAAGATCGACGGCTCTACCACCTTGATATCGTCTTTTCTGAGCACGACAGATACCGGGACCACCATGGCAAAATCTTTTACATCACCCTTAAAATCGTTGTACATGGTGATCACATTCCGGTTGCCATCCCTTACGAGGATCACCTGGCTGGTTTTGTTCTTCAACGAACCATCTGCCTTGCTTACATAAAAGCCGCAAAAGGAGAATAGTACGGGCGACAGGGCAATAAATCCCCCGATGATGAGCATTTTCTTTTTCATAATTTATGTTTTGATTTTAATAATTACTTACATGACCGATCTGGTATAGATCGTATGCAGGAATTCTTTTTCCTGTGCTGTTATGTTTTGGGGAGAAGACCATTCAAATTTCCTGGCTTTGAAAAACCAGTCGAGAATGGGTACTAACGGTTGGGCCGCCACCAATACAAAAACAGGAGCACCGTTCATGAATTTGAATGTGGCCAGGTAAAATGCTGCTATAGCGATACAGGCACTCCAGGCCATCCTTGCGATACCATGATCGGGGGTGGTCCTGGGGTCGGTGATCATAAAAAAGGAAAACAATAGCAGGCTTCCGGTGCTGGCCGACTGAATAAAATAATCGAGGGGCCAGCCCAGGTAGATTACCTGCCGGGTAAAGAGTAACGCAAGGAACATCCCAAGAAAGGAAAGGCTTACATCCAGTTTCTGCACCCGGGTAGTAACTACGAAGCCGAAGCAAAGCACAGCAAAAACGATCACAGCACCACTGCCCCATTGGCCCGGACTTATCCATGCCTTGTCTGTAAGAAGCACCGCAGCTACTATCCCCAATGCCGATGGGTTGAAGATATGTTTACCATTGATGCGAATAAGGTATTTGGAAATAATAGAGACAGCGGCAGCAAAGATTGCCACCTGTATTTCATTTGTTTTAAGGAGTAAACTCAACCCGAATGAAGAGATAAGGACTGAGGGAACTCCCTTTTTGAACCGTTGCCATAATGAAACATCCTTTTTGCCGAAGACCGATTCGCAAAATAGCTGGGCGAACAGGCTTGTGATGAAATAGGTTGCATATAACCAGCCTTCATTGGGCCAGTGAAGGAAAAAGAGGCCATATAATAAAAAGATACTTTGAAAGATGATCTGGAAATAGCGGGCGTCTTTGAAAACAGCAGGGAGTTGCATAAAGTTGATTTGTGAGTAGGATGAACCGCACTTTGCATTTGCACAATTCAATTGTTAAAAAATGGTGAACCATGCTGAAATAAAGTTTTATGGAAATGGCCATGACCCTGCATCGCCGCTCGTCAAAAACCATTTTATTTTTGAGTATAAATGCTTACTTTGAAATAAAAAAAAATGAAACGAGTAACTGCTATCGGCGGAGTGTTCTTTAAATGCAAGGATCCCGAAGCCCAAAAAGCCTGGTATGAGAAACACCTGGGTATTCCCATGGATAAATACGGCGCCAGTTTCGAGTGGCGGCATAGTGATGACAAAGAAAAAAAAGGCACCACCGTATGGAGCCCATTCAAAGACAGCAGCACATATTTTGGTGAAGCCTCTCAACAGTACATGATCAATTATAGGGTAGAGAACCTGGAAGCGCTGGTACAGGAATTAAAGAAAGAAGGGGTGACCTTCGTTGATGAGGTTGCAACATATGAATACGGCAAATTCGTTCATATCCTGGACGGAGAAGGCAACAGGGTGGAATTGTGGGAAGCGACCGACTAAAAGTAGGATAGCATGATGGCTATAACCACTAAATGACAAGCGGGTTATTTGCAGGATGAGGCAGGAAGCGAAAGGGGTTATTTTTTTGTCTAAAGCTGAAAAAACACCATGAAAAAAATACTACTTCTGCTTTTCATCAGCAATTTGGTTTCGCCCGCCTATTCACAAACAAGTAAATTGCCCTGCGGAAGGCCTGAATACAGGCAATTCGATTTTTGGGTAGGTGATTGGGAGGCTTTTGGCCCAAAGGGCAAAAAAGCCGGGGACAGCAGGATCAGTGTCATACTTGACTCCTGTGTAATCCTGGAGGAATGGACCAGTGCCAACCCCCAGCAGGGTTTGACCTATTCGGGCAAAAGTTTCAATTCGTACAACACAGCGACCAAACAGTGGCAACAAACCTGGACGGATAACACGGGCAATACCACCGAGTACCTCAGGGGCGAAGCCGGTAATGGTAAGATTGTTTATTATGCTGATAAGGTAGTTGGAGCCAAAGGGGAGCAATTCATCCGGCGACTTACATTCACAAAACTCAATGAGGATAAGGTACGTCAGCTTGGTGAAAGAAGTGACGACGGCGGCAAGACCTGGACAACCGAATACGACCTGGAGTATCGGCGGAAGAAATAACAGATCAATGGCTGTACTTAAAACAAAACAAATACCCGGTAGTGTCCCGGAATTCATACAGGCCATCGCTGATGGGGGGAAACGTAAAGACTGTGAGATCTTGCTGAAGTTGATGAAGAAGGTTACGAAAACAGATCCGGTAATCTGGGGTAATGGGGTCGTTGGTTTCGGTAAGTATCATTATAAGTCGGAAAGAAGCAAACAGGAAGGCGACTGGTACATGACCGGGTTTTCGCCCAGAAAGCAAAACCTGACCATTTATATTATGCCTGGCTTCGGGACCTATAGCGGGCTGTTGAAAAAACTTGGTAAATATAAGACCAGCGGAGCTTGTCTTTATCTTAACAAGCTATCCGACGTCGATGAAAAAATATTGACAGAGCTCATCTCAAGAGCATTCACTGATATGAAAGAAAAATACAAATAACAAATCAAAACGAACAATTATGCAGAATGCGATCAGTTGGTTTGAGATACCAACCAGTGACATTAACCGGGCCCAGAAATTCTACGAAAGCATTTTCGGGATAACTATGGTGCCGATGGACCTTCCTAATATTAAAATGCGGATGTTTCCCCTGGATGATATGATGACCCAGGTTGGTGGCGCATTGGTTGACAGCGGCGGGTTTCATAAAGCTTCCTCTACAGACGGGCCATTGATCTACCTGAATGGGAACCCGGATGTTCAAATTATTTTAGACCGGGTTACGGCGGCGGGTGGAAGCATTATGGTGCCTAAGACAGAAATAAGCCCGGAGTATGGATTCATGGCGGTTATTATCGATACAGAAGGGAACCGAGTTGGTTTACACAGCGTTCCTCAATAAATACAACAGTATGAAACGCTCCTTTTTCCTGTTGTTGCTATGCACATTTTCTATTGTGGCCAGATCACAGGAGGATAGCCTAAGGTGTGTAAAAGAGATCAACGACCAGGTTTGGAAGCCATTTACTGCTCATCTCATTTCGGGAGATAAGGCAGCATTTGCATCTGTTCACAGCAAGCGGATAACCCGGGTACAGATCGATGATGCAGAAATACTCGATTACAGTAAATACTTTCCTGTGGATACCGCAAGAAAACCTGCCAGGACTGATGTAAAGCGCCAGTTTGAATTGCGTTTTGATAAGCGTATCTGTAATGGCACGAAAGCCTGGGAAAGCGGTTATTACAAAGGGACGGTCTTGCGGGAAGGGAAGCCGCCATATTCCTATTACGGCAGGTTCTTCGTTGTGCTCGAAAAAGAAAACGGCGTTTGGAAGATATTGGTTGATGCGGATACAGATAAGGGAGCCGGGGAAGAGAGTTTCAGTAAAGCAAGTCCGATTCAGTAACTTAATACATCTCATATGAGCAATCACGAATGGCAACGTTTTGCTACCCGCATAAATGTAAAAGCCCCGGTTGAAAAATTATACCGGTGCTGGGCAACAAGAGAAGGTATGGAGTACTGGTTCCTGCGTATGAGTGAATACAAAAATCCGGAAGGAAAGATAAGACTTGCCGCGGAACCTGTACAGCCCGGCGATACCTACACGTGGCGATGGCACGGATGGAGCGATGATACAACAGAATATGGCCGTATCCTTGAATGTAACGGGAAGGACCTTTTTAAGTTCAGCTTTGGTAAGGCAGGAGATTGTACAGTACGGATCAGAACCGAGCAAGGACAAAACATCGTGGAACTGCTTCAGGAAAATATTCCGGATACAGATGAAGGAAGGCTGGTGTGGCATGTGGGATGCAAAACCGGCTGGACCTTTTACCTGACAAACCTCAAATCGCTGATGGAGGGAGGCATTGACCTCAGGAATAAGGATGAAAAGCTGCAACAGGTACTAAACGCTTAGATTATGGCATACAACGAAAAACTGGCAGACCGGGTGAGGGAGATCATTTCGCTCACACATAGAATAACAGAAGAGAAGAAAATGTTCGGAGGATTATGTTTCATGGTAAATGATAAAATGTGCGTAGGAGTTGAAAAGGAAAGGCTGATGGTACGACTTGACCCTGCTAAGTATGATGAGGTAATGGAAAAAGAAGGCTGTATGCCGATGGACTTCACGGGTAAGATAATGAAAGGGTATGTATTTGTGGATGCGGAAGTATTGAAAACAAAAAAAGAATTGAATTACTGGATACAGCATGCACTTGATTTCAATAAAAAAGCCAAGGCCTCAAAAAAGAAAAAATAATGAAACAGGGAATATTGGTCATCATAATCGGCTTGCTTGGAATAAGTTTGTTTGTGCCTGCAGAGGAAGAGGTATTTAAGAAACTTCATATCCTGCAGGGCACCTGGAAAATGACAACCAAGCGGGGCGTAGTGTGTGAAGAATGGAAAAAGATCAACAATGGCCTACTTCAAAGCAGGGGGTATATGGTCAGGGGAACCGATACAATAATCACTGAACGAGTAGCCCTGACAAATGAAAATGAAGGTATCTTCTATACTTCAACGGTTGAGGATCAGAATAACCAGCAGCCCATTTCATTCAAAATGACAAAAACAGAAGGAGCCAGGTTTGTATTCGGGAATCCTACCCACGATTTCCCCAAACGTATTGTTTATCATTTCATCACCCCCGACTCGCTTCATGCGTATGTGGATGACGGCACAGAAACAGGAAAGCGACAAAATTTTTATTATAAGAAACAATGAAATACAGTCTAGAAAGATCGTATGAGATATTGGACAGAACACCTGCGGTGCTTCAATCTTTGTTGTCAGGGCTGAACGATGATTGGATCCTGCCTGATGAGGGACCCGAAACATTTTCTCCCTATGATGTGGTGGGTCACCTGATCCACGGCGAGGCAACCGATTGGACTGCCCGGGCAAAAATGATCCTCGAATTCGGTAATACAAAAACCTTTGAACGCTGGAACCGGACTGCTATGTACGAGGAAAGCAAGGGGAAGACTATGCAGCAGTTACTGGATGAATTTGCAGCTGCCAGGAAAGCAAATATGGTCTGGTTCAAGGGACTGAATCTGAAAGAAGCCGACCTTGATAGAAAAGGGATGCATCCTGTATTAGGGGAGGTTACGCTCAGAAACCTTCTGGCTACCTGGGTGGCACACGACCTTACGCATATTGCGCAGATTACACGGGTAATGGCCAAACAATATAAAGAGGAAATGGGACCCTGGCCCGAGTTTTTCAGGATACTTAGTTTTTAATACATATAACCAACTGGTATGACTAAACGTTTTTCCATCTGGATCTGGGCGGCAATTATCATGCAATTGCTTACTGCTGCTTTTCACTCCATGAGTTTTTTTGTAAAACCGGTTCCACAGAATGATACAGAGAAACAACTGCTCGACCTCGTAAGCAATTATAAACCCGACGCTGGTATGGGATTTCACCCAAGCTTTTCGGAGCTGTTTACAGGACTAAGCATCAGTTTCACACTCATCTGTTTGTTCGGGGCTGCACTAAACTGGTACCTGAAGAAAAAGCAATTACCTGCCGACACATGGAAGGGACTTTTGCTGATTGAAGCGCTTGTTTACGGGGCACTTTTCCTGGCCATGCTGTTCTTTACTTTTTTCCCTCCCGTCATTTGTACAGGAATGATATTTGTTTTTGTACTGGGAGCTTATTTCTCTGCGAAAAAAGCCGGGTAGACCCAGAATAAACGGATGCTCAAAATAAACCCCGGGCCACCCGGGGGTTTATCATAAATAACTTTATTTTTTTCTCTTTACAGTTGCTTCCATGAATTTCATTTCCTTTCCGTCAAATCCCTCACCATACATAACCATGCTATAGCTGTCGTCATCGATGAGTGTCATTTCTTCCCGGATACTTCCGTCTTTACCATTCATGGGGTTGGTTTGAAAGCCACTGAGGTTAAGTGTTTTGGTGGTTTCATTATATGTGCCTGTCATGTGAACAATGCCAGTGCCGACGTTGTCGATCCAGGTACTTACAAATAACTTTTTAGCATTATCATACCCCATGGTACTGATGCCCTCAAAAGGTGCACCCATCATGGTACCGGTATACTTACTGGTTACGTACCTCCCACCCAGCAGCGAACTTTGCACAATAGTTGCTTTTGATTTTGTTGGGGGTGCTTGGGGGTCCATCCATTGTGTGATGTCTGCCTGCCAGGTTCCATTTGTTTTTTCCATCCATTTGTGCATCGGCCCTGGTGTCATGAATTCGGCAAACGCTTTATTCATGGCGGCAGTGTCAGGCGGGGTGCTTGGGGAAACGTCGGATTTAGCCGCTCTTATGCTTGTACCTGTACTGTCCGGTTGGGATTTTTCTCCATCACCAGAATTGTTGCAGGATGTTAAGAGTAGCGACGCAGCCCAGGCCAGTGTTATCAATTGTTTCATGTGCAAAATGTTTCTAACAAAATACAAAGTGCTGATATTTTTTGCAACTAAGATTGATGAGTGGTGAGTAAGAAGCTATTCCTGTCTAAAGAGAAAACTAACCAGTTGTTTCTTTTAATACATTTTCTATCCTCGCCCTCAGTGTTTCGGGATCAGTGTAACCCCGGGCAACCATTACGAATTTAAGCTTCCCGGTTTGAATGAAAACACAGGGGAAACCAGTTACACGGAGTTGTTTACAAAGATTGAATTCATAATACGCCTGTTCTTTGTATTGCTCGTTGTGCAGTTTACTGTAAAAGAAATCGGCTTGTATGGAGTATTTTTCAAGCAGGTGCTTGTATGCTTCATCATCATCCAGGTCGCGACCCTCGAAGTTCAGGGCATATTGAAGATCGGTGGCAAATTCGAATTGCCTTTCGGGATACAATTCCTTGAAAATGCATAATGCAATGGCTGGCTTTTCTGAGTTCATTACCCAGTCGCTTTGATCTGTGTGGAATACGTGCCACAGAAAATCCGCTCCGAATTTTATTCCGGCCAGCTCCTCCACACGGGTATAGGCATTTTGGATGTAAGGCCCTATCTTTTCGATAGGAATTGCATTTTCCCCAGTCATCATTCCTCCACTAAGCACTTCAATATCAACCTTATCCCTGAATTCTTCCGCCACTTGTTTGAGCACAGGGCTGAATCCATAACACCAGCCGCAATAAGCATCATAACAATAAATGAGAACCGCCTTCATCTCATAAAGATAATATAGCGGCAGGCCCTACAAATAAAAAATCCCTTGCATTTGATAAAACACCTCATTACATTTATATACAAATTTTCTCACACATAAAATTGCCCCCTATGCGTATCGCGACATTCAATACAGAAAACCTTTTCTCCCGCGCCAAAGTATTAACCTTTAAAGACAACGCCCAAGGCGATAAACTGCTTAAAAAAATTGGAGACCTGCAGGCAGAACTGAATAAAAAGGCATATGACAAGCCGAAAATAATGACGCTTTATAATTCACTGAAAGAATACATTGAGATCGCTGAGGACAGGGGGAAACTATTCAAGCACAAACTTTCTTCAATAACAGGCGTCGCTGCAAATGGTGTCGATGACTGGGATGGAAGCATTCAGTTCAAGAGGGCAAAATTTACTGAGGTGACCCGTGAAAACACCGCGAAGGTTATTAAGGCCCTGAAAGCGGATGTTCAATGTTTGGTGGAAGTGGAGAACAGGGAGACCATCAGCAATTTCAACGGAGACATGCTGGGCAGTAGTAAGTTCCCTTACAATATGCTGATCGATGGAAACGATCCGAGAGGAATCGATGTGGGCTTGTTATCACGGTACCCGATCAGAAATATACGAACGCATATTTTTGACAAGGAGAAACCTACGAGCAAATCTTTTATATTCAGCCGCGATTGCATGGAGATAGAGCTGGAGATCGCAAAGAACAAATCGCTCCATGTTTTATGTAATCATTTTAAGAGCAAAGGATACAGCGCATCTCAAAGCGAAGCAGATGCCCGCCGCAAATTACAGGCAGATACCGTAAAGAAAATACTCCAGGATAACTACGACCTGAAAAAAGATCTTGTGGTAGTGTTGGGTGATTTTAACGACACACCCGACTCGAAGCCGTTGCAGGCAATGCTGAACACGCAGAACCTTACCGATGTTTTAAAAATAAAATTCGGCACGGATACAGAGAAGACATACACATACTTCTACAAACAAAAAACACAGATCGATTTCATCCTGGTGAGCAAACCGTTGAAAGACGCTTTTGTTGATGCAGGTGTGGAGCGCAGGGGGATGTTCGAATTGAACAATTTAAGCGGCGGTACAGAAAAAAGATTCGATACGGTTACATCAATTGCCAACGCGGCATCCGATCACGCAGGCATTTGGGCCGAATTCAATATTTAACAGATTTAGTGCGCTTCGAGCCAGTTGGATCCGGCACCCACTTCGGCGTCGGTTGGTACATCGTGTGGAAGGGCCAGGGCTGTTTGCATGCAGTTGAGTATGACAGGCTTTATTTTCTCCAACTCCGATTTATGTACATCAAAGACCAATTCATCGTGTACCTGTAGCAGCATCTTCGATTTGAATTTTAGCTTATTGAATTCGTTATGAATCTTGATCATGGCAAGCTTGATCATGTCGGCAGCGCTGCCTTGTATGGGGGAGTTGATCGCATTCCGTTCGGCAAAGGCCCGGACAGTGAAGTTGGCGCTATGTATGTCACGTAACCAGCGTTTACGCCCCATTAATGTTTGCACGTATCCGTTTTCCTGCGCAAAGTGAATGGTATCGTCCATGTATTTCTGTATGTTGGGAAATTGCTTTTTGTAATTGTCAATGATCTCTTTGGCTTCCGTCCTGCTGATGCCCAGGTTCTCGGCCAACCCAAAGGCCCCCTGGCCGTAGATGATCCCGAAGTTTACGCTTTTGGCTTTATAGCGCATCTCTTTGGTCACCTCTTTCTCCACTACACCGAATACTTTAGCGGCCGTAGCTGTATGAATGTCTTTTCCTGTCCGGAATGCATCACACATGTTGGCATCCCCGCTGATGGCGGCCACAATCCGTAATTCAATTTGTGAATAGTCGGCTGAAACAAGGATATGGTCCCTATCTCTTGGAATGAATGCTTTACGGATCTCTCTGCCCCTTTCGGTCCTGATCGGTATGTTCTGCAGGTTGGGGTTATTGCTGCTCAACCTTCCGGTAACAGCGACCGCTTGGGCATAAGAAGTATGTACCCTGCCAGTTTTTTTGTTGATCATGAGAGGCAGTGCATCCACGTAGGTGGATTTCAGCTTTGTGAACTCACGGAAAGCGAGGATGTCATCAACGATCTTATTCTTGCTGGCCAGTTTGAGCAAGACATCTTCGCCGGTAGCATACTGACCTGTCTTGGTCTTCTTTGCTTTTGGGTCGATCTGCATCTTGTCGAATAACACTTCACCAAGTTGTTTCGGGGAAGCCAGGTTAAACCTGACCCCGGCTTGTTTATAAACACTTTCTTCCGCAGCTTTTGCCTCTTTCTCCAGCTCCTTACTGTAATCTTTTAAGAAAGCTTCATCCACTTTAATACCTTCATATTCCATGGCAGTCAATACTTTCACCAGTGGATTATCCACTTCGTAGAATACCCGCTCAACTTCTCTTTCTTTCAGCCTTGGGATGAAGATATTCTTCAGCTGAAGGGTAATGTCTGCGTCTTCAGCGGCATAATCTTTTATTTTTTCTGGTTCCACATCCCTCATATTACCCTGCGTCTTTCCTTTTTTCCCAATGAGTTCTTCAATATGAACAGGTTCGTATCCCAAATACCGTTCACTCAGTGCATCCATACCGTTTTTGGCATCGGGCTCGATCGCAAAATGGGCTACCATGCTATCGAATACATTTCCCGACAGTTCATAGCCATACCATTTCATAATAAGCAGGTCGTATTTGATATTATGTCCCACCCATGTTTTCTTCTTATCGGTGAACAATGCATCGAAGAACTTCAGCACTCTTCCTGTTTCTTTTTGATCGGGCGGACAGAAAACATAAAAACCTTCACCCTTTTTCACTGAAAAACTCATACCCACCAGTTCAGCATCATTCGGATCGATACCGGTTGTTTCTGTATCGAAACAGATCTCATCAAAACCGGAAAGGTATTTGACCAGGTCTTTGATCTCTTTATCGGTCCGGACCAGTGTATAATCATGCGGCGTATTGTTTATGTTACGGTCAACCGGGGTTACCGTGCCCCCCTCCTCTTTGACCTTTATCTCGACCGTTTCGGGTTGGGCCGGCTCAATAATATTGCCGAACAGATCCATCTGAGGAGTAACAGGTTTTGTTTTTGTATCCCCGCCGTTCAATTCGTTAACAACTGGTTCAGCCTTTCCATTCACCTCTATCTCCTCGCCAAGCAAACGTTTACCAAGTGTTTTGAATTCAAGCTCTTCAAATATCCCTTTCAGGGCAGGTTTGTTCATCTCCTTTATCCGGAAATCTTCCTCGTGAAATTCAACCGGCACATTGGTTATGATGGTAGCCAGTTTCTTGCTCATGATGGCCAGTTCTTTCCCGGCCCTTACTTTTTCACCGATAGAGCCTTTTATCTTTTCGGCGTTTTCAACCACCCCCTCTAAACTGCCGTACTCTTTGATCAATTTTGCGGCTGTTTTTTCACCAACTCCTTTAATCCCAGGGATATTGTCTACTGCATCACCCATTAACCCGAGGATATCGATCACCTGTCCAACGTTTTCAATATCCCATTTTTCGCAAACCTCCTTTGGGCCAAGTATCTCGAAATTACCTCCCTGGTATGGCGGCTTGTATATTTTTATTTTTTCCGAAACCAATTGGCCGTAGTCTTTATCCGGGGTCACCATGTATACTTCATAACCTTCTTTTTCGGCTTTTTTTGCCAATGCACCTATTACATCATCTGCTTCGTAACCATCCAGCGCAATAACAGGAATATTCAATCCTTCAACGATCCTTTTTATATCCGGTACGGCCGACAGAATGTCTTCAGGAGTTTCCTGGCGGTTGGCTTTATAATCGGCAAAATCAGTGTGGCGCTCAGTGGGGGCATGGGTATCAAAACATACGGCCATATGTGTCGGATTCTGGTTCTTTATCAATTCCAGAATCGTATTGGTAAACCCGAACTGGGCGTTTGTATTACGCCCCTTGCTGGTGATACGGGGATTGCGTATAAGTGCATAATAGGCCCGGAAAACGAGGGCAAAAGCATCGAGCAGGAATAATTTTTTTGACATGGCATAAAAATATAACAATTATGCCAGTAGGAGATATGGGCATAACTTAAAAAGCTGCTCCTTCCGGAACAGCTTTCTAAGATCTTAAACTCAAACTAAAACAAAAACTGATTTTATCATAAGCTGGTTATCTGTAACCGGCCCCCTGAATTGTTTTCAGGGTCATTCAATTGGACGGCGTTGTCGCTGGCGGTGGAAATAACCCAGTTGTTATTAAGTTTTTCAAGAGCCGGGTCGTCGGTGTTCAGGTTGATGGTTATTCTTTTTTCGATCTCATCTTCCGCCCAGTTGCCGGTGATGACCTTATTATTCTTTTTGGCTGTGATCTCTCCTGAGGGCGAAAAAGTTAGGTGATAGCCGGCCAGCTGGCTGGTAGCATCGGTTCCGGCGGTCAGTAAATTCACTTTCCAGGTCCCTTTTGTCACAAAAGGAGTGGCGGCGATCGAACTTGTATAGCTGTTGATTCCGGTGCAGGCGGCAAAATAAAGGATGACACTGCACTTAATAGCGAAAAGTAAAAAGGGCTTTTTCACTGTTTTTAGGATTTTTGGATATCCCTATAACTGAAAAAGCCCTGTTATTATTGTGTGTGTGGTCAGAACCTGGTTTCCAGGTAAATGGGCAGCATTGCCCTCCAGGTTGGCCAGTCGTGCTTCCATTCCTCGCCCCAAATGTCTAATTCATAGGTGATTCCCTTATTGTATAGTAGACCGGCAAAGGCCCGGGATGCGTTGGGATCCTCGTAAGCACCACAGCCGGTCAGTATGTGAATATTGCTGCTCTGGCGGATCTGCTCCAGGGTACCATGGTCGGTAAGGTTGCCCATATAGTGTACGGGGCTGTTGAAATAGACCTGGTCGTCCCAGTGGCCCTTGGCGTATTCGGTAAGATCATACACTCCACTCATAGCGATCACGCCGTTGATCAGGTCAGGCCGCTTCAGGAAGAGATTCATGCTGTGAAGCGCCCCGAAAGAAGCGCCACAGGTAATGATAGGCGTTTCGTTGGAAGTGCTGCTTTTAATGAAAGGAACCACTTCATTGAAAACATATTCATTGAACTGGTTATGCCGGATTCCTTTATGTTCACCCTGCATTTCGTTATTAAGCCAGCTTTCGTTGTTGATGCTGTTGATGGAAAACACTTTTACTTTACCGCTATTGATATAGGGTGCCAGGCATTCCATCATCTGGAAACGTTCGTACTCTAAGTAATCGGCCGCTGCAGTTGGAACAAGCAGCAGGGCGAAACCATAATCGCCATAGGTTGCGATGGGCATGTCTTTTTGAAGGGCCGGACTGAACCAGGAATTCAATTCTCTTTTCATATTTAGTTTGGTCTGTTGATGGATGTTCAATATTGATCGTTATTCTAAAACGCCTTCTTTGATCTCTGTCCACAATTCCCGGTAGCATTGTGCCGCGTAACTGCTGTTGGCAAATTCCATGACCGGGGCCTTGTGGATACCCATCTTCTCTACATCAGACAGGTAGGGTATATAGTTCTGGAAGAAACGTTTGTCTTTATACAATTCATCCATGATCTCGTTGTGCATATTCTTACGCAGATCGGTCATGGTAAAGAAGCACATCAGCTTGCTGAGATCAAGGTCTTTCTCTTTGAAATAATCCTTCACCATGTGGTACGTGCGGATGGAGAGTGTGGTGGGGATCACCGGCATGAGTACGATGTCGGTTGCATTGAATATATTTTCGCTCAACACACTGAAACCGGGAGGGCAGTCGATAAAAACAAAATCGTATTCGCCGTCCAGCTGCTTCAATACGGATTTCAGGCGGTTCTTGTTACCTCTCATTTCTTCAAGCATAATGTCAAAGCTCCTGCTTGAATTGTCGGCAGGTATCACATCGAGAAGCTCAAAGTCAGAGCTCATGATGGCATTTTCCAGGTGGGCGTCCCTGGTGATCAGTTTCTTTATTCCCGGGTGAACTTTAGGTTTCACTTTATAATAGAAGGAGGAAGAACCTTGGGGGTCGATGTCCCATAACAGTGTTTTGTAACCATCAGCGGCAGCCAGGTAGGCAAAATTCACACAACTGGCAGTTTTACCCACCCCGCCCTTCAGGTTGTACAGAGCTATTGTTGTCATATAGCGTATTTTAATACAAAAGGAGGGTTAAGATAGGGAATTATTTCTTCATCTCCGCTAAATTCTTCTGCATGCGGAACATCTCGTCCCGCAATCGGGCGGCTTCCATGAAATCGAGGTCCTTAGCGGCTTTGGTCATATCTTTTTTTATCCTGGCAATGGCTTTTTCCAGCTGCGGGATCGTGTTATAAACGGCCTGTTCATCCGCTGCAACCGTAACCAGTTCTTCGTCCGGGGCCAGGGAATAAGGGCGGGACGGGTCGTATCCTTTTACATCGAGGACCGACCCCTGTGCGATGATCTGCTCCTTGCTTTTTTTAATGGTAGTGGGGATGATGTTATGTTCGGCATTGTATGCAACCTGTTTTTCCCGGCGCCGGTTCGTTTCATCAATGGTCTTCTGCATGCTTTCAGTTATGGCATCGGCATAAAAGATGACCAAGCCGTCGGCATTCCGGGCTGCACGTCCGGCTGTTTGTGTCAGGCTTTTTTCATTTCGAAGGAAGCCTTCCTTATCGGCATCAAGGATGGCAACCAGGGATACTTCCGGAATGTCCAGCCCTTCCCTCAGCAGGTTCACACCCACCAGCACATCAATGGCACCCAGCCTCAATTCACGTAATATTTCAATTCGTTCGAGTGTATCCACTTCGCTGTGGATGTACTTGCTTTTTATATTAATGCGGTGCAGGTATTTGTCCATTTCTTCGGCCATCCGCTTGGTGAGTGTTGTTACCAATACACGATCCCCCTTGGTAACCCGCTTGTCGATCTCATCCAGCAAGTCATCGATCTGGTTAACGGAGGGACGTATTTCGATCGGGGGATCCAGCAGCCCTGTTGGCCTTACGACCTGTTCCACTACCACGCCCCCGCATTTTTCCAACTCATAATCTCCCGGAGTTGCAGAAACAAAAATGGTTTGATTGAGCAGGGATTCAAATTCATGAAAATTCAGGGGCCGGTTATCCAAAGCAGAAGGCAGACGGAAGCCGTAGTCGACAAGGATCAGCTTTCGGCTTCGGTCGCCGCCATACATACCGCTTACCTGCGGGATGGTCTGGTGGCTTTCATCCACGATGCATAAAAAATCTTTCGGAAAATAGTCAAGCAGGCAGAAGGGCCTTGTACCGGGCCGGCGGCGGTCGAAGAAGCGGGAATAATTTTCGATACCGTTGCAATAACCCAGTTCCCTGATCATCTCCAGGTCATACTCCACCCTTTCGCTGATGCGTTGTGCTTCGATATATTTTCCCGAGTTTTTAAAATAATCGGTTTGTGCTGCAGCTTCATCCTGTATCTCATGGATCACCTGTTGCAAAACATCTTTGGGTGCCACATACAGGTTAGCCGGGAAGATAGCGGCATGTTCAACACTGCTTATCCTCTTCCCGCTGTTCAATTCAAGTGTTTCAATCGTCTCGATCTCGTCGCCAAAGAAACTGATCCGGTAACCGAAATCGACATAGGGAAGATTGATATCAACAGTATCTCCTTTTACACGGAATGTTCCTCTCGTAAAATCGCCTTCACTTCGGTTGTACAGGGAGTTTACCAACGAATGGAGAAACCCCTGGCGGGAGATCACCTGGCCCTTCTGAATCCGGATGATGCCGTTCTCATAGTCGGTAGGATTACCCATTCCATAGATGCAACTCACACTGGCAACAATGATGATGTCCCTTCTTCCGCTCAGCAGTTGAGCTGTGGCCTGTAGACGAAGTTTATCCAATTCTTCATTTATGCTCAGGTCTTTTTCGATGTACGTATTACTTACCGGCATGTATGCCTCTGGTTGGTAGTAGTCGTAGTAGGAGACGAAATAACCGACCGCATTATCCGGAAAAAACTGTTTGAACTCTCCGTATAGTTGAGCCACCAGTGTTTTATTGTGAGTGATCACCAGTGTGGGCCGCTGTGTGTTCTGTATCACATTGGCCATGGTGAATGTTTTACCGCTGCCGGTCACACCCAGAAGGGTTTGATGTTTTTCACCATTGAGTATTCCTTCCGTCAACTGGCGGATCGCATCCGGCTGGTCGCCGGCAGGTGAGTAAGGAGAATGAAGCTGGAACGGCATAATAAATATGCAAATTAAGCAATATCGGGTTCAGAGAAGGGAGGAGCATGGTTTTTAGTATATTTATATAACCTAACTTTTGTCAACCTTACTGAGATGAAAAAAATATTATTTTTTCTGTTTGTTATCCATTTTTCTTTTAGTGTTACTTACGCCCAGCAAGAACCACCGGTGGTAATCCAGGGAAAATTAGTGGCGGTAAGAAAACCACAGCTTGCAGCAGACCCTACTTCTTTTGTTCCAAGGATCACCAGGGATGAGAATGGCCTGGT
>CAZYAT010000009.1:89426-95236 GCA_964645235.1 uncultured Ferruginibacter sp. | reverse complement strand
TTTTTAAGCTAATTTTGCCCATTCTAAACGAGGAAATACGTACATGAAGAATATCCGGAACTTTTGCATCATTGCCCATATTGATCACGGGAAATCCACCCTTGCCGACCGGCTCCTTGAATTCACGCATACCATTGGTGAAAGGGATATGCAGGCCCAGGTGCTCGACGATATGGACCTTGAAAGAGAGAAAGGGATCACCATCAAGAGCCACGCCATCCAGATCAATTATACTTTCAAGGGAGAAGATTATACCCTTAACCTGATCGATACACCCGGCCACGTTGACTTCAGTTATGAAGTGAGCCGGGCGCTGGCTGCCTGTGAAGGGGCCCTGCTTTTGGTGGACGCTACACAGGGTATCCAGGCGCAGACTATCAGTAACTTATACCTGGCACTTGAAAATGATCTTGAGATCATTCCGGTGATCAATAAGATCGATATGGATGGTGCCATGATCCCCGAAGTGAAGGACCAGATCATCGACCTGATCGGTTGTAAAGAGGAAGAAATATTGCTTGCCAGTGGTAAAAGCGGAATTGGTATTGAAGAGATACTGCAGGCCATCGTGGAAAGGATCCCATTCCCGAAAGGAGACCCTAAAGCCCCGCTCCAGGCACTGGTATTCGATAGTGTGTTCAACAGCTTCCGGGGTATCATCGTTTATTACCGCATCTTCAACGGCAGCATCAGGAAAGGCGATAAGATCAAATTCTTCAGCACCGATATGGAATACTTTGCCGATGAAGTGGGTATTCTCAAGTTAGGCATGGAAGAAAAGAAAGAAGTGAATTGCGGCGATGTGGGTTATATCATCACCGGTATCAAAAATGCCAAGGAAGTGAAAGTGGGGGATACGATCACTACGGTTGCAAACCCTACGCAGGTCCGCATCGATGGTTTTGAGGAGGTGAAGCCCATGGTCTTTGCGGGCATCTTCCCCGTTAATACAGATGATTTTGAAGAGCTGCGTGACTGTATGGAGAAGCTCCAGCTCAACGATGCATCGCTCACTTTTGAGCTGGAAACTTCCCAGGCGCTTGGCTTTGGTTTCCGTTGCGGGTTCCTCGGATTATTGCATATGGAGATCATCCAGGAAAGGCTGGAACGGGAGTTCAACCAAACCGTGATCACCACGGTACCAAACGTAAGTTTTGTTGCCACTACCAATAAGGGTGAAAAAGTAACGGTGAATAATCCCGCAGAAATGCCTGATCCTACCCGCATCGATCATATTGATGAACCATTCATCAAAGCCCAGATCATTACCAAACCCGAGTACATCGGCAACATCATGAACCTCTGTATCGGCAAACGGGGCATCCTTACCCACCAGGGCTACCTGACAACCACCCGGGTGGAGCTGACCTTTGAAATGCCGCTGACCGAGATCGTATTCGACTTCTACGATAAACTGAAATCACAGACCCGTGGTTATGCTTCCTTTGATTATCACCCCCTCGATATGCGGGAGAGCGATATCGTTAAAATGGACATCCTGCTGAACAGCGACAAAGTGGATGCGCTCAGCGCCCTTATCCACCGCAGCCGCAGCCAGGATTTTGGCCGCAAGCTCTGCGAAAAGCTGAAAGAATTGCTGCCTCGTCAACAGTTCCAGATAGCCATACAGGCCGCTATCGGGGCCAAAGTGATCGCCAGGGAAAACATCAGCGCCATGCGCAAGGACGTTACCGCAAAATGTTATGGTGGCGATATCAGCCGTAAACGCAAACTGCTGGAGAAACAAAAAGAAGGTAAGAAAAGGATGCGCCAGATCGGAAACGTAGAAGTACCGCAGGAAGCATTCTTAGCAGTGCTTAAACTTGACTGATAAGTGTTCAATAAATCAATGTTCTGTAAAGTAGGTGATCCTTGAAATTGGATATTGAGAATTTGGGATTGAATACTATTTTAGTTCTACTATCAATCTTCCTGCATTGGCCAAGAAACACATCATCCTTCTTTCACTGCTTATTGTCATTTACCTCATCAATGGCATTTGTTCCATCAATGCTTTGTCGGTTACAGCGGATGAAGGTTCCCACCTGGCTTTCGGTATCAAAATGCTGAAAGGCGACCCTGCCCGTACCAACCCGGAAAAAGACAATAGTAAGATGCCGATCTCGGTATTGAATGCGATCCCCCGGGCTGCAGAGCAATTCTTCAATAAAGACCTTGTTAAAAACGATAACGGGGTCAGTGATACCATCAAGGGAAGATATCTTACACTACTATTCTCAGTAGGGATCATCCTGCTGGTCTTTCACTGGAGCAGGAGATTGTACGGCACCAATGCCGGACTTTTCTCTGCCTTTCTCTATATATGCTGCCCAAACAGCATTGCCAATGCAGTTCTCGTAACCACCGATACCTATTCCGTGTTCTTCTTACTGGCCACCATGTACCTGCTATGGCGATACTGCAATACCCGGAGCAACAAATACTTCATCTGGCTGGCGGTGGTATTAGCATTGTCGCAGCTCGCGAAGCAATCGCTCTTTCATCTGTATGTGCTGGTTCCGGTCTGTGCATTCATCTATATTGTCGCTATGGGGGAGTCCATCAGGTGGGGAAGGCTCTTCCGGAACCTGCTGATCGCAGCAACGATCAGCTGGCTCATCATCAATGCCGGTTTCCTATTCTGGCACTTGAATATAAGGCTGGGCGATTTTCACTTTATGAGTTCCTTATTCCAAAAAGTCCAGCAGTGGTTCCCTGCCTGGTTGCCGGTTCCATTGTCGGAATCTTTTGTAACCGGGCTCGACCAGGCCAAGTATTACGACCAGTTGGGAGGTGGTTTCATCAATAGTTCTTTTGCCAATGTGACCATTTTAGGAAAAAGCAGTACGGGGGGCAGTTTCTGGTATTATTATTTTGTCAGCCTCTTCTTTAAAACACCCATTCCATATCTTATTCTCATAGGCTGGGCTACCTATTTTATTTTTATCAAACTTCAGGGCAGGGGCTTCTTCAGGAACGAATCCTTTCTGCTTGCGCCCGTAATCTATTTCTTACTGCTGTTGAGTTTCCTGTATAAGACCCAGTGCGGCATCAGGCATATCATCTTCATATATCCGCTTCTTTTCATTCTCTGCGGACTTGTATTCAGGTATGCCAGTCGCAAGGCGAGCCAGCTGATATTAATAGTGCTTGGCTTATGGCTCCTGATGAGCACAGGCCAGTATTTCAATAACTATTACCCGTACACCAACGAATTCATCGGGCATAAGCAAAATGCGTATGCTTATGTGGGGGCCAGTAACCTTAATTTTACGCAGGCCGAATACCTGGTTGATAGCTACCTGCAGGAACACCCAGGCACGAAGCGGGCGCCCGAAGAACCACAAACAGGCAAGTTTGTGCTCGATGTGGACCGATACCTGGACATATGGAACACCGGGAAATATCTTTGGTTACGGAAATTAAAACCTGCCGGGCATGTTGCGTACAGCTATTTGTTGTTTGAAGTAACCGGCAGCGATATTGAAAAATGAACAATGTCTAAGCTGAAAAGATGCTGAAAGGAAAAAAAATAGTGGTGGTGATGCCGGCTTACAACGCCGCCAAAACACTTCAGCAAACCTATGCGGAGGTCCCTTTCGGCATAGTTGACGAAGTGATCCTGGTGGATGATGCCAGTGGCGATGAAACCGTAAGGATAGCAGAGGAGCTGAACATAGGGCATGTAATCCGTCATGATAACAACAAGGGATACGGCGGCAACCAGAAGACCTGTTATACAAAGGCACTGGAGCTTGGTGCTGATATTGTTGTAATGCTCCACCCGGATTACCAGTACGACCCACGCCTCATCACACCAATGGTCACCCTGATCGCCGATGAAGTATACCCGGTGGTGATCGGCAGCCGAATACTGGGAAAAGATGCGATGCAGAACGGGATGCCGGCATATAAGTATTTTTTCAACCGCTGCCTCACTTTATTCCAGAATATTCTCCTGCACCGGAAACTATCGGAGTACCATAGTGGCTACCGGGCTTTCTCCGCGGATGTATTGAGAAATATCAATTTCATGGCCAACTCCGATGATTTCGTATTCGATAACCAGGTCATGTTGCAGATCATCTATAAGAAATACATGATCGGGGAGATAAGTTGCCCTGCCAGGTATTTTGCCGGAGCTTCTTCCATTAACTTCAGCCGAAGTTGCCGGTATGGCTGGGGAATCGTTACCAATACCTTCGGTTTTGTTCTTCAAAAGGCAGGACTGCGCAATTCGAATATATATGCGTAACGCCTTCCGAAGCTGGTAAAATAAGTGTTCAGGAACCAAGACGGGGTTAGCTTTTTAAATCGTAATTTTATGTACAAACAGATGTTATGAGCAGCTTTTCATTAAACCCCGACATGAATATTGAAGTACAGGCCAGGTTCATCGCTAAAGGGAACGATATGCCCCTGAAAGGTAATGATTATGAAATGCGCCTGTATGAAAAGGACCTGATGGAAGACGATTATCTGGGCAGGGGTCAGTTGGATAATAATGGTGTGGCAAAAGTTTCTTTCCGTCACGGCGATTATAAAGATTTCCTGAACCCGGAAGTAGCTCCTGACCTGTACTTTGCTCTTTTTAGGGGAGATATCCTGGTCTTTCAAAGCAAAGTGATGAGAGATATAGACCTGGAAAGCCTTGAGAAATTCAAAATGGGGGAAGGAGAGGTGATTGACCTTGGCACTTACCTGGTGTGATCATTACTCATTGCCTTTGCCCTTTGGTTTGGCGGCAGGTTTCTTTTCGGTCTCTGCCGGAAGTTCGTTGCCGAGTTTGTCTTCCATCAGATTCCCTGATTGATTGCGTATCGGGTTTGGTATAGGTTCCTGACCAAGGGGAGTTACATAATTGAACACTTTCTCCACGTGCACCCACTTACCGTTTTTCCATTTAAAAGCCTCATAATCGCCGTCGCCCACTAAAGTCCATTTATTTTTCGGCTGGTTCGATTCTGAAACAAGGTGTTCAACAATGATCATGTCCAGATCGGCATCATAGGTAAGCCTTGGGCCGGCGTCCCTTTTATACTCCATTACATAACGGCTGTTTGATGCCTTGAACACACTGTCTTCTTCGAAACTGAAGTAACGGCCGCCGAAAGTAGGTTCTTCATTCATGAAGTTGACCACTTCAATGATCTTCCGGCTGGTGCTGATATTGTTCGCATCGAATCCTAACAGCGTATAGAAATTCTGGTTGCCGCTTTTTTTGAGAATGATCTTGTAGTAAACGGCGCCGATCCATCCAAGGTGGTTTCCGATGGTATCTGCAATATTATTGGTAACATCCGATCTGTCGATCAGAGGGAAAAGTTTAAGGGATCCGTCATGGGTCCTCATTTGAATGGCACCATGCTGGCGGATGAAGTCGTCGTCGAAGACCATCTGCCAGGTAAAAATGCGGAAAGAGCTGTCGGGTGAATACAAGCGGGAGATCGTTTCCAGCGAATCGAAGGGATAATAAAATGAGTTAGGGCTTTTCAGGGACCTCACCAACAGTCGGGTGAACATGCTGTCTGCATTAAACCGCTCATCCACACTCGCTCCCTGTATGATCTTCCTGGCATATACCTTGAGCGAATCCTCTTTTTGCTGCAGGGACCTCTGGTCGGTTTTTTTATTGTCTTGCGAAAAAGAGAACCCGTAGGTAATTGCAAGTACTGCCAGGACAAGGAATTTCTTCATGGGCTAAAAATAATTATTCCTGAAACATGTTACCCGTAAATTTATTATTGTTCCTCAAAATTTAACTAAAGCTTTGTATTGTTATATATACTTCCTTGTCAATGCAGGGCAAG
>CAZYAT010000009.1:0-89326 GCA_964645235.1 uncultured Ferruginibacter sp. | reverse complement strand
TACTTCCTTGTCAATGCAGGGCAAGGGCAAAACTCAATAATGAGTTGTATACTGCATCAATGCGTTCATCTTCCAGGTCTACCTCTGGCCTTGTTGTGGGAAGGAAAACCGTTTTAATGCCCATATTCCTGCCAAACTGCATGTCGCTAAGGGTATTGCCTACCATGATCGCTTTGGAAAGATCGATACCAGGGAAATCCTTCAGGGCCTGCAAACCCATGCCCTTGTTTGGTTTCCGGTTGGGGCTGGCATCATCCAGGTCGGGGCAAAAATATATTGCATCGATCCTTCCGCCAGATTCTTCGGCTTCCGCTTTCATATTACTGTGGATCAGCTCCACGTCTTCGGCCTTTGTAACCCCCTTGCCGATGCCACGCTGGTTGGTGACAACAATGATGTACCTGAATTTTTTTGCAAAAACCGACAGGGCTTCCTTTACCCCGTCGTAAAACATGAACTCCTCCCAGGTATGGATATAGTCTTTATGTTTCTCATGGTTGATCACTCCGTCCCTGTCGAGGAAAAGGGTCCAGGTATTATCTATTTTGCCTAGGTTGAGCATTGTTTATTTTGGATCGTATCTGCGGTTTGACAACTTTTATTTTAATTAATAATCCTTAATTCCTTTTGGGCTCTTTCGTAGTCTTCAGGTATGCCGATGTCGATGAAATATTCATCCTGTACAAGTCCCAGCATCTTCCGGTTCATGAAGTACCGTTCAAGGTAATCCTTTTCAAAAGAGAATTTATCCGGGAGTCCTTCTTTCAGAAAACTTCCCACGTTCAATGCGTAAACGCCCCCGTTGATGAATCCCTCCTCATAATGCTGTTTTTCTTTAAAACTGGAAATGGTATGGTTTGCATTCAATTCCACCACGCCATAACGGTCGAAATCCATCATGGGTTTCAGTGAAAGGGTGCAATCGGCTTTATTCCTTTTATGAAAATCGGCCAGTAACTGAAGGTCAATGTTGAAGAAAGTATCGCCATTTAAGACAAGCAGGTCCTCTGCTGTGGTTTTGCTGCAGGCCAATTTAATGGCGCCACCCGTTCCGAGCGGTTCCTCTTCAACAGAAAACTCCATGGAAAGGGACTGGTATTGATGGCGAAGCCAATGTTCGATCGCTTCGTGCATATATCCCAGCGAGAAAATGATTTTTTCTATACCGTTCCTTTTCAGTTGCTCTACTACAAAATAAAGGAAGGGTTTTCCGGAAACAGGCGCCATGCATTTAGGCAGATCAGAAACAACGGAGCGTAAACGGGTGCCCAACCCTCCGGCAAGTATGATCACTTCCCTTGTCATCCGAAGTAACGGGCTTCAACCAATTGGCAAATGATATGTCCCAGCATGATATGGCTTTCCTGGATGCGGGGTGTGTCGGTGGAAGGGACATTGACCAGGTGGTCGGAGATGTCTTTCATCTTGCCTCCGGTGGCGCCGGTAAACCCGATGGTGACCATCCCTTTTGCCCTGGCAACTTCAAAAGCATTGATGATATTCGTGCTGTTGCCGGATGTGCTTAACCCGATCAATACATCGCCTTTATTCCCGATCCCTTTAACGAGGCGGGAGTAAATGACATCATAACTATAGTCGTTGGCTACGGCAGTGAGGTAGGAGGTATTGCAGTGAAGGGCTTCGGCGGGTAATGCATCCCGGTCGGTATAAAACCTTCCGCTGAATTCGGCCGCCAGGTGCTGGGCATCGGCGGCGCTGCCTCCGTTGCCGCAAAAAAGCACTTTGTTCCCATTCCGGAATGCCAGCACGATCAGCTTTACACAATCCTCGATCGTTGCAAGGAGCGTTTCGCTGTTAAGTATCTCCTGTTTTACGCTGATTGAGGCCTGTACTATGTTTTTTATCTGTTCCATTTGTTTTTATTAAACAGCCCAGGTCGTAAGCCCGTGCTTTGTAAATGAATAATCCCTTACCACCCCGCCAAAATTATTCAATGTTTTTATAACGGCGTGACGGGTATTTCCCGGGCAATAGAAGATCATAAAGCCGCCTCCGCCTGCACCACTGATCTTACCCCCGGTGGCTCCTGCTGCTTTTGCTCCCTCGTATACCTGCTCGATCGTACTGTTACTGATATTGGCAGCCATGTTGCGCTTCTGTTCAAACCCATAATTCAGGATCACACCGATCTCATCCAGTTTACCCTGCAGCAGTGCTTCCTTCATCATCCGTGCCTGGTCTTTAAGATGGTGCATGGCCTCAATGCTTTTTTCATTCTTTTCATTCACGTTCTTTACCTGCTCCTTGATGATGGCAGCGCTTTCACGGGAGGTTGATGTAAAATAAAGCACCAGGTTATTCTCCAGTTCATGCAGGTATTCGGGTTTGATGCGCAAAGGGTTTACGATCACTTTATCGGCCGCATAGAATTCCATGAAATTCACGCCGCCGAAAGTAGCGGCATACTGATCCTGCTTACCTCCTGCCAGCTTCAGGTCATTCCGTTCGATATCGTATGCATACCTGGCGACGGCATATTCATCCATCTTTATTTTCAGCATTTCCAGGAAAGCCCCTAATACAGCCACCACGAGAGTGGAAGAGGTTCCCAGGCCAGACCCGGCCGGCGCATCAACGAAAGTTGACAGCCTGAATCCATGAAGTGGAGAGGAATGATCTTTCCGCAGACGGTTGTACACACCCTTCAACAGGTCAAGTGTTCCATTGATCGGAAGCTGGTTTGCCAGTTCAAAACATTGTTCTTCGGCCCTGTCAAATGATGTCAGGATAATACGGTTATCCTCCAATGGTTCAATGCTTGCATAGGCAGAAAGGGATATGGTGGTATTGAGAATGGCTCCACCGAACAGGTCGCTGTATGGACTAACATCGGTTCCGCCGCCGGCCAGGCCGATCCGCAGGGGTGCTTTGCTTCTGAAGATCATGTAGTCGTTTGAGGGCGCAATTTACAAGAATAAGTTCAAAAGACTGAATGCATACCAGCACGACCCCAGAATCCTAAATGGTCAAGATGTTCTCCATCATTTTAGTCCAGCTGAGTTTTTTCTTTTCTTCCAGCAGGCCAGGTAAGAATTGGCTTTCGCCTTTATTGAAATAAAGAAGGATCTTTTCAGCGATCGATGCCGGATTGGGCTCTGCTACCAGCCCGGCAATATTATCTGGCACCAGGCCGGGTAAGCCGCCGACATTGGTAACGATCATCGGTATTTCAAAATGGTAGGCGAGGGGGGTCACCCCGCTTTGTGTGGCATTGCGGTAAGGTTGAACGACCACATCGGAAGCGCACATAAAATATTTAACATCGTTATTAGGGATGAACGATGTGTGCAGGATGAGCCGATCTTTTATGCCCAGCTCCTCTATCAATGAATCATAGGGTTTCCGGTCTTCGTAAAATTCGCCTGCAATAAGGAGTTTGATGTTTTGGGTTTCGGGTTCCGGGCTCCGGGTTTGCAATACCTTCAATGCCTGTAAGAGCAGGTCCAGCCCCTTGTATTTCCGGATAAATCCGAAGAACAGAACTATTAATTCATCATTCTTCAATCTTAATTTCTTCCTGGCTTCTTCCTTACTGATCTTCCCGCCGAAATTATCATAAAGCGGGTGAACGACAAGTCTTGCCGGATTGGTACTGAAGTGTCTGAGATCGTTGAGTACTTTTTCACTCATTGTGATGAAGGCATCCACCGGTTTTACAAAATAGCGGGTAAAGGATTTGTCACCTATCCTTTTTTCGTGGGGGATGACATTATCTGCAATGCAGATGATCCTTGTATGCTTATTCCCTTTTACTATTCTCAGGATGGTTCCCAGGCATGGCCCCATAAGCGGCAACCAGTAACGAACAACCAAGATGTCGGGCCGTCTTTTTTTAAGTTCTCTTCCAACGCTGAACCAGTTTAACGGGTTGATGGAATTGATCCGGGTATGTATCTCGATATTTTCAGGTGCGGGTTCGTCGGTATACTGTGATTCGCCGGGAAAGAGGAAACCTGGATATTGAAGGGAGAAAGAGTAAATGCAGACGTTGTGCCCTTCGTTCTGAAATTGGAGTGCCAGTCGTTCGTTGAATGTGCGCAAACCTCCACGTAAAGGGTGCGCCGGCCCTATGATGACGACCGCTTTGCCCCCTGGCTCCTTTGTGTAGGAACTGGAAGTTTCCATGCTAGTTTAATCCTGTTTTCTTTTCAATTAAATAATTATTCCTCTCAGGGGAATTCCTTGAAATAAGCTCGCCGATAAAGCCGGCCAGGAATAATTGGGAACCGATGATCATGGCCAGGATGGCGAAGAAGAACAAAGGGCGTTGTGTCAGTCCGGTCTGGTCGAAAAAGAATTTAGAGACAGTGAGATAAAGGAATATTCCGAAACCGAACAGAAAGCAGATGGTGCCCCACAAACCAAAGAAATGCATGGGCCTCTTGCCGAACTTCCCTACAAAGAAGATGGTCATGAGGTCGAGGAACCCGTTTACAAAACGGCTCCAGCCGAATTTGGTAACCCCGTATTTCCTTGCACGGTGTTCCACCACTTTTTCGCCGATCTTGCGGAACCCGGCCCATTTGGCCAATACCGGAACGTACCGGTGCATCTCGCCATACACTTCGATGCTTTTTACCACTTTCTTATTATAGGATTTCAGGCCGCAGTTGAAATCGTGCAATTTTATTTTGCTCATTCCCCGTGCGGCGGCATTGAACAATTTTGACGGGATGTTCTTGGTAAGGGTATTGTCGTACCTTTTCTTTTTCCAGCCGCTTATCATATCGTAACCGTCTTCCAGGATCATGCGGCGCAGTTCGGGTATCTCATCCGGGCTATCCTGCATGTCAGCATCCATGGTGATGACCACTTCACCCTGGGCGGCTTTGAATCCTTCGTTCAGGGCTGCGCTTTTTCCGTAATTGCGCTGGAATTTTATTCCTTTGATGGCGGAATTCTTGTTTCGTAATTCCTCGATCACCTGCCAGGACCTGTCTGTACTTCCGTCGTCGATCATGATGACTTCATACGAATAGTTATTCGCAACCATCACCTTCTCGATCCAGGCAGCCAGCTCGGGAAGAGATTCATCTTCGTTAAGAAGCGGTATTACTATTGAAAGGTCCATTATTGTTGTTTTCTATTCATGAACAGGAACGATGCGACACCCGTAATGGCGGCCCCGACAAGGAGGAAGCCGAATACAGCGGTTGAAACCATCATGGGAAGATAGTAGTTTTTCATCTTAGTCAGCTCTGCATCTATCTCCGCAGGTGTTTTGTTACCTTCCTTAACCAGGTCCGTTCGGTATGCGCTCAGCATCTTATCGGCAAATTCGGGATGCATTTTGTTGAATAGATAAGTGAATACGACCATCAGCAGGGTAATAACCACGAAACATTTGAATCCCTGCAGGAAACAATTAGCGAATGTATTGTTCTTATCAGCACTGCCGGAAAAACTGTAGATGCTCCAGGTGATGCCGCCTGCATAGAGCAGGTAGATGCTGTATTGCCATGGGCTTTCTACCGGCACGCCGGTGTAGAAGAAGATCAGCGACATAGCGATCATCAGTAAACCCGTGATCAGGCCTTTATAGGTGGAGTTGAGCTGTTGAAACATATCAGTTCAGGTGGATATTGTTCTTATTGATTATTCCAACAACCCTGCCCCTCAGGTTCCTTCCCAAGAAGGCGGAGTTTTTTGATTTCGACCTTATCATGTTCTCTTCGAATGTGAACTCGGTATCGGGAACGAACAGGCTCAGGCAGGCAGTTTCCCCTTCCTTGATTTCCGGGACCGGCAAACCCAATAATTTCCTTGTATTGATGCTTTGCATTTGAACAAAGTCTTCTGCACTCAGCCCGATGGTCATTAAAGCAGGGAACATGGTCTCGAGACCAACCATACCCGATCGGGCGTATTCGAACTCACATGCCTTATTATCCCAATGCTGGGGAAGGTGATGTGAGGCGATACAGTCGATGCTTCCTTCGAGTAAGTTTTTTCGGATAGCCATCATATCGGCCCTGTTGCGGAGAGGCGGGTTCAGTTTTAGGTTTGTGTCGTACTGTTTGACGTCCTCATCGCAGAAAAAAGCCTGGTAGGGCGTAATGGAACAACTGATCCTTATGCCCCCTTCTTTCGCTCTTTTTATGTATTCAAGGCTTTTCGGTGAAGAAACCCCGGTAAAATGCAGTTTGCTGTCGGCATAGCGGGTAAGCTTTATGTCCCTAGCCACCATCAGTTCTTCTGCCATGGCTGGTTTGCCCGGCAGCCCCATTTGCGTGGAGACCAGTCCTTCATTCATCAGGCCGTTTGCGCCGATGCTGGTATCGTCCGGTACCTGTATTATAAGCCCATCTACTGTTTTTACGTACTGCAGTGCTTTCAAGAGGATACCGGCATTCTGAACAGGGTGGATGCCATCGCTGAATGCGACTGCCCCGCTTTGCTGCATGTCATACATCTCTGCCAATTCTTTTCCCTCGGTTTTTTTGGTGATAGCCGCCAAAGGGTGAATGGTTACGGCCACGGCCTTACCTTTTTGTATACTGTAGTCGATCTGTGCCTTATTATCGGCAACCGGCTGGGTGTTGGGTATGAGCAGTACATCGGTGAATCCGCCGGCTGCTGCGGCTTTAGCCCCCGATTCGATCGTTTCCCTGAATTCGAAGCCAGGGTCGGCAAAATCAGCAAAGAGATCTATCCAGCCGATGCTTGCACATAACCCCTTTTCGGCAATGACATGGTCGGCCTCACCCTTAATGCTGTCCTGGATCTTTTTGATCAGTCCGTCCTCAATTAAAATGTCTTTGATTTGTCCGTTAAGGGGGGAGTGGGGTGAAATTAATTTTGCTTGCTTGATTAGAACCTTCATTTTTCGGGAGATTGGGCAAATATCCAAAAAAAAACGGAGGTGGCGAAATGTCGGAAAATTAAAACAGGAGCCTGGAAAGGCCCCCGTTCCTTTTTAAAATCAACCTTTCGGGCATTACCTGTTTGCCACAGATACACCCGGTGTTTTTCGTAAGAAAACGAGTTCAGTATCTTCTTCAGATGAAATATTGATATCTCCCGTTGATACCAGGCTGGCTTTGCTTCCCTCCCTGATGAATACATTGATCTTTTTTGATCTCAGGGTATTGCCTGAGAAAACCAGTGCTTCATGCTGTAAAGAGATCTTAGCGAGGTTCTTTACATGTACTTCGATGGTTACCCTTGATTTGTAGTTCACCTCATTCCTGCCTGTGATCTGTAATTCATTTTCCTTTGTTCTGAATGAAAGGCCTTTAAAGAGTCTTGGATCTCCCACCAGGTAGATAGTGCCCGGTTCTCCGTCGTCGATGAGTACCACATCGATCTTTGCATTGATGGTGAGGTGGTCGAAAACAGGTAACTGTATTTTCCTGGTCTCCGGTTTTACCGGTTCATGAGCAAAGGATGTTGCAGTCGCAAACAACAATGCTGCGAGTAATGATCTTAATTTCATGGTTTTGTTTTTATGGTTATACTATTAAAATGTATCTGATCAGGCCAGCATGGCGCCTTCGGAGATGGATTCGGCAATCAGGCTGAAGCGTTCCCAGGGCAATTCTGTCTCGGCGAGTTGCATCATACCATTGAATACCTCGTCGGGAGCCGTGTTCTTTACCTGTATTAGCCAGTGGCTGATCTCGTTATTGCTCAGCCCACGCATCATCCATACATTGAATACACCGAGTTGGTCAACAGGGATCTTTGAAATGATCTGCATGGTTATTCCATGTAGTTGTTCGTCAGAGAAATGTTTCCAGAGTAACTGGTTCAGCTGGTTCTCTTCCTTGGCCATATGGTACAGGTTGAATGCAACGAATTCTGTGTATGCCGCCCTCAATGCACTGCCCAATTCTTCTTTTTCTTCTGTTCCGACGGCTGCATGCAGCATGTTGATCAGCGCAGTGAGGCGGTTGCTTAATTCATGGTCTTTGATGTGTTCTTCAGCAAAAAGACTGGCAGCAGAAGGTTCCAGTGATTCAATGGCGCTGAGGATATTGCTGTCCTCGGAATGTGCATGCTTGTCGAACAGGATCACGACTTCATGAATGCGCCCTGCAATGACCGTGGTCTCTTCGTCATTGCTGAAATCGGTTCGCTGAAGCAGGATGGCGGTGTCATAGAGCATGGCCCTGAGTCCTTTATGGACCTGGTAGAAAATGTTGTAACGTCTCATGGCTATAATTTTTATCGTTTTTGATAAGGCAAAAATCAACAAGCAGAAGCTGATGATCAATATAAGGCTGCATGAAATGAGAAAGGGGCGGTATGAATTGGTGATTTGTTTATTGGCCGCCTTAAGTGAATAGGGTAATAGGTACGCGGGAGAAACTCCGCTTAGAAAAGGAAAAGTCCCTGCTTTGCAGAGACTTTTTTGTCGGGACGACTGGATTCGAACCAGCGACCACACGCCCCCCAGACGTGTGCGCTACCGGGCTGCGCTACGTCCCGATCATTTTTCAGGACTGCAAATGTACTGGCAAATGGCAAGATTTCAAAAATCCACCCGTACAATCATTTTAAACAACTATTGGTTATTTTTGAACGCCTGTGTAGTACAGGATATTCATTAAATATATCACTTATGCCTATGGCGAATATTTTAATCATCGACGACGAAAAATCGATCCGCAAGACCCTCAGCGAAATACTTAGTTATGAAGGATATAAGATTGATGAAGCAGGAGACGGAGAAGAAGGGCTAAAGAAATTCTCTGACAAAGCCTACGACCTTGTTCTTTGCGATATCAAAATGCCCAAAGTGGATGGAATTGAATTCCTGGAGAAATCCAAAACAATCAATTCCGACGTACCGGTGATCATGATCAGTGGTCACGGGAACATCGATACGGCTGTGGAAGCCGTTAAAAAAGGTGCATTTGATTATATCAGTAAGCCGCCCGACCTCAACAGGCTGCTTATAACATTGCGTAATGCACTTGACAAACAGACGCTGGTTACAGAGGCCAAAGTATTAAAACGTAAAGTAGGCAAGGTATTGGAGATGGTTGGCACCAGTGCGCCTATTCAAAGAATAAAGGACACCATCGAAAAAGTGGCGCCTACCGATGCACGGGTGCTTATTACGGGAGAAAACGGGGTTGGTAAAGAACTGGTGGCAAGATGGATACACGAGAAAAGCAACCGCAACAGTGCGCCGCTTGTCGAAGTGAATTGTGCGGCCATCCCCGGGGAACTGATCGAAAGTGAATTATTCGGCCACGAAAAGGGCTCATTTACTTCAGCGGTTAAGCAGCGCATAGGGAAATTTGAAACAGCTAATGGGGGCACTTTATTCCTTGATGAGATCGGAGATATGAGCCTTACCGCCCAGGCAAAGGTGTTGCGAGCGCTGCAGGAAGGCAAGATCACCCGGGTGGGGGGTGAGAAAGACATCAGCGTGGACGTACGTGTGGTGGCTGCTACCAATAAAGATCTTATGAAAGAGGTGGAGGAGAAGAACTTCCGGCTCGACCTTTACCACCGGCTTGGTGTGATCATCATTCATGTTCCCTCACTCAATGAAAGGAGGGAAGACATCCCGTTGCTGGTCGACTATTTTCTCGATATCATTGCCAGTGAATATGGACAACCCAAGAAATCCGTTGATAAGAATGCAATGGATGCTTTGCAGGCATATAACTGGACTGGCAACATCCGTGAATTGAGGAATGTGGTCGAACGATTGGTGATCCTATCCGGCAAGACCATCAGCCTTGCGGATGTGGAAAGCTATGTGTTGCCCAGGAAATAAACAGGTCAGAAATCAATCAGATGGCCAATCATGAAAAACATTTATTGCATCAGTGGATTGGGAGCAGATGAACGGGCTTTTTCCAAGCTCCGTATCAGCAATGGATACAAATTGAAAGTGATACCCTGGCTGATTCCTGAGCCCAAAGAAACGATCCAGCATTATGCAACAAGGATGAGGGCTTCCATCGATGACCCTGAACCGGTCCTGATGGGCCTTTCATTCGGAGGTATGATGTGCACAGAGATCGCCAAACAGATACCCGTTCGGAAGCTCATACTCATTTCCAGCGTAAAGTCTTCCGGGGAATTACCCACATGGATGAAGCTTGTTGCCATGTTAAAGTTGCACAGGATCGTTCCGTTGAAATCCTCCAAACTTACAGCACCGATCCAGAACCGGATGTTGGGCGTCGGTTCCGATGAAGAACGTATCATCGCTTCGGAATACAGGAAGAAAGTGAACATATCGTATGTCAACTGGGCAGTAAACGAGGCAGTGAACTGGAAGAACGATTGGCAGCATCCCGATACCGTTCATATCCACGGCGACAATGACCGTATGTTCCCAATAAAAAATATCAAGCCGACGTTTACCATTAAAAAAGGCGGCCATTTCATGATCATGAACAAGGCAACTGATGTAAGCAATTGCATCAATTCCATACTGCAACAGTCCTGAACGTTGTATGTTAAACATTTCAAAACATTATTTCTGTAAATCTTTGCCAAACGGGTAATTATGGTATTTTTGGCACGCTAAAAATTCTACATTAAATGGACTCAAGTCAGATAACGGTCCTCATACTGATTGCACTCATACTGGTCGTGCTTCCGTCGGTGGGGTTGTACAAATTATTCATCAAGGCGGGAAGACCCGGTTGGGCGGCATTCATCCCTTTTTACAATACCTGGATCATGCTCGATGTAGCAAAAAAGTCCAAGTGGTGGTTCTACGCACAATTTGTTCCCATCGCCGGTTGGTTCTTTACACTTGTTATCCTGATCGAATTCATCAAATGTTTTGATAAATTCAAATTTTACCAGCACGCTGCTGTCGTATTCAGCGCCGGCATCTATCCTGCCTATGTGGGGTTCAGCCCCAAAACAAGGTATATAGGCCCGGAAGGAGTAAAGCATTATAAAAAATCAGCGTTGCGTGAATGGGTGGATGCAGCCGTGTTTGCCATTGTGGCTGCTACGCTGATCCGCACGTTTGTTTTTGAAGCGTATACGATCCCGACGCCTTCCATGGAGAAGTCTTTGCTGGTGAACGACTTCTTATTTGTAAGTAAATCAACGTACGGGCCAAGATTACCAAACACGCCCATCGCCATGCCCTTCATGCATCATACCATCCCATTCCTGAATGTGAAGTCCTATGTTGAATGGGTGCATATTCCCTATACCAGGTGGTTTGCACATCCAGTCAAACGGAACGATGCGGTCGTGTTCAACTTCCCGGTCAATGATACCCTGATCAATGATGAAGTGAATTTCGGAAGCCGGGTGACTTATTATGAGCAGGTCCGGAAAGAAGGCAGGGAGAAGGTCTGGCAGGATTACGGTGACCTGATCATCAGCCGCCCGGTCGATAAGCGGGAGAATTTCATCAAACGCTGTGTTGGTATACCGGGAGATACGATACAGGTCATTAAAGGAAAACTGTATGTAAATGGGGCACCCGGTGAAGTGTTCCCGCAATCGGAACGCTATTATACCATACAGGTGCCGGAAGGCCAGTACCTTGATAAAGAGCGTCTTCACGATTTCGGCATTGATGTGAGGGAAGAACAGAACGATTTCGGTCAGGTGCAAAGCAATTTATACCAGGTGAACATCACCAATGAGGAAAAAGCAAAATTGAGCTTACCGAATGGCTATATCCTTTCCGATTATTTTATGCTTCACCAGAATGACCTGTTTCCCTATTACAGCGATTCAACTGGAAGAGAGTGGACAGCTGATAATTATGGCCCCGTATGGGTGCCCAAAAAGGGATCGAGCATACCGCTGAACCATGATAATATTATACGGTACCAGCGCTGCATTGAAGTATATGAGGGGAATAGATTTGAAGAACGCAACGGCAAGTATCTCATTAACGGAAAGGAAGCAACCAGCTACACCTTTAAAATGGATTATTACTGGATGATGGGCGATAACCGTCACAATTCACTTGATAGCCGTTATTGGGGCTTTGTGCCCGAAGACCATGTTGTCGGAAAAGCATCGCTGATATGGTTCAGCTGGGAAGGCGGCCCCAGGTGGAAACGCTTGTTCCGCTGGATCAAATAAATTCAATAATCTGAATTTAATTCATTACTTTTAAGATACAGATGGGTCCTCTCTGCAGCAATGCGGAGAGGATTTTTTGTCTTATTTCAAACAAATAATTGTTGCACATGAACAAAGCGGAATACCAATTCAGTTACGATGTGTATGAATCGGCCGATGCGCTTTCGCCTGAAGATGCGGAACTGGTGCGTGAAGCAAGAAAAATCACCGCCAGTGCCTATGCCCCTTATTCCAGGTTCAATGTCGGCGCCATTGCCAAACTGGCAAACGGACAAACGGTGGCTGGCACCAACCAGGAGAATGCATCATACCCGGTAGGGCTTTGTGCAGAACGGGTCTTATTATCATCCTCAGCTACTTTGTTCCCCGATATTCCCATCGAAACAATGGCCATCAGTTATCATAACATGGATGGAGAGAGCAATCATCCCATATCTCCCTGCGGCCTATGCCGGCAAAGCCTGGCCGAGTACCAGGAGCGTACGGCACAGCCGATACGGTTGATCTTAAGTGGAATGGAAGGGAAAGTATATGTGATAAAAAATGCAGGATTCCTGTTGCCTCTTTCTTTCGGGAGCGCCGACCTTGGGTAGATTCAGAACAATGTTAATACCCCGTTGGCTACTTTGTTTTCATGTTCAAGCAGCCATTTCTTCCTCCATAGATCACCTCCATAACCTACCAGTTCGCCGTTGCTGCCGATGACCCGGTGACAGGGAACAATAATGCTGATGCTGTTGTTGCCATTTGCTGTACCTACTGCCCGGATCGCCTTGACATTACCGATCCGTTTGCTCAGTTCGAGATAGCTGATGGTCCGGCCAAAGGGAATATTGCACAATTCCTTCCAGACCTGCTGTTGGAAATCGGTACCTACCTGCGCTGTATGGATGGTGAACTCTGTACGCTCACCTGCAAAATATTCATCCAGTTGCCTGATACATGCTTTGATGATGGCTGATTTTGGTTTGACAAAACTCAGGGCGGTTTCATCCACTTTTGCTCCCTTCCAGGAATTCACAAACAGCACATCCGATACCGCACTGCCGGCACTTCTGATCTCGAGTGCCCCAATGGGAGACTGGTAATATACTATTTCAACATTCATGGCACTAATTGTCGTTACAACCCTTCATCCAGGCGAGGGGCGTGGTGTATCAAACCGTAGTTGCCCTGCCGCCGGGCCCTACCAAATTTAGTTTTTTTCTTTCGCCCGGTTGAGGAAAAAAAATCTTTGATTGTTTAACGGGCAACATGCATGAAAGGTGATTCAGCGTTTTACGAGAAGGCCATGGCGGCGATAGCCGATCCGTACCGATTGCCGATACTCCGGGAAATCTCCCAAAAAAAGGTCTCCTTCGCTGCAGCGATGTGGTCAGCCTCAGCGGTTTATCTCAACCAACTTGTTCCCATCATATCAGGTTCCTTTCACAGAGCGGACCGATCGATTGCCGTGAACAGGCCCGGAATATCTTTTTCACCCTTAATAAGGGTAACTTTAAAAAGCTCGGGCAGTATTTTGGTGGTTCGGGGATTGAGGCTTTATTGACCTAGCCGATCTTGCATCCATTCTGTACGGGCAATGAAGGCTGTAACAGCACCACATCGTTATTTTCATTGTACACACCCAATACGAGACATTCACTGAAGAAATTTGCGATCTGTTTCACCGGAAAATTTACAACGGCGATCACCTGGCGGCCTACCAGTTCTTCTTTTTTGTAAAGCGTTGTGAGCTGCGCCGACGAACGTTTGATACCTAACCCGCCAAAATCAATGGTCAGCTGAAATGCAGGTTTTTTTGCGTTGGGAAAATCGTACGCTTCCAGGATAGTGCCCGAACGGATATCGATCTTTTCAAAATCACTCCAGTTGATCATACGGTCTCTACTTTAAGGACGGCGTCTAAATTCATTGGCCCGAAGATATGCGGAAATTCTTCATTCACCGAAGGAGAAAATTCATAAGTAAACGGGGAGGTTAATTTGTGTTCATCAATATGGAGGATGACCAGGTCGTTCTGTCCTTTGAAATACCTTTCCAATACGCCTGCAACCTGGTGCGCCTTGCTTGCATGGATAAAGCCTTCGGTCGCCAGCGAATCCGCTTTGTAACTGCCTTCAGCTACAGCTCGCTGCCAGTGCGATCTAGGCAGAACATGATAGATCATTCTTCAAGAAGGTTTGCCAGTGACAGAAGTTCGTCCATTTTATACCTGTTCCGGTCGTTATCGAAACATTTGCTCAGTTCTTCAAGCAGGTACTGGATGATCCGTTTATTGTTCATCGGCCGGAAATAAGAAGCTACCGGGGGAACCGATATGCGCTTGAAATAGGCCTCCACATCTTTATGGCTGTACATCTGCCCGTTCATAGGGTCGATGTAGAAACTGATTTTTTCGGAAGCATGTCCCACAGGGTTCACGATGTCGTGCTGTGGGTCGAAATAAGCAAGGATAAACTGCCGGGGAATATTGATGGCTTTAACAGGGATGTCGAGCAGTTCGCAAAGTGCGAGGTAAATGATCCCGTTACTGAGCGCATTCCCTTTCTTGCTATCGAGGGTTTTGTTGATGAGGTAATCATCGGGATTGCTGTAAGCGAACTCAACACCTTTTTGTTTGAAATAATTATAGAAAATGCCGGTGACTACGTTGATCTGTTCGATAGGAGTAAGGTAATTGTTCAACTCGAGCCAGGTATTCCGGCGAAGTTTTTCGATCTCCTGCAGTACCGATGTATTATCCATATCGGGATAATGGTACCTGGCAACAAGCATGGCACCCTGCAACAGGTCGCATTCGCCGGTAGCCCAGTTGCCGAAATCATCGGTCAGGTCGCGGAAATGGAGCCGGTGGATAAGCAATTCAATGCGTTCCTGTACTTCTTCGCTGCTGGTATTCTCCCAAAGATGTTCCAGGTTGGGGATGATGTCCTTGCCGAAGGAGACGATCTTATCACTTACTGTGTTGTAAACGTCTTCATCAGGATCGTCGATCAGGTGGAACAGGGCGGTTATTTCTTTATTTTCTTTCAAGTGGTGCCGATTTAAATTCAAAATCGCAAAAGGAACGCTAACCCGGAAATTTTACTTTTCCACAGGTGTGATAAAGCCACTACTTCCGTATAACGATCAGTCGGGTTGTTTCGTATGGATCCCATGATACTTCTGTTCAAACCCTTCGCATTTTTGTTGTATAGAACCTATATAAAATACCCTGTACTACGGATGAGAATGTTGCTTTGATTGTATTTTTTTGTGGTCATTCAAATACATTACCATGTTCAAAAGATCTCTTTTTTTATTTTCTCTTACCTTATTTTCTTCTCAGCGTGGCATTGCACAAGAAAAAGATACACTGCCTTGCCCTTTCATTAAATTGATCGGGCCGGCAAAGGATTACGTTGCCGAGGGTAAGCCTGCCATGCTGAGTGTAAAGCCATTCGGGAACGCTTATGCTAAATATAGGCTTACCTACAACTGGACAGTAAGCAACGGTACCATTGTAGCAGGGCAGGGTACTGCTGCTATAAAAGTTGATACAAAAGGGTTAAAAGGACAATTCATCACTGCCAGTGTTGAGGTCGGGGGGTTGAGGTACGATTGTACCAATTTTTCATCCCTCACCATGGAGGTGACCGGCAAAAACTGAAAAAGGGAACGGCATTATTGTTATTTCTTTTTTGAGGCAGTTTTTTTCGGTGCGGCTTTGGCAGCTTTTTTAACAGCCGTTCTCCTGGCTGTTGTTTTCTTTCCCTTCTTTTCAAAAGCTTTCGGATCCTGGTCGGTGATGATCTTCTTTACATCTTCCAGTTCCAATGCAGCCAACTCATCTGCAGAGTATTTGGCACCACCGGCGTTCAATCCCGGTTTGTAGGTATTCTTCCCAAATTTGATGATCGGTCCCCACCGGGCATTTTCGATGGATATCTTTTCCTCGGGCCATTGTTTGATGTATCGGTTGGCTTCCTTCTCCAGTTTTTTAACTATCAGTTCATCACAGTCCTTTTGTGTAAGGAGATCGAAATTGTAAGCCCTGGAGACATTGATGAACATGTCATTCCATTTGATAAAGGGGCCGAAGCGACCTTTACCCTTGGTAATGGGTTTTTCATCGTAGTAACCGATCGGCGCATCTTCAACTTTCTTGGCTTCGATGATCTCAACAGCCCTTTCCATGTCGATCTCCGTAGGTTCCTCGCCGCGGGGAACAGAAATATACTGGTCGCCCCATTTTACATACGGGCCATAGCGGCCGATGTTCACAGTCACTTCGAGGCCTTCGTATTCACCCAGTGGAGCACCCAGCTTGAATAATTCAAGTGCTTCTTCGAGGCTGATCGTCTCAATACTTTGAGTTGGCTTGATCTTGGCGAAACGGGGTTTTTCTTCATCGTCCGAAAGGCCGATCTGCACCATCGGGCCGTAACGTCCCATGCGGGCAGTGACAGGCCTACCGCTTTCCGGATCGGTACCGAGTGTTCTTTCCCCTACGGCCCTTTCTGCATTTTCGAGGGTATGTTCAACCCCGTCGTGGAAAGGGGCATAGAAATTACCCACCATCTGGTTCCACTTCATGTTGCCATCGGCGATCTCATCGAATTCTTTTTCGATCTCGGCAGTGAACGAATAGTCCATCACCTGTTCGAAATACTGGTTAAGGAAATCGGTTACAACAATACCAAGATCGGTAGGGAAGAGTTTTGATTTTTCGGCGCCGGTATTTTCCTGTTCTACCACTTTACTCACCAGGTCGTTTTTTAAGCGAAGGATACGGAAATCCCTTCTTACAGGTTCCTTATCTTTCTTCTCTACATAATTACGCTTGATAATGGTGGATATGGTAGGCGCATAGGTGCTTGGGCGGCCGATTCCCAACTCTTCCAGTTTCTTAACCAGTGAGGCTTCGGTATAGCGTGCAGCATGCTTGGTAAAACGCTCGGTGGCAGTCATGCTGATGAAATCGAGTGATTGTCCCACCGTGAGGTCGGGCAGGCGGCTCTCATCGCCGCTTTCATTGTCATCGTCGTCGGTGCCTTCCAGGTACACTTTTAAGAAACCATCGAATTTCAATACTTCACCGCTCGCGGTAAGCTCTTCGTTATTGGTGCTGATGTTTATTTTGGCAGTAGTCTTTTCCAGTTCGGCATCCGCCATCTGTGAGGCGATGGTGCGCTTCCAGATCAGTTCATACAAACGGTTCAATTCCGGGTCGCCTACGGATTTGTTCTCCATATAGGTAGGTCGTATCGCTTCGTGTGCTTCCTGTGCACTTTCATTTTTGTTCTTGTATTTCCTTACCTGTACATAATGGTCTCCATAACTGCTTCGGATCTCTGAAGTGATCGCATCCATGGCTGTTGCACTAAGGTTCACACTGTCGGTACGCATATAGGTGATCTTACCGCTTTCATAGAGGCGTTGTGCAAGCAACATCGTTTTGCTTACGCCATAACCGAGTTTCCGGCTTGCTTCCTGTTGCAGGGTAGAAGTGGTGAATGGTGCTGCCGGAGTACGTTTGCCCGGGCGAACCTGTATGTCTTTAACGGTATACCTGGCACCAACACAACTCTGCAGGAACCGATCGGCATCCTCTTCTTTATCGAATTTATTTCCTTCTGCTTTGAAGGACACTGCCCGTTTGTTCAGATCGGTTGCCGATAAAGTAGCTTCCAGTTTGAAACTGCCTACCGGTACAAATTGATTGATCTCCCTTTCTTTCTCCACGATCAGTTTAACAGCTACGCTTTGCACCCTTCCTGCACTGAGCCCCCCGGTGGCACCTACTTTTCTCCATAAAACAGGGCTTAATTCAAAGCCCACGATACGGTCAAGGATGCGGCGGGCCTGTTGGGCATTCACCAGGTTCATATCGATGGTGCGGGGGTTCTGTACTGCACTCTGTATGGCAGGTTTGGTGATCTCATGGAAGACGATCCGTTTGGTTGTTTTGGGATCCAATCCCAGCACTTCGGCCAGGTGCCAGCTGATGCTTTCTCCTTCACGGTCCTCATCCGATGCGAGCCAGACAGTTTCACTTTTTTTAGCAAGGGATCTTAATTCGTTCACTACTTTTTGCTTTTCAGCAGGAACGATATAGGTAGGTTTGAAATTATTTTTCAGATCGATGCCCATGTCGTTCTTCTCCAGGTCACGGATGTGCCCGAAGCAGCTCTTCACGGTAAAGTCTTTTCCAAGGATGGATTCGATGGTTTTGGCTTTTGCCGGCGACTCCACGATTAACAGGTTTTTAGCCATATTCAGCTTACGGTATTTCGGTTTTAAACCTGCGCCGGTAAAGCGTTTCAGCAGTTACGGATCACGGTTGATTGCCGTTGTAAAATACTGGCCGTTCTACAGTAAAGCAGCGGCAGGTTTTTTTGCAATATTAGGTCAAAATTGAAAAATCAAAATATTTCGTGGCAGATCCGCTCTATTTTTAACGACTTATAAGAACCCGATCACTTCCTTTTTTATTGTATCGTCGCGATAAATTTTCTGGTGTCCCAGCCCTTTTGTAATAACGAAACGGATATGCGGATGGTTGTCTTGCTTTACTTTTTCGGCATCAATCCATGGGGTTATCCCGTCGTCTTCATCATGTACCCAAAGTACCCTGGCCTTTATATTCCACATCGCACGGCGAATAGAAAACCATTCGGCCTGCTTTCCGCTCTTCTCATATATTATATTATGGAACTCCTGTTGAACAGCCTCGTCATGCAACTTCAGTAATTCGAATGCACTGTTGACCGCCGAAGTGGTTTCGGTGGCCGGGGCGATGAGTACGGCCTTCATGTTGCTGTCGTGCGCCGTCTCTTCCAGTGCAAGGCTGAGTGCGATTGCTCCAAAGGAATGGGCTATGAACCCATCGATCGGGCCAAACTCTTCCACTATCAGGCGGACCATCCTGCTGCATTCAACCGCATTGGTGGTTTTGCCCTCACTCTTACCATGGGCGGGCGCATCGAAAGCAAGGACCTCGTATCCCTTAGCCGCAAGTGCCAGCCCATAATCGGCAAATTTGTGCGCAGCTGAATTGAATCCATGGAGTATCAATATCTTTTTTTGTTGTGGATGGTTCCACCGGTAACCATGTATGCGGAGGCCGTCGAATGTGAAACTTATGGGTTCTGCACCTTGTAACCGGGTCTTGTTCACTGAGCGTACCAACGGTGTGCAAAAGAGCCGGAAAGCCCCTTCAGCAGTCTTACGTTTCGAAACGAAAGCCAACAATTTAAATTTGGTTCGTATATAGCCAATGGCTAATCTTTGTATGAGTTTCATTCAAAACCAAAGATAGGATATGAGGGTTGTAATCATCGGTTCGGGTAATGTGGCCTCCGTGATGGGACGTCTTATTAAAAAGAAAGGCCACGAAGTGATCCAGGTACTCAGCCGGGATATGGATCATGCCAAACTGCTTGCCGATGAGCTCAGCTGTGTGTATTCAGGCAGCAGCGATACGGTTGACCGGAGCGCCGACCTTTACCTGGTTGCCGTCAGCGACAGCGCCCTGTACGAGTTGAATAAATCCTTTTACATCGGTAATAAACTCATTGTCCATACGGCCGGGTCGGTCTCCAAGGATGTTCTGAGGGAGATATCCACAAATTACGGTGTGATCTACCCCTTGCAAAGCCTTCGTAAGGAAATGAGTTATGAAGACGATATCCCTTTCCTGGTAGATGGTAATTCGGAAGAGACCATTACGTTGCTCGAAGATTTTACAAAGACACTTTCAGGCAAGGTTGCCAAAGCCACCGATGAGGACCGGCTGAAGCTGCATGTTGCAGCTGTGGTGGTAAGCAATTTTACCAATCACCTGTATGCCCTGGCGGAAGAGTTCTGTGAAAAAGAGAACGTGGATTTCAAATTACTGGCTCCTCTTATCAAGGAAACAGCGGTAAGGATCGAGCATCGTTCGCCGGCAGAGGTGCAGACAGGCCCTGCCATCCGGAACGATGTATTTACTTTGGACAAGCATTTACGCCAACTGGCTAATTACCCCCGCCTCAAATACATATATCTTAAGCTCACCGACAGCATTATGAAAGGGAAATGATCTATTTCACCGGGAAAACGATATCTGTCTGGACTTTATATGGATCAAGTGGTTTACCGTTCTTATCGATCGGATCGGTAATATAGATCTCAAATGGGGCGCCTGCTTGTACTTTCTTATTCACTTTTATCCATTCTTTGATGGCATCATAACCTTGCGTCATCAGGTTATATGGGCCGAAAAAATGTGCCACCACCACATTGCCACCTGCCAGTTCCCTCACCTGCACACCTTTGGCAGGTTTGGCAGGTACTTTATTCACCTGTAAGCCGGCTTCAAAGAAGAAAGGAGCTTTCGTGGTCTTGTACCATGCGATCGGTGCTCCGGTCATCTTGAGATTATTCTTTTTAATGGTTTCGGCCAGCCTGGAGCCATAGTTCTTTGCGAGCTTCATACCGATGCGCTCATAGGTTTTTGCACTATCCCTGCTATAGATGATGATTCGCTTGGGCGACAGCGTGTCGATGATATTGATGATCGGGGGGCGTTCTTTCTGCGCTTCTTTTTCAGTTCGCTTTACCGGAACGATCAGGGTGTCTTTGGCCGGTTTATCGGATTCATTTTTCGCTTTACTCTTACAGGAGAAAAGGAAAGCACATACAGAAAGTGCCAGGGGTACATATGCCAGCAAACGGTTTTTATTCATCATGGAACTTGTGAAAGTTAAGGTAGTAAAATAGTAAACCTTTTTTATTTTACAAACTCACAAAACGGCAGGCGAACCAGGACATATTTTCCTCATTTAGTAATATTGAAGTAGGTTTGCACCCCGAAATTTGCGGATTATGTACAGCATTACATTCAAGTTTGAACAGAAAGGACTGGAACCCATTACCCTTACCGGCATTGAACCCGCCCAATCCATACTAGAAGTAGCCCTTAAGAACGACATTGAACTGCATCACAATTGCGGTGGTGTTTGCGCCTGCAGTACCTGCCACCTGTATGTTGACAAAGGAGAGCAATTCCTGGAAGAACTAAGCGACCGGGAAGAGGATTTCGTCGACAGGGCTGTTAACCCACGCCTGAATTCCAGATTGGGCTGCCAATGCCTGTTGCTGGAAGGAAACGGCGAAATTTCGGTTACTTTGCCTGACCAGACACAATTCCTCGGAGAATAATTCTAAATTAGATGATTTGATATTGTGCCGATGAACCGGCTGGCGACAGATCCGGTTTTTGATCAGCAAAGACACATCAGTAAATCATCAACATCGCAAATCAAATAGTATGACGTTTGAACCCCCCATTCACTGGAACGATTATGAAGATATAGCTATGAAACTGTACGAACGGTTTGGTGATGCCTTTGGCGAAAGCCAGATATATCGCATCCGGTTCACTGACCTCCATAAATGGGTGATGGAAATACCCAATTTTGCCGGTAAGGCAGATGAAAGTAACGAAGGACACCTGGAAATGATACAGAGCTCATGGGTGTATGAGTGGAGGGATAATCAGAAATGATACGACGCTCATGGAATGAGGGATGAGCCGATGGGCATGGAGGGATCTTCCATCATTTCCGAATCATCAAATCATCAAATCAGCAAATTCATGAACGTTCTAGGAAAATTTAAAGCCATTAAGACCTTTGTGTTTGATGTGGATGGAGTGCTTACCGACGGCAGCTTGCTTGTATTGAACGATGGCCAGATGGCGCGGACGATGAACATCAAAGACGGGTATGCGTTGCAACTGGCCGTGAAAAAGGGGTACCGGGTAGTGGTCATCTCCGGAGGAACATCCGAAGCAGTGGAGATGCGGCTGAATAAGCTGGGCGTTACCGATTGTTTTTTGAAAGTTGATAACAAGAGAGAGAGACTCATTGAATACGTTACCCAGTACCAGCTTAAATGGGACGAGGTTTTATTCATGGGTGACGATATACCTGACTATATATCCATGCAGCTCACCGGGTTACCATGCTGCCCGGCCGATGCAGTTCCGGAGATCAAGCAGATCTGTCAATATATTTCACCGTTTGAAGGTGGTAGGGGATGTGCCCGGGACGTTATCGAAAAAGTACTCAAGCTGAATGGCCACTGGGACCTGGATGCGACCGTTGCCTCAAAGTAGGCCGACTGGTTAGTTTTTCAATGCTTATTTTCGTTGCTAATTCGTTTCATGAAATTAATTGCTGCTTTTTTCAGACTGGTACGTTGGCAAAACCTGGCCTTTATAGCCATTACGCAGTTATTATTCTATTATTCACTGGTACAGCCGCTTTATCTAAAAGGCATCTCTTTTCATTTCGACAAAAGGCATTTCCTGCTGCTGATCGTGGCCTCTGTATTGATCGCTGCAGCCGGATATATCATCAACGACTATTTCGACCTGAACATTGATAAGGTCAATAAGCCCGACAGAACGGTGATCGACAAGGCCATTAAAAGGCGATGGGCCATTGTTCAGCACATCCTTATCTCCCTTGCGGGGGTATTGATCAGCATCTATATTGATTATACTACCAGTACGTTCTGGCTTGGTATATCCAACCTGGCCTGTGTACTGTTGTTGTTTGGTTATTCGATCAGCCTGAAGAAGAAATTGTTGATCGGGAATATCGTTACGTCTGCCCTGACAGCCTGGGTGGTCATTGTGACATTCCTTTGTTATTACCGTACCATGTTCTGTGCCAGCTGCGACCCCCTGTATTACGAGGTATACGCCCACAGGTTCATCCGCATCTCAATATTGTATGCCGGTTTTGCGTTCATCATTTCCCTGATCCGGGAAGTGGTAAAGGATATGGAAGACATGGAAGGCGATGCACGTTATGATTGTAAGACCATGCCGATTGTTTGGGGCATTCCCGCCAGTAAGATGTTCGTGGCTGTGTGGCTGGTCGTGCTTATCAGCATCATTTGTGTAGTGCAGGTATATGTGTTGCAGTTCGGCTGGTGGATCAGTGCTGCCTATTCCATTTTGCTGGTCATTGCCCCGTTAATATGGATCATCTTCAGGCTGCGGGCTGCTGAAGCAGCAGCCGATTATCACCGGCTGAGCATTGCCATCAAATTCGTCATGCTTGCCGGTATGCTTTCGATGTTGGTATTCCGCATCTATTCTTAATTGTTATGCAAAAGATCATATTAGCTTCCCAGTCCCCAAGACGTAAACAATTACTTGAATGGGCCGAAGTACCCTTCGATATCCTTGTAAAGGAAACAGACGAATCATTTCCTGCAGACCTTCCGCTGGAAGAAATCGCCATTCATATTGCCCGTAACAAGGCCCTGGCAATAAAGATGGCAGCAGGCCAAAAGCCGGTTCTTGCAGCAGATACGATCGTGGTACTGGGCAATGAGGTGATTGGTAAGCCAAAGGACAGGGAAGATGCAGTATCCATATTATCAAGACTGTCCGGTAACAGGCACCAGGTAATAACAGGTGTTTGTATTCAGTATGGCGACAAAGAGATCAGCTTTGCAGAAACAACCGAGGTGGAATTTCATCCCTTAACGAGGGAGCAACTCGAGTTCTATGTTGATCATTACAAACCTTACGACAAGGCGGGCGCATATGCTATACAGGAATGGATAGGGGTGGTCGGGATCAAGCAGATCAAAGGCGATTTCTATAATGTGATGGGCTTGCCCGTAAGCAGGGTGGTTAAGGCTTTAGAGGATATGCCTCAAAGTTGAAAATAACAGGCTTGATAGTTGAATTCATCAAGTGAACAGGGATCGGGGTAAATAACTTTGAGCGGTTATGACCGAACGCCTGCTTCAATACATCTGGCAATTCCAATACTTTAATTCTCGGGAACTTTCTACATCGGAAGGTGAATTACTCCAGGTGATCAACCCAGGCATATTTAACAGCAACCAGGGACCTGATTTTACCAATGCAAAGATCCGGGTAGGCAAAACATCCTGGGCCGGAAGTGTGGAAATTCACATCAACAGCTCCGATTGGAGAAATCACCATCACGATAATGATATCAATTACCGCAATGTGGTCCTTCACGTTGTCTGGAAAGAAGATGCCTGCCTGAGCTTTCCTTTTCCCACACTTGTTCTGGAAGATAAAGTACCAAAACCTTTGCTGCACAGGTACGAAGAATTGATGAAGAGAGCTGCTTCAATACCCTGTTCATCAACTATCCAACAGGTAAAGGATATTACCTGGATATCCTGGAAAGAACGTTTGATGGTGGAAAGGCTGCAAACAAGAACCCAGATCATTAAAAGTTATCTTCAGCAGAACAGCTTCCATTGGGAAGAAACTTTCTGGTGGCTGCTGGCGAAGAATTTCGGCACGCCGGTCAACAGCGAAGCATTTGAATCCATGGCTCGTTCTGTTCCCTTTTCCATACTGACAAAACATAAGAATCAGATCCACCAGGTAGAAGCCATTCTCTTTGGACAATCGGGTTTGCTGGAGGCAGATTTCAAAGAAGAGTACCCTGGAATGCTGCAGAGAGAATACCGGTTCCTTCAGAGGAAATACGGACTGAAAAAAAACGTTAGCCGGCCTGTTTTCTTACGAATGCGTCCATCGGGTTTTCCCACTCTTCGATTGGCCCAACTCGCAATGCTTGTTCACCAGAGCTTTCATTTCTTTTCCAAACTCAAGGAGTGCGATGAATTGGCCGATGCCGGGAAATTGTTGGAGGTTACCGCCAACGATTACTGGAACTATCATTACCTGTTTGATGAACATTCAGCTTACAGGGTCAAAAAGCTCGGCAGGCAGATGATCGACAGCATACTCATTAACACAGCTGTACCTATTCTATTTGCCTATGGTCATTTACAGAACGATAATGGGATCAGGAATAAAGCACTCAGGTGGCTGGAAGGGATACCACCGGAAAAGAACAGCATTACAAAAGGATTTGAATCGTTGCGATTACCTAACCGGTCGGCTTTTGATTCACAGGCATACCTGCAACTAAAAAATGAATACTGCGGCAAAAAAAGATGCCTGGATTGTGCTGTGGGTAGTTCGTTACTTCGCTTATAGGTTACCTATTCACTGACCGCAGTTCAACTGACCCGCTTGAGTTTCTAATTGTTAAAAATCCGCCTTTTTAGAAGTTTGGGAGTAGGGATGCAGCGCTTCTTACTCCAAATGCATCATCTTTACTGCCGACACTGTATTTTTGTATAAATTTACGTTAGTAAAAAACACACATGAGACGTTTATTCATCTTCTCTGCCTTCATCTGCCTGGCGATTACGGGTTTAGCCCAGGAAACCGGCAATAAGCAACGGAATTCGCGAAAGGAGCAAAAAAGGGCCAAAATCAATGCAATGATCAGGATGGAAGAAGAAGGGGTGATCGTTTATAAAAAGCATTTCCTGTTCGGGGCAAAGTTGATATCTGATGGTTATGGCATCTTCTTCGAAAAAGGATATGCCAAATCGGTCCGCAGGGCCACCCTGTATCAATTGGAGATCAGCGAACGCAAGCACCAGAAAGAAGAAAAGCAGAATAACCCACTGGCCTCCACCGCACCGCTTATTTATGGTAAACTCAACTATTTCTATCCCATCAAGCTGGGTGTTCAGATGCAATACCTGCTTGGCAATAAAAGCAATAAGAATGGAGTGGCCACCACAGCCAATGTAGGCGGAGGGGTTGCCGTTGGCTTATTGAGGGCCTATGGGGTGGAAGTGGATAAGTCAGGGGAACGTACCTATGTGTACTACGATTCGCCCGATAGCTTGCTTTTTGTGAACGGGCCTTATTATGGCGGGCCATCCATCGGGCAGGGTTGGAATCACCTGAAAGTTACTCCCGGGCTGTATGTAAAACCGGCATTTCGGTTTGATTACGGACGTTATAACGACCTGGTATCGGCGATCGAAGTCGGTGTTGTCGGAGAGTATTACACAAAGAAGATCCCTCAAATGCTTTATAACAAGCAAAAACAGTTCTTTTTCACCGCTTATTTCTCAGTAGAGTTTGGGAGGCGTAAATAAAATCATGCTATAATTTATTTTGATGACAGAGTTGCCCGTAATTGACGGAATTGTAGAAAAGACTCCGGCAGCCGGCGGAGTAAAGAAACCGAATTGGCTCAGGGTTAAATTGCCCATCGGCGAAGAATACCGCCATGTGAGAAATCTGGTCGATACCCATAAACTGCACACCATCTGCGAAAGCGGCAATTGTCCCAATATGGGCGAATGCTGGGGGGAAGGTACCGCCACATTCATGATCCTCGGGAATATCTGTACCCGCAGTTGTGGTTTCTGCAATGTGGCAACGGGAAGGCCATTGGAAGTGGATTGGGATGAACCCCAACGGGTGGCCGAAGCGATCCACCTGATGCGGGTGAAACATGCCGTGATCACTTCGGTGGACAGGGATGAACTGGAAGACGGCGGCTCCATTATATGGCATAATACGATCAGGTCGGTAAAATCCCTGAACCCCGAGACCACACTTGAAACATTGATCCCTGATTTTAAGGGTGAACGTGAAAACATTCAACGGGTGATCGATGCGGCCCCGGAAGTGGTAAGCCATAATATCGAGACCACAGAACGGTTGACCAGGCAGGTGCGTATACAAGCCAAATACTGGCGGAGTATGGAAACCCTGCGCATATTGAAAGAGGGCGGGATGCGTACCAAAAGCGGTATCATGCTTGGGTTGGGGGAAACAAAAGAAGAAGTGGTACAGACACTCAAAGACCTTAAGCAAAGCCGGGTCGATGTAGTCACCATCGGGCAATACCTGCAACCAACCCAAAGGCATTTACCTGTTGTTCGTTTTGTTCATCCAGACGAATTTGCCGAATTCAGGCAGATCGGGTATGACCTTGGGTTCGATTACGTGGAAAGCGGTCCATTAGTTCGTTCTTCATATCATAGCGAAAAGCATGTCATCCCCGGTTATGGACGCAGCAAATGGGCGCAGGAGAAATTGAGCAGTTGATAGTTGATCACTTTCCAAGCCATTCTTTAAAGCCATTCACCCTTTCACGGCTTACGATCGTTTCTGCTGTAGTGACAGGAAGTACTTCGATCTTTAATCTCCCGCCCAACCATGTATGCACTTTTTTTACCGCCTCGATGTTTACCAGGAGGTTACGGTTGATCCGGAAGAAACTGGATGGTTGTAATTCCCCTTCCAGTTGAGAGAGCGTGCTTTCTAATAAATGCCGGTTGGCATTAAAATCGACGGCATAGCAAAGTTTGCCATCGGCAAAACAATAAGCCACATCGGTGATCTTGAGGTAACCCAACTGCTGTCCGCGTTTGATCAGCAACCTTTCTTTATAACGGGCTGAGTTCATTTGCTGTACCAGCTGTACTAATTTTTCCGAATAGCCCCGATCGCCCTTTACATAAAGCCGCCTGTATTTTTCAACTGCTTCTGCCAGTTCTTTATCATCGATCGGTTTTAACAGGTAATCGATGCTGTTTACTTTGAACGCTTTGAGCGTATATTGGTCAAATGCCGTTGTAAAGATCACGGGAGTATTGATGCTTACCTGGGAAAAGATGTCGAAACTCAGACCATCTGCCAGTTGTATGTCCATAAAGATGAGATCGATATCATCGGCTGACCGGAGGAACCCTACAGAAGCTTCAACACTGTCGATCTTTTGAATAATGGAAATTTCCTTGCTGATGTCCTGCAGCATTTTGGCAAGCCTGTTGGCTGCCGGTGTTTCGTCTTCTATGATCAATACACGCATTATGATTCGATGAGGGGAATGGAAACGGTGAAACTGTTGTTTTCTTCAGTAACCTTTACTTCTTTATTGCTGAGTAATTTGTACCGGTTGCGGATATTGTCAAGGCCGATACCCGTCGATTCGCTTACCTGTTTTTTTACCTGCATGTTGTTCCGCAATACCAGGCTTCCGTTCTCCGTGAATACATCGATCCGCAAGGGCTTGTCGGAAGAAACGATGTTATGCTTAATGGCATTCTCCATCAATATCTGCAAAGAGAGGGGCACCACTTTTTTTTGCAGCTTTTCTTCGGGGATGTCGATCCGTACGTCAAGGTTATTCCCAAATCTGGTTTTCAAAAGAAAGCTGTAGGCATTGAGCACAGCCAGTTCGTCTTTGAGTAAGATGCATTCCTCGTCTTTTACATCCAGGATGTGACGGTAGACCTTCGAAAGCTGTTGTACAAAATCAACAGCATGCTTTGGATTCTCCGGTATCAGTGAACTGAGGGTATTCAGGTTATTGAAAAGGAAATGGGGGTTCACCTGTGTACGCAAAGCATCCAGTTGGGCATGCAGGCTTTCCCGTTTCAGTTTTTCCTTTTCTTCCACCGAGTCCTTAAGCGCATACATAAAATAGATGCTTTCGTAGATACACATGATCATGATCACGCAGAAAACGTCGGCAGAAATTCTGCTGATGAGCTGATCGGTATCAAAAATGCTGACCGTATTGTCCTGGAAAATCGTTTTCCGGAGGATTACATGCAACAAGTTATCTCCAGCAACTGTAAAACTGAGCATGAGACTGACCTGGATGAATAATCGTTTACGGACTTCTTTGAAAAGAGGGTAGCGGGTACGGCACCAGATTAATATGTACCTGTTGGCGACCCATAGCAGGGAAATGACGATAAAAGTAACAGGGTATTCCTCCCACCTAAAATATGGCTGGCGGTTGAACCGGCAACTGAAAAAAACAATGGGGATGATAAAACTCAATACAGGGATTGCAAACAGCATCAGCGGGAGGTCATTGAACGCTATTTTGCAATTGGTCCTTCTCATAAAGTAAAGATATGAAAATAGGCCCGGCATGTATTAGCCAGGCCTTAATGGGATATGGGGAATCAGTTCTTATTGAATATTTCAACGGCTTCTTGTAACCGGGCGATATCACCATTGATTTCCCTGGCTTTTTCTACCGCTGGGGTACAAATACTGAGATCAGTATTGATGAATGACTCCAACGACTTCTTATTGAGCAGTTTCAACTGGTTGTTGGCATATACAAAATAGTCGCCGATCTTTCCGTCCGTACCGCTGCTGGCAATAGCCTCTGTTCCGTTGTACGTCAGGTTGCCGGATGCGTTACTTGCTTTTTGAAGGAAATTCATCTTTCCCACACTAAGCATTTTAAAAAAATCGCCACTGATACAGCTGTATTGGGTTTCGCCGATGCTGATCCCGTTGACATCGTAGGCCCTGTATGTTTTTTTAACTCCTTTCCCATCGATGAATTGCACCGAAGCGGATTTTTTCAGGTTATCTTTTATCAGTCCGCTGACCAAGGAACCATCTGCCAGTGTTACAGCCCCCTTCACAAAACCCGGGGGAGTTTCTTGCGCAATGGCCGGCGATAGGAATACTGTCAACAGGGAGGCAAAAAGAATGTGTTTCAATTTCATGACTAAAAGTTTAATTGTTTATAAAATGGCTTACGTTTAATTTTAGGCTACAAGGCTAATCCATATAATTATGCTTCCATAGTAAAAAGGAGTGAGTTGCAGAAAAAGAGGAGTGAGCCGTTGGACGATACAACACAAACACGATGAACCGTTTTGTTTTGATAATTCTGCTGGTAATGCCGGCATTATCTCCCGCCCAGGTAAACTGGGTGAGTGTAGATTCATTGTATGGTCCGTTACCGGCATCTGTTAAGGTTTATAAAACGACCGATTCTCTGGACGGGAGGCCTTTCATTGCATATTATGTAAAAGCAAGGCTGAAAGACAGAACACTTGATTTTACGGTTGATACCACTCTTGGGAGGAGGCTGACGCCGGCAAAATTTTACGATAGAAATACTCAACCGCTTGTTGTGGTAAACTGTACTTTTTTCAATTTCGATAAGAACCAGAACCTGAATGTAGTGATCAGGAACGGTAAACTGCTTGGGTTCAATAATCATTCATTGCCAATGAGGGGGAAGGACACTTTTCAATACCGTCATACACTGGCTGGCGCTATCGGGATCACTAAAAAAAGGAAAGCGGATGTAGCCTGGACGTTGTCCGATTCATCCATGCCTTATGTACTGGCAAGCCAGGTCCCGATAGCGAAGCCGATCAAAGACTCCATTATTCACCCTGCGCTCGCATATCTTAAAGACAATTCACACCTTTATTATAAAAAGTGGAAGGTTCAGACAGCGGTAGGAGGCGGACCTGTGATCGTTCAGGATGGAAAGATTAAGATCACCAACGACGAAGAGCTAAAATTCGCGGGCAAAGCCATCAGCGATAAACATCCCCGGACCTGTATTGGTTACACCAACGACGGCTACCTTATTATTATGGCCATTCAGGGCCGTACACCAGGGATCGCTGAGGGTGCCACGCTGGAACAGGAGGCAAGGCTCCTGGTTGAATTAGGCTGTATCGAGGCCCTTAACCTGGACGGTGGCGGCAGTAGTTGCCTGCTTATCAATGGAAAAGAAACCATTAAGCCCAGCGATAAAGAAGGCCAAAGGCCTGTTCCTGCAGTTCTCATCATCTCTGGCAAGTAACCAGATCCATCTTTAAGTTTTCCCCATTTCTTCTTTCTGAAGAATTATTGTGTTACTGGCACGATTTTTAGTAACAATAAAATAACAAACAAGCATCTTTATGAAAAAACTGATCTTTTTATTATCCATATCCCTGGTAGCAGTGGTTTGGGCTATTATTCATAACAGCTGATAATATCCCGGTTTTACTTTCAGGCAAATCCATATTAATAAATCGAAGGGAGGCAGGCACACCTAAAGATTATTGAATTGGAACTGGATAGATCAAGGCCCGTTTTAGAATCATATAAAATTCTATGTAAACTAATTAAGATAGCCCTCCCCGGAGGGCTATCTCATTATACCGTCTTCTCGTTTTTTTGATCATTTCATTTCCCAAACCAATGCGCTTGCACCTAAAATGGCTGCATCTGCTTCTTTCAGTTCACTGAAAACAAGTTTCACTTTGTTTTGGAAGATGGGGAGCAGGTTTTTCTCCATATGCTTGCGGGTGGGGTTCAGCAGCAGGTTGCCCGCTTTGGTAAGCCCGCCGAACAATACAATAGCTTCCGGGGAAGAGAACATAATGAAATTAGCCAGTGATTCACCCAATATCTGTCCCGTGAACTCAAAAATATTATTTGCGATATTATCCCCCTGGATGGCGCATTCATAAACCGTTTCACTGGTAAGGTCATTGATACTGTAATTACGCAGGAGGCTTGGCTCTTCGGGATGCTTGGTAAGCATTTCTATCGCCGTTTCCCGAACCCCTGTTGCCGAGGCATACGATTCGAGGCTTCCCCGCATACCGGTGCTTTTATGCAGCCTTCCACCCGGGCGTATAATGGTATGCCCGAGCTCACCGGCAAAGCCGTCGTGGCCTACCACGATCTTGCCATCGATCACAATACCACTGCCTACGCCCGTTCCAAGCGTAATGGTAATAAAATGTTTCATTCCTTTGCAGGCACCGTACATCATTTCCCCCATAGCGGCCGCGTTTGCATCGTTGGTAAGCCGGGTATGGAGGCCGAACTTTTTTTCCATCAGCTCGGCCAAAGGGATGATGCCTTTCCATTTGAGGTTGGGGGCGTATTCGATGGTGCCGGTGTAAATATTCCCATTCGGTGCTCCAATGCCTATTCCGGTGAAGTTTTTCACGCCGCCGGATTTTTCGATCATGGGCATGAGCTTTTTATAAAGGTCCTCGATAAAGTCTTCTACTATTTCGTGCTCGTTGCTGGGGATGCGGCCCTGTTCCAATATCTCACCATGGTCGTTCACAATGCCGAACTTTGTGGTGGTGCCCCCGATATCAATACCCACAGCATAACTTTTCTTTTGTGCCATGTTAATTCCGATTAATGATGTAATAAGTTTCCGGAAAGATGTTATTCCGGTTTAATGCCCGCCACCCTTTGCATTGGCCAGTTCATCGAGGTCGATGCCCTGGTCTTTGAGTTCAGCCTTTGCCCTTATAGAATAATAGGCCAGGTAAAGAAAACATCCGATACCCACCACATAAGACATACTGATGCCAAGCAGATGATCGGCAGACAGGTATCCCTGCAAAAGACTCACCAGGCCACCACCGCAGATCATGAATATGAGGAAGTTGGAACCTTCACTGGTATGCTTACCCAATCCTGAAATGGACAATGTGAAAATGCAGGGCCATAGGGTTGAACAAAACAATCCAACACTGCAGATGGCATATACGCTGATCTGGTGATTAGGAGAGAACATAACAACCAAAAGGGCAATGATTCCGCAAATGCTGAAAATAAGCAGCTGCCTTGCCGGGTTTCCCCTGCTCAGCAGGTTGGCGATGATCAATGCCACGATCACGGCTGCGTATACATAGAAATCTTCGAGGTCGTGCTTTGCAATAGCATTCACCAATAAAAATACCCCGAAAGCCAGGTAAGGCATCAGGAACTGTAATACCTTTTTAGCACCTTCCCCGAAACCGAACGCATCGGCAGAAGCGGTCCATCTGCCAATCATCAGGCTGGCCCAGAAAAGAGAGATGTAGGGGGCGGCACCACTGGTAGGGGTATTGAGTTTTTGCCTCATGAATTCGGGAAGATTAGCCGCTGTACTTACTTCCACTCCAACATAAACGAAGATAGCGATCATTCCCAGCAGCAATTGGGGATACTTGAATGGAGATCCGCGATCCACCCAGTTCGATTTTGCTTCCGCCAGTTCTTCGGTATTGCTTATGAGCTTATTGGGTACGGATGAGAAATAAAATATTGCTGCCACTACCAAAAAGGCGGCGCCAAGTACAAGGTAAGGTGTTTTTACAACGCTTAGCGAACTTACTGCAATGGCGGATACAGAGCCGAAGATGGCCAGGTTAACGATCAATGGGCCGATGGTGGTTCCCATGTTATTAATCCCGCCTGCCATACTCAGGCGTTGAGCACCGGTACTGGCACTTCCCATATTGATCGCCAGCGGGTTGGCAGCAGTTTGCTGCAAGGAGAAACCCAGCCCGATCACGAACAAGCCCGAAATGAAGAGTACAAAAGACTCTGAACTGGCCGCAGGGATGAATAATAAAGTACCGATCGCCGAAACGATCAGCCCAACGCTGATGCCATTCTTATACCCGATCTTATTGAGCAGGTCCTGTTTGAGCATTTTACTGATGAGGAAATAGAGGATCGAGCCAACTGAGTAAGCGACGTAAAAGGCAAATGAAACCATTTGTGCCTGCACCTGGGTAAGCTGCAACTTCTCCTTGAATACAGGTATTAAAACATCGTTACTTGCTGCAACGAATCCCCAAAAGAAAAACACACTTATCAGGGTCACAAACTGACTCCATTTAGTCTTCTGGTAAGTGGCTCCTTCAATGGATGATAAAGCATTTTGATCTGTTTGCATGTCGTTAAAAATTTTATGGCTGAAAGTAAATTAATTTGAGCAGCACGAAAAATTTAATTTAATTGGTTTGCAGCAAAATCATTCCTAAATTGACGGATATAAATCAGCAGCATGGAAATTATTCACGTGAGTGCGGAATGTTACCCTTATGCCAAGGTGGGCGGCCTCGCCGACGTGGTTGGGACCTTACCAAAATACCAGCAACAATCCGGTCATATAGCCAAAGTGGTGGTACCTATGCACCGTACCAAATTCCTGTACGATAATGAATGGACGGTAGAACATAAAGGAGCCTTCAACATGGGCCAGATGTATTTTGACTATACCATCATCAAGGAAAAAACAAATAAGCTGGGTTTTGATCTTTACTGTGTAGATATCTATGGCTTGCTCGACCGGGAAAAAGTATACACTTATGACGACGATACCGAGCGGTTCACCGCATTCCAGGTAGCCGTAGTTGACTGGATCTCCCAATGGCAACACCGGCCTGACGTGGTTCATGTTCACGACCATCATACCGCCCTGATCCCTTTCATGATGAAGCACTGTTTTGCCTATCGTCATCTTTCTTCCGTACCTGCCGTACTTACCATTCATAATGGTCAATACCAGGGATGGATGGGGTGGGATAAAAGCTCTTATATCCCATCGTGGGATACCTGGCAATGGGGCCTGCTCGACTGGAGCAATACCATCAACCCATTGGCCAGCGGTGTCAAATGTGCTGATCGGGTGACTACCGTCAGCCCCAGTTATATGGAGGAACTTACCGAGAATGCGAACGGGCTGGAGCAATTGTTCCGTATGGAAAGATTCAAGTGTACCGGCATACTGAACGGGATCGATACCCATGTCTGGAACCCGGAAACGGATACCTATATACTCGACAATTTTTCGATCGGGGATGCCAAAGCCGGAAAGCTGCTCAACAAGAAAAAGCTTTGCAAAGACTTCCGGCTTGATGTTGACAAACCGCTTTTCGTATACATAGGCCGGATGGTGGGGGAAAAAGCCGCTGACCTGTTGCCGCAGGCAATAAATGATTCATTTGGCCATATTGGAAGTAAAATGAATTTTTTAATTTTAGGAAGTGGTGATCCCTCGGTGGAATCGCAGCTGAGTGCTATGAACAACGGTTATGTGGGATATTATAATTCGCAGATCGGGTATAACGAGAAACTTTCTCACCAGATGTATGCGGGGGCCGACTTCCTGCTTATGCCCAGCCGGGTAGAGCCATGTGGACTGAACCAAATGTATGCGCTGCGGTACGGTACGATACCCATTGTAAGGCGAACAGGCGGATTAAAAGACACCGTGATCGATTTTGGGGAACCCAATGGATATGGTATCTGTTTTAATTACGCAACTGTCTGGGACATTACATATTCCATCCACCGTGCTGTAGAACTTTACGACGACAAGGAGAAGATGGGGGAGATCATTGAGCAAATCATGAAGATCGACAACAGTTGGGAAACAAGTTCTGAGAAATACATTAACCTATATAACTCTATACGTCAAATCTAAGTCCATATATGATCAGTAAATCAGTAGTAGCCGTTATCCTTGGCGGCGGCGCAGGAAGCCGTTTATACCCCCTTACCTCAACAAGAAGCAAACCGGCTGTTCCTATTGCTGGTAAATACCGCCTGGTTGATATCCCCATTTCAAATTGTATCAACTCAAACATCAACCGCATGTTTGTATTGACACAATATAATTCAGCCTCGCTGAATAAGCATATTAAGAACACCTACCAGTTCAGCGCATTCAGCAGTGGCTTCGTGGATATACTGGCGGCTGAACAAACGCCCGATAGCCTGGGGTGGTTCCAAGGAACAGCGGATGCAGTTCGTCAGTCACTCAAACATATCGGCAACAACGATTTTGAATACCTGCTCATATTAAGCGGCGATCAGTTGTATCAAATGGACTTCGGTGAAATGCTGGAAAATCATATCAATAAGGGAGCCGACATTACAATCGCTACGATCCCCGTTGCAGAAAGAGAAGCTCCTGAATTCGGTATCCTTAAGGCCAATGCAGATAATTCCATCACCTCTTTCATCGAAAAACCTGCAAAAGAACTTTTACCCGACTGGGTAAGCGATACGGGTACCGACATGCAGATACTCGGGCGGAATTACCTTGCCAGTATGGGCATCTATATCTTCAACCGCAAGTTGCTGTTCGATATGCTGTTAACAGAAAAGAAAGAGGCGACCGATTTCGGGAAAGAGATCATTCCGTCATCCATTGGTAAATACAAGGTACAGAGCTATCAATATGATGGTTACTGGACCGATATCGGGAATATCTATTCATTCTACGAAGCCAACCTGGCGCTTACCATGGAGATACCTCCCTTCAATCTGTTCGACAATACAAAGGCCATCTTCAGCCGTGCACGCATGCTGCCGCCCATGAAGGTGACAGGGACACTGATCGAGAGCAGTATCCTGGCAGAAGGCTGCATCATACATGCTTCGAAGATATCGAACAGCGTGATTGGCATCCGGACAAGGATCGGCAAAGAGACTCAGATCGAAAGTACCTATATCATGGGTAGCGATTATTATGAAACGCTTCCCGAAATGGCCTATTCCCTTGAAAAAGGCATTCCCAAACTTGGCATCGGCGAAAGATGCCGGATAACCAATGCGATCGTTGATAAGGATTGCCGGATCGGGAATGATGTAAGCATCACCGGGGGATCTCATTTGCCCGACAGCGACCATGCGCTGTTTACCGTAAAAGATGGGATAGTGGTTGTTAAGAAAGGGGCGATACTTCCCGACGGATTCACTATTTAGTCATTCTTAAAGCAGGGTATTCCAAAGCAACTGTTCCATCCACTTCTTTGAGTCCGGGTCATCTGATCTCACCCAATCCTTTGTACGGTCTTTGATGGTGGCGTACAGGCTTGCCATGCTGTAAGGTTTTTTGGATGAAACCGGTTTGATATCGCTCACGGCCACCCCGTTCACCATTACTTTGGTGGCGATCCATGAGGTGTATAACCGTGGAATGGTGAGCCCAAGTATCATACCCGGCAATCCATTGATGGAGCAGGGGCCTCCGGGAATAGTGATCTCGTCGGTATAAAAAGCAAATACATAAACACTGTCGTTGATCTTTGCCTCGGCCTTCCGGCAATTAAAGCCCGCAATGACCCTGTTTTCATTGCCGATCTTCCAGTGCAGAACCGGGATGGAATCTTCGGTGATAAAACTGCTTCCGAAGATCGTTTTCTGCATATTGAATTTATTGTTGGTATGATCGAAGTACCAGATGTTCTCTTCGTCGTTCCTTCTCATCCATTCAGGCACCTTGCCGGTGGCCGACCAGTGGCTGAACTTATAAACGCTCTTATTATCGGCAAATGTATACAGGTAATACCCCGTTTTGAATTGCGGCATCGCTTCTTTCAGCATTTCATCCCACATATTATTGCCCAGGGTCTTCTTAACATTTGTCTTCACTTCATATTCGATCGATGCTTTGTCTATGAACTGTTGTGCGTTCACACGAGCAGCACCGGTGAGGATGAGGCAGGACATCAAAGTATATTTCATTGCAAGTTTTTTCATGGTCAGTTTATTTTGCTTTTGCACCCTTGTTTTTAAAGTTCCAGGCAAAACCGATCATCCAATAGCGTTGTAAGCGGTCATTCCTTTGTTCGGTGAACCGGTTGCTGTCGAAATAACGGTTTAACCCTACGTTTTGGTTGAGGATATCCTTTACCAGGAAATAGGCCGTGAACTCATCATTCTTGAACGTCTTTTGGATACGTGCATTCCAGAAATGCCTGCTCATGCCTGGCAGCTGGGTGGTCTTTTGCTGGCTGTAAAACTCATAATCAGAATTCACCGAGAGGCTTTTGGTCAGGTAAACCGTTGCATAGAGCGACAGGGTATTCACGATATAGTTGGTGGATGAATTGCTGAGTGATATTTTACTATGATTGTATGTAAAATTCTCACCCATTCCGAATTCATATTTCTTATCCTTCGATTTATTGGCCCACAGGTTAAAGCCAACATTGTAGTTCTTGGTATAGTTCGCCACGCTGTTCAGAACATCGGCGATACGGTTGTATGAGAAGTTTGGCCCGAAGTTTAGCCTGGTGTTTATCTTTTTTATCTTGAAACCCATGCCAGTCCAAAGGTTCATGTTGAAGTTGCCGTTCGTGTTGATGGGCTGTGTGGTCGTCTTGCCCGAATCGAGGTCGATGATCCTGTTATTGGTAATGGCATTGCTCACGATCCGTACATTGAATGACTGGTACATAAAGAGGTCTTTCAGGAAGTTGTACGAATTATGCGAAATGTTGAATGAGTTTGTGAACGAAGGCTTGAGGTTGGGGTTACCGATGTATTGGTTAAAGTAATCGGTATTATTACGCAAAGGCTGTAACTGGTTCAGCGAAGGCTGATTGGTGCTGCCGTTGTAGTTGAAGCGGAGGTTATGCTGGTTCTTGTATGTATAGTTCAATGAAGCAGATGGGAAGTAGTTGGTATAGTTGCGGATATAATCTTTGTTCAGGCTGTTGTCCACCAGGTCGAAATGGGTGAACCCGAAACCAGACCCAAAGTTGAACTTTACTTTTTTGCTGCTGTAGTTGATCCGTATGTTTGGTTTGTGCAGCAGTATTTTTTGTGTGAAATCGTTGGTCACAGAATCCACTTCAATGTCGTAGGTCTTTGTGATCGGCGAATAAGCATAGGTTACCTGGTCGTTCTTCCCGTAATTATAGGTGAATTCGTAACCCACTTCCAGGGAATACTTGGCGCTCAGGGGTTCGGTATACACCAGTTTTGTAGCCAATTTTTGTGTCGATTTATCGGTGTTCCGTTGCTGATCAATAAGCTGTGAAGAAGAGACAATACCATTCGTATATACCTGGTTTAACGAATTCAGGTAATTGGTGCCGTCGGTGCTCAGCATATTCCAGTCGGTATTCAGCGATATGGTTCTCCTGGCTTTTTTGAACCGGTGTTTGAATAAGAGGCTTCCGTAAATGGATTGTTTATCGGTATTGGTCTTTACAGTTCTGTCTACGGAGTTTTTCAGATTGCCGGTACCACCGGTTGTAAAGGATGATCTTTCCTCCTCGCTTTCTGTATGGTAGAAATTGGCCTTGGCAGTCAGTTTGAGTGTATTATTGGTATCGATCTTGATCTCGTAGCTGGCGCTTGTTTTAAAATTGCTCCGGTTCACATAGGTGTTGGTGGTGGAATTGTCGATGAACATTGAGTCGTTCTGGTACAGCGTTTGGCTGTATTGCTGCAGCCGGTTGTTATAGACCTGGCTGTTGTACTTGGGTGAAAAATTGAGGGTTTTCTTATCATCCCATTTGTTGCTGTATTGCAACCCGGCATTGATATTCCGTATAAAGCCGTTCTGGGTGTTTACATAAGGTTCATCATCCGAAGAATTTCCTCCCGTCCACATCACCATGACTCCTCCGTCATCGTCCATCGACATGCTGATATTTTCATTCTCTCCACCGTATTTTTCCGTGTCTTCCCAGCTTAGTCCGTCCTGGCCGGTATTGCCGGTTAGTAAAAAGCCGGATATCTTTCTCTTGCCTTTAAATGAACTGAACATCAGGTTGCTGTTGTACCGGTCGTCGAGCGGCTTTTTAAGCAGCCCCCCGGCAATATCGAACTTTCCAAAATAACCTTTCTTTTTATCTTCTTTAAGTTTCAGGTTGATCGTTTTTTGCGTTTTCCCATCGTCGATCCCGGTGAATTCTGCCTGTTCACTCTTCTTATCGAATACCTGGACCTCCTTCACCGCATCAGCACGCAGGTTTTTCACCGCCATACCCGGATCATCGCCAAAGAACTCCTCTCCATCCACCAGTACCTTGGTGACCTGTTCGCCCATAGCCGTTATCTTACCATTCTTATCTACCTGGATACCGGGAAGCTTTTTCAATAGTTCTTCCACATTCGCATTGGCGCTCACCTTGAAACTGTCGGCGGTGTAGATCGTTGTGTCGCCCTTCACCCGTATCGGGTTACCGCTTTTGACGATCACTTCCTGCAACAGTTTGCTTTTGGAGGTGACAGCGATCGAAGGAATGCTCGCTGTGCTTTCGTTAACTGATATATTATCAACGAAGTCGGCAAAATAAGGATGGGTCGTCATCAGGATATAATTACCCTGTTTCACATTCTTAAATGCATAATTACCCTTGCTGTCGGTACGGGTGAACTTATAGAGAAGCGAGTCGCCGGGTGTCAGAAGTAATATGACCGCATTGGCAATGGGTTTCTTCTGGCTGGTATCGGCAACAGAACCGGAAATGGAATTGGTTTGAGCTGTACTGGAAAGCGTAAGGAAGACTACAGCTATCAACAGGGCAGATAGTTTAGGCATATACTTTAATGGCTTTAAAATCTAAAACTAAATTCTTAGTTAAAGATGGATATAATTATTCAGAATAACTAAATCGCAATTCTTAAATTTACGTTAAAGCGAATTTCAGCATTCGTAACTGATTCATTCTATTAATTCCACCAATGGCGTCATCTGTAAGACAACCGGCTAAAAAAAGCAGCAGGGAAAGGGAAAAACCTGTCACTCCCGTAAAGAAAAGTTACGAAGAAGAATACTTCATTGATTCGCAGAAGCCGGTATGGAATTATTCATTATTTACCGATGAAGACATCAGCAATTTCAAAGATGGCACTTTATATAATGGCTACAGGAAATTCGGGGCGCACCAGGTTACTGTCCTGGATACCGAAGGCTATTACTTCGCCGTATGGGCGCCGAACGCTACCAGGGTATCGGTAGTTGGTGATTTCAACGGATGGAAAAAACAGCTTCATCCGCTATATGTCAGGCTCGACAAGTCGGGTATTTGGGAAGGCTTCATTCCAAAGGTTAAAAAAGGAGCAACGTATAAGTTTCATATAAAGGGTTATAAGGGTGTTGAGCTGGTAAAAGCGGATCCTTATGCCCGATATGCTGAATTAAGGCCTGCTACTTCTTCTATCAGCTGGCATTCTGATTTCAAATGGACGGATGCCGACTGGATGAAGAAGCGTAAAAAGAACAATGCTCTCAATGCGCCCTGGAGTGTGTATGAAGTCCATTTGGGTAGCTGGCAGCGGCCCGTACCAACCGATGAAGAAAGTTTCAACAGTTATACCCAGCTCATCGAACACCTGGTGCCTTATGTAAAGAATATGGGGTTTACTCATGTGGAACTGATGCCAGTAATGGAGTTTCCATTCGACGGGAGTTGGGGTTACCAGGGCACCGGCTATTTTGCTGCCACCTCCCGCTTTGGCAGCCCGGATGAATTCAAAGCCCTTATAAATGCCTTTCATAAAGAGGGGATCGGCGTGATCCTCGACTGGGTACCATCTCATTTCCCTTACGACGCTCATGGCATCTTCATGTTCGATGGAACACATACCTACGAATACGCCGATATGCGTAAAGGTTACCATCCCGATTGGAACAGTTACATATTCAATTACAGGCGTTCTGAAGTAAGGTCCTTTCTTATAAGCAGCGCCCGTTTCTGGCTCGACGAGTACCATGTGGATGGGCTGAGGGTAGATGCGGTGAATTCGATCCTTCGGCTCGATTATTCCAGAAAACACGGCGAATGGGAACCTAACGAATTCGGTGGCAACGGCAACCTGGAAGCGATTGAATTTGTAAAACAATTCAATGAGACCGTTTACCGCGATTTTCCCGATATACAAACCATTGCCGAAGAAGCGTCGGACTGGCCCAAAGTATCTCATCCAACCACCCAGGGCGGCCTGGGTTTTGGTATGAAGTGGATGATGGGATGGATGCATGATACACTTGATTATTTCAAGATGGACCCCTTGATGCGTCAATTCCACCAGGATAAGTTCTCATTCAGTATCATGTATTACTACGATGAGAATTTTATGCTCCCCTTCAGTCACGACGAAGTGGTTCACGGCAAAAGCCCGATGATCTACAAAATGCCCGGCGACGAATGGCAGAAATTCGCTAACCTTCGTCTTCTGTATACGTATATGTATACCCACCCGGGAGCTAAATTGTTGTTCATGGGCAACGAATTTGCTCAAACTTCCGAATGGAATTATAAGGCAGAACTCGACTGGCCCTTACTGCAGTTTGATTGTCATAAACTGATGCAGGAATGCGTGAAAGACCTGAACCTGCTTTACAGTAATGAACCGGCCCTCCATAAGCTCCAGTTCGACTCGAGGGGCTTTGAATGGATCGACCTGGGACATCGGCAGGAATCGGTAGTGGCTTATATGCGTAAGTCCAGAAACCGGAAAGATGATGTGCTGATCGTATTGAATATGACGCCGGTACCCAGGCTCGACTGGAAATTCAGGGTTAAAGGCAAAAAAAAGTGGCAGGAGGTATTTAACAGCGATAGCAAGAAATACTGGGGAACCGGAAATACATATAACCCATCTCCCAAGGTAAAATTGGTAGATAAAAAGACAGGCACCTACGAAATAATCCTCCATCTCCCTGCGTTAGGTGGGGTAATCTTCCGGTAAACCGGAATGATATTTGTGCCCGTAACCATTATTATGAAAAAAGTCCTGACAATCCCTTTGTTACTGCTGACTACTGCCTTATGTGCTCAAAAGACGGACAGTTCATCCTATTATCTGCAAAAGGGGATCGAGGAAAAAGGGGCTAAACGCTATCTACTCGCCAGTAAATACTTCCAGGACGCCATCCAGCAAAACCCGAACTATACAATGGCCTATCTCGAAAACGGGTATGCCAACCTGGAGATGCGCCGTATTGATGAAGCCAAACAGAACTTTACAAAAGCATTTGAACTGGACCCGGGTAATGATCTTGCTATCAAGGAACTGGTGGAATTGAATTATAATTACCGTCATTATCAAAAGGCGATTGACATGGCCGAAAAATGTAAGTCATGCCCCAATGCAGATCGCATTATCGCCCTCTCTTATTTTCAGATGGAGGATTATGCAAAAGCAGAGAAAAAACTTTTGGAACTGGTGGAAAAGGACCCTTCGGATGCAGAACTGACCTATACGCTCGCACGTAACTATTGGGAAATGGGGTACGAAGACAAAGCGATACCCTGGTATGAGAAAGCAGTAAAACTGAATGGGGAACGCAGCAGTTGGTTCTTTGAACTTGGAGTACTGTATTATAATAATAACCGGTTCAAAGAATCTGTTACCGCTTTCACCAGTGCTGCAGAAAAGGGGTTTGTGCAAAGCAACGACTTTAACGAGAACCTCGGATTTGCTTATATGTACAGCGGCGAGTACGAAAAAGGTGAAAAGCTTTTGTTGCAGGTTTTTGAACGCCGTCCCGGTGAAAAAGATATTCTCCGTGACATGGCCCAGGCCTATTACGACGTAAAGAAATACGACAAGTCATTGGAAATATGTCAGAAACTGCTCGAGGCCGACAAGAATGATGCTAAAGCATTGTACCAGGCTGGTCTTTGTTTCCAGAAAAAAGGCCAGACACAACGGGGCCAGCAAATGTGCGATATGGCAATTGAACTGGATCCTTCATTGGGAAAACTTCGCCAGAAAAAAATGACCATAGGTCTTTAAAGATACCAACCACTTTTGCGATTGATGTTTAGTTTGTGGCCGGGAGGAAACTTCCGGTCTTTTTTTTGCGAGGGGGTTACATTTTCAGCATCTCTTTTTTCTTCTTACAACGATCGATCGATTTGGAATAGATCTCGATATTGGCATCATTAAGGGAAGCGATGATGGCTTTCTTATAATGCTCAACGGCTTTGTCGAAATCGCCCTTCATTTCATAGAGGATGCCGAATTCGTTAAAGATCATCGGCTTGTCGATCCCCGGTACGATCAATGCCTGGTTGAGCAACGTTTCCTGTTCATCAAGTTTGTTGAGCGTGGAAAGCGTAATGGATAGGTTTCCATACACGGGGGTATAGCTGGGTGAAACAGTTATGCATTTCCTGTATAGCTCCTCCGATTTAATATAATCACGGTATTGTGTCTCGTAGATCCAGCCTAAATGATTATATGCCTTGCCATAATCGGGTGCGTCGGTAAGGATGGCTTCTAGTTTTTGTATGGCTTCTGTAAACCGCTTTTCCTTGATCAGGTTGTCGGCTTCAAAAAAAAGTTCATCAAGGAGTATACGGTTGTAATCGCTCATATGTATGGTTTATTGTTTTGCAAGATAATTAAGTTTTCGCCCCAGGGGAAGGGTTGGTTGCCTGTTTATTTTTTATCCAGGAACACTTCGGCCATCATGCAACGGGCGCTTCCTCCTCCTGCAGCTTCAATGGTATCGAGCGGGGAATGGATGATGCGGTTGTACGCTTGAAGTGTCTTCAGCTGTTCCGCGTTCAATGACCGGTAAGCCTGTGACGACAAAGCCAGTAATTGTTCACCGTCGGTGTTCATTACCTGCAACATATTACCCGCAAATTTCTCCAGCTGTTCGGGGCTGATATCGATCAATTCCTTATTCGATCTTTGAAAAGAATTAATCAGCGTGTTTCTTTCTTTATCGACACTGATGGACTCAAGGCAAACGACCGAATAGCGGTCTGCAATGCACATCATCACATTGGTGTGGTAAATAGGAGCGGCTGCCCGGTCGGTAGCTGTAAATGTAATGGCAGAATAACCACTCAACCTGCAGAATTCATCCAGGACCACTCTGTCCGTTCGGGGAGAAAGGCAGGCATAGGCAATTCGTTCATTCCTGTCGAGTACCATACTGCCGGTCCCTTCAAGAAAAAGGCCATCGTTTTCATATTTGCTGAGGTCAGCTATTTCATTAACAATAAATTTTTCACCGATCGCTTTCAGTACATGTTCCTTCCTTTCTTTTCTCCTGTTAGGTGCAAACATCGGGTACAGGAATATTCTTCCGTTATCATGAAAAGATATCCAGTTATTCGGGAAGATGGAATCGGGTGTGAATGGTTCGGGTGTGTCTTCAATGACCGTCACGTTCAACTTATTTTTCCTCAGTACCGTTACAAAAGCGTCGAATTCCTGCAAGGCTTTTGCGTGTACATGACCGGTATCCTGCTGGAATGAATTGTTCACTGACGTCTGAACATTGAACCCGAATCGGGCAGGGCGTATCATCAGTAGCTGGCTGGTATTTTGCATATCAATGGGGTTTTGCAAAATTCTTTTCACCTGCTTTGATCGCAATATTCAATGCATTTTCAAGAGGCGGAATGGGGCATTTGAAACCGGGGGAGTAGGCGCAGTAGGGATTGTATGCTTTATTGAAATCAATCTGCAAGTTGTCTCCTTGAATATCTTTCCTGTAGAATTCCAGATAGCGGCCGCTGCCATAACTTTCATCTCCGGTAGTCAGGTCGGTAAAGGGAACAAACAGATAATCTTTGTATTTCTCCGTCTTCATCAGGTCCTTGCTTTGATAAACAAAAAGTTGACAAGCCGTTCCGGATATCATAAAATCCAGCCTGCCGTATTTGTAATAGTGCTTCAGGGTATTGGCTGATGTCTTCATGGTAAAGCCGATCGTGTCGGTGATCCGTTCAAGGTGGCAGGTAACATTGTAGCGTTTGTTCACAGGAAAAAAGCGGAAGTACTTCTTATCATTTTTCTTCACCACTTCATGTGAGTCTACATAATTTTTCTGGTAGGCTCTGATCCGTTCAAAATAAAAATCCTTTTGCCCGATTGATGCTTTTGTTAAAAGGATAGTAATGAATAAACAAAGGGCCCTTATCATAATCAGTCCCGGATCAGGTATGTGAATATGTCTCTAATTCATCATCAGCACATTCACGCTGCGCTGAAGGATGTTGAAGGCAATTTCAGCCATCAGGTTCTCTTTATCAAGTGTGGGATTCACTTCAGTGATCTCAAAACAGCATATTTTCCTGTTCTGCATGAATTTACTGATCAGGTCTTCCACCTCCCGTTCACGCAACCCATTGCTTACCGGCGTTCCTGTTCCCCTTGAGATGGAAGAGTCAAGACTGTCTACATCGAAGCTCACATAGATATCCGTGCAATCACTGAGGTAACGCAGCACCTTGCGGCATACGTTTTCAGCCCCTGTTCTCCGTACTTCGGAGGTGGTGATCACCTTCATCCCGTGTTTTTCAATGAGGTGTTTTTCCTCTTTCTCATAGTCACGCAAAGAGATGAACACAACATCTTCCGGCAGCACTTTTTGCCCCAGTTTGCCCATATTCTTCAATTGCTCCCATTGTTTGACTGTTTTCTCGTCAAGATCGTGCACTTTACATTCCTTATTGTCTTCGCCGATGGACACTGCCAGTGGCATGCCGTGCATGTTGCCGGATGGGGTGGTGTAGGGGGTATGCAGGTCGGCATGGGCGTCGATCCAGATTACTCCGAGCTTGCTTTTTGGTTTGGCCATTTTGATACCGGCAATGGTGCCCCCGGCAGTGCTGTGATCTCCGCTGATGACAACAGGGAAAAAGTGGCTTTTGATCGAATCGCATACTGCCTTGCTGACCCGTTCGTAAGTTGTAAGTACCCCCTGCATCCGTTTGGCGTACGGCGACTGTATGGGTTCGAAGAGGATGCGGTTCTCCACTTCGATCTTTTCAGATGGGAAATGAACAAAGAAATTACTCATGAAGTCGAGGGCGGCGATCTTGATGGCTTCGATGCCTAAACTGGCGCCACGGGTGCCTGCCCCTATTTCGGAGGGTACTTCAATTAATTTGATATTTTTCATAAAAGAAGCTTCGTTAATGCATTCAAATCTACAACATTCCTTTTAAGGCTTTATTGTACCCGGTGGCGGATTTTGCTTCAAATGGCTATTTCATGCAATATCAACGCAGTTCCGGCGTTAACTGGGCAGACAATCCCTCAAGAAAGCAAGACTGCTTTTTACCCAAACCCTAAATCATGTTTGTTTGTGCTTGATTTAAAAGAAAATGCCCCTGTCGACCAGGGGCATTTCTTTTTTGTTATATTCAGTTAAAACTGTTCCAATTTACTGAAAAAGAAGTCTCCTTCTATCTTGGCATTCTCGTTACTATCACTTCCGTGAATGGCATTCTCACCAATGGATGAGGCGTATAATTTCCGGATAGTGCCTTCGGCCGCTTCGGCCGGGTTGGTAGAACCGATCAGTTTGCGGAACTCTTCCACGGCATTGTCTTTTTCCAATATGGCCGCAGTGATCGGTCCGCTGCTCATGAATTCAACCAATTCCCCGTAAAAAGGGCGGGCTGCATGTACGGCATAGAACTCACCGGCTTTTTCCTTGCTCAGGCGGGTCATTTTCATTGCAACGATGCGGAACCCGGCGGCATTGATCATCGATAGGATGGCCCCGGTATGTCCCTTTGCTGTTGCGTCGGGTTTGATCATGGTAAATGTTCTGTTACTCATTCTGGTATTTTTTGAGCCGCAAAGATAGTCAGTTTGCAGTTTTCGGTTTTAAGTTTTTACTGTTTTTTGGTTAGAAACCTGTTATAAAACCATAATTCCCAAATCAAAAACAACTACTGGAAACAACAAACTCGAAACTTTCAATTACTTTTGCGCCGCTCATGCAGCCGTTAAACGACATAATCCCACAGTTAACCCAGCCAAGGAATGTGGTGATCACCATGCACCAGAAACCCGATGCTGATGCCATGGGATCCTCGCTTGGGCTGTACCATTTCCTCATTCAGTTCGGCCATACCGTTACTGTTATTTCGCCAACGAATTGGGCTTCGTTCCTGAACTGGATGCCGGATTGTAAAAAAGTACTCGATTATGAGGCTGTTGAAGCAAAGGCCAATGCAGCTATTGATGCAGCCGATTGGATATTCTGCCTTGATTTTAACGTGCTGAGCCGGACCAAGCGGATGGAGGAAAAACTGGCTAATGCAAATGCTCAACGGATACTGATCGATCACCACCAGGAACCGCAGGTAAGTGCTTTCGCCTATGGAAGCAGCGATACTTCCAAAAGCTCTACTTCGGAAATGGTGTACGATTTTATCAAGGCAAGTGGCCACGACGATAAGATCAATGCACTGGTCGCCGATTGCTTATATGCCGGTACCATGACCGATACGGGGTCTTTCCGCTTTCCCTCTACTTCGGCCAGCGTTCATCGGATGATCGCTGACCTTAAAGAGAAAGGTCTCGAACATAGCCATGTGCATGAAGAGCTGTTTGATAATTTCCTCGAAAACCGCTTTCGGTTCATTGGTAACGTTCTGATGAACCGGATGGAGATATTCTATGAATATAACACCGCCCTGATCGCCATCCCGCAGTCTGACCTGATCAAATACAATATAAAGACCGGCGACACAGAGGGACTTGTGAACTTCCCTCTCAGCATACAGGGTATCCGGCTTGCCGCCATCATCATTGACCGGGGAGAAGAACGCAAAAGCTCTTTCCGCAGTAAAGGTGGTTTCGACGTGAATACCTTTGCACGAAAATATTTTAATGGCGGCGGGCATTTCAATGCAGCGGGAGGTTTCAACAAGGAACCATTGGATGAGGTGGTGGCAAAATTCAAGGCAGCGATGAAGGAAAATGCCGGCCAGTTAAGCAGTTATCAATTTTAAAACAATAAACAACGATGAAACAATTTTTTTACATGGCCTTTACTGTGATGGCTCTCGCAGCCTGCTCAGGCGGCTTTAAAAAAGGCGAAAAAGGCCTTGAGTATAAACTGATCGCCGAAGGAAGCGGTAATAAAGTGGGTTACGGCGATTTTATTCAATTGCATGTTAAACAGGTATACAGCGGCGCCAAGGATACCGTATTGTTCGACAGCCACGAATACATGCCCCGCATACAGGTATTCGATTCGGCCACCACACCTCTTGAATATTTTAAAGTGATGCGTAACCTCCGCATAGGCGACAGCATGGTGATCAGGGTACTGACCGATACTTTGCAGAACCGTATGAACGGCCAGCCACTTCCCCCTTATATGAAGAAAGGAAAGTTCCTGTATACGCATATCAAAATGGTGAACATCTTTAAGACAAGAGAACAGGCCGATAGCGCCAATTCTGCAGAGAGGATAAAGATGAAGCCAAAACTGTTCAAGAAGCAGACAGAGGATTTTGAGAAAGAGATGGAGAAGAATAAAGAGCAACTGAAGAAGGATGACCAGGCGATCGCCGATTATCTTTCCAGGAACAATATTAAGGCCACCAAAACCAAATGGGGTACTTACATCTCATTCCAGAATGAAGGAACAGGCGCTGCTATTGATTTCAACAGCGTGGCTTCCGTATATTACACCGGTAAGACCTTTGACAGTTCGATCGTGTTCGATTCCAATGTGGACCCGAAATTCCCCAATCATTTACCGTACGAAGTGAAAATATGGGAATATTCTGTTATCCCTGGCTGGGTAGATGCTTTGCAGCATATGAAAAGTGGTTCTAAAGCCACGGTTTATATTCCTTCCGTATTGGGATACGGGGCTGCCGGTAATGGTGAAAAGATAAAACCCAATGCTATCCTGGTATTTGATATGGAGGTTAAGGAAGCACAAAGTGAAGAAGCGTACAATGAAAAAATGAAGAAGGCACAGGATGAGGCCATGAAGCAATACCAGCAAGCTGAAAAAGCAAGAGTCGACAGCCTGGAAAAAGCAACAAAGAAATAACGATTCAAAAAGATCATAAAAGCGCCCTGGGTATTCAGGGCGCTTTTTTATATGTGGCAAACAGCGTGACAGCTTCCCTTGCTTCTTTTACATCATGCACCCGCAGGATCGATGCCCCGTTCATTAATGCGATGGTGTTCATGACCGTTGTTCCATTCAGCGCCCCGGAGGCTGTTGTACCCAGGGTTTTGTAAATGCTGCTCTTCCGGGATAGGCCGGCCAGCAGCGGTTTGTTCAAAATGGAAAAAGCTTCCAGCCGTTTCAATAATTGAAAATTATGTTCGATGGTTTTTCCAAAGCCAAAACCAGGGTCGATGATGATGTCGGTGATCCCTGCTTTTCTGCACTCATTGACTTTTGCAATGAAAAAATCCAGTACTTCCTTGACAACGTCTGTATAGGAGGGGGCCTGCTGCATCGTTTCCGGCCTGCCTTGCATATGCATGCAGATATAGGGCACTCCCAGTTTTGCTACGGTCTGCAGCATATTATTGTCCAGGGTTCCCCCGCTGATATCATTCACTATAGAGGCTCCTGCCTCAACAGCTGCTTTTGCTACCACGCTGTTATATGTGTCAACCGAAATAATGGTTTTTGGGTATTCACTTGCAATACGCCTGATCACAGGCACCACCCTCTCTGTTTCTTCAGCAACGGGCACCGCCATACTCCCTGGCCGGGTGCTCAATCCCCCGATATCCAATATATCGGCGCCATCGGCGAGCATCTTTCCGGCAAGAGAGACCATTGATCCGACTCCTCCCGGCAGGTGCCCTTCAAAGAATGAATCAGGTGTTGCATTGATGATCCCCATCACCAATGGCCGTTCTATATTGAGCAGGGTCCCCCGGCAGTTTATACTGTACATCTGTTTTTCCGTTATTTTTGAGCCATTATCGCACTAAGGTACAAACGCACACCGAAAAATGAATACGAATCAACAATACGATGCTGCCATCGACTCATGCAGGGAAATATTTCTGAAGAAAACAAAAGATTACGGGACATCCTGGCGGGTGTACCGGATCGTTTCCGTGGCGGACCAGATCTATATCAAGGCAAAACGTATACGTACCATCCAGGAGATGCAGGTACAGAAGATCGGTGATGATATCATCAGTGAATTCAAGGGCATTCTTAATTATGGCATCATCGGGCTTATTCAGCTGGATATTAAAGACGACAGGGAGGAAGAGCTGCCGGTGGATACTGTGACAAAGCTATATAATGATAAAGTTAGTATCGCCAGGAAACTCATGCAGGACAAGAACCACGATTACGGTGAAGCATGGCGGGAGATGAGCCAGGAGAGTTTTGTTGACCTCATACTTGCAAAGATCCTCCGCATCAAGCAGATCCTTTCGAATGAAGGTAAGACCATCATCAGCGAAGGCATCGATGCAAATTTTTATGACATCATCAACTATGCCGTATTTGCCCTGATCCTGATCGAAGAAAAAGTACATCCGGCCCTATAAATCAAACTGGCGTATGAAGACAATAGTGAATACATCCCGTTTCCTGGTTGGGGCCCTCTTCATTTTTTCCGGCCTCGTAAAAGCCATCGATCCCCGCGGACTTGCATATAAAATGCAGGAGTTTTTTGAAGCATGGGCATCCAGCGGGTACTTTAAAAACCTGATGGATTCCTTTTACGAGCAGGCATTACTGTTCTCGGTTCTGATGATCGCTTTAGAAGTGATGCTGGGTGTTTCTTTATTGGTTGGGTGGAGACCCAGGCTTGTTTCCTGGTCGCTCCTGCTGCTCACATTGTTCTTCACCTTTCTTACCGGTTATGTTCTGTTCAGTGGTAAAATAAGGGCCTGCGGATGTTTTGGGGATTGCATCCCGCTTACGCCTGTACAGACATTTACCAAAGACATCATTCTTCTCCTCCTGGTAGTAGTGTTGTTGTTTGGGAATAAGTACGTGAGGCCTTTGTTCTCCAAAACGATCTGTTTTACAATAGTAATGATCGGTTTATTTGGTGTGGCTTTCCTGCAATGGTATGTATTGAGGTACCTGCCTGTAATTGATTGCCTTCCATTCAAAACGGGTAATAACATACTTGAATTAAGGAAGATGCCAAAGGATGCGGTGCCGGATAAATACGACTATTCTTTTGTCTATAAAAAGAACGGGGTTCTGAAAGAATTCACCGTTAGCGCATTGCCCGACAGCACTTGGGAGTTTGTGGAGCGTAAACAAATGCTGGCGCAAAAAGGTAAAAACAACACACCCCTCATCAACGATTTTATCATCAAAACACCAGAAGGAGCCGATACCACAGAAGCATTGCTAAATACCAACGGGGAATATTACCTCCTGTTCATGCAGGAATACCCGGGTGATGAAGCATGGAGTGCTTCGATCGGTTACCTTATGCATCGGGATAAGAACAAACCGCATTTTATTATTACCTCTCAACCCGGTGAAATGGATAGTTTGTTCAACAAGGGACGGGAGCCGGTGCATGTCAGGGTGCTTAGTTGCGATGGCACTGCCATCAAAACAGCGGCCAGGGTAAACCCAACCTTGTACCTGATGGATGGGCCTGTGATAAAAAAGAAATGGAGTTGGGCCGATTTCAAAGGGCTTTGAGGAATTGAAGACGGCATGGCAACGATATTTGGATTGTATTTATGCGTTATATCGTAAGAAAAATAGCTTATTCTTTTCTGGTACTGCTTGGAGTGGTGGTATTGGTATTTGTGATGTTCCAGGGCTTTGGCGACCCTGCCAGGATGATCGTTGGGCAAACAGGCGATAAAAAAACAATGGATAACATCCGCAGTGACCTGTACCTGGATCAACCCAAATGGAAACAATTCCTGCTTTATCTCAATGATGTTTCTCCCCTTTGCCTGCACAGCAAAGCAGATATTGAGAAAAAACAACTCAGCGGCTTTTTCGTTGGCGGCAATACGAAGTTAGGCCTTAAAATACCTTATCTGCGGAAGAGCTATCAAACCAAGAAAGAGGTAGGCCGGTTGCTGTTGGAAGCATTGCCCGGCACATTGATCCTTGCTTTTACAGCCATGCTGTTCGCAACAGTCATCGGCATTCTGCTGGGAGTGCTCGCGGCGGTTAAAAAAGATACCTGGTGGGATACCACGGCCGTTTTCTCCAGTATAGCCGGTATCTCTGCGCCCTCTTTCTTCATGGCGATCATCATTGCTTTTTTATTCGGTGTTATACTGCACGATGTTACCGGGCTGAATTTAACCGGCAGTTGGTACGATATCGATGAAGTGACAGGGAGCAGGTACCTGAACATGAAGAACCTGGTCCTTCCGACCTTTACATTAGGCATCCGGCCACTGGCTATCATCACCCAATTGACAAGGAGTTCTATGCTGGATGTGCTGAGCCAGGATTATATCCGTACCGCATACGCAAAAGGATTGCCCAGCGGCATGATCATCTTCCGTCACGCTCTTCGCAATGCACTTAATCCTGTGATCACGGCAGTGACCGGTTGGTTCGCAGAACTGCTGGCCGGGGCTTTCTTCATTGAATATATTTTCGGCTGGAAAGGCATCGGTAAGATCACCGTGGATGCACTGGAAAAACTCGACTACCCCGTTGTGATGGGCTCTGTGCTGCTCAGCGCATGCATATTCATCCTCATCAACTTTGTTGCTGATGTGTTGTACCGGATCGTTGATCCAAGAATAAAAGCATCCTGAATAAGGATCAGTTTTCTGCCATACCGCCCTCTACCCACTTTTTCAAGATGGCGATCTCTGTATCGGAAAGTTTAGGGTTGCGCATTGGCATAAATCCACGTTCTCCCGGGTTTTTCTGTACACGGGCAACCATCTCAGCTCCGGCTTTAAAAGCCGTGGCATAGGTTTCGAAATTTGCTTTATTACCACCTTTTGACGGAAAATGACACGGTGTGCATTTGGCCTGCAGCAGCGGAAGTACGTCTGCTGAGTAGGAAGTGACCTTTGGCTTGGGGGCTTCTGCAGCGCTGCTGCTTGCAGAAGTGGTTTTTTTTGCGCAGGAAGCGAAGATGATCAATGTACCCAAGGTGATTGCTGCGAATAGACTTTTCATTCAGTTGATTTTTATTAAAGTCCTAAGCTAATGAAAATACTTATTCGCCAATGCCCTTTTTGACGAATGGTATCTCCTTGTACTTTGCCCTGTTAACGAACACTTATTATCCCTTAACATATCCTTTGTAAACAATGGAAGTAACTAACCATCTTAAAGGCATTATTAACTTTTAAAAATTTACAACTATGAAAAAGATCTTTACACTGATGGTTACTGCATTCATGATCGGTTCGGCTTTTGCTCAATACGATTCAAAGGAAGACTGGTCTTTCAACAACAGGCAGGGCGATTACAGGGGCGATGGAAAGGACAAATTTGATAAACACGATGACAAGTTCAGGAACACATATTACTTCACCGCCCGTGAAAAGGATATGCAGATCAGCCAGATCTACCGGCAATACGATTACAAGATCCGCATGGTGCAGAACAGGTACTTCATGAGCCGCTTTGAAAAGATGCGTGCCATCAAACAGATCGAAGGGCAAAGGGATTGTGAGATCAAAGCAGTGATGGATAAATTCTACGACAGGAGGAATATGTTCCTGCGTGACCGCAGAAGGGGCTACGACAAATGGTAAACAGTCAATTTCAAACCAGCACGGAACAGGGGGTTAGCAAAAGGCTGCTGAATTCAGCAGCCTTTTTTTGTGTGTATCTGGACTCTATCAAACTTTTACATAAGAGCACTTATGCTCCTGTGCCCTTGCTACTGCCCACAACCCTGATGGCATAACAGGGATACCCGGCAAAAGGCCCGACATCCAGTCCTTTTTTACGTCCTCGTGCTTCATATTCATATTGCCGGCTACAACGGCGCTGAGTACATTGATGGCCATTCCGCATACACAAAACATCACTCCGCTTTCCTGCAGTTCGTTGATGCCGATGGGTACAGGACCAACTCCGGGAACGCTGTAACCGGGATCGGGCTTCCAGAAACGATTACGTAATGAAGGGGCATTGGTGGTATCGTCCTTTATATTGAATACATCTCCCAGTTTATATTTGGCCCAAAGCCTGTCTTCCATTGCGTAGGGTATCGCATTGTGGCGTAATACCACTACTGCACTGGTTTCTTTTTCTGGTGTGCCCGTTGCGGCATTGGTGAGCAGGAATACCTTCGGCCAGGCAAAGGGGAGAATGCCTTCGTGGCCCTGTTTTGGATCAACCACATCGAACACCATCCGGTGCTTTCCCTTTATCTGGTTGAACCATTCTTCCGGGTTGTCGGGGCCCGTTGAATTATTTTCAAATGATGGTGCCATGCCTCCATGTGCATTCAGCGGGGCAGCAATGGTTGAAAGACCCAATGCGGCAGCGCCAGTCGCGATCGTTCCCAGGAATTTGCGGCGGGGGGAAACTCCCTTGTAGTTCTTGTTCATTTTTCGAAAATTTAGTTTTGAAATGCAGCAGAATAATAATGGGGGAAAACAAGCTACAAACAAGAATTGTCATTTGCAAGCACAAAAAATGAACAGCGTATTCATGTTCGTGCGGCTTGATCCGCTAAGAGGCTTATACGTATATTTGCAGTCTAAACGTCAAGCTATATGAGAGAAGTGTATATTATTTCGGCCGTCCGTACCCCTATTGGAAGCTTCGGAGGTTCTTTAAAGGATATCAGCGCCACCCAGCTGGGGGCCATCGCCATCAAAGGAGCGATGAAAAAGGCCGGGATCGCACCTGGAGTGGTAGAAGAAGTCCTGATGGGTTCAGTTGTGCAGGCCAATCTTGGGCAGGCGCCGGCCCACCAGGCTGCCCGTTATGCCGGTTTGCCCGATGGCGTTTGCAGTACGACAGTAAACAAGGTTTGTGCCAGTGCTATGAAAGCAATTGCCCAGGGTGCTCAAAGCATTCTGTTAGGCGATGCCGATGTGGTGATCGCCGGTGGGATGGAAAGTATGAGCAATGCCCCGTTTTATTCGGATAGTTTGCGCTGGGGCAATAAATACGGTAATGTTCAGTTAATAGACGGCCTTGCCAAAGATGGTTTAACGGATGCCTACGATGGCAAAGCAATGGGTAATGCTGCCGAGCTCTGTGCCAGCACCTGCGGCGTTACCCGCGAAGAACAGGACGCCTTTGCCATTGAAAGCTATAAAAGAAGCCAGGCAGCCATTGAATCGGGAAAATTTAATGAAGAGATCGTTCCGGTAGAGATACCCCAGAAAAAAGGTGACCCGGTTGTTATAGCAAAAGACGAAGAACCTTACAAAGTAAAATTTGATAAGATAAGCTCATTGAAAGGGGCGTTTCAAAAAGACGGCACAGTTACAGCCGCCAATGCTTCCACCATGAACGACGGCGCTGCAGCATTGGTACTGATGAGTAAGGAAAAAGCTGAGGCCCTGGGTTTGAAACCCATTGCGAAAATATTATCTTACGCCGATGCCACACAGGAACCTGCCTGGTTTACCACAGCACCTGCCCTGGCGGTTCCTAAAGCAGTTTCAAAAGCGGGGCTGAAGATGGAAGACATTGCTTATTGGGAGCTGAATGAAGCTTTTTCAGTGGTGGGTATCGAGAACAGCCGCCGGATGAAGCTTGATCCATCAAAGGTGAATGTGAATGGGGGGGCGGTTTCATTGGGCCATCCCTTAGGTTGCAGTGGTGCAAGGATCGTGGTTACACTGATCAATGTGCTGAAGCAGAACAATGCGAAATACGGAGCTGCCGGGATCTGCCATGGCGGCGGCGGCGCCAGTGCAATGGTTATCGAGAATATTCAATAAATGAAATAAATACAGGTATGGAACAAGAACAGGAATATGTGATCAAAAAAGCCACGCTTAATGATGTAGACTTTATTGCGGATGTGATCATCGGCGCTGAAAAAAGCCTGACCGATAATCTCGGCCTTGCTAATTTTTTCGAGTTGTCGGAAGAAGAGGTAAAGACGCTTATCATTAAGATGCTCGAAGAAGAAGTGGATGGTTGCGATTTTTCGGTGAGCAGCTTTTTCATTTGCTGGTACGGGGATAAGCCTGTAGGTGCATTGGGCGGCTGGGTGGAGGGCTACTACGACGGAATGTCTTCCAACCTGCTGAAGTCGAACCTGATCGCTTATGTGTTCCCGAAAGAGAATGTGATCAAGGCGCAGAAAAAAATGGAAATGATCAAGGAGATGCTTCATATTGAAAGGCCCACGGGTACTTACCAGTTAGAGTATGTGTACGTGGATAACGACCACCGGGGGAAAAGGATCACCCAAAAACTGATGGATGTTCACCTGGCCTATGCGAAAGAACTCGACCCGAACGTCTGCAGGGCACAGTTATCATGCTTCGAGAATAATGAATCGATCATCAAGGCCCACGAGCGGAACGGTTATGTGCGTATGAAGCGCTATGTGTGCGATAATGAAGAGATCCTCAAATATCTCCCTTACAACGTAAAAGTGTTGCTCGAAAAACAATTCTAACATTCGAAACAGCACCGTTCGCCTTCAGCGAACGGTTTTTTGTATGGCCTGTAAAATAAAGATATGCTGCATCAGCTCTCACGAAGAGGCCCGGCTTGCCACCAGGTACGGCGCCGATGCATTGGGCCTGGTAGGACGAATGCCCAGTGGCCCCGGTCCGATCGATGATGAACTCATTGCCTCCATTGCCAGAACGATCCATCCGCCCATTGCTTCTTTTTTGCTTACCAGCGAACAAACCTCGTCCAATATAATCGCTCATGTGAACAGGGTTCATACCAACACTGTTCAGATCGTGGATGAACTGACCGAAGGCAGCTACGATGAGATCAGGAATGCGTTACCACACCTTAAGATCGTACAGGTCATCCATGTGACCGGCGAAGAAAGCATCGATCAGGCTCTGGGGGTACAACCTTATGTAGACGCCATCTTACTCGATAGCGGCAATCCGAAAGCGGCCGTTAAAACACTTGGTGGAACCGGCAATACCCATAACTGGAAGATCAGCAGGTTACTGGTCGAGGGAGTGAAAGTTCCTGTTTTTCTTGCAGGTGGCCTGCACCCGGGCAATGTTCGTGAAGCCATAGAAACCGTACAGCCTTATGGTGTTGATATTTGCAGTGGCGTACGTACCAACGGAAAGCTGGATGTACAGAAACTAAAGGACTTCATCACAACTGTCAAAAGCCTTTAACCGGATTTGTTCATCTGCCACTGATAGGATAAATTTGCAACCTCATAAACTAAACAACAGCAATGCGACAAATAGCTTTTAGAGAAGCCCTACGGGAAGCCATGCAGGAAGAAATGAGGAGGGATGAAAAGGTTTTTTTGATGGGAGAAGAGGTAGCAGAATACAATGGCGCCTATAAAGTAAGCCAGGGTATGCTCGATGAATTTGGCGAGAAAAGGGTGATCGATACGCCTATTGCCGAACTTGGTTTTGCCGCAATTGCTGTGGGCGCTGCTCAGAATGGCCTGCGTCCCATTGTTGAATTCATGACATGGAATTTTGCCGTGTTGCCTTTAGATCAAATTTTAAATACAGCCTCTAAGATGCTGGCAATGAGTGGCGGGCAAATCGGTTGCCCCATCGTTTTCAGGGGCGCAAATGGCAGTGCCGGCCAATTGGGGGCACAGCATTCAACTGCTTTTGAATCTCTATACGCAAATATCCCCGGTATCAAAGTGATCTCTGTTTCTAATCCATACGACGCCAAGGGCTTATTGAAAAGTGCTATCCGCGACGACGATCCGGTTGTTTTCATGGAAAGCGAACAGATGTATGGTGATAAAGGAGAGGTTCCGGAAGAAGAATACCTGCTTCCGATCGGTAAGGCCTTTATCAAACGGAAGGGCAAAGACGTTACCATTGTTTCTTTCAATAAAATGATGAAAGTTGCCCTGGGGGCCGCCGAAGAACTGGCTAAAGAAGGGATCGACGCCGAAGTGATCGACCTCGCTACGATCAGGCCTCTTGACTGGTTCACCATCCTGGAAAGCGTTAAAAAAACAAACCGCCTCGTGATCGTGGAAGAGCAATGGCCATTCGCCTCTGTTTCTTCCGAGATCAGCTACCGAATACAAAAAGAAGGATTTGATTACCTCGACGCACCGATCCGGAGGATCACATCTGCCGATGCACCGATGCACTATGCCCCCAACCTGGTGGCAGCCTATTTGCCGGATATACCCAGGACCGTGAAGTTGGTAAAGGAAGTGATGTACATGAAGAAATAATTAAGAACCCATAGTTAATAATTCCTTCGATTAGAAAGTTCCTGCCTGATGTTGCAAGGATCTGCAGGGCTAAAAATTATTAATTCATAATTCTTAATGATTAATTTCCCTCCATGGCCTACCGCTCGTTAGAAGAATGTTTACTTGACCTGGAAAAGAACGGCCAGCTTATACGCATAAACGAAGAGGTGGATCCCTACCTGGAAATGGCCGCCATTCACCTGCGTGTACATGAAGCCGGCGGGCCGGCATTGCTTTTTGAAAGAGTAAAAGGAAGCCGGTTCAGGGCAGCCTCCAATATTTTCGGTACACTCCAGCGGAGTGAATTCATCTTCCGTGATACATTAACTCAGGTTCAGCAACTGATCGAACTTAAAAACAACCCGGTCAAGGCCATAAAAAGCCCGATCAAAAATTTTAAAACAGGCCTTGCAGCATTCAAAGCACTGCCAAAAAAGAATCCCGCAACAAGGCCCCTAGTTTACCAGGAGATCAAGATCAGCGACATTCCGCAAATCCACCACTGGCCTATGGACGGTGGTGCGTTTGTAACACTTCCCCAGGTATATACGGAAGATCCTGACCAGCCGGGCATCATGCATGCCAACCTGGGGATGTACCGCATCCAGTTGTCGGGCAACGAATACAGGAAGGATGAGGAAGTTGGATTGCATTATCAACTTCACAGAGGCATTGGTGTTCACCAGTCAAAATCGAACCGTAAAGGCCTGCCTCTTAAAGTAAGCGTATTTGTAGGAGGGCCGCCTTCTCACAGCGTGGCGGCTGTAATGCCTCTTCCCGAAGGGATCAGCGAAATGACCTTTGCCGGAGTATTGGGAGGCAGGAGGTTCAGGTACATGTACCAGGATGATTTTTGTATAAGCACCGATGCCGATTTTGTGATAACTGGGTTGGTATACCCCGGTCAGAATAAACCGGAAGGACCGTTCGGCGACCACCTTGGATATTATAGCTTGAGGCACAATTTCCCTGTGATGAATATACACAAGGTATATGCAAGAAGAGATGCTATCTGGCCTTTCACTGTTGTTGGCAGGCCACCGCAGGAAGATACCAGCTTTGGCAAACTCATTCATACACTTACCGGTAAGGCCCTTCAGCAGGAGATCCCGGGCCTGAAAGAAGTGTATGCTGTTGATGCTGCCGGTGTTCACCCCTTATTGCTTGCCATTGGCAGCGAACGATACACCCCATACGCACAAACAAAACAACCGGCCGAGATCCTCACCATCGCCAATCATATACTTGGTACCGGGCAATTAAGCCTTGCCAAGTTCCTGTTCATTACTGCCGACGGACATACCGGATTAAGTACTTATAATGTGGAGGAGTATCTCAGGTATGTACTGGAAAGGATCGACCTGGAACGGGATGTACATTTTTATACAAACACTACCATCGATACGCTCGACTACTCCGGTACCAACCTCAACAGCGGCAGTAAAGTGGTGCTGGCAGCCTATGGAGACAAGCGAAGGGAGCTTGCAAAGGATGTTCCGGGTTGCTTAAAGAGTCTACAGGGATTTGAGGATGCCCGGATGGTCATTCCGGGAGTGGTTGCTTTAAAGACCGCATCATTCAGTAATTACGGGCAGGCCGATAAAGAAATGAAAGTATTGGATGACCAATGTGCCGGCTTTGATGAACAGTTAAAAGGGATTGCTTTGATAGTGATCTGTGACGATGCTTTTTTCACCTGTCAATCCTTGAACAATTTCCTGTGGGTTACGTTCACCCGCTGCAATCCCTCTCACGATATGTATGGCATCAATGCCTTTACAAGGAATAAACACTGGGGCTGCCTGGGTCCATTGGTGATGGATGCCCGCATCAAACCGCATCATGCGCCGCCGCTGGTAAAAGACCCCGAAATTGAAAAAAAAGTCGACCGGCTTTTTGAAAAAGGCGGAAGTCTATATGGTACCCGGTAGAGATGCTTCTTATGGAGCCGCTTTTTTCTTGATCACCACCTGTTCATTCAGTTTATCGAACATCTTTTTATAGAATTCCCTGAAATCGGCATATGAACCCGCAGGGTAGAAGGTTTGTTTGAACTCGATAGTGATGCGAACGTTGAGCAGGTTCCCGTCGGCATTCACACTACGGGTAAATACGATGCCTTTGTCTTCGGTTACCATCGAAATACTTTCGGGAAGGCCATCGAATACATAATCTGCCGGGATGGTGAAATTGCCAAAGAGGCTGTAATCCTGCAGGTAGCCAAAATCAATGTCTGCCAATCTTTCTTCGGCGATGAATGGATTATTTTCCAGGCCGGAGAAAAGATTCACGTTGAAGTACCGGTAATTCCCTGAGCTGTTCAATACAGTGGTGAATTTGAATTTCTGTTCAAGCGGGAGCGAATCTGCGTCGACGTTGTTTACTGCAAATTCATCCAGTTTATAGGATGGGTAAAGAGAGGTAAACCTGTCCTCTTTGAATTTGCCGGGATTTTTGGAATATTCTTCACAACGCGGTACCCGTGCATAATGATAGCAATTCACCAGGCAGTTACCGGTCATGTTACCGTTTGCATCGATCTCTCCCTGAACGGCTCCCATTATTTTATAATGATATTTACCTGAAAGTATCTCTTTCCATTTACCGTTTTCCCCTTCTATAATGAACCCGTTCGTATTAACCACCTCTTCCGGAGTTATTTTATAATTAATGAAGCGGTTGCTGGCATCCAGCACAAAGTACTTGTCCTGGATGGGTACGTAGGCCATTACCCGGTCGAATTGACCCGGATCGGGATTGGATGTTACCACCAGTCCATTTTCGCGGGTACTGAACAGGATCGGCGACGATTTAAAACCGGTGCTGTTGAGCAGCCTGATCAGTAAGAGGTTGATATCGGCCGCATTGCCTGTTTTCGATTCCCAGGCTTTTACAATACCGTTCTCGGCAAAAATTCCATCGTGTTCATTCCAGGTGACCTCCTTTCTTACTTTTTCGAAGAGGAATTTCATCTTCTGTTCTTCATCTTTGATCTGGTTCGCCTGGTCAACTATGTTTGCAGTACCAGCTACATTCCGCTCCAGCTGCCTGCCAAAACTTTCATCCTCGTTCAGAGATTTGATCACATGGCTCCACCTGTTGCGTACATCGATCACCCGGGTACCCAGGTCGATCTGCGATAACTGGAATTCTACCCGTTGCATATAATCTTTCCGTGATCCCATAAAAGGCTCTTCCCTGATGCCCCGGAGATTATGCATGACATAGTTCCGTTTGAGCACCTTGCCCGACATGGTTCCGTCGGTTATAGAGATGATCTCTTCAAGCACTTCATCTTTTACATCCAGGTGATCGACCACGCTGCGCTGGTCACTGAAACGGAAGATCTGTGGTATCTTGACCTGGTATTCACTGTATCGTACCGGTATTTTATCCTGGAATATCCAGTCGATGATATCCAGCCGGGGGCTTTCCTGTGTATAACTGTATTCGATGATGCTGCCCACTTTTACTTCGGGGAAGGCGATGATCATGGCAGAGAAATATGGGTTGAGCCTTTTGGAATAGATGGATGCTTTTTTCACTTCCGTTGTTTGCACTTTACCGGAGGCGTCGAGGTTGTAGGTGTTTGCATTCACCTTGATGATACGTTCTTCGTTATTGCGGGTATAATAGGGGATGCTCACATTTGCTTCAGATATCCCGGATTCTTTGAGGATCTTGATGCGGATGCGGGCCTCCAGGACCGTTTTAAAATAACTGAACCCGATCTCTCCTTTGTCGTAATAAATGTTGCCGTAATCGATCAGTTTCACAGCACTGGCACCTTTGTCAAAATCACAATCCGTCATTTCCAGGTCGGCTTTATCAACTTTTCCAAAAGCAGGGAGGCCTTTTTGTGAGTAGGACATCTTACCAGCCAGCAACAGGCAGGCAAGGAGCAGGAGGGCAGTTCTCATAAAAGTTGTTTTGGCTAATATAATAAAAAGGTATCAGGCTCAAAGGTTCTTTGTACTTTTAGTTCTTACTTTTTTACATGAGATACTACCTTTTTTCCATTACCCTCTTCTTAATAACTATTAACCTGTCTGCACAGCCGGGGTCTTCCTATAAAACCAATGAAAAGGGCAACACACTGCTCTGGGAGATAAACGGTAACGGACTGATGCAACCCAGTTACCTGCTGGGTACTTTTCACCTTCTTTGTAAAGAAGACATCCAATTTAGTGAAGCATTGAAACAGGCGCTAAAGAACAGTTCTGCTGTGTACATGGAGTTAGATATGGATGATCCTTCTGTCATCCTGGGCGGACTTTCCATGCTGAATATGAAAAATGGAAAAAAGTTAAAGGACCTCTACACCGAGGAAGAATATAAGCGTCTCGAAAAGTTTTTTGAAGATTCATTGAAAACAAAGCTGACGATGTTTCAATCGATGAAACCCATGATGCTTTCCTCCCTGGTATACCCCAGGCTGATGGGCTGCAAGGATATGAGCGGAGTGGAAGAACAGGTGATGAAACTGTGCAAAGAATACAAAAAGGAGATACGTGGACTGGAGACGATGGCTTTTCAGGCGGCTATGCTCGACAGCATCCCTTACCAGGAACAGGCGATTGAGCTGATCCGGACCATTGATAGTTTACAAAAATCAAAGCGTTACCTGGACTCTATGATACAGGCGTATAAGAACCAGGATATGGTCACACTGGAACGCATGCTCAACAGCAATGAGTTTGACATGGAAGGCGACCTTGATGTATTACTAAACCAGCGCAACCGCAACTGGGTGGTGCAATTAAAAACGATCATGTCTAAAGAATCTGTATTCATAGCAGTAGGTGCAGGCCACCTGCCGGGAGAAATGGGGGTGATCGGGTTACTGCGGAAAGAAGGTTATGAGGTCAGACCAATCGAGAATAAATAGTTTTTGGATCCTGCATCATTTTATGATGACGTCCTTCACCAGTTTTTCGCCAAGTGCTTCGTTTACCCGTTCAATGATCTTCTCTTTTTGATAAAGCAGCTCATTCTTTAATGGGGCGACGGAGGTGGTGATGAACAAAGTGGAATTGATGATCTGGATCTTGTCGGTATACTTGGAAATGGTCTTTCCCATCAGCTCTTCCCAGATCTCTTCAATGCGCACAGCCTGTATCCCGTTCCTGAGCCGGCTCTTTTGCAAGAACTGCCGGATGGCTTCCTGTAATGATATTTCCCCCATAACCCAAAGTTAATAGTTCATGGCAAATAGTTCACAGTAAATGAGCGTCATGAATTATAACTCAATTACCTGGTATTTTGACCCCAATTTTGTGAAAGACTCCTCCAGCCTGTCCCTGTGTGTGTCTGTTATGAACACCTGCCCCGTATTTTCTTTGCATACCCAATGAAGCAGATGGCCCATACGATTATCGTCCAATTTCTCAAATACATCATCCAGCAACAGAATGGGGGCGAAACCTTTATCCTGTTTGAGCAGCTCGAATTCGGCCAGTTTGAGTGCGAACAATAAGCTTTTTCGTTGCCCCTGTGAAGCCGTTGTCTTAAACAGCTGTCCGTTCAGTTGGATGCTGAGATCGTCTCTATGAATGCCCGCATTGCAGCGCTGCAGCATAAAATCCTTTTGCCGGTAATGATTCAGGAGGTCGTAAAATGCAGTATCGTTCAGCTGGCTGTTGTACTGCAAAGTTATTTTCTCCTCATTGTCGGCGATCTGTTCATAGAATTTTTGTACCAGCGGCGTCAACGCCTCTGTGAATGTTTTTCTTTTTGAATGAAGTTGAGTTCCTGGCTGTATCAGTTGTTCATCCAGCACTTCCAGCAGGGCCCAATCTGTTTTACCCTCTACGGCAAAACGTTTCAGGAGGCTGTTGCGTTGCTGCAATACCTTATTGTAAATGATGAGTTGTTGCAGGTATTCCGGGTCCATCTCGCTTAATACCGTATCCAGGAATCGCCGTCTTTCTTCTCCACCTCCTGTGATAAGTTCGATATCGTCGGGTGCCACCATCACTGCCGGGAACCGGCCTATGTGCTGCGAGAATTTATCATAGGGTGTGTCATTCAGCAGCAGTTCCTTTTTTCCCCCTGCACGGTGGATACAAACCAGCTTTTGGTCTACCCCGTTCATGTTAAAAATGGCTTCGAGGCGGAAACCGTCGTAGTTGAATTGGATGTGCTGGTTATCGTTCCTGGCAAAATAACTCCTGGCAAAGCAGCAATAATAAACGGCGTCGAGTAGGTTGGTCTTGCCCCGGCCATTGAGTCCGCAGATACCGGTCACCCTTTCATTGAATTGGAAAGAAGAAAGGCTGTAATTCTTGAACTGGGTGAGGGTTATCTTGCGAAGAAATAACATGAGGTGCAAGATAAGTAATATCGCAGCCTTCCGGGGGGTATAGAACAGTTTGATACCCTGCTTTTTGAGCCGGTAATTCCTGGCTTTAATTTCCTATTTCTCCCTTATCTTTGCCGCCTAAAATTATACCCATTGGCTACAAAGTTTTCCAAAGAAACTTATTTATACTGGTACGAGCTGATGCTGCTTTTGCGCCGCTTCGAGGAAAAGACCGGCCAGTTATATGGTATGCAAAAGATCCGTGGTTTTTGCCACCTGTACATCGGCCAGGAAGCCGTTGCCGCCGGTTGTATGACCGCTACCAACCCCGACGATAAATTCATCACAGCTTACCGTGATCACGGCCTTGCTATTGCAAAGGGAATATCTGCCAAAGCCTGCATGGCCGAACTTTATGGCAAAGCCACCGGTTGCAGCAAGGGTAAGGGTGGAAGCATGCACTTCTTTGGGGTGAAAGAGAATTTCTTCGGCGGCCATGGGATCGTTGGAGCCCAGATCGGAACGGGAGCAGGGCTTGCATTCGCAGAAAAATACCGCAATTCAAATAATGTGGTGCTATGCTTCTTTGGTGATGGAGCAGCCCGCCAGGGGATGTTGCACGAAACCTTCAATATGGCCATGCTCTGGCAGTTACCGGTGATCTTCATTTGCGAGAACAACCAGTATGCCATGGGTACATCCGTAGCACGTACCAGTAACGTACTCGACATTTACAAACTGGCCGATGCCTACGACATGCCGAGCGACAGCATTGATGGCATGAGCCCAGAAAGCGTACACAATGGTGTGCTGAGGGCCGTTAACCGGGCAAGGGAGAAAGGCGGACCAACCTTGCTTGAAATAAAAACATACCGGTATAAAGGACACAGCATGAGCGATCCGCAAAAATACCGTACCAAGGAAGAACTGGAAGAATACAAAGAGAAAGACCCGCTTGAACATGTACATAAGATATTGACATCGCAGTACAAGGTTACGGAAGCGGAAATAGAGGCCATCGTGGAAAGGGTACGCAGCGAAGTGGAAGAGTCGGTAAAATTCGCCGAAGAAAGCCCCTGGCCGGACGACGACGAATTGCTGAAAGATGTGTACGTGCAGCAGGATTACCCGTTCATTGTGGACTGATCAAATTTTAAATTTTTAATTCTTAATTCATAAATATTCGTAATGGCAGAGAAGCAAGCAACTGCAGCGCCGATGGAAGCGGCAGATGTGATCGAAAAAGCAAAAGGCTTTTGGGCAAAATTCAGTAAACCCATTATCATCGTTGGTTCCGCATTCATACTGGTGGTTGGTGGATGGATGATCTATAAGTATTTCTTCCGTTTGCCGAAGGAAAAAGAGGCCAGTGAAAAGATATTCCCGGCCGAAAAACTTTTTGTGGCAATGGCCAATTCCTCTTCTTTCGGAAAAGATACCGTGAACATGGTTTTAAATGGAGACAAAGCCACCGGCGTTACCGGTCTGTTGAAGATCATCAGCAGCTACGGAAGCACACCGGCAGGCAACCGGGCCCAGTACATGGCTGGCGCCTGTTATCTTCAACTCAAACAGTTCGAAAAGGCAATCAAATACCTGAAGGAATTCGACGGCAATGGGGCAAGCCAGATACAAAGCAAAGCATACGTCATGCTCGGGCATGCCTATGCGGAACAGAAGAAAACAGAAGATGCACTCTCTTATTACAAGAAAGCTGCTTCTGTTGTCGATGGTGACGAAGGCCTTGCTTCCGAAGCGCTCTTCCTGGCAGGAAGGTATGCGGATGCCATTGGCAAGAGCAAGGATGCCATTGAATTGTTCCAGAAACTGAGTGATACCTACCCGGCCAGCCAGCGGGTACGTTCTGGCGAAGCAGAAAAATACCTGGCCAAACTTGGTGTAACCAAATAACAACAATGTCGGTTTCCAACCAGAACCTTATCAATACAACAGGCATCCAGCTACCGGCGGATGCCTGTGTTGTAATTGTATGTACGGAATGGAATGCTGCAACCATTGATAAACTCCAGCAAGGCTGCACACGGGTCCTGGACAAGTATAAGGTATCGTATGAAATAATAACGGTGCCCGGCGCATTCGAGATACCCTTTGCCATAAAGAAGTACTGGGAAGCGGTAAAATATAAAGAAGACAAACCTGCTGCCTTTGTTGCCCTCGGTTGCGTACTTCGGGGCGATACACCACATTTCGACTACGTATGCAAAGCAGTGACCGACGGCATCGTTCAACTCAACCAATCCCTGCCCATACCGAGCATCTTTGGGGTACTTACGGTAGATAACCAGCAACAGGCCGATGAACGCCTCGGCGGCAAACACGGCCATAAGGGCGAAGAAGCAGCCATCACAGCACTCAAGATGATCCAATTAGTTAATACCTTTAAATAAAAATGATGAGGTACCTGTTGCTTTTCGCAATGATCATCTTTCTTACTGCCTGCAACAGCGAAAGCAAAGCGCCTGGCCAGGGGGAAACCGCTGTTTTGCAGGATTCAATTCCGCCGGTACCGCCAAAGGAAGCAACGGCTTACCTGCAGAAATTGGGGAATACCAAGGATGAACTGGAGATCGTCAACAACCTGTTAAAACTGGATTTCGTTCTCAAAAGCAACCTTTACATTGATTCGCTTACAGAACATCGACAGGGGATCAGTTTTATCAAGGACAGTACAGGGGGTAATGCGGAAGTGATATCCATATTGGCAGGATACAACGGACCACAACGTTTCGAAACCTATTATCATTTTTACTTGAACACGAAAACGAAGGAAATAAAAGTGTACGACCCGGTATCAGATAAAGCACTTTCGGTAAAAGAATATTTAAAGACATTGAAATAAATGAAAGTTCAGTTATTCATACCCTGTTTCGTTGACCAGCTTTATCCCCAAACCGCTTTCAATATGGTAAAAGTGCTGGAGAAAGCGACCTGCGAAGTGCTGTACAATACCAACCAGACCTGCTGCGGGCAACCTGCTTACAACGCCGGCTTCCGCGATGAGGCCAGGGCTGTATGCAGTAAGTTCCTTAAAGATTTCGACGGGGTGGATTACATCGTTGGCCCCAGTGCAAGCTGTGTGGGTTTTGTACGGAACTACTATGGTAAGATATTCGATAACTCTTCTCAGCACAACCAGGTGAAAGACCTGGGAAAACGTATCTATGAGTTCACCGAATTTCTTACGGAAGTATTGAAGATAGAGAATTACGGGGCGGTATTGAATGGTAAAGCAACCTACCACGATAGCTGCGCCGCCCTGCGGGAATGTAAAATAAAAGAAGGCCCACGAAAACTGTTGAACCATGTAAAAGGACTTGAGCTGGTGGAGATGAACGATGTGGAAACCTGCTGCGGATTTGGCGGGACCTTTTCTGTAAAATTCGATGCCATTTCGGCCGGTATGGCCGACCAAAAGGTGAATAATGCGCTGGCAACCGGAGCCGAATACCTTATCTCCACCGATATGAGCTGCCTGATGCAGCTGGAGGGATATATCAAAGGAAAGAACCTCTCTCTTAAGACCATGCATATTGCCGACGTGCTGGCAAGCGGCTGGGAATAATAAGATTCCCCAGGTACAAAGGAAAACCGGACTTCAAAATCGCTCTCATAACTGAACCAACCGTTCCCATTCTTCGTATATATCCAAAATTTAACCTTGGAACAGTTAATCAAAGGAATATTGGTCATATTGATCCTTTCTTCCTGTAATAACAATCGAAAGCAGATCGTCCAGGCTCCATTTGTTGACAGCATCATTACCCATTTTGATATCGGATCGGTAAAAAAAGCGAATGAAACAGACATGCAGTTCTGGCGTAACCGGGTCGACCCTCGAAATCCCGGGTTGGTAAGCGAATTAAAATATGCTTCCTGCCTCGTAAAGCATTTTCACCTTGGAGGAGATATACACGACCTGCTCGCTGCAGACAGCATGCTGCACCTGGTAAATGAAACTTACCGGCATAAAGAACCGGCCCCTTTATTAGCCCTTGTTCGTAACAGCATCCTCCAGCACCGCTTCGGACAAGCCGATTCATTGCTTGCTGAAGCAAAACAAGCAGGTCTGAAACCTTATGAATCCGCAGGCGCATCCTTTGATGTTGCATTTGAAAAAGGCAATTACCTGCTTGCAGAAAATGAATTGAAAAAGATCGCAAACAGGAATGACTATGGATACAACTTCCGTTATGCAAAACTTGCTCATTATAAGGGCCAACTCGATAGTGCTATTGCTGCCATGAAAAGAGCTGCTGATGCTGCAGGCAATGAGGTATACCTGAAACAGGCAGCTTTATCCAATGAGGCCGACCTGAACCTGCACAGCGGTAACCTGCAGCGGGCTTTTGATCTGTATGCCGGATCTGTTGACCTCAATAAGGCCGACCTTCATTCACTCATGGGCATGGGTTGGATCGCATTGGTTCACGACCACAACGATTCTCTCGCAGAAAGGATATTCCGGTTTGTACAAACCCAGAGCCATTCACCGGAAGCACTTTACAGGTTGGTTCAGGTAGCCCAGAAAAAAGGCGATGATCTCCTCCAGAAAAAATATGCAACCGCTTTTTTGTCTGTAGTTACCCAGCCCGTATATGGCAATATGTACAGCAGGTATCTTATTGAAATGTATACAGACATCTTGAATGAACCCGGGAAAGCAAGGTCGGTCGCTCAAAGGGAGTTGCTGAACCGCTCCACGCCACAGACCTATGCCTGGTATGTGTGGACTTTATACAATGATCATCGCAGCTCCGAGGCGCAGGATATCTATGAACAATACGTCTCAGGCAGGCCGTTGGAAGCGCTGGAACTTTACTGGATGGGCAGGTTCATGCAGGGGCTTGGGAAAGGCTATAATGCAAAAGAATATTTTAAGGCTGCATACCGGAACAGGTACGACCTCAGCCCCGGGATGGTCAGCGACCTGGAAAAAGAGCTTGAATGATCAGTACAACAGCAGGTTGATCCCTGGTATTGTCCTGATTTTTTTATCCGGCCCGATCACTTTTACATCATCAAATACAACTCTTGTCCCCGGAATACATCGATCCATGAGGTGCTTGATCGGTTTAAGGCTGTTACTGTTGATAGTGCCCTTTTCAATACCAGTAAAATTGGCTCCAGTAAAATATACCTTGGCGCTCACGACCTTGAATTGAACAGCGAATTCAAATTCATAAGGGATCTCGGCCCGGCAGTACTCCTGGCTCTTAAAAACGATTGACCTCATTTTCCCCGGTTCATCTTTGTCCTGGAAATTAAGTGTTGTGATTTCTTTCTCCACAACAGGGACGTTAAAAGAGTGTGCCGGGTTAACGCTGTTTTCAGCCTGTTGATTTACCGGTAATAAAAAAACAGCAGGCAACATGGAAAAAAGGAGAAGTTTCATTGTAGAAAGTTTATAGGGTGAAATGTCCTCCTAAAATAATCTTCCATACGTGAAAGGAATGTTATACTAAGTATTTCGTTGGAACGCTTAGCTTTCAGATTCCCTTTCTATCCGGCAGATATAACAACAGGCCTCCGCATTACGGGCATGCAGGTAATCGATATAAGGGTGGGACCCGAATATCTCGGCTATGAGCTCATCCACATCGGCATCGCCTACTAACTTCGTAAACACCATCTTCTGGTTTTTGCTGTAACCGATAAGCGACAAAGGAAAATTCTCTTTATCTGCCTTGATCTCCGGCGGGAATCGATGTATGTCTTTATACGCTTCCACTTCCTCCGCATGGATGAATACCGGCCCGGGTTGGTTGAATGCATTGTCGATCTCGAATGGACTATGGGAGAGGAGTATCCGCCTGTCTTCACCAATTCTGAATGGTTTTAATGAAACGCGGCATGGGCCTTTGCCTTTGGCCACCTGCTCGGTCGCTTCATGGCCGAAATCGTCGATACGCGTTGAGCGTATCTTAGCTGCATACTCTTCGCTGAGAGGAATGATCCTGAATTTTTTCATGTGTGTTGATTTAGAAAACAAAGCTCCGTTGGCTGTGGAGAGTCAACAACCCGGAACTTGCTGAATTAATTACCCGGGCTGAGCCTGGCGGCCTCCCATCCAAGTATCGCGGTCTTTCTGTCGCCTCCCCAATGATAATCGCCTATTATGCCCGATGAGCGGATCACCCGGTGGCAGGGGATGAGGAAAGCAACAGGATTATTGCCGATGGCCGTACCAACAGCTCTTGATGCGCCGGACTGCTGGATGCCTTCGGCAATGGCTCCATAGGTGGATACATTTCCAAAGGGTATTCGTAAAAGCGATTCCCACACTTTGAGTTGAAAGGGAGTCCCTTTCAGGTGCAGCTTCACTTTTCGCAGGTCGGTCCAGTCGCCGGTAAAGAAACGCAGGGCATCCTGTTGCAACAGGTCGGTCTTCTGTTTCAATACAGCGTTGGCGAAATTGAATTGAAGGTTGTGAAGCCCCTCTTTTTCGTTCTTTACAAATGCAAGCTGGCAGATGCCTTTAAGGGTGGATGCAAGTATGATATCTCCGAATGGTGTTTCGGCAAAACTGTAATTGATCTGTAATGTGCTGCCACCATTTTTGAATTCTCCCGGCGTCATGCCTTCGATGCTGATGAACAGGTCGTGCAACCGGCTGGTGCCCGATAGCCCCGTTTTGAAACTGGCATCGGATAAGGAAAGGTCCTGCTTAAGCAATCCCTTGGCATATTCCACGCTGATGAACTGGAGGAATTTCTTCGGACTAACACCAGCCCATTCCTTGAACAGGCGCTGGAAGTGGAAGGGGCTGAGATGTACCTGTTTGGCCACCGCATCCAGGTCGGGTTGTTCCCTGAAATTGTCTTTTAAGTAGACGATGGCTTTTTCTATACGTTCATAATCGTTCATCATACAGCAAAGCTACGTATGTGAACGGCCGGTTCAAACCCGTTTCTTGCTTTGTTTGGTAACTGCCTAAAAGAACAGCCGCTGAACTGTCCAGTACAGCGCCGTCAATGCGATCATGACGGAAAGGGGAACGACAATGGTTTTACGGTAATAAGACTTTTGTCCAAACCATTTTCCGAACAACAAAAAGGCGGAAAGGATCACTACTACCTGTCCGACCTCTACACCCAGGTTGAACATTAGTAAAGACGTGAGGTAGGAACTCCTTGGCAAACCCAGTTCGCCCAATGCATTGGCAAACCCCATCCCGTGTACAAGCCCGAAAAGGAACACGATACCGAGCCTTGATTTTTTCAATTCCGGCGAGAATATATTTTCGAGTGCAACGTATAAGATGGATAAGGCTATGATAGGCTCAACGATCTTAGGTGAGGGAGTGAATACATTGAACATAACCAGCCCGAGGGTAATGGAATGAGCAACTGTGAATGCGGTAGCCTGCCAGAGTACGGGTTTTAACTTCGGACTGAGCAGGAATAAACTCAATACAAAGACTATGTGGTCCAGGCCCAATGGGATGATATGTGCAAAACCCAATTTGAGGTAGAGCATTGCCGCTTCCGTGCCGTTCATCTTTTCCAGTTCTCCCACCACGTCGTGGGCGAAAAGAGGATTGATCGACAACAATAAGGCAAAGAAGACCACGAATGTCCTGCGTGGATACCGGCGGTTATGTATTTGCATGATTCAGCAGTTGTTTAATGACTATACATACGGAGCATCAGGGGAATTGGTTCATCGGAAAGGAAAAACAAGTTTGACCCTGAACAGCATCGTGGCATCATCGGTTATTTCCGGTACTTCATCGTCATACGTGTTTACCAGGTTGGGCCTGCACCGGTTAATGGCATTCTCCAGCAGGTCAGGGTACGACAGGGATATAGCCATTAATACCGTTCGCCGTACGGGTAAACTGTACCCTTCATTAATGATCTCTTTAATGGAATTCTTAGCCGTTTCACCAGCAAAATACCGGTTGAGGGAATGCCTGGAAAAATGAAGCGGGTGGCGGTGATACGCTGGAGAAGGGGTTGGTGTTGCAGGCGTGGATGGTTGTTGTGCATTGCCTGTAATAACAATGTGGATGCTAAGTGATAGTATTAAAAGAAATCGTTTCATTGTGATTGGTTAGACGTGGTGACCATTCCTGAAGTAAAAGGCGGAGAATGTTCTCCGCCTTTCCTGCTATCTGTTCTATTACCAGGGATTTGCCAGGTACGGGAAGGATACTGTGAAGGCTTTATCGTTCGCATTCACATTGTCTTTGGTGAGGGCCGGGTTGCCGGCGCCTGTGGGGCCGCCGAAGATGAGCAGCAATTCGGTATCGATCACGTCATCATCCAGTTTTCTTCCGGTGAGCACATTGGTGCCATCGAAGAAGGTGGTTACGCCCGTGGTGGAAACACCGAGTACATCGGTTGCCAGCACACCGGTAAATGCAGATGCATTTAACGTGAGGGCGTTGGTGGTGTAGCCTGGATTCAGTGCCAGCAATCTTGCCTGGAATTTGGCCTGGAACGCTGCGTTCTGTGCAGATGGGATCGTTACGTTAAACGCATCCTTGTCTGTTGCCGATACATTGAACACAGTATTGATGGCGGGGCGGCCCATCTGGTCCTGCTGCTGGTAGTAGACTGTAGGAGCAGGGGTGTCGTCACTTTTTTTGCAGGATGCAGCGATCAAACTGCTTCCTAATACGATCGCTAATAACTTTATTGTTTTCATTTTTTTCTTTTTTATTGGTTGATGGATCAGATCTTCTTTTTCGTTTCAAGCCATACATTGATACTGCCGGAAGTACCGAGCAGGTTTTTAGGAACTTCCACGACGATGCTCAATACGTTGGTGCCGGCAAATGTGTCGGTACCGGGGTTGGCAAAGCCGGGATAGGTACCGGCCAGTATGCCTTTATAGCGGTTCAGGTCGAAGAAAAAAGGATCGTCCCTTGGCCCGGCGAATACTTTGACGCCACCAGTTCCGGTACCGATTACGGGTGATGCTGCTCCGTAAGCGGTTACGGTTACCGAAGCGCTTGCATCTCCTTCGATCTTGCTTCTTGTTCCTTTTTCAGATGGTGCAACAGGGCCGTATACCTTTACACTGTTGGAAGCAGCATCATACCTGCATTGAATGACGAGGTCTTCCACATTGTCGGCATTATTGTCAACATTGAATTCGATGAGTGTGTTCTCGTCGAACTTGGCGGCAGCAGTACCGCCCGGGGAAAGCAATCCCTGTGTGTTGGCAACAAATACCAGGTTGTTGGGGTCCTGGGCACGGAATACATACAGGTCGGTGATATCACCGGGCTGAGCAGTAACAGCAGGTGTGTCTATGTGGTCAGCCGCATAGAGGATACCCCCGGTGATCAGTGTTGCTGCAGCAATGGCTGCCAGCAGCAGTTTTTTTCTTTTCATTGTAATTGTTTTTAGATTAATGATTTTAGCTTTTTTGTCGTAAGGCCGACAACGGGATTAATTACGGTGCAGGAAGAAGATTGGATTTACTCCGTGGAAAAAAAGTTGAAATCACATCGTTGCATGGATAATATGGTTACATTTGAAACCGGTATTCATACTTCATTATTCATTCTTAATTTTTGTTTCCTCATGGCATATTGGCTAGTAAAATCCGAACCGGCGGCATACAGCTGGGACCAACTGACGAAAGAAAAACAAACCTGCTGGAGCGGCGTACGCAACTATGCGGCCCGGCTGAATCTGAATGCAATGAAGAAAGGGGATGAAGTACTTTTCTATCACAGCAACGAAGGTGTGGAGATCGTTGGCATTGCCAAAGTGGCGAAAGAAGCTTATCCTGATCCCACCACCGATGATGATCGCTGGGTGGCTGTTGACATCAAAGCGGTAAAAGCATTGAAGAAACGGGTTCCGCTTACGGTATTAAAAGCAGATAAGCGCTTTGCCGATATGGACCTTGTGCGCCTCGGAAGGCTGAGCGTGCAAACCGTAAAGCCTGCGGAGTGGGATCTTATTATGAAGATGGCGGGAGAGAAGTGACAATTTGATAATTTAGTATTTCACCAGATCCGTTACTCCTGTAAAGTAAGCAATCACCAAATTATCTTTGATTTCATTTAACATCTTCCCCCGGTTACATCTTTTATGCATTTCGTATCAATGAGTATCTCATTCATCTAAACTCATTGTTATGAAAACAAAACCAATTGCAGCCTTCCTGCTACTTACCGTTATTTTCTTTTCCTGCAGCCGAAACAGTGAACAAAAGGCGATGACGGCCGATCTTATTGAACTGAAACCCGGGTACGAACCTCCTCAAACAAAGGTGGATAACGAAAAGCAACAAATACCCGTAGCTCCCCCGCAACCGGTATTCGCCGATTCGGCAGCCCCGCTGCAAAAGCCCACATCACTCAATCCCGGTTGGGATAAGAAAATGATAAAAACGGGAACACTGAAAGTGGAAGTGAAGAACTTCCGGAATTTCAGCAACACCGTTCATACTACCATCAAGCAATATGGTGGTTACATCGCCCAGGAAGAACAGAACAGCAGCGGAGAAAAAACAGAAACCGTCATCACCATTAAAGTGCCGGTAGACCAGTTTGAAAACATGATCAATCAATTGTCCGGTGAAGAAGACAAAGTGCTGGAACGGAAGATAAGTACCGAAGACGTTACCACCGATATTATCGATACCCAATCAAGACTTGAGGCGAAAAAGAAGATGCGGGCAAGATACCTGGAGCTCATCCAGCAATCGAAAAACATGGAAGACGTGCTGCAGGTACAGAACAGCGTGAACAACATACAGGAAGAACTGGAGTCGGCAGCAGGTCGTATTCAATCGCTTTCACGGCAGGCATTATTCAGCACCATCCAGCTCACATTCTTTCAGCCTGCGGCCGGATACGTGGGACCGGAGGAACATCCCGGTATTACATCCCGGATTGCGGCGGCATTTAAAACCGGTGGCGCATTCGTAGCCGACCTGTTTGTAGGACTGATCAGCATCTGGCCCTTGTTACTGCTGGCAGCGGGGGTTTACCTCGTGTGGAAAAGGATGAAGCCGGGGAAGGTAATAGCAAACAACAGCGTTACCAATTGAGCATTATTTCTTGAGTATTGAACATTGGAATATTCAATGTTCAATACTTTTTGATATCTATCGGAAAATGACCGTTCCAAGCCGCTTCGTCAGTTCGATCTCCATCTGCTTCAGGTGCTGGTGCGTTTGTACGAGCACGAGCTGGTCTTCGGCTGTATGACTTTTTTCGAGGTCCCGCTGGTTCTCATCCATCAGCCTTTTTATTTTCCGCAACTTGAGATAGTTGAGCGTGGAGAAAACCTCTTCGGCAAATAACTCTTCCCGCGTGGCAATATGCCCGTCGTAATGTTCTTTCCAGTTCGGGCTGATCTCATGGTTAAAATCCATGATGTTCACAACAAGTGAACTCAGTTTGATGTCTTCGTGGTAAAGGAAATTCTTGGCAGTGGGTTCCAGGCCGGCCTCGTACCACGTTTTGTAGGTGTTATAAACACGTACCAGCTCACCGTTATCGATCAGTTCTTCAAGATGATTCTCTTCTACTTCCTTAAAAATATAATCCGCTACTTTCATTTCGGGGCTCCATTGTTTGAGCCCGAATTCGAGCAGGCTGCGGATCATGGCCTGTTCGAACAGCTCATCCTTATTGAATAAGGCAATGGCATCCATATCAGCCTCAGACAATGGTTCGCTCCCGGTAGTTTCCGATTCGAACCGTTGTTCCCGGTTAGACCGGTATTCTTCTTTATTGACTTTTTCCCGGATGAATTTATTCACCAGTGCATGCAGGCCGCTTTCCTCTATCTTCAGGATCTCGGCGCATTGCTTGATATAATCCTGCTGCCTGGTAAAATCTTCTGCTTTGTTGATCTTCGAAATGGTTTCGGCTACCTGGTTCACCACGATCGATTTTTTGGTGCTGTCGTTACCTGCATCCTTTAGTGCGATCTCAAGCTGGAACAGGATGAAATCTTTCTTGTTGTCCCTGACGAATTCATTGAAAGCGGATGCACCCACTTTGTTGACATAGCTATCCGGGTCTTCATTATCGGGTATGAGTACCAGTTTGACATTCAGGCTTTCTTCCAGCGCAAGGTCAAGCCCGCGAAGGGCGGCTTTGATGCCCGCACTGTCACCGTCGTATACAATGGTGAGGTTGTTGGTGTATTTTTTTATCAGGCGCAGCTGGTCGGGTGTGAGCGAAGTACCGCCGCTGGCAACCACGTTTTCAATACCGGCCTGGTGAAGGCTGATCACGTCGGTATAACCTTCCACCAGTAAACATTCATCTGCTTTGTCGATCGCCTGGCGGGCAAAATAAGAACCGTACAGGATCTTGCTCTTTATGTAAATCTCGTTCTCGGGGCTGTTGATATACTTGGGAGCTTTGTCGTTCTTCTTAATGATCCTGGCGCCAAAGCCCAGCACTTTACCACTCTGGTTATGCACAGGGAAGATGATGCGCCCCCGGTAATTGTCGAATGCATTGCCGTCGCGTAGATTAACCAGGCCGGTCTTCTGCAGGTAATCCAGGCTGTATTGGGAAGCGAGTGCTGCTTTGGTGAAGCTGTCCCTTGATTCAGGATTATAGCCCAGCTGGAACTTGTGGATGGTATCTTCCCTGAAACCACGTTCCTTCAGGTAGCTCATGCCGATGTCCTGGCCTTCTTCGGTATTGAACAGTACATCTGTAAAGAATTTCTGTGCAAAATTATTAATGATGTAAAGGCTGTCGGCAACCTGTTGCTGTTGTTTGTATTCGGGGCTGGTCTCTGTTTCTTCGATCTCTACATTATACTTGGCTGCCAGCCAGCGGAGCGCTTCCACGTAGCTGTATTTCTCATGCTCCATCAGGAAACTTACGCTGTTGCCGCTGCGCCCGCATCCGAAACATTTATAGATCTCCTTCGAGGGCGAGACCGTGAACGAAGGCGTTTTCTCATTATGAAAAGGGCAGAGGCCGAGGTAGTTGGCCCCCCTTTTTTTCAGCTTAACGAAGGAACCGACGATATCCACAATGTCGATCCTGCTGAGAATTTGCTGTATGCTGTTCTGAGATATCACCTTTGTTATTGGGCGTGTAATTTACGGTATTTCAGGTATCGGCACCTGTATTTCAGGGCCGGGCGAAAATATAAAATCCGGCTTCGATTTGTGAAATTTTCGCCGGGATATCATCCAGCATAACAATAATAGCTACCTTTAGCATCCAAAAAATAATACGACATCATGAAGATCAAAATTTTGACCATTGCGTTGGTATTGTTGGGATTGGTTAGCCAGGGCCAGGACCTGGAGGATATTAAAAAATATGTTTACCTGAACCAGCTCGACAAAGCCAAACCCGAGATCGATAAGTTCCTGAGCAACGAAAAAAATGCGACCAAAGTACCGGCTGCCTGGTATTATAAGGCTTACCTCTATGGTAATCTTTCACGCCAGGCCGGTAAAACGCCTGCTGAAAGCAGGAACATGGCAGAGGAAGCATTTAACGCTATTAAGAAATACATGGAACTTGACCCCAAGGCGCCATTGACAACAGAAGAGAATAACTCAACCTTGTACAACCTGTATTATGGCCTGTACGACCTGGGAGTGAAAATGTATACCCAGAAGGACTATGCCACCTCCTGCGATTTCTTCAAGCAAACACTTGACGTGCACGACTGGGCATATGCCAAGGGGTTGAACGGACCCAATGGGTTGAAGTTTGCCGCTCACGATACCGACATTGTATGGAACCTGGCCGTACTGAGCAATGAACTCAAGCGCACGGATGATGCATTGGGCTATTATAAGCGCATTGCAGATGCCGGCCTTGCCGATGAAAAATATGCAGAAGCCTACGACGAACTGGTGAAGAAATACCGCAAGGAAGGAAACAAAGAGCTGTTCAATAAATATGTGGCCGTTGCCAAGAAGAATTACCCCACCGACCCTTACTGGGAAGCCATCGAGATCGAATTTGCCGTGAAAGGGCTGGAGGGAGAGGAGGCATTTAAAGTTTACGAGGAACTCATCCCTTCTCACCCGAATAGTTATATGCTGTATTTTAACTACGGGTACGAACTGGAGAAATACATCTATTCGCAGGATGCAAAGGGTAAAGACATCAGCGCTTATAAAAAGAGGATCCCCGAACTCTTCAAAAAAGCCATAGAGATCAATTCCACCATCGACGCCAATATGCTGATGGCAAATTATTATTACAATGTCTCTTTCGATATCCTCGATGAGGCCAACAAAATAAAAGGTACCAAACCGGACGACGTTAAGAAGAAGAACGAACTGATGGCATCGAGCAAGGCAACGCTCCTGGAAAGCCAGCCCTATGCCGAAAAAGCGGAAGAACTTTTCTCCAAACTGAAAGAATACAAAACTTCCGATAAGGTGAACTACAAGCAGGTACTGGATGTGCTGAGCGCCGTATACAAACAAAAAGGCGACCTGAAGAAATCGGAAGAGTATACCAAGAAGAAAGCCGACGTGGATAAACTCTGATCGAAAAACTTTATACAAAAATGCCTCCCCTGAAGGAGGCATTTTTTATTTCGAGTCATTTTAGCTGCCGACCCTCATCTGGAACACCGGTCCGCCACCTCCCTGCATTTCCTTGATTGGTTTTACTTCGATGTCTTTTGGTATTTCAAATTCCTTATCGGCTATCTCTTTGTCAGTAACAAGTTTGATAACTTCAACGATCATCTTCCTGCCGCGGCCCATGTTACGTTCATATTGCATCGGGAAACCATTCAGTCCTTCCATTCCGCCGGCCGACTGGTTTACGAGACCGCCAAACCCGCCCGGGCCACCACCAGTGCTGCTGACGCCCTGCAATTTGAATTCGGGGTTGTACCATACGATTGTACTGTCTTTTCTTCCGTTGCCCCGGGAAGAAATGATCATGGCTTTTTTGCAGTTGTACCCGGCAATCTTCTTTGATTCATCCATGTATTCGATCGAGAATTCCGGGGCCTTGCCCGAGCCTGCCTGTGTTCCATTCGAGTTCCTGGCCTGCATCATGCTGTCCATCCGCTTTCTCATTTCTTCCTGTTCGGCATCCGTTGCATAAAAGCCCGTTTTGCGCCCCATCATTTCCATGATGGTGGTGGTGATCTTTTTACTGTTATCCCTGATCAGGGTGGTGCGGCCCATTTCACTTTCTGATAAGGTCTTTACGAGGTCGTTCTTCAGCCAGGTGGTGGTCTTTGTTTCTCCGTCGCCGCCAAAACGCATCACCCTTACCTGCTCGCCGTTCTCGGAAGTGAAGTTACCGGGAGGCGGTTCATCTCCTTCGGGTGAAACGACCGTTGTCTTGGTAGTGATGATGGCCTGCGGAAGCAGCTTGGGCTGTGCGTAGGATTCAATTGATATAACCGCAAGCAGAAGAATTAACGATCGATACATAAAGATTTATTGAGGCTCAAATATACGAGTTGGTTCGTAATAGAACTGTTCCGCCCATGTATCAAATCGTTAAAATACAACCGCCGGTCGTTACGACCGGCGGTTTACTATTTTCTGATGTTTATTTTCTTATAAAGCGCAGCTGCAATAACTGAATTTCATACCCCAGTTACCACCGTTCGGGTTAATGCGGATACCATTACCCCAGCCGGTTTGAGTCTGGATCACCTGACCGGATGAATTCATTTCTACGACTACAGCATGTGCTGCAATACAACCACATCCACCAGCCGGTATCGCAGATATGGGTACCTGGTAGGTATAGCTTGTTGCATTGTTATGATTATTTGCATATGGGAACTGTCCTGGAACAGGATTGCCTTGCCCGTTCACCGGAACGGCATTGCAAGCACCCACATACAAATGTGTTTGTGTCAGGTACCAGCCCGGGGCAGTAGTATAGGTCACGTAAATAAAGTTGGCGTCATTTGTTACGGTTACCGTACCGGAGTTCATGTATTGACCGGCTATTAAGGTAACTTCAGTTGGAGGGCATTCACCGGATGGGTCGTCTACTTTGCCGGTAACGGGGCCTTCATCAGTGATCTGAGGTTCTACCGTTGCTTTCTGGCAGGCGCTGAACGTCAGGATTAAAACTGCCGATAATAAGGTAAAAAGCGTTTTCATACAATTGGATTTAAAGGTTATTTTATAACAGATTCTACCATTGCAAAACGGAATGTTTTTTGAAAATATTGTCGAAACTCTTCTATAATACCCGGCCATCTGGGGGGGTAATAAAAAATCGAGGGTTTTTGCGCAATCGGGCACGTAAAAACATCATTACTTTCCAAAACACCTCCCTGAATAGTTTAATATTTATTCTTTTAAAACTGTGAATAACTAGGCGTTTCACTGTAAAAAATCAAAATTTTCGTTGGAGTCATTCCATTATATTTGCCGTCTGACAAAAAATATAGAAAACTGTGCGCTTAAAGAGTCTAGAAATCAAAGGATTTAAGAGTTTTGCCGATAAAACCGTACTCAATTTCGACGAAGGGATCACCGGGGTGATAGGCCCCAACGGATGTGGAAAAAGCAATATCGTGGACAGCATCCGATGGGTGATCGGGGAGCATAAGATAAGTAACCTGCGTAGCGAAAACCTTGAGAGCCTTGTATTCAATGGTTCCAAGACACGCAGTGCGAGCGGCCTCGCCGAAGTAAGCCTTACGTTCGAAAATACAAAGAACCTTCTTCCCACCGAATTCAGTACCGTTACCATCACCCGCAAATATTACAAGAGCGGGGAGAGCGAGTACCGTCTCAATGATGTTGCCTGCCGCCTTAAAGACATCCATAACCTCTTTATGGATACCGGTGTCAGCAACGACAGCTATGCCATCATCGAGCTGGGCATGGTGGACGATATCATCAAGGATAAGGACAACAGCCGCCGCCGCATGCTTGAACAGGCTGCCGGCATCTCCATCTATAAGACAAGGAAGAAAGAAGCCAAACTGAAACTGGATGCGGCCGAACAGGACCTCGCCCGTATCGAAGACCTTCTTTTCGAGATCAACAACCAGTTGAAAAGCCTCGAAAGCCAGGCAAAGAAAGCTGAGAAGTACTTCGAAATAAAGAAGGAATACAAAGAGGTGAGCATTGAACTGGCCAAAGCGGCATTGGAAGGTTTTAACATCACCTACCATGAGCTGAACGAAAAGCAGAAAGCGGAAGTGGATAAACGTATCGAGCTCGAGACCGCCATTGCAAAAGAAGAAGCGGCCCTGGAGCAGGAGAAACTGGAACTGGTGGAGAAAGAAAAGTCACTGCAGCAGATGCAGCATGCCTTCAACGAAATGCTCGACGCTGTCCGCAATAAAGAGAATGAAAAAAGTCTTACCGGCCAGCGGCTGCAATACCTCAAGGAAAGGGAGACAGGATTGAACGAGTTCCTGCAGAAAGCAAGCGGGCAGCTCACCGGTCTCGATGAAAGCATACAGTTCACCAGCAAACAGATCGAAGAGGCCGAAGGACAGCTGAAGGATTTTGAATCGAAACTGGCAGAACTGAAGAACGAAGTGGAAGAAAAACGCCGGGTGTTCGACGAGAAAAGGAGCCGTATCGACGAATTGCGGAGGGACAACCAGTCCATCCAGCGCAACCAGTTCGATGCCGAAAAGAAAGTGGCCGTTGCTGATACATCCATCCTAAACCTGCAGCGTACCATCGGCCAGGTGCAGGAAGAAAAAGCGTATCGTCAATCACAGCTGCAGCAACTGGAACCTGCTAAAAAAGCGAAGGAAGAAGAACTGGAACAGAAGAAACAGGGGTTACAGCAATTGCAGGAACAGCATGAGTTCACCAAAGAACAGATCCTGCAAACGCAGAATAAGATGGAAGGCCTGCGCAATGAACTTGCGGCCGAAAGCCGCAAACTCGACAGCCGCAGGAACGAGCATGACCTCCTGAAGAGCCTCATCGATTCAATGGAAGGCTACCCCGAAAGTGTGAAGTTCCTGCATAACAACCAGGCCTGGAATCATGCAGCGCCCCTGCTCAGCGATATCATTTATGTAAAGGAAGAATACCGTGCGGCAGTTGAAAACGTACTGGAACCATATCTCAACTATTACGTGGTGAATAACCTGGAAGAAGGATTACAGGCCATCCACCTGCTTGACGAGAATAAAAAGGGGAAGGCTAATTTCTTCCTGCTCGATAAATTCACCGGGTTCGAACAGCAGCACCAGCCGGAGGGAACGATCCCTGCCATGAACGTAGTGGAGATAGATGCCCGCTATACCGACCTGGCCAAACACCTGCTGGGCAATGTATTCATTGCCGAGAATGAAGATGCATTGCGTAACAGCAACGGTTCGGTGGTGCTGGAAAAAAGCGGTAAATACGTGAAGGGTAAGTACTCCCTTACCGGCGGAAGCGTTGGTTTGTTTGAAGGGAAGAAGATCGGGCGTGCAAAGAACCTGGAGAAACTGGCCGAGGAGATCGCTGCTCAAGAAGAAGTGGTGAATGCACTCAAAGCGACCATTCAGTCGCACCACAATGACGTGATCGCCTATAACGAACAGCTGAAGGAAAATGCGATCAGGCAAACACAAACCGATATCAGCAACCTCACCAACCAGGCATTCTCTTTGCAGAACAAGATCGAGAACCTGCACCACCAGGAAGAGGCAGGAAGCAGGAGGTTGGGTGAACTGCAGCAACAACTGGAAACCACGCATGCGGAGATCGCCAGCACCCGTACTTTGCTGGAACAATTCAACGACCAGTTGAAAGAGCTGACAGAGAAAGTACAACTCAGTGAGCAGGATTATGCTTTGGCCGAACAGGAATACAATACCGCTACGGCCAACTTCAATGAAAGCAACCTGCATTTCACACGCCAGCAAAGCAAGATCGCTTCACTGAAACAGGAATTCGATTTCAAGAACAACCAGCTCAACGACCTGAAACTCCAGATAGAGAACAGCAACACACAATTGAACGAAGCATCGGCAAGCATCACCGAAACAGCCGGTCTGCTGAAAGAGGTGGAAGGCCTGCTGGTGACTATGCTGCATGGTAAAGAAGCCGAAGAACGCAGGCTCAACGAGGCCGATCAGGCTTATTACAACCTGCGCAATGCACTGGCTGAGAAAGAAAGCGAGCTGCGCCTCAAACATAAATCGAAAGAAGGTATTGATACACTGCTCAACGAGATCAAGGACAAGCTTACCGACCTTAAACTTCAACTGGCCGGAATGAAAGAAAGGCTGAACGTTGAATTCAAGGTCGACCTGGACGAGATCATCGATGAACCACGTACTACTGATACACCGCTGGAAGAACTGAGAGAAAAGAACGAACGCCAGCGCAAGCGCCTCGAGAACATCGGCGAGATCAACCCGACGGCGATCGAAGCGTATACCGAAATGAAGAAGCGGTACGACTTCATCCTTGAACAGAAGAACGACCTGGTCACTGCAAGGGAAAGCCTCATGCAAACCATCCAGGAAGTGGAAGCCACCGCCAACCAGCAATTCCTCGATACCTTCAACCAGGTGCGGGAGAATTTCCAGAAAGTATTCAAGGCATTGTTTACAGAAGACGATACGGCCGATATGGTGATGGTGGATCCCGAGAACCTTGCAGAAACAGCGATTGATATCGTGGCCAAACCAAAGGGTAAACGCCCATCATCCATCGGGCAGCTGAGCGGTGGAGAGAAGACGCTGACTGCAACCGCCCTGCTGTTCGCCATTTACCTGATCAAGCCGGCGCCTTTCTGTATCCTCGATGAGGTGGACGCACCGCTGGATGATGCCAACGTGGGTAAGTTCACGCAGATGATCAAGAAGTTCAGCGAGAACAGCCAGTTCATCATCGTTACCCACAATAAAATGACGATGAGCGCCGTGGATGTGATCTATGGTGTTACGATGCAGGAAGCTGGTGTGAGCAAGCTGGTGCCGGTGGATTTCAGAAGCCTGAATTAACCAGGGATTACTCATAAAAAATCAAGAATGGTTTACTCTATGTAAGCCATTTTTTATTTTTAGGACCGATCATACGTCAACCATTTATTCTTAATCACCAATTCTGTAAAATGCTCCGAACGATCTTACTCCTTACCGCCTCCAACATCTTCATGACCTTTGCCTGGTACGGCCACCTCAAAAACACCGGCATGGCCTTGTGGAAAGCGGTACTCATCAGCTGGGGAATTGCGCTTTTCGAATACTGCTTGATGGTACCTGCCAACCGGCTGGGCTTTGTGAACGGCTTCACCGGTTTCCAGTTGAAGATCACCCAGGAGATCATCACCCTGATCGTATTTGCAGTATTCGCAGTATGGTACCTGAAGGAGCCCTTCCACTGGAAATACCTCGTCAGCTTCATACTTATCCTGGGGGCTGTTTATTTCGCTTTCAAGAAATAGGGCCCCCGGTCAGTCCAGGTCCCGTTTTCTGCCCGTCGGTTCAGTGATCAATTTTGCCTGTTCGGCAGCCGCTTTTTACTGCCCGGCAACCTTCCTGCATCTGCCTGTGGGGCCGGTACTAATTTAGTTCTGTTATCCGTGTTCAACATATTCATCACTGAAAACTCATCTGTATGAAAAACAAAAGATCATTTTTATTCCTTGCCCTGCTTGGAATCGCCGCGGTATTCTTTTTCTCCTGCCAGAAAGAGGCCGTCGACGATTCAGGTAATGTACCGGCCGGATCGAACCAGTTCGATGTCATGCTTACCGACGACCCATCCGTATTGTTCGATTCGATCTTTATCAATATTCAAAAAGTGGAAGTGAAAGTGGAAGATTCAACCGGTGCCGAGCGCTGGGACCAGCTGAACATCCGTCCCGGCATCTACAATATCCTTCGTTTCCGTAACGGGCTCGATACTTTACTGGCAACGGGTTATGTGCCCACAGGTGAAGTGAAGAAGATCCGCATCACCATCGGCCAGGGCAATTACGCCATGCTCAATGGTACCAGCTTCCCGCTCGACCTGCACCCAAGCGATTCGGTACTTACCATCGACGTGCATGGTGGCTGGGACCGGATCGGTACACGCCGCTTCCGCATCTGGCTGGATATGGACGGGCATGGTTCGATACGATTGAAAAGCAACGGCCGCTTCGAACTTCGTTTAAAGCTCAGCCATTTCTGTCGTGGTAATTCGGGTGAAATAGAAGGGGAGATAAGCCCGTCCGGTGCCCTGCCTGCATTGGTAATGGCAGTAGCGGGTACGGATACGCTTTTTGCTGTGCCGGAACACGACGGCGAATTCAAGATCAGGGGGATCAGGACCAATTCTGCAACAGTAATAATCAAACCATCCAACGGTTATAAGGATTCAGTCATAAACAATGTCCCGATCAGGGTAGGTGAAGACACCCGGTTGGGAAGAATTGTTTTACACAGGTAGTGCTTAACATGACCTGCTGGAGCCGGTGATTCTTCACCGGCTTTTTTTATTGTGTGCGATAGAACCTGCCGATCCGCCCGCCTCCGCCGGCCATAAAAACAGCGTTGCCGTTCTTTGCCTTCCGCACCACATGGAAGCCGTCTTTGCTGATCCATTTCCAGTTCTGCCCTTCATCGTCCGAATAATCGACGCCGTTCAGGCCACAGCTGATCCATGTTTTCTTCCACAGGTATTCTACGCAGCTCCGGTACCCATGCGGACCAACGGTGGGTGTATGGAAGCTTTGTCCGGCGTCGGTGCTGATCACACAATTGCCGCTGGTGGAGTCCTTGGTATTGAAATCGCCGCCTACCACAATGATGGTCTTTTTTTTCTTCACCGCTACCGAGTTGGCGCCGGTACTTTCTTTTCCCTGCAGGAGGGGCAGGTCGATCTTTTTATCGCGGATGAATAAACGGGAGCGGAGCCCTCCGCTGACGAATACTGCTTCGGATCTGCTCAGCTTCCGCACATTGGTGCCGCTGCTCGCAAAGAAGGCTTCGCCTTTCTCAGCAGTGGGTATGTTCTCCGCCGGGATGCCCCGCCAGCTGTTGCCGCCATCGAATGTGCGTGCAATGAATATCTTATCGCCCAGCGGGTCGCCGATCACAATGCCGCTTTGTTCATTCCAGAATTCCATGGCATCGAGGAACATCCCTTTGGTGCTGTCGGTGAAAACGATCTTCCAGTTCTCGCCGCCGTCGGTGGTTTTTAATATGTATGCCGGCTCGGCAATGCCCATGATGATGGCCGTCTTATCATCGAAGGCCTCGATGTCGCGGAAATCCATTTTCTCAAAACCTTTGACGGTTGTCCATTTCCAGTTCTCCCCACCGTCGGTGCTGAGGCCCACCGTACCACCGGTGCCGCTCACCCAAACTACTTTATCACTTACTGCACTCAGCCCCCTGAATGAGACCTTGGTGCCCGAATGCAGCAGTTTTACCGTTTGTGCATAAGTGGTGCTTACGCTTAACAGGGCAGCTAAAAAGAAAAACTTTTTCATCATCGTGGAATTTGAATGTAAAGATGCTTGATTTTTTCTAACCGGAAGGCCGATGCGGTATTCGGCTATAAAATATCATGATCATGATTGGTGATCGAATCGATACCTGAATGGTGGTCCCTCGATATCTGTTGTTTCTTTTTGATCAGCCTCAGCGACAGCCGCAGTGCCACAATAAATGAAACCACGGCACCCAGGAAATGCAGCCAGGTATTGCCCACGAACAAAAAGAAATCGAAGGTGCCATGGAAAAGCACCGGCCAGAAAATGGATAACAGCAGGTACCTGCCCCTCCTTACTGTGTCGAATTTAGCCAGCCCCACGTGGTAGCCCATCAGCACCGCAAAGGTTGCATGCGCCGGAACAGAGAGGAACATGCGGGTGATTCCGGTGACCATCCCATGCTCCATCACATAGAAGATATTCTCCAGCGTGGCAAAGCCCATTCCTGCCATCATTGAATACACGATGCCATCAAAGGGATCATCGAAGGCCTTTCGCCTGAACGCATAATAACGCAGCACGAGGTATTTGCTTCCTTCCTCGCTCAGCGCAACGATGATGTACGAGAAAACGATCGTGTAAGCGATGCCGCTGCCCATGAGCCGCTCCACCGGTTTGGTAAATGCCATTTCGAGTATGAAGGCCGGTATGATGCTGAGCATGCCCAGGAAGAAGGTAAGCAGCAGCAGGCCGAGTGGTTCTTTATTGTATTTGTCTTTGAAATAAATGAAGAGGCAGATGAAGACACCCGGTGCAATGGCAAGCGCTAATAATCCCATATCGATGTTTTTGGCGGGATGCCTGCCCGGTAAAAGGCGCCGTCCCGGCTAACGGTTTTTATGTTAGTTTTGCCAAGTTAGTAAACGATTGCCAAATTAATGACTGCATGAGCGACCATCACCACATCGACAGTACTACCACCGGTCTCGATCAATTCAAACAGGTTTTTATTTTAAACGGTTCTGTTTCCATCAGTCCGGGTGCCATAGACCGCATCCGGGCCTGCCGGGAATACCTTGATAATAAACTCAGCAGTTCAGATGCGCTCTTCTATGGCATCAATACAGGTTTTGGTTTTTTGCAGAATGTGCAGATCGATAAGGCGCAATTGCAGCAATTGCAGAGCAACCTGATAAAATCGCATGCCTGCGGGATGGGCGAGGAAGTTCCTGCGGATATTGTGAAGCTGATGCTGGCATTAAAGATAAAATCGCTCAGCTACGGCCATTCAGGCGTGCAGACGGAAACGGTGCAGCGGCTGATCGGCATGTATAATAATAATGTGCTGCCAGTGATCTACACACAGGGATCGCTCGGCGCATCGGGCGATCTTGCCCCGCTCAGCCACCTGAGCCTGCCCCTGCTTGGCCTGGGAGAAGTGGTGCACGATGGTAAAAAGATAACTACTGCCGATGCACTAAAAAAATTCAACTGGCAACCGATCGAACTCAAAAGCAAGGAAGGCCTTGCGCTCATCAACGGTACCCAGTTCATGAGCGCCTACGGCATGTATAACCTCGTGCAAAGCGAACGGCTGCTGAAATGGGCCGACGTCATCGCCGCCATCAGCCTCGATGCATTTGATTGCACCACCGAACCCTTTCACCCGAACATACATGCCATCCGTGCACATAAAGGGCAGAACAATACGGCTGCCCGGATCAGGGAGCTGCTTGATGGCAGCGGGATCGCCGCACAGAAGAAAACACAGGTGCAGGATGCCTATTCGTTCCGTTGCATCCCGCAGGTGCACGGCGCCAGCAAAGATAGTTTCGATCATGTGCTCGGTGTTTTTATAAACGAGATCAACTCCGTGACCGACAACCCGAACATCTTCCCGGATGACGACCTCATTATGAGCGGCGGTAATTTCCACGGCCAACCGCTTGCACTGGCACTGGATTTCCTTTCCATCGCCATGGCCGAGATCGGAAGCATATCAGAACGCCGAACCTATCAATTGATCAGCGGACAAAGAGGCCTGCCTTTGTTCCTGGTGAAAGATCCTGGTCTTCATTCCGGGCTGATGATCCCCCAATACACCGCTGCCGGTATCGTAAGCGAGAACAAGCAGCTATGCACGCCCTCGTCTATAGACAGTATCCCTTCCAGCAATAACCAGGAAGACCATGTGAGTATGGGCGCCAATGCAGCCACCAAATGCAAACGGGTGATCGATAACGTAGAGAAAGTGCTGGCCATCGAATTACTGACTGCTGCGCAGGCCCTGGAGTTCCGCCGACCGCTGAAGACGTCTCCACAATTAGAAAAAATAATAACTGCTTTCCGCAAAGAAGTTCCCTTCAATCAATCTGATCGCATACTTCATGATGATATGATGAAGGCGGTGGCTTTTTTAA
>CAZYAT010000008.1:0-95313 GCA_964645235.1 uncultured Ferruginibacter sp. | reverse complement strand
TCTCGCCGGATACACCGGAAGAGCTGGTTCGTCTTTTACATACAGAAGCAAAAGCAATCTAACAATTCCAAAATAATTATATGTCAGTTTTAGTATTTCTCGATCAATCAGAAGGGCACATAAAGAAATCTTCGTTTGAAGCAGCCTGCTACGGCGCTAAAGTGGCCGAACTCATCGGCACTGCCGCGGAAGCAGTTGTATTGGGTTCTGTCATTGATGACCTGGCGGGACTTGGTAAATACGGCATCAAAAAAGTACATGCGGTAAAGAACGATTCCCTCAACCAGGTAGATGCACAGGTATTTGCCAAAGTGCTGGCCGAAGCCGTCAATGCCGTTGATGCAAAAGTGATCATCTTCTCCAATAATTTCAACGGTAAGGCCATTGCACCCCGTCTGAGTGTTCGCTTAAAAGCCGGCCTGGTTTCCGGTGCTGTTGCACTGCCCGACCTCAGCAATGGCTTCACCGTAAAAAAGAACGTATTTAGTGGAAAGGCATTTGCCAACGTGACCATCCATACAGATAAAAAGATCATTTCGCTTAACCCGAATTCATTCAGCATTACAACTTCGGATGGTTCTGCAGAAGTTGCCGATCTTTCGGTAACCGTGGATACAGCGAAGGTCCAGGTAACAGCCACCAACAAAGTGGTAGGTGAGATCCCGTTGAGCGAAGCAGAGATTGTAGTAAGCGGAGGCCGCGGCTTAAAAGGTCCCGAAAACTGGGGATTGGTTACCGACCTGGCAAAGTTATTAGGCGCAGCCACCGCCTGCAGCCGCCCGGTAGCCGATATACACTGGAGGCCTCATCATGAACACGTAGGCCAGACAGGTTTGGCGATTGCACCTAATCTATATTTCGCCATTGGCATCTCGGGGGCCATTCAGCACCTGGCGGGTGTGAACAGGAGCAAGGTTATTGTGGTGATCAATAAAGACCCGGAAGCGCCATTTTTTAAGGCCGCTGATTACGGTATCGTAGGCGATGCGTTCGAGGTGATGCCCAAGATCATAGAAGCAGTCAAAAAACTGAAACAAACCTCATAAATGGACAAATCAACAGCATAATATAAAAGCCCTTCGGTTAGATTTGAAGGGCTTTTATTTTTATATTTGTCACTGGATTTTCTTATATGAAAAAGATTGAACTGGAAATAGTAGCCCTTTCTCACAGTATCACACAAACGCATTCATATGCGGTGGTCCTGGGCGAAGTAAATGGTTTACGAAGGCTCCCGATTGTTATCGGCGGTTTCGAAGCACAAGCCATTGCTGTGGCCCTGGAACGTATGAGTCCGAGCCGCCCCCTCACCCACGACCTGATGAAGAACTTCATGATGGCTTTCAATGTTGAATTACATGAGATCGTGATCAACGACCTGCAGGAAGGCATTTTTTACAGCAAACTGGTATGCAGTTCGGTTAACGATACCGTGGAGATCGATTCACGTACTTCCGATGCACTGGCCCTGGCGGTTCGCTTTGGTTGCCCTATCTATACGTACGATTCCATCCTCGACCAGGCAGGTATATTGATGGAAGGCGAAGAGAAAAAACAAAAGTCGGCAACCACGCCGGTAACTACAGAATCAGCTGCCGGCGACGACCTCAAATCCATGTCGCTTGATGAACTGGAGACCTTACTGGCAGATGTACTGGAACATGAGGACTATATCCGGGCTATAGCGATCCGGGACGAGATCAAGACCCGGAAGAAGAAATAAGCGACTTCATTCTCTCATCCGCGGTTTATAATTTTTAATTCTTAATTGCCTACTCCCAATGGTTGTTTTCCCGAATTGCAAGATAAACCTTGGGTTACACATCCTGCGTAAAAGGGATGACGGTTATCATGACCTTGAAACCATCTTCTACCCCATTTCATTTACCGATGCGCTGGAGGTGGTCACCGCTTCTTCCACCGATCAGTCATCCCTAACGGTAACAGGTATCCCTGTCCAGGGCAATGCCGGCGACAATCTCTGTACCAGGGCCTATCAGCTTTTAAAGAACGATTTTCCAAAACTGCCTGCAATAAAAATCCATTTGCACAAAGCCATCCCAACCGGGGCGGGTTTAGGTGGTGGTTCATCAGATGCTGCTTTCCTGCTGAAACTGCTCAATGAAAAATACCAGCTCAATATTTCAACCGATCAGCTTATTTCCTACGCAGCCCAGCTAGGCAGCGACTGCCCGTTCTTCGTCATCAACAAACCCTGCTTTGCAACGGGCCGCGGAGAAAAAATGGAAGAAGTGCCGCTCGATCTTTCTTCCTACCAAATTCTACTGGTAAATCCCGGCATTCACGTAAATACCGGGTGGGCCTTTTCTCAGGTCAAACCCGGAATCCCCGCCCGTTCCTTAAAGGATATAATCTCCGAACCGGTATCCGCCTGGCGGGCAGGTTTGAAGAACGATTTTGAAAATGCCGTATCTGCTGCTCACCCTGAAATAAAAGTGATCAAGGATGAACTATATGCGCATGGCGCCATTTATGCTGCAATGAGCGGAAGCGGCAGTACGGTATTCGGGATATTCAACAAGGGCACAGCCTTACCAGTGCAAATGGATGAGCGCTATTTTATAAAGGTTGCCATGTAGCCATTGACTATGTTCCATGAACTATGAATCGTCGGGTAGTGGTACGGCTTGCCTATCTCCAAAATAAGCCCTATCTTGCATCAAATTCAAGAGAATTAACACGCTGATCAACATATCATCTTTCCTGAACAGCAATCTCGATCTTCTCAACCATCGAGGATAATCCGTTTTCCGGCCCCTTGGATGGGGCAATATTTCCGTATACATATTCCTTAAAAATTTCCTTGTATGAATTCGACCATAAACATATCACCCAATACACAATATTATCTCGACCTTGAAGACAAGTATGGTGCCCACAACTATCACCCCATACCCGTTGTCCTGAATCGCGGAGAAGGGGTTTATGTTTTCGATGTGGATGGAAAACGCTATTATGATTTCCTGAGCGGCTACTCGGCTGTTAACCAGGGTCATTGCCACCCCAGGATATTAGCTGCTTTGGTAGGCCAGGCTCAAAAGCTCACGCTTACTTCACGGGCCTTCCACAGCAACCTGCTGGGTGAATATGAAAAGTTCATCACCGCTTATTTTGGTTACGACAAGGTCTTGCCTATGAATACCGGCGTTGAAGCAGTGGAAACAGGGCTTAAGCTTGCACGCCATTGGGGGTACAGGGTAAAAGGTATAGAAGAACACCGGGCCAGGATCATTGTCTGCAGCAATAATTTCCATGGCCGGACCACCGGGGTGATCTCTTTCAGCAGCGATCCGACTGCAACCACCGATTTTGGGCCATTCATTCCGGGTTATGAGAAAATACCCTTCAATGACCTTGCCGCTTTGGAAAAAGCCCTTCAGGATAAAAATGTTTGCGGCTTTCTGTTCGAGCCCATACAGGGCGAGGCCGGCGTAGTGGTACCGGATGAAGGTTATTATAAAGGCATCCGGGTACTATGCAGTGAATACAATGTACTGATGATAGCGGATGAGATACAAACAGGACTGGCAAGGACGGGGAAAATGCTTGCCTGCGACCACGAGAATGTGCGGCCCGATATTTTGTTATTGGGGAAAGCGTTAAGTGGCGGTATCCTGCCGGTAAGTGCTGTACTCAGCGATAATGAGATCATGATGACCATCCAGCCTGGTGAACATGGAAGTACCTATGGAGGTAACCCACTGGCCTGCGCCGTAGCCATTACTGCACTACAGGTACTGAAAGAGGAGAACATGGCTGCAAATGCAGATGCCATGGGGAATTTATTACGGAAAGAATTGCAAAAACTCAACTCCCCCTTCATTGAAACGATCAGGGGTAAGGGCCTGCTTAATGCCATTGTTATAAAGCACCCCAACCGGGATGCAGCCTGGGAACTTTGCCTTGCCCTCAAGGAAAACGGGCTGCTGGCTAAGCCAACACATGGCGACAAGATCCGATTTGCCCCGCCTCTCGTCATAAACAAAGAGCAGGTAATGGAGTGTGTAAAGATCATCGGGAACAGTTTACAACAACTTGGCTAAGCTGACCGGTATCAGCTGCCCGGCCAACTTCAGGCGCCCTTTCTTACCGGTTTAATTTGTACCTTGATCACCTAATTGAGTGATGATGGACACACACCTTCACCATGAGCATGTTGAATCACATCTTCAGAGTTCCGACCTCTTAAGGGATGTCGTGATCGGGATGAGCGATGGGTTGACTGTGCCTTTTGCACTGGCCGCAGGGCTGAGCGGCGCTATCGATAGCAGTAATATTGTAGTGATCGCAGGCATTGCTGAAATAGCAGCAGGAAGTATCGCCATGGGATTAGGCGGATACCTGGCGGGTAAAACAGAGCAGGACCATTATAAAAGCGAGTTGAAAAGGGAATACGATGAAGTGGAGAACCTTCGGCATCGTGAAGTTGCCGAGACAAAAGAATTCTTTGCTAATATCGGCTTGAGTCCGCAGTTGCAGGACCAGGCTACTGAAGAGATTTCAAAAGATAAAGACCGCTGGGTAGAGTTCATGATGAAATATGAGTTAGGACTCGACAAGCCGGACCCCAAGCGGGCTACCAAAAGCGCCCTTAATATTGGCTTATCCTATATTCTCGGGGGTATTATCCCACTAAGCCCTTATTTTTTTATTTCCAGTTCTGTGGAAGCATTAAAGATCTCGGTAATTGCAACCCTGGTATGCCTTTTTGTATTCGGCTATTTCAAAAGTAAGGTCACCGGGGTAAATCCATTCTGGGGTGCAATGAAAGTAATGCTGATCGGTGCCGTGGCTGCCGCTGCAGCGTTTGGAGTGGCCAAACTGATCGAACACTGATATTCCCCGCCCCGGACGGGCTGTAAAACCTCTGGCACGCCATTTGCCTCTTGCCCATATACTGTACAATCCGCCCCTTCGAAGATCTGTTGACCTCCTTATTAACGATTAAACATTTCGATGGGCATGAACCGGCTACTTATAAAAAAAGCAGCGCTGAACCTTTTGTTTGTCTGCATTTCGGGGACATCTTTTTCCGCTACATATTATATCGATCCAAATGGTAATGATGCTACCGGTAATGGAAGCATCGGTAACCCCTGGAAATCCCTTCGCAAGGCTACCCAAACGGTAACGGGTGCAGGCAATATCATTCATGTGAACCCAGGGACCTACTTCGAAACGCAGGAATCTTTTTTAGCAGTTGGCGTCAGCATCGAAGGAGCCGGAAATGCATTATGCATCATTAAGGGAGAGATGACCGGGCAATTCTCCACCCTGCTGTCGCTCGATTCTCCGAACGATACCAATGGGAACCAATCCGTATCGGGCATCACTTTAGACGGGCAATATGTTAATGAAACGAATTTCAAAACATGGATAGGATTATTCGTGACCGGCCGAAGCAATGTATCGGTTTACAATTGCAAGATCATCAACTTCAGTAACCGTGGCGTTGTATTCGACGGGAATGATGCAAATGACCCCATCTATGATCCTGGCCATTATGCTACCGGGAATAAATTCTATAACAACACCGTTCTGAATTCAGCCGAGAACAATGGAAATTTTGGTACCGGTCTCTTGAATATCGGCGCCCAGATGGGGATGGAGATCTATGGCAATACCATGATACAGGACCAACGGCCTGATTTTAAGAATGGATGGCCCATCAAACCCTGGAATAATGGCTGGCTTAAGGGAGTAAAGATCTATAACAATACCCTTACAAAAGCATCCTATAAAGGAACATTTCCCGGGCAGAATGGCGATTGGGATTTTTGCATCGAGCTCATAAACATAGAAGGTCTCGAGATCTATAACAACACGATCCAGGGCAGTATCGATCTCAACTTCAGCAGGAAAGGGGCGTATGCATTCTCTGCATGGATACACCATAATACCCTTGGCCGAACTCCTGCCAATTCAAATTTTGAAAGCGGCATTGTTCTCGAATTCCGCACAGAGCATATGCTCATTGAAAACAATACACTCAACAATGTATCGAGTGGTGTGCAGTTCAACACAAGGTCGGTGAATAACGATGGTGGGTTCCCCGATCCCGGTGGTGGCGTTCCAACAGGTGGGTTCAGTTACCTTTTGAACAATACCATCCGCAACAATCTTTTTTCCAATCTCTACTACGGAAATGGATCAGGCACGGCTGCCGGGGTGATCATACTCAGTGAAAGCGGTAACGATGAGCAGGTAAATGGCCTGAATATTTATAATAACACATTCGTGGCGAAGACAGGGTCAGCACCAATTACCTGTATCGACTTCTCAAACCAGGAGAACGGGAATGCAACGAATGTGAATGTCCGGAACAACATTATCACAGGATTTACCTATACCTGGCTGGCCGGCAGCTTTCCGAATACAGCTATGACCAGCGTGGTGGTCACTCATAATGACTCCTACAATAACGGGAGCGGGAATGCCCCGGTTTGGCCGGCCGGTAGTCCCTCCAATTACACCTACAACAATAACCTAAGTGTGAACCCGTTGTTCATTTCCCCTACCGATTTCCGGCTACAGGCAACCTCCCCAGTGATTGATAAGGGAATCGATGTGGGCTTGCCATTTACCGGTAACGCACCGGATATGGGTTATTACGAATTCAATTCGGGGCCGCCCCTGCCTGTTTCCCTGAAGGAGTTCTCTGTAAAAGCTGTTGATAATAAACACCTGCTTCAATGGAAAACAGCAACCGAGCTTAACAGCGATCATTTTGTTATTGAAAGAAGTGACGATGGATCAACCTACCATCCGTTGGGCAGGATAAATGCTGCGGGCTATTCTGTCAGCGAGTTGAGTTATCAATTTTCAGATGCTCAGCCTTCCGGGGGTGTAAATTATTATCGCCTTGTATTGGTCGACAGGTCGGGTAACACCCAATATAGTAAGGTCGTTTCAATAACCTACAACGAGCCGTCACAAATAGCCCTCAATTATCTTCAGCTATCGTCATCATCCGGAACGGTTATAGCAAAGATCAGCTGCAACAAAGCAGCTCCCGCTATGTTACTGATAACAGATATGAATGGCCGCACCGTTACAAGGATAGCCTTGCAGTTGCAAAAGGGTTTGAATTTATTCACCAAGAATATTCCACAACTGGCAACGGGTATTTATTATGTCACAATCCTTTACGAGGGAGAAACAACCGGTAAGAAAGTATTCTGCGAAAACCAGTAACCTCATATTAACCAATACACATATTAATAGCCTCTCTCCTATTTCGTAGATTTTCTACCCTGGGTACATAGTCCGTAGGACAGGTTTACGTAATATCCGAAATGTGGAAAATCTTCTGGATAAAAATCATTTCATTTTTAAAATATTTAAAAATCCGTTTCCGTTCACATAAAGACAATTACAGATAATTACCTGCTTTCATTATAAATAAAAAAGTATGGTATGATTTTGGTTGATTTATGATCCGTGTTCAACGTTAAAGAAAAATCCTATGAAAACTGATTTTCACATGCTGAAGAGAATACGATTGCCCGATCCCGGTGATCGCTCTGCCAAACCCCAGATAATTTATTGTACCCGTTAAGCTGAAATAATACATTCAGCAAGGCGACCTTTGACTTTAATGGTCTGCTGCCCTCAGGCCATTCCTTCCAGCAAAAAGTCGGACCGGAAATTTTGGAGATGAACTTCGAAGTGGGGATTGTATGCACGTAAGCATACTTTCCGCTACTCGTACAGATTTTCCACTCAAAAAAACCTGTACATGCTACGGTGATTTTGACGTTCCGGTTTGAAAATTTTGTAACCGAAAATTGCTCGTATTCCGGTACGATCAATGATCAATATCCGAAAAAAACCAAAAAATATCCTGATGAAAACAATTCTCCCTGTCTTAAGAAGATCTGCTTTTGCTATTTTCTTATTCATTGGTATGCTTTGCAGCTTTACCCACACCTCCTTTGCTACAACTTATTATGTCAGTCCGCTTGGTAACGACGCCACAGGAAATGGAACAATTGGCAATCCCTGGAAAACCCTTAAGAAAGCGACCAGCACGGTTACCGCAGCAGGCAATATCATTCACCTGGTTGCAGGCACCTATACCGAAACCCAGGCTTCTTCCCTGGCAGTAGGGGTAAGCCTGGAGGGAGAAGGTTTTGCAAACACAATAGTGATAAGCACCGTGAGCGGGCAATGGTCAAACTTACTCGCACTCAGCTCGGGGCAGGATACAAATGGTAACCAGAGTATCTCAGGCATTACTTTCGATGGTCAATATGTGAATGAAACAACCTATAAAACATGGATCGCTATCTGGATCACCGGGCGGAGTAATGTGATCATCAACGATTGCAAGATCATCAATTTCAAGGACCGTGGCGTGATCTTCGATGGTAATGATGCTACTGATCCCCACTCTGACCCTGGCCACTATGCCACCGGGAATAAATTCTATAATAATACCGTACTGAATTCAGCCGCCAATACCGGTAACTATGGCGCCGGCCTCATAAATATCGGCGGCCAGCAGGGAATGGAGATCTATAATAATACACTTGTGCAGACCCAGCGGCCAAATTTCAAGAACGGATGGCCAATCAAATACTGGGATGAAGGCTGGTTGAAAGGAGTGAAGATATACAACAACACATTAACCAAAGCACCTTATGCAGGCACTTACCCGGGTGAAAACGGTGATTGGGACTTCGCCATTGAATTCTTCAATATCCAGGGACTCGAGATCTATAATAACACGATCCAGGGAAGCATCGATCTTAACTACAACCGGAAAGGCTCTTACGCATTCACTGCATGGATCCACCACAATACATTGAATCATTCCACCCTCAACAGTAATTTCGAAAGCGGGATCATTCTTGAATTCAGGACTGAATCGATCCTCATAGAGGATAATGTATTTAATAATGTATCAAGTGGCGTGCAGTTCAACACCCGTGGTGTGAATAACACTGGTGGCAACAACCCTGAGATCCCTGCACCGGCCGGTGGGTACAGTGTTCTTTCCAATAATATCATCAGGCGCAATCTTTTTTCCAATATTTACCAGGGAAACGGGATAGGTACCGCAGCCGGGGTAACAGTTATCAGTGAGGGAACAGATGACCCGCAAATACAGGGACTGGATATTTACAACAACACCATCGTTGCCAAACCAGGCGATGCACCATGGATAGGCATAGACTTTACCTCAATGGGTGACCCAACAGCAAGTGGTACCAATATCAATATTCGCAACAACATTGTGGTAGGCTTCGGCGATGCCTGGCTTAAGGGAACCAGCGGTGCAGGAAACACACACATCAATGGAATAACAGTTACACACAACGATGCCTATAACAATGGCAGCGGAAATATGCCCTCGTGGCCGGGAGGTAACCCAACCAACTACACGTACAACAACAACCGAACGCTGAACCCCATGTTTGTTTCAGCTACCGATTTTCGCCTGCAGGCTGCTTCCCCATTGATTGACGCAGGCGTCTATGTAGGCTCGCCTTTTGTAGGCACAGCACCCGACGGCGGTTATAAAGAATTCGGAACTGGTTCCTTACCTATAACATTGATCGATTTCACAGCCAAAGAAAATGGCGGAAAAAATGTACTTAACTGGAATACTGCCACAGAGATCAACAGCAGTTATTTTAGTATTGAAAGAAGTGTTGATGGCCGGAATTTTTCCTCCATTGGGAAAGTGAATGCAAGCGGCACTTCTTCCGCTGAAGTAAAATACAACTTTATTGATGCCTACCCGGCAGATGGAAAAAATTTCTACCGCCTGGTAATGACAGACCTAGACGGAAGCTTTGAATATAGCAGGGTAGTGTCGGTTACCAACAAAATGAATCAATCCATCAATTTCGGGTATATAAACCTCCCTGCACGAAGCGGTTTTGCCAACATTACGATCAGCAGTACCAAAACACAAGCCGCGAGCCTGGTGATCGTTGATGCAACCGGCAGAACCATCTTTACCTCTTCTCTACAATTACAGACAGGTGTCAATAATTTGTCAAAGAACACCCCCCCTGTCTCCAGTGGTATTTATTATATCAGGCTATTCACTTCTGATGAAAGTATTGTCAAAAGCATTATCAGTCAGTAAAGCTCCGAATTACTAAAAGAAAAGCTCCTTCACATTGAAGGAGCTTTTCTTCTTGACAAATAACAAACACTTTGAGTTATTTACCCATAAATTAAAGGGGTCAGTATATTTTAATCAACTGGTTTTCAATTTGATAAACTTGCATGTATTATCACTGAGTAAAATGTGGATTACCTGTGGATATTACAGATTAAAGTTTTATATTGTGCAACCTTTCGCTTACCAAATTTCCAATATCTGCCGAAGAGCAGATGAATTTTTGAATACTCCTCTGGAAAATAAATAGCAACAACTGGACATTCTGTCAACAAAAACAGGATTCATTTTATCCTGGCTAAGATATTAGTGTACCGCTTATGAGGAAACACCTGGGTATTTTTTTATTCTATTTGATACTGGGATGCTGTATTTCCACTCAGGGATTTTCAGCTACCTGGTACATCAGTACTACTGGCGATGACGTCATTGGCGACGGCAGTATGGGAAACCCATGGAAGACGTTGCATTTTGCCACTCAGACGATCACTACTGCTGGCGATACCATTTTTATAATGCCGGGCACTTATCTGGAAACAGAACAATGTTTTCTTAGCCCTGGTGTGAACCTGAGGGGAGATTCTCTTAATATGCCGGTCATTAAAACTACTGCCGCAACGGTATTCAAAGAGTTGCTGTCACTAAAGTCTCCGGAAGGTACAAATGGGAACCAGTCCATAAGCTACATAAAATTCGATGGACAGGACCTGACCTCTTACTGGGCCATTTGGGTGGCGGGGCGCAGTAATGTACATATTCATCATTGCACGATTGAAAATTTCCTCGATAGAGGTGTAATATTCAGCGCACGCAGCGACTTTTATGAGTTTCCTCCCGATACGTTATTTTCTACCGGTAACAGGTTTTACAACAATATCGTCAACAATTGTGCACAATACGCAGATACTGTTTATGGTAATTTCGGAAGGGGTTGTCTGAATATAGGTGGCCAGGTAGGTATGTTGATCCACGACAATGTCATTACCCAGAACCAACGCCCGGAAGGAAATAATGGATGGCCCATCAAATATGTGAACCACGGTTATCTGAAGAACTGCAGGATATACAATAATACCCTGAACAAGATCCCTTATGGGGGTAATTTCCCTGGGCAGAGTGGCTGGGATTTCTGTATTGAATTATTTCATATCGAAGGATTGGAGATATCAGGGAACATCATTCATGGAAGCATCGACCTTAACTTCAACAACAAAGGCAATTCCGATTATTCGGCGTGGATCCACCATAATGTGCTGAGCAGGGACACCGTTAACAGTAAATACGAAAGCGGGGTAATCTTCGAATTTGGGGCTGAATCGGCTATAGTGGAATACAATATCATACGCAATGTGTCCAGCGGGGTTCAATTCAATACAAGAGATTCTTCATTGATAAAGAATTGCAAGGTCAGAAAAAACCTGATGTCCAATCTGGCCTCAGGTGAGGGAGTCGGTACTGCCGGGGGGATATTGATCGTGAGCGAAGGAAGCAGTAGTGCACTGATCGACAGTATGGAGATTGACAATAATACGATCGTTGCAACAACCCTTCCCGACCGTGAGCCATGGATTGGTATTTACCTCGATGCGCTGAACCATGGCCACGCCACTAATATAAAGATCAGAAATAACATCATAGTCGGTTTTGCCGGCGCCTGGTTAAAAGGAAGCGATACAACCACCAACATCGATGGTATACACCTCCTGGTAAATGATCCTTATAACAATGGGAACAATAATCTTCCGCTTTGGCCCGGAGGGATTCCAACCAATTATGTAGACACACCTTATAATGTTCCGGGCATGGACCCATTATTCGACTCAAGTAATATCATCAATTATTACCTGCAGGCAATTTCCCCGGTGATCGATCTTGGGGTGATCATTCCTGGTATCACATTCCTGGGAGTAGGGCCCGACCTTGGTTATGCCGAATATGGTGGTGGTCCGCCGCTGGCAGCCAAACTTTCAGAGTTTTACGGGATCGAGCGGAACGGAAGCAATTTCCTGTACTGGTCTACATTATCAGAATCAAACAGCAATTATTTTGATGTTGAGAGGAGCAGTGATTCCCGCTCTTTCAGACCGGTCGGCCGGATCCCGGCAGCAGGTGTATCATCATCAAAACGAAATTATACTTTCACGGATAATTCCCCCGCTATCGGCATCAATTATTACCGGCTTGCCCTGGTCGACAACAATTCCAAAACCGATTTCAGTAAGATCATTTCTCTCACAAACCGGAATGACCAGTCGCTCCGGTTTATACGCACCAGTTTATCAACCTCAGGCCGCACTGCTACGATCATAGTGAATAGTGCTGATAAAAAAGCTGCAGTCCTGGCCATCTGCGACGCAACAGGTCGTATCATCTACAGCGGGGATATACAGCTACTGCCTGGAACCAATACCGTTATAACAAATGTTCCCGGGCTTACCGCTAAAGGCATCTATTATATACGTCTGCTGACCGCCAATGAAACGATCGTAAAAGACAGCTTTGCCTTTGACTAACGGGGGCATCAGTAGAGTAATCGATGTTTATTGTTGCTCAGTATATTTTCCATCGTCCACTCCACTTTCTTCTCAAATGGCTGCTTACGTACCTGGCAATCTGTCCTGGTACATATCCGGCATGAAAAATCCAGGCAACCATCGGAATGAACAAATAATTCTACAGATTCCCCAAACTCCTTCTTTACCAATCCGGACAAGGCATCGATCTCCTCGTGGGCCTGGTGTACATTCAGGTACCAGGGAACAGTAAGGTGGCAATCCAGGTGCAACCGGCTTCCATATTTGATGATGCGCAGGTTGTGCAGGTCGATCCAGTTAGCCCGCCGGTTTGCATTCAATGTTTGTACCAGTTTATCAAGAAGGGCTGTATCGGCTTCATCCATGATCCCAGCAACAGAACTTCGTAATATTTTATACCCGGTGTAGATAATGAAGATCGAAAACACTATTGCCACCACACTGTCGATCCAGGAAAGTTTAGTGACCAGCATCAACACCAGGCCGCAAACAATACCCAGGGTGGTCCATGTATCCGATTGCAGGTGTTTACCACTGGATATCAGGGCAAGTGAATTATTCCTTCTTCCGGTTTTCACACAAAAATACCCGGCGCCGTAATTGATCAGTGCCGTGATCACGGTAAGGATGATACCATAATCCAACTTTTTTATCTCATGCGGGTGAAGCAGGTTGTTCAGTGCCTCATAAATAATGATCAGGCCCGCAATGCTGATCATGGTACCCTCGATTGCCGCAGAAATGAATTCTGCCTTTCCATGGCCATAAGGATGATCAAAATCCATTGGTTTGGCAGATACATATAAGCTGTATACGCCGATGAAGCCGGCTACCACGTTGACTATACTTTCAAACGCATCGGTAAGGATGGCCACCGAGCCGGTAATATACCAGGCAATACCTTTGATGACAAGCAACAATACCGATAAGGCAGCAATGCGTTTTTGGATCTTTAAATTATATAAGGCTGTTTGCACCTGTTGATTTTATGTGGTCAGCAATATTTTTTTGTCCGGGTTTGCTTCAGCAAATGAATAAATGCTGTTCCGGATATAATCGTTATCGGCATATGGGTTCAGGAAGTTTTTCAGCTCAGCAGTAGATGCGATCCGGTGCGATCTCGGGATATAGCCCATGCCCCAGAAACTCCCCCGCTCCACCAGCAAACACAGTTTTTCTTCAGCTGCAATGGCCTCATCCACAAGAGCAAAAGTAGGCAGGCTTTCATTTAGAGCATCAATGGCCCGTTTCATCTTCGAATTATAGACGCCGGGTGGATCAAGCTCCTTCTGCTCCTCATGGGTGAAGGGTGTTTTATCGAGGAAACAGAGTTTGGCATTCAATTCAAACTCATCCACCATTTTTTTTACCATTACCAGCCCTTCATTCAACAGGTTAAAATTATACAGTGCAGGAAGGCTTTTTTTCTTTTTATCGATGCATAAGCGCAGGTAACCTTTATTGTCCTCAAAAGTATAAAGGGCAAATCGTTGATTTGGCTGCTTCTGACTTTTATTGTAGCGAGGCCATAGTCGTTTTATCTCGGCACTTTCGAATACGATCGCTTCCAATTCAGTGGCGCATTGTTTATAGGATATCTTGAAAACGTTGCGTATGAAATGCTGTCGTTTTGGATCGGGGTCGTTTTGAGTAAAGTGACTGCTTACCCTTTTTCTCAGATTGATGGCCTTCCCAACATAGACGACCTTGTCTTTATGATTATGGAAATAATAAACGCCGGGCTTTGAAGGCAGCTTGTCAATAACGGCTTTATCAAGATTCAATGGCAACCATTGTTCTGCAGAACTTTTTTTCAGCATCTGGTCGATATGGGGTTGTGCCCCATTGGCTATCATGAATTCAAACAGCTTCACCGTTGCTTTTGCATCACCGTCGGCCCGGTGCCTGTTTTCGATATTGATCTTAAGTGCACGGCAAAGGTTCCCGAGGCTGTAAGAAGGAAGGCCTGGGAAAACACGCCGTCCAAGGCGGACGGTACATAATTTCTTTGCAGTAAGTTCGTACCCGCAGCCCTTCAGCTGGTGCTTAATGAATGAATAATCGAAATTCACATTGTGTGCTACAAAGACCGAATTCTCCAGCAACTCAAATAGCGTGTCTGCAATTTCATCGAACAAAGGGGCTTCCTCCACCATTTCATTAGTGATCCCCGTAAGTGCGGTGATGTACCTGGGGATGTCTTGCTGTGGATTGATGAGGGTTTCGAAATGCCTGAGTACCCGTTTACCATCGTGTATGTACACCGATATCTCCGTTATGCCATTGGCTGATGCATGGCCGCCCGTGGTTTCTATATCGACGATCGCATAATTCATGGGCCTTCAAAAATACTGACTTGTTCAGTCAAATAAGATTTTTTCTGCGGCCGGCTTTCGCCAAATTTGGGGTATAAACTCGTAACAATGAATATTAAGGCATTTCCTTTTCAGACCATTGATTGGTCTTCGGTAAAAGAGGAATTACACAGCGGTATTACCGGTATTGCAACCTGGCGGGTGTTTAACATGGGCGATATACGTGTGAGGATGGTAGAATATTCACCTGGGTATTTTGCCGATCACTGGTGTAAGAAGGGACATGTTCTTTTCTGTTTGGACGGTGAAATGACCACAGAACTGGAAGATGGGCGGGAATTCGTCCTTAACACAGGAATGAGCTACCATGTAGGTGATAACTGTGAGGCACATCGCAGCCGTACAGAAAAAGGATGCAGGCTTTTTATTGTCGATTGACCTCTTTATTTTCTTCTGAATGAGTGAATTTATGAACGGCGTCCTTGTGCCTTATCATTTTTATCGCCTGTATGATCGCAGTAATGGCAAAGATGCTGCCGATGACCCAATTCAGGTATTCCTGGCTCCCCTCAATGCGGTCTACCAGCCATTTACCCCCGAAAATAAAAACGCAGTTTCCCGTCAGGGTGCCCAGGCCGATACCAACGATATACATATTATACTGCTGCTTCACCGGCTCCAGGATTTTCTTTGAAAACAGGACTGTGCTCCATCCGAACCAGAAAGGTATCTGTACGGGGTTAATAGCACTCATGAACATCCCGAGCAGAAAACGGTGCATGGTATTTTCAAGAAATACGTTCTTCGATTCAGCACCGTCCTTGAGCGCAGCCATGAAGCTTCCGGCGGCAAGGGCAAGTATGATGATGAGCGTAAACCATTCCATGGCCTTCATCAGCTTCTCCTGTTTACGCACCCAATCGACCCCCACCAGTGAGATACGCACGTAGATCATCTCAATCAACAATGAACCAAAGGAAAAATAGAGGGCATTGGAAATGCTTTCCTGTATACCGATCTGCATGGCAGCCACATTGAGTGTACCGAGTGGTAAAGAACCAAGGAAACTGATGAACAATCCCCACCAGAAAATGCGGAATAATTTCGGCATCCGGCAAAGATAAAGGCTTGCTGCGAAGATTTAACGGCAGATAATTTAGCGCTTTGCAAGTACTGAAAGTGTAACAGTGAGTTTATCCGACATGGAGATGCTGCTTCCCCCAACACCGTAATCGCGGCGGTTAAGCCCGAAATTGCCTTCGAACAGATAACCCCCATCTTTTGGTGTTGCGCTGAAGCCGAACTCGATCGGCTTCGTAACATCTTTGATGGTTAGTTCACCGTAAATATAATACCTGCCGGCAAGCGTCGAGTTGACGATCTTGGTGCTCTTGAAATGAATGGTTTTATACGTGGATACATCAAAGTATTCCTTTCCCCTGAGGTGATCGTCTCGGCTATCATTATCCGTATCGATCGTATTGGCATCTATGGTCACATCGAAGAAGCTTGCTGCCAGGTTCTCGGGCGCAAATTTTATATTACCCTTCAAGCCTTTAAAATCTCCGCCCGTCTTGATCCCGAAATTCTTGATCACAAAATGAACGCTGCTACCGGCATCAGCAGGGGTCAATGCGGTTTGTGCCGCAACAAACTGAAAAGCCAGGGCAGGAATGATTAGTAAAACTTTAGTATTCATATTAACGAGTTTATTATGTTACCCTCCAGGGAGATCCCTGTTTCATACGGCCAGTTTATTCCAATTAATATACCAGCCGGCACACCTGTTGTTAAATTACGATTTTATTAACAGCCCAACCAAATTTAGACAAAAAGCCAATCCTGTGTGCACGCATGGCCCCAGAGTAATTGCTATCTTTGGTAAAGTTCTTGTTAAGAAGAAAAAGGAATCACCCTATTGAAATTTTGAAAACAACTACAAGCGATATCGTAATCATTGGCGGAGGACTGGCCGGGTTGGTCAGCGCCATTCACCTTTCCAGATCGGGCAGGCAGGTGACCCTGATCGAACGCAACGGCTATCCCAAGCACAAGGTTTGTGGTGAGTATATCTCCAATGAAGTACTGCCCTATCTACGGTACCTGGGAGTTGACCCTCTTGGCATCGGCGCTAAAAAGATCAACCGTTTCTTATTAAGTACCACAAGAGGAAAAATATCGGAAGCAACGCTGCCGCTGGGTGGTTTTGGCATCAGCCGTTATGCCGTCGATCAATTTCTTGCACAAAAAACCCTGCGGAATGGCTGTGAACTTATCCAGGAAAATGTTACAGGCATCCGCTTTGAAAATGACCGGTTCCTTGTTTCTACCAGGGAAGGGAATGAATTTACTGCACGCATCGCCATCGGGGCATTCGGCAAAAGAAGCAATGTGGATGTGATGCTGAAAAGACCTTTCATTAAGAACAAATCACCTTTTGTAGCAGTAAAGACGCACATGAAAGGCAGCTTTCCCGATGACCTGGTGGCGTTGCATAATTTCGAAGGAGGCTACTGTGGTGTATCACAGGTCGAGAATGGGAACCTGAACGTTTGCTTTATTGCAAATTATGAAAACTTCCAGCACTACAGGAACATTGAGGCCTTTCAAAAGGAAGTGATGTATAAAAACCCGCACCTACGGACCCTTTTCGAAAATTCGGTACCCGTATTTGAACAACCACTCAGCATCAGCCAGATATCTTTTTCCAACAAATCAACAGTAGAAGACCATATAATCATGTGCGGGGATGCTGCCGGCATGATCCACCCGCTTTGTGGTAATGGCATGGCCATGGCCATCCACAGCGCCAAAATCGCTTCGGAACTGATCATCGCTTATTTTGAACGAAAGATACCATCCCGTGAACAACTGGAACAGGAATACGCCCGCCGCTGGAACAAGGAATTCAAAAGCCGGATAACAACAGGCCGGATATTGCAAAGCTTCTTCGGGAAAGATAATCTTGCCAGGGTGATGATGTATGGGGTAACACATATACCGGGCATCTTACCTGCCATCATCAAACAAACCCACGGTAAGCCGCTCAATGTAACCGAGGCATGAAAGAACGATCAACGTCAAAGGAACAATTAGACGACCTGGACATGCAGGGAGAGGAATTGCACAAAGCCCTTCGAAGCCTTTCCTGGATCAACCGGTGGTTCGGGAATAACCGTTCATCGGTCAAGGCTATCCTGGCGGTTCACCAAAAACAAAAAGCTCCGCTCCATATCATCGACCTGGGCTGCGGAAGCGGTGACGTATCACTAGCCATTGCAGGAGCTTTAAAAGATAAAGGGACCCCGTTCTCCATTACCGCCATCGACGGCAACGAAAACATACTGGCCTATGCCAGAGAGGCATGCCGTCGTATTCCTGAAATAAAATTCGTTCGTTCAGACATTCTCGCTCCTGCTTACCGCATCGCCCCCTGTGATATTTTGTTCAGCAGCCATTTTATTTATCATTTTAGTGAAGAGGCATTAGCGGCATTCATCCAAAGGAACCGTTCCCTGGTTTCAACTGCATTTATCTTCAGTGAATTGGAAAGAAGCAGGTGGGGATTGATGCTCTTCAAGTTTTTTTCCTTTCTGCTGCCCATCAGCAAAATGGCAAGGATGGATGGGCAACTGGCGATCAGAAGGGCGTTCAGCAAAAAAGAATGGATCACCATTCTTCTAAAGGCCGGCATCACCTGTTTTACCATAAAACGGGCCCCGCTGTTTCGCCTGCAACTTATTATCTTCCCTCATAAAAACAATCCATGTTTGTAAACATCCGACACCGTAGTAACCAGGCGGAGCTCATGGATGATTTTTCCATGGAAGGAGAAATGCTTCAGCAAACGCTTGACCAGATCACCCATATCAACAAACGGCTGGGAGGCAATAAAGCAACTATCGGCGGACTGGATACGATATTAAAAACAGTGCCGAAAGACAAAACCATTCATATTGCCGACCTGGGCTGTGGCAGCGGGGATATGCTTCGGGCCGTAGCAAGGTACGGTCGGGAAAATAACTATACTTTACAGCTCACGGGAATCGATAACAATGAATTTACCGTAAATTATGCCCGGAAATGTTCGATGGATTACCCGGAGATCAGTTATTTGAAAATGAATGTCCTGGGCAATGAATTCGAAAAACTGGGGTTTGATGTTGTGCTGGCTACTTTATTCCTGCACCATTTCAGTAATAACGAAATAAAGTGCCTGCTTGCCCGGTTATCGAAAAACACCCGCATCGGTATCGTGATCAACGATCTTCAACGCAGCAGGATCGCTTACTGTCTTTTCGGGCTGATGGCACGTTTATTATTGAACCCGATGGCAAGGAATGACGGAGCCGTATCGATCCTGAGGGGATTCAGGAAAAAAGAACTGCTGGAACTTGATAAGCAACTGGAAAACAAAACAAGCTCGATCCGATGGAAATGGGCTTTCCGATACCAATGGATAATCAGAAAATATGAGCGTACGAATTAAAGCAGCAGCAAAACAGTTACCTCCCTACACCCGCTCCACCGATGAGATCATTCCCCTTGTTGAAGCATGGCTGTCCGGACAGGAAGAACGTTTCATCCGGAAAGTACTCAAGATCTTTGGTAATGCCGGGGTGAGCCGCAGGTATTCGGTAATGAGCCCTGAAGAGGTTTTTACCAGCACCTCCTTTGAACAAAAGAACGATATCTATGTCCGTGAATGCACAAAACTTGCAGAGGCATCTCTGCAAAAAGCATTGGACAAGGCCGGGTGGAAGGCACAGGACATCGATTACCTCATTTCGGTGAGTTGCACCGGTATCATGATCCCTTCCGTGGATGCCTACCTGGTCAACAGCTTGCAGATGAAGCAGGGCATCGTCCGGTTACCTGTCACTGAAATGGGATGTGCGGCGGGTATTTCAGGCATCATCTACGCAAGTAATTTCTTAAAAGCGAACCCGGGTAAAAAAGCAGCCGTGGTAGCCGTCGAATCCCCTACAGCCACTTTTCAGCTCAACGATTTCTCAATGGCCAATATAGTCAGCGCTGCCATCTTTGGTGACGGCGCTGCTGCGGTTCTGCTTAGTTCCGAAGAAGATGGGACCGGGCCTGAGATCATTGCCCAGGAAATGTACCATTTTTATGATGCTACCGAAATGATGGGTTTCCGTTTAACAAATAGTGGCCTTCAAATGATACTGGACGAAGCAGTACCGGAAAAGATATCCGAACATTTTCCAAAGATCGTTCACCCATTTCTTGAAAGGAACCATTTCTCGATCGACGACATCCGGCATTTTGTCTTTCACCCCGGTGGAAGAAAGATCATCCAGACAGTAGAAGAGCTTTTTGGTTCACTGGGCAAGAACATCGATGATACCAAAGAAGTATTGAAAGAATACGGCAATATGTCGAGTGCAACTGTATTGTATGTATTGGAGAGGTTCCTGGAAAAAAACATCCCTGCCGGTGATAAAGGCCTGATGCTTAGTTTTGGGCCGGGATTCTCTGCACAAAGTCTTTTATTGAAATGGTAAAGGAATTCGAACATAAGAATTACTGGGCGGTCATACTGGGCGGTTCAGGCGGACTGGGGCTTGCCACAGCAAAGAAGCTGGCAATGCATGGATGCAACATCATCATCGTTCACCGCAACGCCAGGGTGAATATGGGGAAAGTGGAAGAGGATTTCTCCAAAATAAAAGCAACAGGTGTCCGATTCCTGTCATTTAATAAAGATGCCATGAATGGGGAGAAACGGGAAGAGACGATCGCCGGTATAGAAGAAGCCTTAGGCGAAAAAGGAAAGATACGGATGCTTATACACAGCATTGCCAAGGGAAACCTTAAACCCATGCATGAGCCCGGCAAGCCCGAGTTACACAACGGGGACTTTCACCAGACGCTGGATTCAATGGCTATTAGCCTCTACGACTGGACCAAGGACCTTTTTGAGAAAAAACTATTCGCCCCTGATGCGAGGGTGATCGGTTTTACCAGTGAAGGCAGCCGCAAAGCACTAAGGAACTATGCGGCAGTATCGGCAGCCAAAGCTGCACTGGAGGCAATAACACGTAACATCGCACTGGAATTCGCAACGGCCGGCATCAGGGCCAATTGTATCCAGGCAGGAGTGACGGATACGGAATCATTCCGCTTGATACCCGGCCATGAAAAGATCAAAGAACACGCTTTGGAACATAACCCAAATAAACGCCTGACAACACCCGAAGATGTAGCTAATGTGGTGTATCTTTTATGTAAAGACGAAGCCGCTTGGATCAATGGAAGCGTGATCATTGCCGATGGCGGGGAACACATCAACTGATATTATGACCGGAAAAGAGATCGTAAAGCTGCTGCCCTACTCCCCTCCTTTTCTTTTTGTGGATGAGCTGACAGAGATCGGCATTAACGGAATAAGAGGAACTTATACTTATAAGAAAGATGAGTATTTCTTCAAAGGACATTTTAAGAAGAAGCCGGTCACCCCGGGAGTGATCCTTGCTGAAACCATGGCTCAGATCGGTGTCGTTTGTCTTGGCATTTATCTGCTGAAGGACGAGGTCAGAAGTTCATCAATACCTTCCATTGCGCTGAGTTCAATGGAAATTGAATTCCTCGCCCCGGTCCTGCCCGGCGAGAAAATAACCGTCATTTCCCGTAAGAAATATTTTCGTTTCAACAAACTCAAGTGCGATGTGGAAATGCGTAACAGTACAGATAAAATAGTATGCTCAGGCACCATTGCGGGCATCATAGCAAAATAAGCATGAAAAAGCGGGTGGTCATAACAGGACTGGGGATAGCGGCTCCAAATGGCGTGGGAATCTCTTCCTTTACCAACGCCCTTAAAAAGGGAATTCCGGGTATCCGCTTTATCAAGGAACTGGAAGACCTGGGGTTTTCCTGCTGTGTGGGGGGGATACCTGAAGTAACAGAGGAACTGAAGTCACAATACCTCACGGCACTTCAACTTAAAAATTTCAACAGCTCCGGTATCCTGTATGGTTGCATTGCAGGCATGGATGCCTGGAAAGATGCAAGATTATTGGTAGTTGAAGACAGCGCTACCGACTGGGACAGTGGCACAGTTTTCGGTACCGGAATTTCGGGAGTGGAGAAATTCAGGGAAGCGATCTATAAAGTGGACGGGGGAAAAGTAAAAGCCCTCGGCAGCACGGTAGTATTGCAAACCATGACCAGCGGCATTTCGGCTTACCTGGGTGGTATACTTGGTTTGGGGAACATGGTTACCAGTAATTCATCGGCCTGCTGTACCGGAAGCGAAGCCATTCTTCTGGGGTTGGAACGCATTCAGCAGGGCAAGGCAAAAAGAATGCTCGTTGGCGGATGCAGCGATCACGGACCCTATATTTGGGCGGGTTTTGATGCGATGAAAGTACTTACTTATAAACACAATGCGTCACCAGAAAAAGCTTCCCGCCCTATGAGTGCCAGTGCCAGTGGTTTTGTTCCGGGAAGTGGTGCCGGGGCCCTGATGCTGGAGTCACTGGAAAGCGCCAGGGAAAGGGGTGTTAAAATATATGCCGAAGTACTTGGTGGCGCCATGAATGCAGGTGGCCAACGTAACGAAGGCAGCATGACAGCTCCTAATAACGAGGCTGTTCGGCGTTGCATCGAAGATGCCCTTGCAGATGCCGGTATAAATGCAAAAGAGATAGACCTGATCAATGGTCACCTGACGGCAACCAGTAAAGACCCGACCGAGGTACAGAACTGGGCAATGGCATTAAACCGCAACGGGAAAGATTTCCCTTTTATCCATTCGCTCAAATCCATGACAGGCCATTGTTTGGGCGCTGCCGGTGCAATAGAAAGCGTTGCGGCCGTACTGGGCTTGAATCAAGGGTTCGTATTTCCATCCATCAACTGCGAAGACCTTCACCCTGAAATTACTGCCGTCATCGATCCGGAGAAAATTCCCCAACAACTTATAGAAAATGATAAATTGCAGGTGGTTGCCAAAGCAAGTTTCGGTTTTGGCGACATCAACAGTTGCATCATTTTTAAAAAATTCCATGAATGACCACCGAAGAACTGATACCTAAACTGAAAGAGATCGTCAAGCCCTATGTCCGGAATGAAGAAGCATTCAACAACCTAAACGAGCACACCGATTTCCTGAACGACCTGAAAATAAATTCAGCGAACCTGGTGGATGTGGTACTGGACATTGAAACCGCCTTCGATATCATCATCGACAACGAATCCATGGAAAAGATGCTGAATGTAAAGGCAGCCATGGATATCATCACTCAAAAACTCAGTGAGAAATGACCGGGAACGATATCGTGGACCTGAATACTGCCGCAACTGAAAGCAACTGGAAAAGAAGGGGCTTCATCGAAAAAATATTCACCCCGGCTGAACAACACCATATCCTGCATGCATCTGCCCCTGGGCTAGCCGTCTGGCGCTTATGGACCATGAAAGAAAGCACTTATAAGGTTCATATCAGGCAGACCGGTCTGAGGCTGTTTGCTCCGCAAAAATATCAATGCCAGATTCTGGATGACACAAGGGGGTTCGTCAACGTTGACCATAAACAGTTTGATACATACTCAACACTCACCAAAGAGTACATATACAGCAGCTCACGGGAAAAGAATTGTCATTTCAACCGGTCAACGGATCGCTGTTTCAGCATACCTGGAGACGCCGACCATCAGGCATTCATTCGCAGGAAGATCCTGCTAACATACAGCACTGTTACCGGGGAAAATGTAAACAACATTGTCATTCGTAAACACGCTTTGAACATTCCTTTCATTCACATTCTTGGCCATAATACGCTGATCCCTGTTTCGATAACACATCACGGCCGTTATGCGGCCTTTACCATTAATTGATCGTCATGAAACAATTTTTCTCTTATGCTGCAGAAAAACTGAACGTAGACAGGAAACTTATCCTCACCTACATCATCGTTTATTTTGCCTGGGGAGCAGGCATGAATTTTTTCGGACAGTATATGCAGATCGCCAAATTCACTTACTGGTGGCAGATCATCACTTGTTATATCCTGTATATGGTCCCCATCTCTTTGCTTTTGCGAAACCTCCCTTTCCATGCACAATATGCATACGGCCTGGTAGCCATGGGGTTTCTTGAGTTCGGCGGCTATGCGATCCGCTCTTCGTATGCATACCCCGGCAATATACTGGATAAGATCTTCAGCCCGCAGAATTTCAGCCTGGGCATGGCCCTGTTCTTCGCACTGTATTTCCCGGCAGGTAACTGGATCGTAGGAAAAATATATTCCGTTGTATTCAGAAAGAGCATGTAACAACAGTTTCACCCCACTTTTGCATCGGCTTCCCGGATCACTTTGAAATGAGCCTTGATGCCGTCCATGAATCGTTTGCCTTTTATGAAGGGCCAGGGTTTGATACCCTGGTCGTTATTGTATTTACAGATGGCGTACAATGCCCTCCAGTGTTTTAATATCTCTTTATAGGCTCCTATCAGGGTGTAACCGGTATCATAAAAATGATTAGGTTCGGCACCGCATCCGTTGTATTCTAAAATGGCGAAATTCTTTCCGTTCTTCAGGTCATCCACATTATTGCACATGATATCATATCGCCCGTAGAAAAAATCGTTGATGCCCAAACTGATCTCATCAAAGATGCTCACGAGCCGATCGTCGATGTGTTCTTTCAGGTCCACGAAATGAGCTCCGCGGTTATGATTGGCAGCATAGCTCAGCATATATTTCTCCCCGGAGGGGATCACTTCATACCAGCGGCCCTTGTGCTTGCTGTGCATCTCTCCTACCCGTTTCTGGCCTTTCGGGTGTTTCAGCACCAGCTGTTCGAGTGTATCTTTCCCGTTACCGGTAACCTGAAGGGGTATCTTATGAAGGAAGCCGGTCACAGTGCCCTTCTTTTCCTTCGGGTGCCGAATATAGAAAACACTGACTTCCATTGAATAACTCACCAGTTCCTGCACAATGTATTCCACCGGCACTTTCGAATGATAATTCCTCCATTCTTCTTCCTCGTCGATCTTTCGGAATAAAATACCCTGGCAGCCTACTTCAGGCTTTACCACAAAAGGGTATTGAATGCCGCTTTGCAGGAGCATTGTTCTTATTTCGTCAAAATCCTGGCCGGGAAGAATGTTGAATGTTGCAGGGTAAAGATGTTTGGGAAGCAGGTCGTACATCTCCTTCTTAGGTTCGCCGTCCATTCCGCCAAAAGTGATCTTAGGGTTACTTGGGGTAAAGAACCACACAGATCCCGAACGGACCATGTACCACACCCAAACCGGCGCAATGGGAGCATATAAAAGTTTAAAAGGCCAGGCCTCCCAATTTGTTATGCGTGCAAGGATGTTTCTCACGATGCGAAGATATTCAAAAGGCAGGAGTCCTGGTCCCGCCCGGCTGTCTTCAGCTGCTAAAATCATTGTATATTGCAGCATTCATCAACGCGGATAAAAGACCAGATATGCATGTTCCTACCATGGCCGAAATGATGGCAAAAGGCGAAACGCCGGAAGTATTATTTTGGGTTGGTTGTGCCGGCAGTTTTGATCAGCGGGCACAAAAGATCACCAAGGCTTTTGTAACGATCCTGGATAAAATCGGCATAAGCTATGCCATCCTGGGAAAAGAAGAAATGTGTACGGGCGACCCGGCAAGACGTGCCGGCAATGAGTTCATGTTCCAGATGATGGCATACCAGAATATCCAGGTCCTGAACGGCTACCGTATCAGGAAGATCGTGACCGCCTGTCCGCACTGTTTCAACACCCTCAAAAATGAATATCCCGAACTGGGCGGCAATTATGAGGTCATCCACCATGCTACATTCCTGCAGCAGCTCATCGATGAGGGAAGGATCAAAATAGCGGGCGGAGGCGCTTTCAATGGAAAAAAGATCACCTATCACGATAGCTGTTATTTAGGGAGGGCCAATGATATCTATGAAGCACCCAGGAAGGTATTGGAGGCACTGGATGTGTCATTGGTGGAGATGAAACGCTGCCGGAGTAACGGGCTATGTTGCGGAGCAGGCGGCGCCCAGATGTTCAAAGAAGAAGAAAAAGGCACCACCCGCATCAACTTTGAACGCACCAACGAAGCATTGGAAACAGGTGCATCCGTCATCGCAGCTGCCTGCCCTTTCTGTAACACGATGATCACCGATGGTGTCAAAAACAACAACAAAGAAGAGGAAGTGAAGGTCTTCGATATCGCTGAACTGGTTGCAGCATCGATGAGCTGACCGCTTACCCGTCTTCATTTCTATTTATACCTTTGCCGCATGGAGCTCAATTACCAGGAACATATACCAGCCGATTTCAATGACAATTCAAAGGTCTGGATCTATCAGAGCAACCGCCTGTTCTTCATCAGCGAAGCATTACAGATGGAAGACATGCTGAACAACTTTGTTGCCCGATGGAACAGCCATGGTGCACCCGTGAAAGGATATGCCAACCTGTTCTTTGGCCATTTCATTATCCTGATGGCAGATGAGACCGCCACAGGGGTCAGTGGCTGCAGTACCGACAGCTCTGTACACCTCATCAAATCCATCGAGCAGCAGTTTAACGTACAACTGTTTGAAAGGCAGAACCTGGCTTTCCTCGTTAAAGACAAGATACAATTATTGCCGTTGAACCAGCTCAGCTATGCCATAGAGAATAATTTCATAAATACAAATACCCTTTACTTCAACAACACCGTTCTCACTAAAAAAGAATTGATGAATAGCTGGCTTATCCCCCTAAAAGAGAGCTGGCTGGCAAAGAGGATCGACCTTTCCGAACAGAACCGTTGACCGGGTCTTATTTTTTGAGTTTTTTAAGCAATTCCTCCCTTCCCGATTTTTTGGAGTTTTTCTTGAAGATATAGCTGAGCGCTATGCGGTAATTCCTTGTATTGGTGGTACTGGAACTTTCCAGGCTGAAATTGGAGCCGTATGTAAAATTCTTGTTCTGTTGCTGCCGGAAAGGATCGATCACATTGATGGTAACAATGAAATTCTTCTTGAAAAATTTCCGCTGCAGGCCAACATTCATGCTCAGGGTGTTACGGATCGTTCCTTGTGGGTTGGCAAAACGGTTGAAGGTGAAGCTGGCATTGGCATTCATCACATCGCTGAACTGGTAGCTTCCGTTAAGGGTGGAATAAAACGACCCTCCATTGCGGAAGAAGCGTATGTCCCGGTCGTACGAACTGTAGGCATTGTATGTATAACCAAAGCTCAGGTTCGCCTTTGCTTTTTTGCTGAGTGTATAACCACCCCAGATACTTGCTTCATATTCTTTTCTACCACTGATATTCTGCCAGGTGGTAAATGTCTTTCCATCGGCCAGCAGCGTACGTATCGAGCTGTAGATATCCTGCAGGGCATTGTACCCGACCGAGGCATTCAGGTTATATTTCTTGTTCCACTTTCCAAAGATCAGGTCGAAATTATCGGCGTAATAAGGCTGGAGATACGGGTTGCCCGATCTTGTATTGTACGGATCTGCATAATCGGTGCTTGGGTTCAGTTCATTCAGTCTTGGCCGCTGAATGGTGCGCTTATAACTGAATGTAACGCTGATATCGTTCTCCCATTTTTTCATTATGGTGCCGAAGGGTAATAGCGACCAGTAATTATTCGGATAACGTTCGGGGTTGTTGGTGATATCGAAATTCGTTACCGTATGCTCGGCCTGCAAACCGGCATTGATATAGAAATCTTTCATTAATTCGTAACGGAGGGATCCACGCAGGCCGAAGATGGTTTGATGAAAAAGGAAATCGTTGCTCAGCAGTTCGTTCTTGATAAAGATATTCTCCGGTTTCTTCATGAACTCGGTATTAAGCACATTGTGATTATTATACCGGTTATATGTAACTCCCGTACTGAGAGAGAACTTTTTCTTCAAAGGCCGGTCGTAATTGAGCCTCAGGTTTATGCTATGGTTCTTGCTGAAGATATTTTGCTGCTGGGTGGAATCGGTGCCCGTGGGTGAATGATCGGGGTTCAGGTATTGCTGGTAAAAATTACGCTCGTTATTGTTTGCATTGAAGTTGAACCCGGCTATCAGCTTCAATACTTCCCTGGGGTCTTTCCCCTTATAAGTATAGGTGACCGTAAAATTGGGGTTCCAGCTTTCATTATTGGTATTCGTAGCCCGGTTGCTTAGTCTGTATAGCTGGGAAAACCGATTCAGGTTGCTGTATTCGGTCTCGTTACCGCTGGTGGAGTTGTTGCTGTTGTACTGGGAAGTAAGATTCAGGCTGTTTCTTTTGTTCAGATCATAATCCAGGCTCAGGCGTATGTTGGGCCGGCGGTTATCATTTCCGCTATGCCCAAGCGTATTGAAGTAACTGGTCGAATCTGCATAAAAGTTTTGACGGTAACTATAGCTGTTACTCCGGTATTCATTGTACCCGAAGCCGGCTGAAAAATTAAGCGTGAATTTATTCTTCCGGTAAGTAAGGTTACCGCTGACGCCTGCCTCTCCCCTGGTTCCATAGCTCAGGTTCAGCCTGGCATTAAAGCCTACTTTCCCTTTCTTGGTAACAATATTGATCACCCCTCCCCGTTCATTGGCATATTGAGGCGGTGGCGTGGTCATCACTTCTATCTTTTCGATCATACTGCCCGGCATACTCTCCAGCAGGTCCTGCAGTTGCTTCGAATCCAGTTCAATAGGTTTATCGTCGATCAGCACTTTTACTTCCTTTCCCCGTAATAATATTTTCCCGTCGTTATCTACATTCACCAATGGGGTCTGTTTCAACAGCTCGGTCGTTGACGACCCCGAACTAAGCGCCGATTCACCTGTATTGAATGTGATCTTGCCATCCTTGTTCTCGATCAGCGGCTTCTCGGCATACACCACCACTTCATTCATTGTGGTATTCCGCTTATTGAGTTTAATGTCATTCAGGTCGAAATCGAACCGCTCCTGCCGGATATTGATACTATCAAGGGACAGGCCGGCATAACCTACCGCACTTACCTGTAATCGGTAATATCCGAAAGGCAGCTTATCAAAAAGGAAATCACCGTCCTTACCTGTCAACAGGCTACGGCTTAGTGTAGAGTCCGAGATAAGCAGAATACGCACACTTGCACCGGCAATGGCTTTGCTGTTATCTGCATCCAACACATTACCGATCACAATTCCCGGATCCGGATTATGGGTTTGTGCCAACAGTGCCACCGGCAAACTCAGTAAAAGGGATAATATAACTTTCCGTATCAATGCTGATTTATGAAGTTGCAAATTTAACGATACAATGCCTCAACAAGCCTGCTTTTATGTATAAATGGGCAGATTGGTGGGTAACCGGCCCTTCCCCGTCATGTCTTATTGCCGCTGACATATTTTGCATGGTCATTTATGCAAGGTTGCCTATTTTTAGCCATCCAAAAATCAAGATATATGAAGAAAACTGTAGTTGCCCTATTACTGGCTGGTTGTCTGACTTTTTCTATGACCGGTCAAGCTCAAAACACCTCCCGTAAATTCATCGATCCGGCCAACATGGACCTGTCTGTAAAGCCTGGAGATAATTTTTACCTGTATGCGAACGGCAATTGGATAAAGAACACTCCGATACCCGGCTCCAAAACCCGCTGGGGAAGCTTTGACCAGTTGGCAGAAGAAAGTTCACAGGCATTGAAAGGATTGCTGGAAGAAGCCGCTGCCAATCCGGGTAAAAATGCCCTGATGAAGCGGGTAGGTGATTTTTATGCCAGTGCCATGGACAGCGCTGTTATTGACCGTCTTGGGGCACAACCCATCAAACCCCGCCTGGATGACATCGAAAAACTGGGTTCCAAAATGCAGGTACTGGATCATATCAATTACCTGCGGTCGCACGCTATTGCCGGCCCTTTTTATACTATCGGTGTAAGGCAGGATGCAAAGAACGTTACCAGGTATATCATCAACATCGGCCAGGGGGGTACAACGATGCCCGACAGGGACTATTATCTTAAAAATGATGCCCGCAATCAAAAGATACGCACCGAATACACGAAGTACATAGCCACACTCTTTAAGCTCTGTGGATGGGAAGAATTCAAAGCCCTTGCCAATGCCGCAACCATCATGCAATTGGAGACCGCCATTGCAAATGCCCAGTTAAGCCGGGTAGAAATGCGTGACCCTGTAAAATTGTACAATAAATTCTCCGTAGCCGGTCTCAGTGCCAAAACGCCCAACCTCGATTGGGATAATATCCTTACACAGCTGGGCTATAAGACAAAAACAGACAGTATTGTGGTAAGTAACCCCCGCTTCCTGATATTCCTCGATTCTCTGCTTGCGGCCACGACGCTGCCGGAACTTAAGGTATATATGCAATGGAATGTAATGAAAGCGGCAGCCCCCTTTTTAAGTAAGGATTTCATCGACGCAAACTTTGCCTACAACCAGGCACTAACCGGGCAAAAAGAACAAACTCCACGCTGGCAGCGCATGAGTAATTTAATAGATGGCCAGTTTGGTGATCTGCTGGGACAATTATACGTGGACAAATATTTTAACCAGGCTGCCAAAGACCGTATGCTGGAACTGGTAAACAACCTGCAGGCAGCTTTTGACCATCGCATCAGGAACCTTGATTGGATGAGTGCCGATACAAAGCAAAGGGCACTTGCCAAACTACATGCCTTCACCAAAAAGATCGGCTTCCCGGATAAATGGAAAAACTATGACGGCCTCGTCATCAATAGAGATGATTTCTATGGTAATGTTCTGCGCTGCAACCAATGGGCATACATGGACAATGTGAGCCGGGTAAGCCAGCCTGTGAACAAAACGGAATGGAGGATGACTCCCTCAACCGTGAATGCCTATTACGCTGCCAACCTTAACGAGATCGTATTCCCCGCCGCCATACTCCGCTTTCCCTTCTTCGATTTTGAAGCAGACGATGCGATCAACTACGGTGGTATTGGCGCCGTGATCGGCCACGAGATGACACATGGTTTCGACGATTCGGGGCGACAGTTCGATGCAGATGGTAATCTTAACGACTGGTGGACAAAAGAAGATGCCGAAGAATTTAAAAAACGTGCCGACCAAGTTGTACAGCAATACAATGCCTACACGGTTCTGGATACACTGCACGTAAATGGTAAACTTACATTGGGAGAGAACCTGGCCGACCTGGGTGGGCTGAGCATCGCCTATGAGGCATTCAAAAACACCAAGCAGGGCAAAAGCAATAAAAAGATCGACGGGTTCACCCCAGATCAGCGCTTCTTCCTGAACTGGTCACAGATCTGGCGGAATAATATTCTGCCAGATGCATCCGCTCAGCGGATTTTGACCGACACCCACTCCCCCGGCGTGTACCGTTCCAATGGCCCATTGACAAATATGGACGCTTTTTATAAAGCCTTTGACGTAAAAGAAGGCGATAAAATGTATAAGGCGCCGGACAAAAGGATAAAGATCTGGTAACCGCTTTCCTATTAACTTATACCGGGTGCTTCAGGGCGCCCGGTTTTGTTTTATACGTTATGTAAAAATAAACTGTGGATCATCCGGTTCATATCGTACCGGTATTTTCAGGAAACCCGGTTCTCTACTAAAAACATCAAATATGAAGATCTTCAATGGCTCATTCAGCCTGCGACTGGCGGTATCAATTATCCTGCTCATGCACAGCATCCCAGGCATGTTCAACAACGGTATCAACGATTTTGGCAACCTCTACCTGAACCATATCGGTCTTGCACCTTTTGGTTTATTCCTTGCCTGGTCCATAAAATTGTCGCACGTTGGCTGTGCCCTCTGCTTCCTTTTTGAACGCTATGTGAAACCGGCTGCGATCATTACATCTTTCATATTGATTATGGGGATCGTTCTTGTTCATTACCCCGAAGGCTGGTTCGTGGTAGGTGGCGGGCGTAACGGCGTGGAGTTCAATTTCCTCCTTGTCGCCGCAATGGTGACATTTATCTTCCCCCGTGGTTTTGTAGCAACCGGATCATAATTTTTGTACCTTGGTAAGCCATTGCTTCCGGTTATTCTTAAAAATAACCAGCTAAAACTTAAACTATGAGACACTTGCAGACGGCTTGTATACTCTTGCTGACCATTACGCTTATTACCTCCTGCAACAACAGCAGCGAGGAAAAGAAAAAAGAAGAACAGACCATGGCAACTCCCAAGCTCAAAGAAGAGAACATTACGTATAAGATCGACAGCCTGACCATGGATGGCTATGTAGTATACGATGAGAATATTTCTGGCAAACGGCCGGCCATCCTGGTAGTGCATGAGTGGTGGGGATTGAACGACTATGTCAAGTCAAGGGCTAGGCAACTTGCCGAATTAGGATATATGGCTATGGCCATTGACATGTACGGGAACGGAAAAAGGGCCGATAACCCCACCGACGCAGGTGCGTTGTCCATGCCTTTTTATAAAGATCCTGTAATGGCAAAAAAATATTTCGATGCAGCCGTTGCCAAACTGAAAGAATTCACCCAGACCGACAGCTCCAACATGGCAGGCATCGGGTACTGTTTCGGGGGCGGAATGCTGATCAACCTGGCCCGAATGGGCGAACCCCTGAAAGGGGTGGTAAGTTTCCACGGAAGCCTGCTTGGTACTCCTGCAGACAAAAACCTGTTGAAAACAAAACTCCTGGTACTGCACGGCAACGACGACCAGTTCGTTCCACAAACGGACGTAGCTGCTTTCAAGAAACAAATGGATTCCATCGGTGCCAATTACAGGTTTGTGGGCTACGATGGCGCTACCCATGCATTCAGTAATCCGAACGCTACAGCTGTGGGTCAGAAATACAAGATACCCATCGCTTACAATGCAGCTGCCGATACCGCTTCATGGAATGAAATGAAAACATTCTTTGCGAACCTGTTCAAATAGGATGCATGCCGCATTTTGTGATCGATTGCTCCGAACATGTACTGGAACAGAACCCGGCCAAAGATATCTTACGGGAAGTACATGACACCGCCGAAGCAACAGGCCTGTTTGCAAAGGGAGACATTAAGGTAAGGATCAACCCTTACTCACTCTATACAGTTGGCAATACCGATGACGATTTCATTCACGTGTTCGGACACATTATGGGAGGAAGGACACCCGAACAAAAGGCTGACCTGTCGAAAATGATCATCACCAAACTGAAATCCATGTTCCCGGATGTACCGGTGATATCAATGAACGTTTCCGACTTTGACAAGACGACCTATTGTAACAGGAAGATGGTTTAGGCTAGTGTTTACAGCTAACCGTCTCTTCATAACCAAGCTGTCGCTCTTCTTCCGCCTTACTGATACTGATCCGGCTGCGGCTTTCTTCCACTACCTGGTCCATCACCCGGCGCTTCACCGCTTTATCAGGCAATATGAAGCGATCGCTCACACCCCCCTTACCTGGTTGGTTCATGTCGAACATCCTGGGAGGTTTACTGCAATCAAAATCAAAGACTGAAAACTCAACGACCTTGATATCTTTATCAGAGTTTGTTTTAAAATGGATCTTATTATTACTGATGTCGTACACAATGCTCCACTTCGTGAAATTCCCCTGTGCCACTTTGCCCAGGATAGAGAACGCATAATCGGTAAGGGACATATCGATATCCTTTTCATTGACCCGCTGTACCATACTGCATGCCTTAACGAACCGGTCAAGCGAGTTATTCTGCAGCGATACGTTTTTCCCGATCAAAGAGTTGGCGGTTTGCACTGAAGAAGCATAGGTATTATTGGTCAGCACCGGGAAGGGCAGTTCGGAGCCTTTATGCACAGCCATTTTGCCATCCAGGAATTCGATAGTGGCTACACCTCCTTTTGCATCGGCCACCAGGAAATGAATAGGTGTGGCATTGTTCTTTATCCGCAATAATGGATCGGATCCGATCACCTCTTCGGTGGTAGCTGCATTGTCGAGCTGGTATTGTATCCATTGCAGCGCCCCAACGGCAGGCCTGCTGTCGGCCGCAGGATAAACCGTTCCTTCGAGCATCATCAGCTCCACTACAAGACTTCTTTCGTTCATACCACCGGTAGGAAATTCTTTACCATATTGGTTGAAGGTAATGCTGCCGTACTTGGATATCCAGGTCGTGCTGGCCCCGTCATTTGTTTTCATCGACGTTTTGATCAGTCCCCGCTGGTTGGTATTCACAATGCCCCCGCCGGTCACCCAGTCGTAATTCCTGCCAAAAACCAACTGGCCGTTCTTATTGATAAAGAAAGTGGTGCAGGAAAATATCAAAGGCCCATATAGTAAGCCGATCAAAAAGAGGAGTATCTTTTTCATGCTAAAACTTTCTTCAAGCTATCCAATATTCCGGTAATGCAGTCAAAGAAAATGATGAACGGAATTATTGAATTCAAATAAAATTTTGTTTCTTAGATATACCGTTACCAATCATTACTATGAATATCGAGATCACTTCCCGCCCCGAGACCGGCTACCTGCTGGTTGAATCCAAGGGAGAATTGTATACCCGGGAAGACCTGATCAGGCAAAGTCAATTGATCCACGACGAGATCGTAAAACACAAAGCCAGGCGGGTGCTTGTATATGAACCACAGACCCGGTTTCCCGTTGACCTTTTTCCCTATTACGAACTGGTTAAGTTTTATCTTGATAATTTCAAGGGCGATATACGTCAGAACCGCATTGCCATCGTGATCGGCGAGGAATATGAGAAAATGGCCCGGTTCTGGGAAACGGTTTGTATCAACCGCGGGCTGCAGTACTTTGCGTTCACGTCGCTTAAAAAGGCGCAGGAATGGCTGCTGAAGGATTCGAACAGCAGCCCGGGGTAGTTAGTATCCTTCCCCTGTTTTTTTGACCCTATTTTTACGGGTAGCTGTTTCCGCTTACCAATTTCTGAACGGCATAATGAAATCCCGGAACTGGGCCTATTTGCTGATCGCTTTTTTCATCACCACCATTTGTCCCATATGATAGGAATCGTGCTGCAGGCAGCCCATGATGAGTTCGTAATAGGTTTGTCCCTTACGGGGAGAATCTTTGTAGAGGTTATCTTCGTTGAAATGATGAATCGCATTCCTTAGCAGGTGATATGCAGCCTCAAAGTCATGCAGTGCCTGTTTCCAGTTCGCTTCGTTCAATTCAGCCGGCAAGGAAAAGTCTTTGAATGGGGGCGGGTTATCACTACCCGTCAGGCGGTTTACAACAGTGGTGCGCCAGTATATGAGATGAGATACGAGCATCCATATGCTATTGCCTTCTTTACCGATGACCCTGGATGCAGTATGGGCATCCACACCATGCAGCACTTCTTTGAAATTGAGCCCGATCCAGCAGTCCCCATGCTGAAGGTCGGCAAATAGTTTTAGTATGCGGTTTATCTCATTAGCCATATTTTTGTTGCTGGTTCATGGTTCATTGTAGCCAGTTCATGGAACGATTATAGATCAAATTTACGAATACGTAACTAAAATAAACTCGTTCCTGCTTAGAACAATGAACCGTTAACCATGAACGATTGATTATGAACTTAGAATTCAACAAGAACGAGGATGCTATGAAACTGGCCTGGAGCCAGGTAAGGCAAAAGCTGGAAAAGATATATGAAGGTGGTGGTAAGAAAGCAGCTGCCAGGCAAAAAGAACGGAATAAGCTTACAGCCAGGGAACGAATTACTTACCTGTGTGACGAAGGCGCCCCTTTTGTGGAAATAGGTGCTTTTGCCGGTTTTGGCATGTATGAAGAAGAAGGAGGTTGCCCCGCCGGGGGCACCGTTAGTGGTATTGGTTATGTAAGCGGCAGGCAATGTGTCATTGTTGCCAATGACCAAACGGTAAAAGCCGGGGCTTGGTTCCCGATCACCGGGAAGAAGAACCTGCGGATGCAGGAGATCGCCATGGAGAACAATCTTCCGATCATCTATCTAGTGGACAGTGCCGGCGTTTTCCTTCCCATGCAGGACGAGATATTTCCCGATAAAGAACATTTCGGCCGCATCTTCCGGAACAATGCCAAAATGAGCGCCATGGGCATCACCCAGATCGCTGCCGTTATGGGAGCTTGTGTGGCCGGAGGCGCCTACCTCCCTATCATGAGCGATGAAACCTTAATGGTGGAGGGTAATGGCTCCATCTTCCTGGCGGGCCCCTACCTGGTTAAGGCTGCCATTGGAGAAGACATAGATATTGAAACACTGGGGGGCGCCGAAACACATAATGCCATCAGCGGCATCGCAGATTACAAGTTCAAGACTGAACAGGAATGCCTTGACAAAGTGAAGAAGATCATGGGCAAACTCGGGCATCATAAAAAAGCCGGCTTCGACCGTGTGGCAACCAGGGCCCCGGAAAAGAACAATGGCGAGGTATACGGGATCATGAGCGAAGGCAATACCAAACCCTACGATGCTACAGATATTATCAAATGTATTGTTGATGCCGGAAGTTTCGATCCGTTCAAAGAAGAATACGGAAAAACAATCGTTTGTGGTTATGCCCGTGTAGAAGGCTGGGCTGTTGGGATCGTGGCCAATCAACGTCTTATTGTTAAAAGCAAGAAAGGCGAGATGCAGCTGGGCGGGGTTATTTACAACGACAGTGCCGACAAAGCGGCCCGCTTTATCATGAACTGCAACCAGAAAAGGATCCCATTGGTCTTTTTACAGGATGTGACCGGCTTTATGGTGGGGAGCCGCAGTGAACACAGCGGCATCATTAAAGACGGCGCAAAACTGGTAAATGCCGTTGCTAATTCGGTGGTACCGAAGATCACTATCATTACCGGCAATTCGTATGGCGCCGGCAACTATGCCATGTGCGGCAAGGCGTATGATCCCCGGTTTATTTATGCATGGCCTACCGCCAAGATCGCAGTAATGGGAGGCGAACAAGCTGCCAAGACCATGCTTCAGATACAGGTAGCCACACTAAAAGCGAAGGGTAAAGAGATCACCCCCGAAGAGGAAAAGGAATTGCTGCAACAGCTCATCAACCGGTACGATTCACAAACCACCCCCTACTATGCCGGGGCAAGACTTTGGGTGGATGCCATCATTGATCCAGGCGAGACAAGGAAAATGATCTCGGAAGGAATCGCAGCCGCCGACCATAACCCCAATATACCTGAGTTTAAAACAGGAGTACTGCAGGTTTGACTTGCAGATCAATTCATCCATTATAATCCTGCGTTTAAAACGAACTGAACGAAAACAATGTCCGAGATAAAGATCTACACCGATGGCTCCTCCCGCGGCAACCCCGGTCCTGGAGGCTTCGGCATACTCCTCATGTGGAATAACCATCGAAAAGAAATATCAAAAGGGTTTCGTCTTACCACGAATAACCGCATGGAACTTCTGGCTGTGATCACCGGCCTGGAAGCGATCACTAAAAAAGAACTTCCCGTGGTCGTATATTCGGATAGCCAGTATGTAGTAAAAGCTATTGAAGAAGGCTGGCTCAATAACTGGATCAGAACCGATTTTAAGGGTGGTAAAAAGAATAAAGACCTCTGGACAAGATATTACCAGCTTTCCCGTCAAATGAAAATTAAATTCAAATGGGTAAAGGGGCATGCCGACAATCCGTTTAACAACCGGTGCGATGAACTGGCAACGGCCGCAGCCGACGGCAAGCACCTGCACATCGACGAAGGCTACGAACACGAGCAGCAATAAAAAATCCGCCCGAAGGCGGATCCATCAATTTATTTTAAGACCCACTGATCAAGCTACCGCTTTCCTGTTATTGGTCCTGAACAACAGGACATAACTTCCAAAAAGAACGGCACTGAAAACAAGGTCAGGAATGAACTTAATGAAAGGTATACCGTCGGTCATACACTTGATGTAGCCGGCAAAACTGTTATCGAATGAATTGAAAGTGTCGAAAAAGAACGTGTTGGTATTGCTCAGGAAGTAGAACAAAAGGGACGAAGCGAGGGAAAACCCGGCTACATTGATCACAGTGATCCGCTTCATGGCAAAACCCAGTGTGGTGATGAACAAAAGGGCTGCATAATTCCCGATCTGCTCCAGTCCGTAAAAACCGGGCGTTTTGGTAAATACTTCCAGGATAATATCTGAAGCAACCATGGCCAGCAACGGCATGGCAAATGAGAGTTTCTTGTCGGTGATGACCACCCCGCTGAACAGGGCTATGGCGATCATCGGGCTGAGAGTATGCGGGTAAGTGGCCACTTTGAGCAAGGCGGCAAAGGCAATTAATACAGCAGCGATCAGCAGGTTTATTTTATTTTGTTTCATATCCTCAGAAAATAGGTTCGGGCAAAAATAAGCAATTAAAGCTTCCTCTTTACCATTTTATAAATGCAGTTTTCCTCAGCCTGTTAATTATGCGAATGGATAATTTTGGCCATGGCCCGGCATAACAGAACAGGCAACCAGGGGGAATTGATGGCGGCGAGGCACCTCGCAGAGAAGGGCTTTGCCATACGGCACCAGAACTGGAGGCATTCGTATTGGGAAGTGGACATCATCGCCTCCAAAGGCCCCGTCCTTCACTTCATTGAAGTGAAGACTCGGCGAACCAGGAAATTCGGGAACCCCGAAGAATCGGTTTCAAGACAGAAGATCCGCCACCTTATCAATGCCGCTGAAGAATATCTTTACCAGCATCCTGAGTGGAAAAGGATCCAATTCGACGTACTCGCCATCAGCATCATAAAAAACGAGGCAGTGGAATATTTTTTGATCGAAGATGTTTATTTGTGATGCTGGAAACCAGGCCAGGGATTCGGGACAATGCCGGTATCAACTTCTGAACAACTCCATTTAAACGGCTCCGTTAAGCCTCTCCTCCATCTTCTCCACCAGTTTGTATGTTGCCGGGCAGTACTCGATGTTCTGCTTATGGACATGCATATAATCGACCATCTTTCTTTTTGGAAGATGAGGAAAGCCGGCGCAATCAGCAGGGCGTATCTCGTAGATCGAACATTTATTATCTTTAAGATCGAGGAATTGACAGGGCTCTGTCTTATTCAGTACATCCCCGGAACGATCCTTACGCAACCATTTTTTATAGAATTCCTCGGGAGTCTGACTGAAATGCTTAGAGATACGGTTGATGTCTGCCCTGGTAAACGTAGGGCTCATTGTTTTGCAGCAATTGGCACAAGTAAGGCAATCCACTTCCTTCCATACCTCCGGTTCCAGTGTTCGTGTAAGTTGATCCAAACCCTTTGGCGGATTCTTTTCGATCTTTGTCAGAAAACTCCGGAGTCTTTTCTTGTGTAACCTGGCTTTTTGCCTGAACGAACGTAGGTTGATTGCCTGCATAATCGATTATTAACGGATTTTAGGCAGCGAAAATAGTGTATATTGACCTTACACCGGCACCCGGAATAAATAAACTTTATTGTATCATGTGGGATCCGTATAAGAAAGGATTCAAATCGTGGCTGCAACTCGAAAAGTCATTAGCCGATAACTCGGTGGAGGCCTACCTGCGTGACATAGATAAACTGACCGAATATCTCCAATCGACCAGCCAGATGCTGAAACCGGATGAGTTAAAGCTTAAAGACCTGGAAAAATTTGTTCAATGGATCGCTGAATTGGGCATGACGGTCACTTCCCAGGCACGGATCATATCCGGCTTAAGAAGTTTTTATACCTATTGCACGATGGAGCAGATCGTAACGGCCAATCCAACAATATTACTGGAAGCTCCCAAACAAAAAAGATTATTGCCTGATACGCTTAGTTTCGATGAGATCGAACACATCATTGCCCAGATCGACCTGAGCAAACCTGAGGGCGGGCGGAATAAGGCGATCCTTGAAACCTTATACAGTTGCGGCCTGCGTGTGAGCGAACTGGTAAACCTCCGCATCAGCTGCCTGTTCCTCGACATCGGTTTTATCAGGGTCATCGGGAAGGGTGATAAAGAAAGACTGGTTCCGATAGGTAGCGAAGCCATCAAATACATCAATATATACCGGAACGACATTCGTGTTCACCTACCTGTCAAACCCGGCAACGAAGACTATCTGTTCCTGAACCGGAGAGGAACTAAACTTACCCGGGTCATGATCTTTTTGATGTTGAAAGAGTTGGTTGCCAAAGCTGGTATCACCAAGTCCATCTCGCCTCATACCTTCCGGCATTCCTTTGCCACTCACCTGGTGGAAGGCGGGGCCGACCTGAGAGCCGTACAGGAGATGCTCGGACACGAAAGCATCACGACCACAGAAATATATACGCATCTAGACAGGGAATACCTGCGTGAGACTTTGCACCAGTTTCACCCCGCATTTAAACATTGACCAGGCATAAATAAAGAACCGGCCGGATGCTTCTTCATTTCATTAAGAATTCAGATAACTATCCAGGCCGGCATCACCAATCACCACTGTTCCATTATGTACCTAGTTGATCAACGGTTTTTCGAAAGCACTTCCTCTTCTTCTTCTTCAATGACATTTCGTTTGTTTCGTTCTACTTTTTTTACAATGCTGCTTGCGCTTTGTACCAGTTTTACAAATTCTGTCCGGTATCCTTCTTGATCATCGCCTGTTGCGTTCTGCGCCAGGCTTATTACGTCCTTGTAACTGGCCATTTGTCTGAATTGAGAGTTGCGCAGCAATAGCCCGAACTCGGCCACGGCAGCCGCAAAGCGGAAATTGGTGGAAGCAGCCTGGATGACTTTGTATTCGCTGGAAACAGGCTGTTCCATCAGCGTACTGATCCTCCCATCAGGCTGTTTATACCGCAGCTTGACCGTCATTAACTCGGTGGTAAAGCTTGCAGCAGGGAATTTTTCTTCAGGCTGGTATTTGAGGTTGTCCACCTTCCGCAGGAATTCGGAAGCTGTGCCTGCCGGAATGATCTCGTACAAAGCGGTAACTGTATGCCCGCTGCCCATTTCGCCTGCGTCCTTCTTATCATCATTGAAGTCTTCTTTATTCAACACCCTGTTCTCGTACCCTATCAACCGGTATCCCTGTACCACCGCCGGGTTGAATTCTACCTGCAGCTTCACGTCCTTTGCAATGGTGAACAACGTTCCGCCGAACTCACTGATCAGTACTTTCTTTGCTTCGTTCAACTGGTCGATATAAGCATGGTTGCCATTCCCTTTATCTGCCAGCTTCTGCATTTTGGCATCCTGGTAATTCCCGGTACCAAAACCAAGTACGGTGAGGAACACGCCGCTTTCCCTCTCCTTTTCGATCATTGTTTCCAGTTCCGCATCACTGCTGATGCCTACATTGAAATCACCGTCGGTACAAAGGATCACCCGGTTGTTTCCTCCCTTAATGAAATTCTCGCGGGCAGTTTTATAAGCAAGCTGTATACCGGCACCACCTGCGGTGGAACCCCCGGCTTCCAGCCGGTCGATCGCACCCTTTATCTCTGTTTTCTTTAACCCATTGGTTGCAGGCAGTACCAGGCCGGCATTACCGGCATACACACAAAGGCTCACCTTGTCTGTTTCCCTCAATTGATCCACCAGTAATTTAAGCGATTGTTTCAGCAGGGGAAGTTTATCCTCACTCCACATAGAACCGGAAACATCAATGAGGAAAACGATATTGCCGGCGGGAAGATCCTCAATGGGTATTCTCTTGCCCTGCAGACCGATCAGTGCCAGGCGGTGAACCGGGTTCCAGGGACAAATACTTACTTCGGTATTAACAGAGAACGGGTCATTCTCTTTAGGTTGCGGGTATTCGTATTTGAAATAGTTCACCATTTCCTCGATGCGCACGGCACCCGCCGGGGGCAATTGCCCCTGGTTGAGAAAGCGGCGGACATTACTGTATGAAGCTGCGTCCACGTCGATCGAAAATGTAGAAAGCGGGTTATCCTTCACTTTCAGGAAAGCATTCTCCACGATATAATCATACCCTTCCCGGTCAAAACCGGTATTATTATTTTTGAAACGGCCCTTATCCTTTGAGTCTTTTGACCTGGAAGTCGGTGTCGTGACCTGTATTCCCGCCGCCTTACCTGCCAGTGCATTGTTTACACCTGGTTGCCCTGCAGCATTGAGCTGCGCCCCTGATATTTGTTGGGTATTGGAAGAAGAAGCCCGGGCAGTTCTTTTGATTCCAAAAGCAGAAGTCACCACTACCTCTTTTAAGTCGCTTGCCCCATCTTTTTCAAGTACCACATTGATGACATGCTGTGAACCTACCAGTATTTCTTTTTCCCTGTATGAAGCGCCGGAGAAGATCAAAACATCCTTTTCGCCATTCACACGGATCGAGAAGTTTCCATTAGCATCGGCTGAAATGCCGTTGTTTGTTCCTTTTATTTTAACAGTCGCAAATGGAACGGGATAGCCATCGGCATCCACAACCCGCCCCGTTACAATAAACGAACCGTTAAGTATGAATGAAAGCATCGCCAATGCTGATACCATCATCAGTAAAATTCTTTTTCGCATATTCATTGAGTTTGATTTCATGATGCTTTTCTGCATCGCATTACATAACAAACAAGGGAATGAACAATACGATCGATGATGAAATAAAAATACCCGGCATTGGTCCGGGCGCAAAAAAAACCGGCCAGATGCTCCTGCTTTTTATTAAAAACTTAAGGCAGCTATCCAGGCCGGCGTAAACAACCATCACTATCGAACTATGAAACTACTTTTGCTGACGATCTGATTTTTTGCATTAAAGACCCGGAGGTAGTATGCCCCGGGACCCCAGTTGCTGTTTGTTTGGATCTTTTCAACCTGCTCCTTCCCGGTAATATTGATTTCTCTTTGTATCACGATCCTTCCGGATGGATCAGATACCTGCATACCAACGGGGCCCGGTTCTTTTAATTTCAGGTACACGCTGAAGAGGTACCCCCGTGGAACCGGGTTGGGATATATCTTTACCGAGTCGGTCAGCAGGGAATTCAGGCTTGCCTTCATTTCTTCGAGAAAAGAATATTTCTGTGCATAAAAGACTGAGCCCATCGCCCCCTTAACTGCCCTGGGAGAATGATCAGACACAATTACCACTTCTTTCATATCCTTGATCTTTGTTTTCCTGGTGGTAATTACGACAGCGCCGTTTTTACCTACCTGGCCATAGATGGCCCCCGCCTCAGCCGGTTTCAAAACAATAATATCGTCGATATCATCTGGGTTGAGCATATCGGCATCCGGGTCAACACTGCCATCAACTATATATACTGGCTTTTCATCTGCACTTATTGCTCTAACCCCGCCCAGCCTGACAACAGTCTGCTGCTCGCTTTTTTTCATATCAGCCTTGGGTGTTAGCAGCACTTCCCACTCCTTTTTACCTCTTGCTTCCTTTGCCGTAATGGAGAATTCATTACTCTCATACCCTGTTGCCTCCACCCTGATAAAGTATTCTTCGTTCTTTTTAATATCAGTAAGTGCATAAGACCCATTTTTATCAGCAAGAGCAGTATCATGTCCGGCAGCTTTCGTTTCTGCAACAATGATTCTCGCATTACTGATCTTGGCACCGGACTTATCATCCTTTACGTTCAGCAGAACCGGATATTTATTCACTCGGCGGCTTTCCTTTACAATGATCAATCCTCCGAGTTCCTGTTCAACCGCCTCAAGTTTAAAACTCACTGTCTGCTGATCTGTAATAACAATTTCTGCTGATTTCAATCCTATTGCAGAGGCAGCCAGCACATCTCCAGGCTTTACCTTGAACGTGAAGTTTCCTTCCTGGTCGGTAGCAGTACCTGACCTTGTTCCTAACATCAATACAGAAGCGAAAGGAACAGGCTTATTGGTATTATCAACTACTTTCCCCTTCACAGTCCAGCTTGTTATTGCCACTTCTCCTACTTTACAGGAAAGATTTCGGCTGATATTTTCCGGCTTGACCGGAACTGGTACTATTTCGGTTTTTGCAGATGCTTTTTTCTGCCCTTCAGAATTAGTTGCTTTGGAAAAGAAAACAAAGAACATGGCAATGTAATTCCAGTACCAGAACCGGTTCTTCTTTGGCTCTTTCGGGTAATGGATCGTCCGGCCGAGTTGTGTGGGTAATGCACGGCCACAGACTTTTTCATTGATGTGACAGTTGAAATAATTCAGAACCTCCGTATCGCTCATCATACTGAAGTCGACCACTTCCTTTGCACAGGCTTTGCAAAAACGCCCCTGCTCGGTGGGAGTCATCGCCTGCCAGTTTTCGTGGCAGGGTTCCGGGATCGAAAGCTGAAGCTTCTGCATGGCAGTTGATTTGTCAACAGGATGCAGTGCTTAAACAGATTACATAAATACAGGAGATCTATTTGCAGGGAAAGAGGGTGCCTATTTTCCTTCAAGAACAACATCAGCGGGTTGCTGGAAACTCATCCGGTCGGCATAAACGGTGTTGGTCACTTTTTTCCGGTAATTCTTGAACATGCTTTGCCAGCGCAGTTTCAATACACCCAGGATACCTTCTTTAACGATGCCCTTATTCATCTTGCTGGCGCCGAATTCCCGGTCAACGAACGTAATCGGCACCTCAATTATCTTAAACCCGAGTTTCCAGGCGGCGAATTTCATTTCTATCTGGAATGCATAACCAACGAAGCTGATCTGGTCGAGATTAATGGATTCCAGCACTTCGGAACGGTAACAAACGAAACCTGCAGTTGGGTCTTTTACGGGCATCCAGGTAATCATCCGGGTATATAATGAGGCCCCTTTGGAAAGCAATATCCGGTTGGATGGCCAGTTGGCAACGGCCCCTCCCTTGATATAACGGGAACCAACTGCTACACCCGCCCCGTTCTTGCAGGCAAGGTGTAACGCATCAAGGTCCTTAGGATTGTGAGAGAAATCGGCATCCATCTCAAAGACATACCGGTACCCTTTTGCAAGGGCCCAGCGGAAACCAAGTATGTAGGCAGTGCCCAGCCCCAGTTTGCCGATCCTTTTTTCAAGAAACAACTGTCCGGGATATTTTGGAATAAGCGATTCGATGATAGCAGCGGTCTCATCCGGAGAATTATCATCAATGATCAGAACATGGTACCCCGATTGCAATCCAATTACGGCATCGATGATCTTTTCGATGTTATCTTTCTCGTTGTATGTCGGTATGATGACTATTTTTTCCAATAATGCCCGAACATTTATGATTTCAAATTTACAATAAATAACAGTATAGCTTCCACGCTTGTTTTGCTAAGTATGTATTTAGTTATTCCTTAACAAAGTGCGGTTGAGTATCTCGGTCAGTTTTTGTTTGGTGTGCAGCGGGAAATCACCTCTCATCATCCAGTCATAATATTGAGGTTCAGCCTTTAGCACATCGGCTACAGCCCTGCCTTTATGTTTGCCAAAATTGAATATCTCTTTGCCTGCTTCATTAAAGCTGAAGCGCCGGGCATAGTCCACTATCTTTTCTTCGCCGATCACGCCAAGGATCGAATCAACGGTGTTACCCAGTTTTTCATATCGTTTCAGTTGGGCCATCAATACATCGATCGTTGCGTTTACATCCGCTTCGGCGCTGTGTGCATCTTCCAGTTCTTTTTCACAGAAGAATTTATATGCCGCCGAGAGCGTCCTGGGCTCCATGGTATAAAAAATGTGCTGCACATCCACCATTTTACGGGTACTTAGGTCAACATTCATGCCAGCCCGCAGAAATTCTTCCATCAGGATGGGGATATCAAAACGGTTGCTGTTATAGCCCCCCAGGTCGCAATTCTCCATGAACATCTTTATTTCGTTGGCCGCCTGCCTGAACGTAGGTGCATCTTTCACCATGTCGTCGGTTATGCCATGAATATCGCTGGATTCCTTTGGTATGGATATCTCCGGGTTGATCAGTTTACGTTTAACCTGCCGGTTGCCTTCGGGCGTAAGTTTCACCATAGCGATCTCCACGATCCTGTCTGTAGAAAGGCTTACTCCGGTAGTTTCAAGATCAATAAAAACGATTGGGCGTTTAAGTTGCAGCATTTGGATTTTAATTTATGGTAAGGATCAAAGTTCAGTTTTCACAGGCCGATTGCCCTGATTTCGGTATAAAATTGAGGCCGAAGGTAATATTAATTGTAATTTGTCGTTTACCGTTGATAAATTATCTTTGCGGGAAACCCTGAATCCGCAATAATAGGTTTTTTAATGTCAAAAGCGAAATGATGAAAAAAGTATTTTTTGCCCTCCTGCTTATGATCACTGTATCTGCCATTGTGACCAGTTGTGCACCAAGCCGCAAATCAGGTTGCCCCATGAGCGAAGGCATTATTCACTAAGCCTGAGCCACTTCCATGAATTGGATCGAACTGAACAACCTTCAGCAGATCCCCCTAATAAGGGAGTTATCTTTTCGCCGACCCCAGGTAATTTTCAAACACAGTACCCGCTGTTCCCTTAGTTCGGTAGTCAAAGACCGGCTGGAAAGAGCAGAGCCGCCTGGCTCGACGGATTTTTATTTCCTGGACCTGCTCAGGTACAGGAGCGTTTCAGACAAGGTAGCTGATGAATTTGCCGTTCAACACGAATCGCCACAGGTATTGCTGATAAAGGGTGCCGAATGTGTGTATGAAGAAAGTCATAGCGATATTACGATGGACGAGATAGCAGAACAGGCCCGGCGTCCTTAACCTTTTTTCTCTTATTGTACTTTACCACCTCAAACCATATAACCGAAATGAAGCCGGTGAGAATGGCAATGGCAGAATGCAACAGGCCTGCATGCCGGAATCCAAATAGTTCTGCCAACGGTTTCACCAGCACAAATAAAACGGTGAGCACAATAGTAATGGTAATTATGACATAAACCAGTTTATTCCTGTACCTGCTTGTTTCCAGAATAGAGTAATAGAATGACCGGTTTACCAAGGTCAGGAATACGTTCGCTGATATCAGTGTGATGAACACCAGTGTTCTTGTAATATTTTCATTGCATCCCTGGTGAACGGCATATTGGTAAATGAAAAGAGTCCCGGCCGTGATCATTAATCCCTGCAGGATGCTGGTGGTAAGTTCCTGCCAATTAAAGAAAGTGGTGGTGAATTCCCTGGGCGGCTGCTGCATCATATTGCGTTCAATCGGTTCGTTCTCGTAGATGATCGAACAGGTAGGCCCCATGATAAGTTCCAGGAAGATCACATGCACGGGCGTGAAGATGTTCGGGTAAACCCAACCCAAAGCGAGCGGGATGAAAACTGTAAGAATGATGGGTATGTGAATAGAGATGATGTACTGGATCGCTTTTTTCAGGTTGCTGTATATCTTCCTTCCCATTGCAATGGCATCCACCATTCTTCCAAGGTCGTCGTCGGTAATGATGAGCGAGGAAGCCTGCTTGGCGATCTCACTACCCTTTTTGCCCATCGCAATGCCGATGTGTGCAGATTTCAACGCCGGGCCGTCGTTCACCCCGTCGCCCGTCATTGCCACGATCTTCCCATTGCCCTTTAATGCATTGATCACCCTCAACTTTGCGTCCGGGAACACCCTGGTGAAAACATTCACGTCGTTGACCTTTATCATCAGCTCTTCATCCGTAAGTGTATGTAATGCGTCTCCATCGATCACCTTGTTGGCACCTTTAAAGCCGGTTTGCCTTGCTATCGTCCGGGTGGTGGCCATGTTATCACCGGTAATGATCTTTACATCAATACCCGCCTCATCGAATGCCCTGAACACGCCGGCTATATTTTTTTTAGGGGGATCATAAAATGCCACCAGCCCCTTAAAAGAGAACCTGAACTGCTGCTGAGTTTCCGGGAAATCGTTTCCGCCCTGAATGGTTTCGGCAACAGCCAGGACCCTGTGCCCTTTTTCCGCCAGCTCATTAACAGCCGAAGTGATCGATGCCTTGTCTTCTTCAGTCAGGTCCGACACCTTCATTATGGTTTCTGGTGCGCCTTTAGCTGCGACGATCCGGTCACCTGCATTATTTTCAAACACATGTGTCATCATTGGAGGCCGGCCACTAAGCGGATATTCATGTATCATTTTGTACGCTGACCGTTCATCGTGTTCAAACAGGTTGCGATACCACTGGTGCAATGCCACTTCCATCGGGTCGAATGGAATTGGTTCACTGGCCCACATAGCCGTGCGGATGAGTTGTTTTTCTACTTCTGTCAATGCACCAGCAGGACTTGCAAAATGCGATGCGCCAGGAACAAACAACTGAGTAAGCTCCATCCTGTTTTCGGTGATGGTCCCTGTTTTGTCGACACATATCACCGATGCACTTCCAAGCGTTTCCACCGTTTTTGTTTGCTTAACGATCACCCCGATCTTCATAAGCCGCCAGGCACCCAGGGCCATAAAGGTGGTAAAAGCAACGGGGATCTCTTCGGGCAGGATGCTCATGGCAAGTGTTAGGGCTTTCAGCAAACTGTCGAATACATCCCTTGATTGAAAATAATTGATACCCCAAACGATAAGAAATACGATCATGCCAGCAATGGCCATCTTCTTTACAAAGTTGCCTATCTGTATCTGCAAAGGGGTTTTTTCTTCTTCAATGGAAGATAATGCCCCGCCGATCTTACCCAGGTTGGTCTGGTTACCAATGGCCGTTACCCGGCAGATCGCCAATCCGCCCGAAACAAAAGTCCCCTGGTATACTTTATTATTGTTGGTATCGGCCTCCGACTTGAATATACTGAACGATTCTCCGGTAAGGATGGATTCATTGACCGAAAAATCGTTCGACTGGATGATCTCTCCATCAGCCGGGATCGAGCTTCCCTCCTCCACAACCATGATGTCGCCCATTACCATCTCCTCACTGTTTATCTCCCGGGTAATGCCGTTGCGGATGACCTTGCTCATCGGCTTGGTCAACGCACGTAAGGCCTCAATGGCATTACGGCTCCGAAGGTCCTGGAAAACGGAGATCGCCGACACGAACACAATGGCACCGGCCATGAACAAGCCATCGTTCCTGTTGCCGGTCACAAAGTAGATCGTTGCTGCCAGCACCAACAGTATGAACATAGGTTCGGTTGCGATCTCCCTGAGCAGGGAAAAAAATCCTCTTTCCTTTTTAAAGTGCTGGCGGTTATAGCCGAATTTCTCCGCTGAGGATGCTACCTGCCCGTCATTAAGTCCTTCAATTTTAGTATTTAATTCTTCCATTATTACGTGCTGTTCACTGGTCGATCTCTGATTTAAAATTAATGGAAATATGGCTTCGGCATATATCGGCTTTATTGTAATTTTACCGGCACCTGAACACGCATGTCGCAAAGCACATTTACATCGACCGGAAGCCTGCAACAAGAAAAGGAAAAGTTTGAAGCACTTTTCCAATATGCATCTATGGGTATACTGGTGGCAGGACGTGGCGGCGAGATACTCCTAGTCAATAGTTTCCTCCTTAAACAGTTTGGTTATGAGGAACCCGGGGAGTTGGTCGGGCAAAAGATCGAGAAACTGATCCCCCCCAGGTATCATCAGCATCATGTAAAATACCGTAATGATTACAGCCGGCATCCCCAGCCCCGCCCCATGGGCATTGGTAAAGACCTGTTTGCCGTAAAAAAGGACGGGACCGAGTTCCCGGTAGAAGTCAGCCTGAGCAACTATAATATGGAGGGCGAAAGCTATACCATCGGATTCATCAGTGATATCAGCAAACGAAAAGAATATGAGAAGGCCGTCATCCGGCAGCAGGAACAACTGGCCGAAACCAACCGTAAGATCGAACAGATGAACGATGAACTGGAAGAAAAGGTAGAGTTGCGTACCAAACAGCTCAAGTCGATCCTGGCCGAGTTGGAAGCATCCAGGGATGAGCTTACCAAAGCCCTGAGCAAGGAAAAGGAACTGAGTGACCTCAAGAGCCGCTTCGTCTCGATGGCGTCACATGAATTCCGCACCCCGCTCAGCACCATTCTTTCCTCGGCATCGCTGGTGGCCAAGTACACCGAGGGTGAAGAACAGGAAAAAAGGGCTAAACATATTCAGCGAATCAAGTCATCGGTCAACAACCTTACCAACCTACTGAACGAATTCCTGTCCATTGGCAAGATCGAGGACGGCAAGATACTTGCCAATAATATTAATTTTAATATAAGGGAGCTGATCGGTGCACTATGTACCGAATTCGAAGGCATTGCAAAGTCGAAACAACAGATCATTTATAAACACCAGGGAGAGGAAATGGTATTGCTCGACCCCACGCTTTTAAGGAATGTGATCACCAACCTGGTATCCAATGCCATCAAATTCTCTTCTGAAGATGGTACCATCGAAGTATCAAGCAAGGTAACGGCCAGGCAGATCATGATCAGTGTTGAGGACCATGGGCTGGGTATTTCCAAAGAAGACCAGGAACACCTATTCGAGCGGTTCTTCCGCGGAGCCAATGTGATCAACATCCAGGGCACTGGCCTGGGGCTTCATATAGTAGGCCGCTACATCGAGATCATGGATGGGAAAATAGAATTCTTCAGCGAACTGGAGAAAGGTACCCGATTTATTATTACATTTAAGAAAGATTAACCCTGTACGCATAGCGTTTGATCATGAAACATTTACTGCTTATTGAAGACAATGATGAAATTAGGGAGAACACCGCTGAGATACTGGAACTGGCCGGCTATAAAGTAAGTACGGCCGAAAACGGTAAAGTGGGTGTTGAAAAAGCGATCCAGGAAAAGCCCGATCTCATCATTTGCGACATCATGATGCCGGTCCTCGACGGTTATGGTGTGCTCCACCTGTTGAACAAAAACCCCGACCTCACCGGTATCCCCTTCATCTTTTTAACTGCCAAAGCCGAACGGAGTGATTTCAGGAAGGGGATGGAAATGGGTGCCGACGACTATATAACCAAGCCATTTAGCGACGTGGAGTTGATGAATGCGATCGAAAGCAGGCTGAAGAAGACGGAATTGATGACCAAAAGTTATTCTTCCGATGCAGAAGGTATGCAGCAGATGCTTAACGATTTCAGGGGCGACAATGCATTAAAGGAACTGGCCTCCGACCGGCATATCAACCATTACAAGAAAAAACAGATCATTTATTCAGAAGGAAATCACCCGAACCGTTTGTACTATATCCAGAAAGGGAAGGTAAAAACTTTCAAGACCAATGATTCGGGAAAAGAACTTACCGTAGGCCTCTATAACGAAGGAGATTTTTTCGGTTATACCTCCCTCCTGGAAGAAACGGTCTATAAAGAAACAGCCGAGGCCATCGAAGACTGCGATATTGCCATTGTTCCCAAAGAGGAATTCGAAACCCTCCTCCTTACTAACCGGGAAGTAACGCATAAGTTCATCAAGATGCTGGCTAAAAACATAACGGAAAAGGAGGACCAGCTGCTCGGGCTGGCCTATAATTCCCTCCGGAAACGGGTAGCCGATGCGTTGCTCACCTTACAAAGCAAATATCAGAAGGAAACCCAGGATAAGTTCTCCATGCACATTTCCAGGGAAGACCTGGCCAACATTGCCGGTACGGCCACAGAATCCCTCATCCGCACATTAAGCGATTTCAAAAGTGAAAAACTGATCGAGATCTCGGAAGGGAATATCATCATCACCAATCAGAAGAAACTGTCATCCATGCTTAATTAACTAAAGGTTGGCTGAGAGGTAGCGGTTGAATTCATTTTTAAGTTTCGCAAAATCCGTTTCCATATATTCCATTTCATTGCGGAGTTTTTCCTGCTTCTTCACAATTTTCTGACCAGGTATTGTCCATTGTTCACTGCTGAGTGTCTGTACCTGGCTGTTTACATCATGCCTGAGTTCATCAATGAATTCATCTTTGATGATAAAGAGATTCTGAAAGTGTTCCGCCTGCGCCAGGAACTCTTTAGTACTGTTGTAATCCAATACTTCAGCCAGGCGGTTCTTTAGTACCGCATTCTCCTGTTTAAAAAACTCCAGCAATCGTAACCAGGTCTTGTTTTCATGTATGTACTGTCCTGGTTTAAGTATTTCAGCAGTCATAGTAGTAAACATATTATACAATTCCCAACCCCTTTTATTCAGGTGGCTGTTACAAATCTAATTTTATAAATACCGCTTTTCGCAGGATAAACATCACCCCGTTTCCTGAGATTCATCATGGTTTTGCACAACACTCAATGGCCTGTGCCTTCTCGTCGTTTGCTTTAGGGCTCACATACGGAATGCCCAGTCCCATGCCTCTTAATATAAGCAGGCAGGCCATCAGCATCATCATATAGGGATAGGCCCTGCGTATCCTTTGCCTGATGCCCACGCTCACATAATTCCCAAAGAAGGCAACCATCCACATTACCGGCAATGTTCCCAGCCCGAAGAACGCCATGAACAATACGCTGCTGCTTATATCACCGGTTGCTACAGCCCCCGCGGCTGCCATGTATACCAGTCCGCAGGGAAGTAGCCCATTCAATAACCCGATCAGGAAAAGCGAACCATCCGTTCGTTGAATGAATAGTTTTCCTAATGCGGCTCTTGTTCGTTCATAAAACCAAAGTCCCGCATTCCCTTTTTGTAAAACATTCATTTTTTTGGGAAGTATCACAAATGCAATAATCAATATCCCCAGGATCACTGATAGCCACTGCTGGAAACCGAAAACGGCAACTGTTTTGCCGATGGCACCGAACAGAAGTCCGAACAATGAATAAGTGACGATGCGCCCGCTGTTATAAAGCAATGCCCCGTAGAATTTCGCAAACCGGTTTTCGCTCTTAAGCGGCAAGGATAAAGCCAGCGGACCGCACATACCCACGCAGTGGAAACTTCCCAGTATCCCCATCATGAACGCTGCAAGTGTCAACTGAATCATTGCTTTGTTTTATGCCTTAGATAAATATCTTTTTTTCGAAATAATAGCTCTGCTCACCGTCGTTCCAGCTTAGGTGCAACTCATACTGGCCTTTCTTTGCTGCACTGAGAGATATGTGCACCGGCTCATCCCTGGCAGTGAAGTTCTTCTTCAGGTCCTTCGATTCGTCCGAAGGGCAATACAACAACAGTTCCCCGGTCAATTTCTTACCGGCAAAATCTTTTGGGAACCGGACCAGTAATAATTCCCCCTTGACCTCGTACGTAATCTGAGCTGACAACCCAGCCGTTCGCTTCATCTCTTCTATTTTATCCTGGTACTTAAGTTCCTTGGCGTAGTAATCGTTTGTTACCAGGTCGAAACGCTGAGATGATGCCTTGAACACCATAAACAGGATCCCGGCGACAAAGGCACTGTATACAAACAGTATTTTATAACCCCAATTCATAGTTGTCTGTTTTATTAGTTATATACTTCCGGGCCAATGAACCTGGCCTCGATGGTTTTGATCTTTTTATCTCCTTCGTATAACCCCAGCGTAAGGATGGTCTTCCATCCGGTAAGGTTTTCTTTTTTCAACTTTACAAAAAACTGAAGGTTGGTGTAGTCCTCTTTCTTAACTGTGAGTTTACCTGTTCCTACCAGTTCGATCTCCCCGGGTACATTCTCCAGCCTGATAGCGAAGTCGATGTCCTTGTGTGTCTTGTTTCCAAGCTTGAGGTTGTACAGGTTGGCAATACGGCCATCATCTAACTTATTATATGTCATGCCGGCAGTACGCATCAGCCGTACATCCAGATCTGACCGGCTCGCAATGAGGAATACCAACAAAGAGATCAACAGCATCAATACGGCTGAGTATGCTTTGATACGGGTATTGATCTTCAGCTTCTCACCCCTGGTGATCGTATTCTCTGATGCATACCGTATCAACCCATCGGGTTTGTTGATGCTGGTCATGATGGCATCGCATGCATCAATGCAGGCAGTGCAGTTCACACATTCCAGTTGGGTGCCGTTGCGGATGTCGATGCCCGTAGGACAAACCCTTACACAGGCAAAGCAATCGATGCAATCTCCCTGCCGCATGATCGCCTCCATTTTATCATTGATGCTTTTACAGGCTCCCCCATCTTTACAATCCACACACTTGCAATCATGCTCATCACTCTTTTTTAATTTACCCCTCGGCTCACCTCTTTTATGATCATAAGCAACTACTATAGAGTTCTTATCAAGTAATACACCCTGCAATCTTCCATATGGGCAAACAACGATACAGGCCTGTTCCCGGAACCACCAATACACAAAGAAAAAAACCGAAGTAAAGATGAGCAGCGAGATCAGTGTACCAATGTGTTCACCCGGGTGGGTGATATAACCCAACAGCCGGTCCATACTGATGAGGTAGGCCAGGAAGAAATTGGCGATCAGGAATGAAATGGCAAAGAAGACGATGAATTTGACGACACGCTTCCGGACCTTCTCTGCATTCCAGGGCATGGAGCGAAGCAATCGCTGTTTGTTCGAATCGCCATCGATCCAGTATTCGATCTTACGGAAGACCATTTCCATAAAGATGGTCTGGGGGCAGGCCCAGCCACAGAACACCCGGCCGAAAACGACCGTAAACAGGATCACAAACACAACGAAGGTGATCATGCCGATGCCGAATATGAAAAAATCCTGTGGCCAGAAAATGACGCCAAAGAAAATAAATTTACGCTCCAGTACATTGAACATGAAGAAAGGTTCTCCATTTACTTTAATGAACGGGAGCGTAAAGAATATGATGAGGTAGACAATACTGAACCAGGTACGCAGATTATACAACCTACCCTTGGGTTTCCTGGGGTTGATGAAATTGCGCTTGCCTTCTTTGCTTATCGTGGCAACAGAATCCCTGAAGGCTTCCTGCTTCTGTATAGTAGTAGTTTCTGACATCATTTATTTTTTTACTGCTGCTGTGTCAGCCTTCGGCTTGGCAGCGGCAGAATCGGGTTTTGCCACGGCTGCAGAATCTTTAACAGCCACTCCTGCCGGTGCATCTACCCAGAATTCACCTTGTTGTGCTTTTGGTGCAGCCGGCTTGGTCCCTTTCAGCGATTTGATAAAACTGGCCAGGTAACTGATCTGCTTGGGTGTGAACTGGCTGGCCCATGATTGCATACCCTTGTCGGGATAGCCCACTTTTATGGTATGGTATATATCGTTCAGCGAGCCCTTGTGCAGCCAGTAATCATCCGTCAGGTTCGGCCCAACATTACCACCGCCGTCCTTGAGGTGGCAGGCAGCACAGTTCGTTTCGAACAACTGCTGACCGGCCTTGATGCCAGATGCATCGGCCATTGGAACATTATTCTCATCTATCTTATCCTTATTGGTGGCCTCGTAACGCTCCTTTTGTATACGTGCTGCTTCCATTTCGGCATTGTACTCTTCAGTCGGGTTTTTCCCCAAGCCCATCACATGGAAATTGAACAGGTAGATCAATCCCACTACAACAGTGAAATAGAATCCATACTTCCACCATGGTGGTAACGCATTATCCAGTTCCCTGATGCCATCGTAATCGTGGTCAAGCATCACATCGGCTTCCCTTTCAACAGGTACAGCCTTTGTGAACAGTTTCTTATCGAGGTTCGACCACCAGCCGTCCACTGCCGATTTCCGGCCAGCCGCTTTCGCTTTGGCAGGCAGGAGTTCTGCGTACATCCGCCTGATAGAAAAAGCCAGGAAGAGGATTACGATTACTTCTGTTGCCAATACGATTGCGAAGAAGTAAAAAGTGTTCTCGGAGAGGCCGCCGTAATTAGGCAGTTCTTTTACTGCAGTGGCCGTTGCATCCTGAGCAAAGCTTATCTGCGATAATAAAGAAAGGCCCAGGAGTAACACAACAGAAAGTGCGCCTGTGCTTGACTTACCTTTTTCCACCAGTTGGCGTCCCAAAGCGGTAAGAACACGCCCCATGCCCCAGATCACAAATGCAAGTACAACGATCATGATCACCAGCAGGGTGGCCAATTGGTTGTAGCCGGATGTTACAGTTTGCCCGGTAGCCGCTGCAGTTTTATCTTGCGCATCGGCACCCGCAACGGCCATCAGCGCCAATGCAGTTAATACTGTTTTATTTTTTATAGATCGGTTGATATTCATACTATGCATTTTTAAGGTTAGAGTTGGTCGGTTCATCGTTCTCAAAAGGGATATTTGACAATAATTCCACCCGTTCCTTTTTCATTTTCTTTACCATTACCAGCAATACCAGGAAGAATATGAAGAAGATGAACAAGGAGATGATCGGGTAGATATCCACGTTGTTGATCTGCTCGGCGTATTGTTTTATGAATTTGAACATGATTTATTTGTTTACGGTGGCTATTTTATTATTGCTGATGTCTTTACCCAGTCGTTGCATATAAGCGATCAATGCGACCACTTCCCGATCGGCCGGGATCTCGATCCCGGCAATCTTCAGGTTCAGGCGTATACTGTTTGCCTGGGTCATCAATTCACTGTTGGCATATTGCTCATATCCTTTTTCATACGGCACACCCAACTTGCGCATGGCATTGATCTTTGCTGCGGTACTGGACGTATCTATCTTTTGCTCCATCAGGAATGGATAAGAAGGCATGATGGACCCTTCGCTCATTGATGATGGTTCACGGAAATGGCGGAAATGCCAATCGTCGGATTTTTTCAGCTTATCTGTGCCTTCCCTTCCCAGATCGGGCCCGGTACGCTTGCTTCCCCAAAGGAATGGCCGGTCGTAAACGAATTCCCCTGCTTTGGAATATTCACCATAGCGTTCCGTTTCACTTCGAAACGGCCTGATCATCTGGGAGTGACATACGTAACATCCTTCCCTTACATAAATATCACGCCCCTGCAGTTCGAGCGGTGTGTATGGTTTTACACTGCTGATGCTGGGAACATTTGATTTGATGAGGAAGGTAGGTACCAGTTCGATGATGCCTCCAATCAGGATCACCACCAGGCTCAGGATCATGAACTGAACCGGTTTCCTTTCAATTACGCGGTGCCAGTGTTCGCCACCATGTTTAACGTATTCTTTTGCCAGGGGTGCTGCTTCAGCTTCTTCATTGGCTACCAGGCTCCCCTGCTTCACTGTTTTATAGATATTATAGAACATGATAAATACCCCGATAAGGAACAAGGTTCCACCTAATGCACGCATGGCGTAGAAGGGTTTCAGGTAAGTAACTGTTTCAAGGAAGTTGTATTTCAATTGGCCGGCTTCAGTGAACTGTTTCCACATTGAACTTTGGGTAAAACCTGCCCAGTACATGGGGATCGCATAGAAAACGATACCCAGTGTTCCGAGCCAGAAATGGTTATTGGCCAGTTTTTTAGAATAGAGTTCTGTTTTAAATATCCTTGGTATCATCCAATAAAGGACACCGAAGGTGAGCATACCGTTCCAGCCCAATGCACCCACGTGCACGTGGGCGATGATCCAGTCGGTAAAGTGTGCCACCGCATTAAATGATTTCAGCGACAGCATCGGCCCTTCGAATGTTGCCATCCCGTAAGCTGTTACGGCAACCACGAAGAATTTGAGGATCACGTCATCCCTCACCCTGTCCCAGGCTCCACGCAGGGTAAGCAATCCATTGATCATCCCGCCCCAACTGGGGAAGATGAGCATAAAGGAGAACACAACACCCAGTGATTGGGCCCAGTTGGGCAATGCCGTGTATAGAAGGTGGTGTGGCCCGGCCCAGATGTATAAGAATATCAGGGCCCAGAAGTGTATGATTGAAAGACGGTATGAATATACCGGCCTGTTGGCTGCTTTCGGCATAAAGTAATACATCAGGCCGAGGTAGGGTGTGGTAAGGAAGAATGCCACGGCGTTGTGACCGTACCACCATTGTACCAGGGCGTCCTGTACACCGGAATACCAGCTGTAACTTCTAAGCCATGAATAAGGCAGTTGGCCGGAACGAACGATGTGCAGCACTGCTACCGTTACGAAGGTTGCGATATAGAACCAAATAGCAACATACAGGTGTTTCTCCCTACGTTTGATAATGGTACCGAACATATTCCAGCCAAACACCACCCAGATGATGGTAATGGCCAGGTCGATCGGCCAGATAAGTTCAGCATATTCTGCTCCTTGAGTCAACCCGACGGGAAGAGTAATGGCAGCAGCTACAATGATGAGCTGCCATCCCCAGAAATGGATGTTGCTCAGTTTATCGCTGAACATCCTTGCCTTGCAAAGACGTTGTAGCGAATAATACACACCCATGAAGATGCCATTGCCCACAAAGGCAAAAATCACAGCATTGGTATGCAGCGGGCGAAGCCTGCCGAATGAGCCGTATTGGGTAATGTTCAGTTGCGGGAACACCAGTTGAAGCGCTACCCACAACCCGGCCAGCATACCAACGGCTCCCCAGAGGATGGTTGCGTATGCAAAGTTTTTTACAATACGGTTGTCGTAATAAAATTTTTCTACCTGCATGTTACTTGTTGGTTATTTGGTTTGAGTAAAAGTTGTATTGGATGAAGTAGTTGATTTCTGTTTTTCGTCGAAGAGAATTCGCACTGATGGAGTATAGTCGTCATCGTACTGACCGTTCTTAACACTCCACAGAAAAGCCGCCAGGAAACTGCCTGCAACGAGGATGCTAATGCCGATCAAAATGAACAATGCACTCAAAACGGAAGGTTTTAATTGTGGCCAAAAATAAATTCAGCCTTATTTGCCCCCGATGATGCCTATCAAAACCAAATATGATTTTGGTCATGTTGTGATCCCCAAGCCTTTACGCCTGGCAACATAGGAGGAGAGAATGGTCACAAAAAGCACTATGCTGATACTGCTTGCCGGCATGAGGATCGCTGCTATGATCGGGGAAAGCGTTCCCTGTACAGCAAAGGAAAGTCCTACGAAATTGTACAAGATCGACAATATGAAACTGGCCAGCACGATCTGTTTCCCGGCTTTTGCATAAGAAATAAACCGGTCGAGCATTCCCACTTTACTGCTTTCGAGGATCGCATCGCTGGCCGGGGAGAATTGAGATGAATTCTCACTCACAGCGATCCCCACATTACTTTGCATCAGCGCTCCGGCATCGTTGAGCCCATCGCCCAGCATCAGAACATTATTCTTGCTCTTATCCCCGGCAACTTGACGAGCTCCCTGTTGAATATTTTTAATGAAATCAAGCTTTTGCTGGGGGGATTGGTTGAAAAGGATCTCTGCCCCGGGGCCGAATATCCTTTCGAGATTCTGTTTTTCAGCACTGTTGTCGCCTGATAATACAAAGAGGCTGTATTGCCGGTCCCGGAGTTCCCTGACCATGTTCCTGATCCCCTCCCGGTACCGGGTATTTATGGTAAACCGGCCCATATGCACATTGTTCATCAACAGGTGAACATGGGTACCTGTATCATACGAAACTTCGCCCTGGCCAAACTGGTTGATGAATGCTGCCGAACCTAGTTTCAGGTCAACATCGTTCACCCTTGCCTCCAACCCTTTCCCCGTATATTCTCTGAATTGGTTAAGCACGGGCTCAGCTCCCTTTTTTAATTCCAGGCTGGAAGAAATGATCCTGCTTAATGGATGAGAGGATTGCCGGGTGGCCATCCGTACTGCTGCCAATTCCATTTCCGTTAAAGGAGTTCCTTCGTAGCTGAGTACAGAGGAATGATTTTGTGTAATGGTACCTGTTTTGTCGAAAACGATGCTGTTCACTTTTGCCAGCGCTTCAATTACACTGGCGTTTTTCATATATAATTTATTGCGGCCGAAAATCCGGAGCATATTTCCATACGTGAACGTGGCCGATAACAGCAACGAACATGGGCATGCAACGATCAATACGGCGCTAACGGCAGGCAGTATCTTCGAAGGATCATTCACCCACCAGTAGATACCGGCAAAAATGGCCACCGAGAATAGTACCATGGTAAAATAGCGGCTCCAAGGATGCACGAATGATCTGTCTTCGTTTTTTCGGCTGCGGCCAAACACCTCGTTATTCCATAGTTTGGTGATATAGCTCTGCGATGCTTCCTTGATCACCTCCAGCTCAATGGCGCTCCCTGTTTGCTTACCGCCTGCATAGATCAGTTCTCCCGCCTGTTTCTCAAGCGGTGTATTCTCCCCGCTTACAAAACTGTAATCAATATGGGCTGTTCCCTTCCTCAATACCGCATCGGCGGGTATCATCTCCTCATTGCGAATGATGATCCGGTCGGTGACTTTTAATTGTGTAACCGGTATGTTCCGTTCGGCACCATTTTCAATTACCGAAACACCCAATGGAAAATAGGAGCGGTAATCCCTGTCGAAGGAAAAAGAATCATAGGTCTTGTTCTGGAACCATCTTCCCACCAGCATGAAAAAAACGATGCCGGTACCGGAATCGAGGTAACCAGCCCCGGTGCCGCTGATGATCTCGTAATAACTTCTTGCAAAAGTTACAATGATGGCCAGGGCGATCGGCGCATCAATGTTGAGGAATTTCTGCCGAAGCCCCTTCCAGGCTGAACTGAAAATGGAAGAGGAGCTAAAAAACAGGACCGGCAGTGACAACAGCAGGTTGATCCAGGTAAATGTTTCCTTCAATCCGGCTTCCTCGATATTGCCTGAGGAAAAATACTCAGGAAAGCTTAACATCATGATATTGGCAAAACAAAATCCTGCCACCCCGATCCTGTATAGCTGGTTTTTATTGAAATTATTTTTCTTCTTCTCAACCGTATCATTCAGGCTGATGTAAGGTTCGTAACCGATGAAAGCAAGCAGTTCCACGACTTTACGAAGGGATGTCTGCTTCGGGTCGTACATTATAAACACTTCTTTTTGCTGGAAATTCGCCTGCGATTGTTTGATACCCGGATCGATCCTGTGAAGGTTCTCCAGCAAATAAATGCAGGACGAACAATGCATCTGGGGTATACTGAAGCTGATGTTCACCTGCTGTCCGCTTTGGAACTGAGCAAGTTTTTGCACCACTGTTTCATCGTCCAGGTAGGCGAAGCGGCCCGATACGAATTTTCCTTTTGCTTTCAGGCCGGGATTCTTATCCAGGTCGTAATAATTGCAAAGATTGTTCTCGTTCAGCAGGAGATAGACCTGTTTGCACCCCTGGCAGCAGAAATGCTTATCGCCGAGTATAATAGGCGTGCTCTCGCATACATCTCCGCAGTGATAACATTTATCCTGTATGTGTGTGGTGTTTTTGATATTTTTCTTTTTGATAAAAAAAGCCGCCGCATAAGAATATGCAGCGGGTAAAATAAACAGAAACTACTGTACACTTTTGGTTGAACTGATGTTCAGCCCCGAAAACTTAAGCAGAACTAAAAAGCAATATTGTAATCAGTGATATCGCTAACTGTATACCCTCGTTCTGCCAGCAATTCCTTTATTAATGTCTTGTATAGCCAACGATTACTGTACAAAGATGTAGCGGGTGAAAAAGCCATAAAATGATCGCCATCAAAGTAAAACATGACTTTCGTCATGCTATGGGAAAGGGTCATCGCCTTTCAAACAGCCAGCGGAACGGGCGGAATGGCTTCTCGGGTTGGAGGTTGAACCGCTTGATGGTATTGTTCTGGATGTAATTCACGGCCTCGTCGATATTATCTGTAAAGAAGAACAGGTTCATATCTTCAGGAGAGATCGTGCCTTCGCTTTTCATCAGTTCAATATGTTCAATGATGTTCTGGTAAAATGCTTTATCGAGGATCACGATCGGAAACTCACTGATCTTCCTTGTCTGGATTAACGTGACGGCTTCGAAATACTCATCCAGTGTCCCGAACCCGCCGGGGAGTACCACAAAAGCATAAGAATATTTGGTGAGCAATGTTTTCCGGATAAAGAAGTACCGGATCGTAACCCATTTATCCATGTAGGGATTTGGCTTTTGCTCATGGGGCAACTGGATATTACAGCCTACGCTTCTCCCCCCTGCCTCTTTTGCACCACGGTTCGCTGCTTCCATGATACCAGGCCCCCCGCCGGTCATGATCGTAAAACCAAGTTTGGCGATCTTGCCTGATAGTTCACGTGCCATTTCATAATCGGGATGTCCTTCTTCAAAACGTGCAGATCCAAACACAGTAACACAGGGCCCCACAAAGTGAAGGGCACGGAATCCTTTGATGAACTCATACAGGACAGTTACGGTAAACCTGAATTCTTTCCAGCGGCTTTGGGGACCTTCTAAAAAACGGATCTCTGTTTTCGACATAGGTATTCTTATTCCTTTTCAAACTTAAGCTATTTAAAAAGAAACAAAAGATTAAAATCAGGCCACTTCTTCTTTTTTGAACAACAATACCTCTCCGTGGTGTACCAGCAGGGGTTTGATCGAATTGGCGATGATGCAGTGCTTGTATGCCTTCAGCAGGGTTTCATTTGCCAGCGGAATATCCGCTTCTGATTCCACGTATATTTTCGGGAACAGGTCAATGGTGGTGAATTCCAGGTGGCCTTCGTACAACCGTACCTGCCCGATGCTGCTGCATTCAAAGTCACAAACCTGTAAACGCTTTTTTTCCGCCACCGCCAGGAAGGTCGTCATCAGGCAGCCGCATAGTGAACTCAGGAAAAGATGCTCAGGACTCCACTTGCCGGGAACACCACCGGAAAACTCCGGTGGTGTGGCTACATCGATTGTTCCTCTAACATTCTTTGCTGAAACGACACCCGTTCTTCCCTCTTTCCGGTTCAACTGCACTTCGAAGTAATATTGGTGTTCTTCGCTCTTAGAGATCATGACTCATTATTTATGAGATATAAAAATGGGCATCTTGATATCATGGATCACCCGGTTGGCAAGGCTTTTCTTGAACAACTGGGAAATCAGTGAACGGGAGAATGCTCCCATCACTACTATACCCGGCCGTTGCTTCCTGATCCATTCAACGAAATCGGTCCGGTTGACCAGCGGCAGCGACATGATCTTCAGGTTTGTGTAATGCCTGGCTACCAGTTCGGAGATCATGCTGTACTCGGGCAATTCGTCCTTATGCCCTACTGCAGATAAAAGAACCGTTTCACCCGAAGTCAGTTCCGGGAGGATGTAGGCAAACTGTTTAATGGCAAAAACAGATGATTCAGTACCATCATACGTGAGGATGTTCTGTGAAGGTTCCCGGTAATCCTCCGGAACCAGCATTACGGGGCATTCAGCTTTTTTGAGTACCTCTTCCAGGTAGAAGTTAGGCTGTTCTTTCTGTACGTTCTCGTAAAAGAGTTCACTGCTGACCAACAGCAGGTCTGCAAAACGTGTCTCTTCTATCAGCGATGAGATCGCCATCATGTCGGTATCCTTATGTACCCTGTATTCTATTCCTTCCGCATTGCATGCGTCTTCAAACATGTGTATGTTCGAACTTACCATTACGTCATCCTCATTCCGGGATATCCAGTCCGGCATCAATGCCACTCCTTCCATTCCTGTAAAGGCAAGCACTTTGGAATAGTCAACCGGGCTGAGGAACACACCAGCCAGCAATACCTTATTCCTGTTATTAATGCTTTTCACAAATTCAAATGCGCCATGGGGGAAATGTTTCCCGTCCAGCGCTATAATTATCTTTTTCATTGTGAATGGTTTTTGTGCTTAACAAATCTACTCCGAACCCATGCCAAATTTACTGACGGGTTATGGTGCCAAAAATGATCCTTATCATAAAAGGTCAGCCGAAGTCCCGGATTTAACGACCAATGCAGTTCTGACCTGGCTTTGTATATTTTTAATAATTGTGATTGAGGTCATAAACTAACAGTGGGACTAGGACTAGATTTACAGAAAACTTTTAAATACAAAAAAAAATGATGTATGAAAAATAACCTGATCACCGCTGCTTCCATATCATTGTTCCTTGTTGCATCAGCATGTAATAACGGGAATGAAAATACACAAGCCACCGATGCAACCGCATCAGCCAGCAACCCTCCCGCAACCGGTCAGTCCGGGGTTAAGGACGATCAATCTGCCAAGAACGTAGTACAGATCGCTGTGGGAAGCAAAGACCATACAACACTTGTAACCGCCGTGAAAGCAGCAGAACTGGTAGATGCGTTAAGCAACGCAGGCCCATTTACTGTTTTTGCACCAACCAATGCTGCTTTTGACAAATTACCAGCCGGTACTGTTGAAGGCTTGCTTAAACCCGAAAAGAAGGATGCACTTACCGATATACTCCAATACCATGTTTCAGTGGGTGTATTCAAAGAAGATATGCTGCAGGATGGCCAGGTGCTCGGACAGGTGAATGGCGGCAATATCACCATCAATAAAAAAGCCGATGGCATCTATGTGAATGGAACGGCAAAGATCATCGCATCCATCCCGGCTTCCAATGGCATCATACATGTGATCGATGCTGTCTTACTACCCCCGGCCAAATAGTGATTTGGTTCTATGATAAATGAAAAAGTGCTGGCTGTGTGGCCGGCACTTTTGGTATTTCCGTATCAGAATATTCTATCCGCAGTTGATGAATCAAGTATCTTGATCTTCATCACAGCGGAGATACTTAAGGCCCTTTGTTTCACCAGTTCAGCTTTTTCCCCAGCAAACAATTCATCTACGGTTTGGCAGAACAACTCTTCCCATTGCTGGAAATGCTCTTTGGTAAGCGGCAGTTTTTGGCTGATATGCCGGTGAAGTTCCATTGGATTACCCGTATAGCTACCGGTATAGAACAGCATGTTCTCAAAGAAATCGTACATGACCGGCAGATGCAATTCCCAGTTCACCCGGGCTACTTCAGTGAAAATAAACCCGATCGAACTGTTCTTTTTTACTTTCTCGTAAAAACTGTCCACCAGCAATTTAATATCGTCTCTTGATGTAATGTCTTTTCGCATGTTTTTGTCATTTTATTGAACCATTCATGCACCTGTCATCATTCCTCCCGGGCTGATCGATGGCTGTCTATAAAAAATCACCGACCATTGATCAATTTAGCCCTACAGGTCTTTGCGGTTGAATTTCCGCAATGAGAGCCACGCAGGCAGGATCACCCAAACCAGTAAAACAACAAAGGAAATGATCTGCCCGGTCTGGGTTCCGAAAAAATCTTTGAAAATGGCTCCTGTATATCCCATCATAACAGATAGATCCATTTTAAGCAGAACAAGTATCCTTCCGAGGTCAATCGGGTTGAGGGCCGTAAGCCCTATCATTGTTTTTTCCAGTGGATAATCGGCAAACTGGAACAAAATAAACAATACAAGCCCGTCAAAAATGATTGAGAAATAAAGCCACAACAATATGGACACACCGATGCCTTTTGCCTTATCCCTGGTCTTTACAGCTGCAAGCATGGCTATGGCAACGAAGATAACCGACAGGAATAACCCCGATGCCAGCATCATGAATCCTGTACCGCCTGCCCCGAACAACAACACCGGGATGCCCACCCCGATGAAAAAGGATACTGCCATACTGCCTGCCAGTCCTGCAAATAAACTCAGCCAGATCGTCCTGCGCTTCAATGGCTGGCTTACCAGCAACTCCAGGAATTCTGCACTGTTGTATACGTAGATGGCGGAGAACAATAAACTTACCAGCGGAACAATGATCAGTACGATATTCAGTAAGCTCATTAGTCCTTTTGATGAATTGTCCTCGAGGTTAAAAACACTGAAAGAGATAATGAAGAGGAATAACGTATATGCCAGCATGATCCTGTTGCGGAGGATATCGATGAGGACATATTTGATGATCTTTTTCATATGGTTTATTTACCCAGCATGATCCGGGCTATGGCTTTTGATAATTTCTCTTCACCTGTCTCCTCCCGCAATGAAACAATGTTCTTGTGAAAACATAATTTACCTTCCTGCATAAAGATCACCTGTGTTATCAGGTCGTCCAGTTCGCTCAGGATGTGCGAGGTGATCAATACCAGTTTCCCTTTGCTTTTTTCTGCTATGATCTTCTCCTTGAGTATTTCAGAGGAAACCGGGTCCAGGCCCGCCGTAGGTTCATCGAGTATCAATACATCCGGGTTAAAGAGGAATGCGAGCGAGGCACTTACCTTTTGCCTTGTACCACCCGACAGGGTCCGCATGCGCTTATTCATCATCTCCTTTAATTCAAACCGTTCGATCAGTTCTTCGTCTGTTTGCTGCACCGATCTGCCTCGTATATCCTTCATCATACCCAATACCTGTCCGATGGTCATATTATCAGGATACCTGCCGATCTGGGGCATATACCCGATTTGTGACCGGTATTGCCAATCGTGGGCAATATTCCTTCCATTGAAAGTGATGAAGCCGCTATTGGGTATCACCATTCCCAGTATGCATTTGATCAGGGTGGTTTTCCCGCAACCATTCGGGCCGATCAAGGCAATACATTCTCCCTTCCCGCAGGTAACCGAAACATTATCGAGCACCTTGAGCCTTCCGAACTTTTTCGATACGTTGCTTGCAATGATCATAGTGGTAAGGGTTTCATTAACGGGTGATCGTCCTTCAGGTCTTCGGGAGTGAGCGACGGGAGTATCTTTTCCGTTTTGTCGAGCAGCGAAGCCATCAGGCTCCTGAACAAGACCATGGCCGGGGGGTTCTTCTCCACGATGAGCGCATACATGCTTACGGGGCGGTATGGCACGTCGCCAAGTTTGTCTTTATTGATATCGTAACCATCATAGCGGTCCCAATAATTGTTATGAAATTTATTCAGCACCAAACTCCCGTTGGTTCCTACATCAAATGTATTGGAGAGAAAATTATTCTTTGTTACGTTCACTTCCATACAGCTGGCCTGTATTTTCATCGCCCAGCCGTTATTCTTAAAAACGTTCCTTTCCAATTGCAGCCGGCTCACTCCTTCCATGAAGATACCGGTCGTATTCCTGACGAAACGGTTGTTCTGGATCGAACTGTTGCTGATCTCTTTCAGCAACAATCCATAGGAACCATCCCCCCAATTCTCTTCAAAGTAATTATTCTCCATGGTCACTTCCCGGGAGAACATGACGGCAACCCCGGCGCCATTGCCTTCAAACACATTGCTGTAATAAGCGTCGTTATTCGAAAACATAAAGTGAAGACCATAACGAAGGTTGTTCCGGGATATATTTCGCCAGATCACAGAATGAGTTACAAATTCGAAATAGATTCCGTCCCGATGGCCATGGATCCGGTTACCGATGATCTGCATGCTGTCGCTCTTCCAGCAATGGATGCCGTTGCCACTCTCCTGTTCTTCTATTCCATAAGCCGTAAGCTGGTTATTTTTGATGATGCAGTTTATGCCGTATTGGGTGTAGATACCAAAGAAATTATCTTCCAGGATATTGTTTTGCACCACAACATCCCTTTTATTGTAGATCTTGATGCCGGCAAAATCCTCGATGCTTGAAACAGCGGAATGAATGACCTTGAAACCATCTACGAGGACCGCATCGGCCTTTATAGAAATGATTTCGTATTTGTGGTCGCCGTCGAGGATCGGATGATCAACGCCGATCAAAGAGATACTTTTATCAATGACAATATTGCCTTCATGGTAATGTCCCTTACCGACCAATATTGAATCGCCGTTACCTGCAATTTTCAGGGCTTGCTGAATGGTAGATACCTGACCGGAACTGCCCACTATTATCGTCTTGCTCCAGGCAGCGAAGCAGGTACAAAAAAAGAGGGGTATAAGTAACAGGCGTTTCACTGTTTATTCAATTCATTCCAGCTAATGGTATTGCCGGCTATTTTCGTCATAACAACATCCATGCTGTCGCGGTTGTCGAAAGCGGCAATATTACCTCCCATAGGGCTGCGCAGATCTTCTGATTTCAGCAGCAGGGCATTCTTTGCAATGATAAGTTGATGATCGCCGGTGTAGTTGGTGATGTACACTTCACCGACCTGGCTTTTATCTACGGACCCTGAACGGAGAAAACTAAGGAGGCAATGCATGTCATCGAATTTATACAGCTTCCCTTTCTTTGTCACCACTTCCGCACCAAACCGGACATCACTGATGGTCATCTTGCAGAAATAGCAATTGTCCACCCCGGGGTTGATGGCCTGAGGTCCTGTACTGCACGAAGCAAAGAACAACGGTAGTACAAATGCCATTGCTAATCCTTTTTTCATCCGCGAAGCGATCCTCCACTCCACAACAAAACAAAAGAGAAGCACCAGGCCTACGCTTATAAAGATCCATCCCCCCAAATCAGGTATGGAATAAGCGCCGAAATTGAGCAGCTGCTTAAAGCCGATCAGTGGCGGTTGATAGGCCATCCCAGGAACGATGATGGCTGCGTCAGGGTTTAAATTATGTCCATAATTGTATTCCCAGCGCCAGAAATCGTATATAGCAAGCAAACCAAAAGCAACAAACAGGAAGAATAGTAAATACATCAATTTCCTGTTTCCCGCAATTGCCGTGATAATAAAGAAAATGGCAAAGGCGCCGATGATATATGGCAGCAAGGTGAACTCTATGAAATCTTCGGTATGCAGTGTTTTCATACCGATATAGTGATTAAGCCCATTGATGATGTCTACGTTACCACCCAGTTTATCGGGGTAGATCAGAAGTTTCAGCCCTTCAGGATATTGCGGCGCCTCCAGGTCGATCCTCCACATGGGAACAAAGATAACGGGCACCAGGGCAAGTCCGCACAAAACAAGCAATACCCTTACCCAACTTTTCATGGAATTCTTTTTCATACGAAACGATTTCAATGTAACCGTAAAAGAACAGGCTGCTTGAACAGCCTGTTCCGGTTATCATCCTATTATTTTTTTGCAGCCGTGTCGGCAACAGGCAGGTTCTTACCAGTACTGAACATCAACGGCACGTTGCTACCTGCCGGAGATACCCGTACATAGCCCTGCATTTCCTGGTGAAGGGCGCTGCAGAAGTCGGTGCAGTACATGGGGAACATACCCACCCTGTCAGGGATCCATTTCAGCGTCTGTGTTTCTCCCGGCATGATCAACAGCTCGGCGTTGATCGCCCCTTTGATCGCAAAGCCATGAGGCACGTCCCAATCCTGTTCAAGATTGGTAATATGGAAATAAACTTCGTCGCCCATCTTCACACCTTCGATATTATCCGGTGAGAAGTGAGAACGTATGGATGTCATGTACACATGAACCTTGTTCCCCTCACGAACCACTTTGGTTGCCGGTTCGCCTTTCGCTACATAAGCATTTGCATTCTCATCGATCTTATAGAATTTAACTGAGCGGTTCTTAATGACATCGGCCGGTGCCGCCTGTGCATAGTGTGGTTCGCCGATGGTGGGGAAGTCGAGTATCAGTTGCATCTTATCTCCACTGATGTCGTATAGCTGAGCGCTCTGTGCCAATTCAGGCCCTGTGGGCAGATAGCGGTCCTTGGTTATCTTATTATACGCGATGACGTATTTTCCAAATGGTTTCTTACTGTCTCCGCCAGGTACGCACAAGTGGCCAACAGAATAATAAGTAGGCGCCCGGTCCACCACTTTCAGGTCCTTGATATTCCATTTAACAACCTCACTGGATACGAAGAAAGATGTATAAGCATTTCCTTTCCCGTCAAATTCGGTATGTAACGGCCCAAGACCGGGTTTTTTTACTTCACCATAGAGGGCAGCCTCATATTTAATAACCGGGATACCATCATAATCTCCGGCAAAAGCCTTGTCAGCAATTGCCTTTTGCATCTTATCAAAGCTGAACACAGGGATCAGGGCAGCCAATTTACCACTGCCTACAATGTATTCACCTGTGGGGTCAACGTCGCAACCATGAGGTGATTTTGGACATGGGATGAAATAACAGATGTCTTTCAATTCTCTTGCATCCAATACAGTTACTTCTGTTCTGATCTCAGAAGTAGCCGTATGTGTTTTCTCATTGTATACATTGTGGGCATACTTGACAGATTGTTTTCTTCCTTTACCTGCTTTCAGGTATTCTTCGGCTTTTTTCCAGTTCACTGCCATGATGAAATCCTTATCTTTCTGAGAAGCATTCACTTCAAGGAGCGTATTGGCCTGTTCAGTATTATAACAGCTGAAAAAGAACCAGCCATGTGACTTACCCTTACCCGCATGGCTCAGATCGAAGTTCACTCCGGGGCAACGGAGCTGGAAGGCGATATCCATTTTACCATCTTCTTTACCAACACTGATGAAGCTGATGGATCCCTGGAAGTTCTTTTTATATGTATTGATGGGTACATCACCGTTGCTATCGTCTGCAGGTACGCTGAAACGTGTGCCCGCAACCACGTACTCCGTATTTTCAGTAATGAAAGGGGAGCTATGGTTACCGCCGCTGTTCGGTAATTCAATGATCTCGGCGGTACGGAAGGTACTGAGGTCGATGCGTGCCACCCGTGGGGTATTGTTGGCATTTCCGAATACCCATCTGCCATCGATCTCCCCATTGGTTTGAGATAATTCCGGGTGATGAAGATCGTCCCAGGGAACAAATCCGTGGGATGTGTTCAGCATGGGTTTGGTCTCTTCACTATAGCCATAACCTTTTTCCGGATCTACAGAAAATACCGGGATCACCCGCAGCAAGCGGCCGCTGGGTAAACCGTAAACGCTCATCTGGCCACTGAAGCCGCCCGAAACGAAGTTGTAGAATTCATCGTATTTACCAGGGGCCACATAGGTTTTGGCAGCAGCATCAGAACCCACTGCTGAACCGGCGTTTTTAGGTTTACAGGCCGTAAAGCCCAACAGCAGGCTGAATGCCAAAACAGCGGCTGTGATCAGTTTATACTTTTTCATATTGAGATAGTTTAATTGCTGGGTTATTATTTTACACCGTCGTTCTTCCGCATGAATTCATACAGGTGTCTTGCGTCGTCGTCAGATAGATTCTGATTGGGCATACGGACAAGGCATATCTCCAGTTGGGCCTGTGCCTTGGGGTCTTTGTCGAGCATGGCATCGGTATTAGTAGCAAAATTCATGATCCACTCAGGCGTGTGGCGCTCTGTCACTCCAAGCCATCCCGGGCCAACCAGTTTCTCGCTGGTAAGTTTATGACAGCTGCTGCACTTAACTCCATATACTTTCTCCCCTTCTCCTGCCATCGCTGCATCCAGAGCAGGGCTAACATCTACCTTTGTGAACTTCCCTTCACCCCTTTGTGGGTCGTAGGAAGGGTTACCGTTCGCTGTGGTCGATTTCGGCGCAGTAGTTTCTGTAGTGGCCGAATTAGTATCCGAGTTCCCGCCGCAGGCTGCGAACAGGGCACTCAAAACGAAAATGGCTGCGATTTTTTTCATAACTGAAAATTTTTGTTTTAGATTTATTACGCAAGATTAGTGGTTGATTGAAGAATATTTTATGCGCAGGGTCATATTGAAAATAAATGCCTCCACTGCAATTGCTTGCTTTGCCCTGTAATCCACTCCGGGCAAAGTATTGACTTAATGCACTATAATTGAATTTGTTACTATGATTTTAATCATAGCACATACTGCCTCCTGTCATCTGAACCATACTGCCCGGCTAATACATTTGCCCAAAACAACTAAACTACTTTACCATGATGATCGACATTGATATGCTGCTTGCTTGGGGTGCAGCCTACAAAAAGGTCGGTGCCGGGGAAATGATATTCCAGGAAGGCACCCATTCCTCATTCTATTACCAACTGGTGAGTGGTAAGGTGAGGTGGGTCAATATCAATGAGGAAGGGAAGGAATTCATACAAACCATTATTGAACCGGGAGAATGTTTCGGCGAATTTCCATTGTTCGACAATGAACCCTTCGCTGCTTCTGCCATAGCCGATGAGGACTCTGTCATCATCCGCCTGCACAAAGCATCGTTTCACCAGCTCATCAAAGAGAACCCCGAGATACACCTGGCTTTTACGAGATTACTTACCCAGCGCCTCCGTTTCAAATTCCTGATCCTTAAAGAACTGGCAACACATAACCCAGAGAACAGCATCAGCACCTTATTAAGTTACTTCAAACAAAACAAGAAGAACATCTGTACGAAGTGCAACCGGTTGAAATTAACCAGGCAACAAATAGCCGATATGACCGGCCTCAGGGTTGAAACGGTTATCCGGACCATGCGCAATATGCACTCGCATGGCTTGCTCAGGATCGACAAAGGCAAAGTGTATTGTTGATTGTGATTCTAATCATACCCGATTACCTGGCCCGTTATTATTTTGCGTCGTAAATAGAAATTATGGTATCACCGGTTCACCGTTGGGTAAAAGTCTCCCTGTTTAATTTACTCATAGTAGCCAGTTTAGGAGTGACCCTGCGTTACAAGATCCTCTACCCGCTCCCTTTTGTTGACCAGAAGCACCTGCTGCACGGCCATTCACATTTTGCTTTCGCCGGCTGGATATCACAGGCGATCATGACCCTGATGGTCACTTACCTGTCAAGGCAGGCCGGAGAGGGCATGTATAAACGATACCAATGGTTACTGTATGCAAACCTGCTGACGGCCTATGCCATGCTCATTGCTTTCCCGATTGAAGGCTATGGTTTGTATTCGGTCATTTTTTCCACTGCCTCGATCTTTGTTTCTTATGTTTTTGCTATTTATATATGGCGTGACCTTAATAAATTAAAAGAGCGGACCCCTACTCATCTCTGGTTCAAAGCCGCCGTCTTCTTTAATGCTTTTTCCTCCATCGGTGCATTTACTCTCGCATTCATGATGATCAACCGGGTAGTATTTCAGAATGCGTACCTCGCTGCTGAATATTTTTACCTGCATTTTCAATACAATGGCTGGTTCTTTTTTGGCTGCATGGGCCTGCTCAACGAGGTTTTACGCCGGGTGAATGTTGGACAAAAACTACTGATACAAATGTTCTGGCTGTTTGGCGCCGCCGCCTTGCCGGCATATTTCTTATCTGCCCTGTGGATGGACCTGCCGGTGTGGGTATATGCCCTCGTAGTGCTTTCGGCTGTTGCACAGGTGACAGGCTGGGGAAAAATGCTTTTACAGATAAGGGCTAAATGGTCCGTATTGAAAGGTACACTCTCTTCAACGGCCAAATGGATCATGGGGTTCTCTGGCATCGCATTAACAGCTAAGCTTTTGTTGCAACTGGGTTCCACTATTCCTTCCCTAAGTGACCTGGCCTTTGGCTTCCGCCCCATTATCATCGGCTACCTGCACCTGGTGTTATTGGGTGTGATCACTCTTTTTTTACTCAGCTATTTTTTTGCAGGAGAATACATCAAGGCGAATCGAAAAACAACCTTTTCCGTTTTTCTTTTTGCCGCCGGCGTTATACTTAATGAAGTATTACTGATGGTACAGGGTGTATCGGCTATGAGCTATACCAGTGTACCTTTAATCAATGAACTACTGTTCTCCACGGCGATCATCCTTTTCTCCGGGGCGTTGCTGCTTGTCATTACTTCGTCAAATAATTCCAGAACCTGATTTGAATCACAGTTTGCCATTTTATTTGAGTGCAATTTTGACAAAATTCATTTTATGTCAAACATCGCAGAACAAACCCTTGCTTCTATTGTAAACAGCAATCACCAGACCGTACCGGTACTTGAAAAGTACAACCTTGATTTTTGCTGCAAGGGGAAACGCACACTTTCAGAAGCGTGCACAGAAAAAGGGCTCCCCGTAGATGCCATTACGGAAGAAATCGAAAGAACGATGACCGTGGAGGAAGGCCGGAAACCCTTATTCGGATCAATGAACGCCGAGCAGCTCATCAGTTATATCCTCATCCAGCATCATTTTTATGTAAAGCAAGCTATCCCGAATATCCTCGGGCACCTGCAACGGGTGTCACAAAAGCATGGAGAACGTTTCCCTTATATGGTAGAGGTATTTTACTTATTCAACGAAGTAGGAGAAGAAATGATGACCCATATGCAGAAGGAAGAAGTGATTCTCTTTCCCAGGATAAAAGAAATAGAGGCATTAACAGAAATTCAACAAACACGTAACCTCGATGGCCGCTACATCAGCGCACCCGTACAGGTTATGGAGGCCGAACACGACAAGGCTGGTGAACTGATGTACCGGATCAGGAACCTGACAAACAGCTACGAAGCCCCCGAGGACGCCTGTACCACCTTCAGGGTCAGTTTGGCCGAACTGAAAGAATTTGAAGAAGACCTGCACAAGCATGTGCACCTGGAGAATAACCTGCTGTTCCCGCTTGCGCAGAAAATGATGCAGCAGTTGAATTAACAGGAAGAATAACAGCACTTCCCGCTACAGCATCCATCATGAATACTACACAAAAGATGATCATCGCCGGACTGCTCACCGGGTCCTTTTTGGCCTATTCTTTTTACCTGTATTATTCTTTACCGGCAAGTAAACCGGTTGTAGTCAATGCCAAGGCAAAAGAGGGCAAAGTACTTTGGCAGAAATATAACTGCACTGCCTGCCACCAGATCTATGGATTGGGTGGTTATTTAGGCCCTGATCTCACCAACGTTTACTCCAAAAAGGGAGAAGCGTATATTAGGGCATTCCTTAAAAGCGGGACACCGGTCATGCCGGATTTCCGTTTACCAGACGGAGAGATCGTCTGCCTGGTGAGTTACCTGCGTAATATTGATGCGTCGGGAAGGGCCGATCCAAAAACATACAGGGCCAATTACGATGGAACCATCGAGCAGCAATAAATATAGAAATGGAAGGCCATTCATCATGACCGGCCTGTTCCTGCTGGCAGCAGGCATGCTGTTCGGCATCACGGGCGCATTGCAATACATCATCCCCGGTTTCCTTAAGCAAACTCTTTCCTTTGAAGCGGTGAGGCCCCTGCATGTATCTTCGGTAATCTTCTGGATCCTTTTTGCCTCCACGGGGTCTGTGCTTAGTTATCTCCAGGAATACCGTGACGGGAAACTGTTCTCAGAAAAACTTTCCACATTACAGTTCTACCTCTTTACGGGTACAGCAATCTGCATTTTGGTTTCATATGTATATGGTACGTTCGGGGGCAGAGAGTACTGGGAATTTCATCCCGCTTTCGGTATACCACTTGCCACGGGATGGCTCCTTTTTATTGTCAATGTCATTCGGTCGGCGGGTTCATTAAAAGACCAGCCGGTGTATATCTGGATGTGGTTGACCGGGGCCCTTTTCTTTCTCTTCACGTTTATTGAGTCATACCTCTGGCTTTTCCCTTACTTCAGGGCCGACATTGTAAATGATATGACGATTCAGTGGAAATCATATGGCTCAATGGTTGGTTCCTGGAATATGCTCATATACGGCTGCAGCATCTTCCTGATGGAAAAAATCAGCGGCGAAAAAAGATACAGCCGATCGTACATTGCCTTTGTTCTTTATTTTACAGGGCTGTTCAATTTAATGTTCAATTGGGGGCATCATATCTATACCCTTCCCACCCATTCATTCATCAAACATGTCAGCTATGCCGTGAGCATGACAGAACTATTCATCCTGGGCCGTATCATTCTTACCTGGAGATCATCTCTGGATATCGCAAAAAAATATTACCATAATACCGCATATCGTTTCTTACTCGCCGCCGATATATGGGTATTCCTTACCCTGTCCCTTGCCATTGCGATGAGCATACCCGTTATCAACCGCTATACGCATGGTACGCATATTACAGTTGCGCACACCATGGGTGCCACGATTGGCATCAACAGTTTTCTGTTACTGGCCATTGCATCGGATATCTTGCAGCGTTCCTGCATTCCTGTGTCCCAGGATAAAAAATGGTTTAACAGAGGATGGACGCTTGCAAATGTTTCTCTTTTTATTTTCTGGTCCAGCCTTATCGGGGCAGGCATGATAAAAGCCCGCTGGCAGATGGGACCATCAAATGTTCCATTCAGTACCATGATGCGGCAGTCGGCTCCCTTCTTTATTACCTTTTTTGCAGCCGGCATCACTCTCAGCTGCGGAATATTCATCCTCTTACTGAATCTGGCGAAGAATCCATTGATGTGTTATTGGAGAAAACGGCGCACGAAAAAAATTATTTCTCCTTAACGGGGTGGTCCAGTGCTTTTATCTGCTGCTTGTACTGCGACGGGAGCAATATGTCCTTAAGAAAATCATCAAGCCTGATCATCCTGCTTAGTTTGTATACAGGCAGAATGCCTGCAAGCCAACGCTGGTCAATAAAGCCAAGCATTCCTCTGACTTTTTCCGGCACAACCATTTTTTGCGATTCGATCAGCAATTTATACCGGAATGTGCCAAGGTGTTTTTTATACTGCCTGTAAAGATCGATGGTATAATCTGTTTTAGCCAGATCTGCCTCCAGGTGTTGCCGCCGGCTGATCAGCCAGCTATCGTAAGTCAGTGGAAGTTCCTTCAAGCCCATCCGGGACCCCAGTCGAAAGAATACATCATATACTTCTTCCTTTTCATTGGCTGTAAGTTTTTGTTCCAGTAATTCATATGATGCAACAGAATAATGAATAAGCATGAAGAGCACATCGCGGTAAGCCCAGTCGGGAATCCGGGCGCCGCGATTATTTTCTACAGCACCGTGAATGGCACTGATCTTATCAATGGCGATTAATGCTTTTTCTTCATCCGAAAAAACGATCTCCCTGGCATAAGCTACAGTTGAGAATAATCGACCCAATGGGTCGGCAGGAAGCTTACCTGTGAAGTACAGCCAGTCTACCGCCTTGTTTAGTGCAAACTCTGCTGCCGATCCGGCAAAGATGAAAAGAATGGTGTCTGACTTGCCCCAGATCTTTCTTACAATGGAGTTCTCGGGTACAAAATATTTTTTGCCGGTACTCATGGATAGTATTGCCGCCTTAGCCGAAGCGTGGTGGCCAAAAGTGGAGCTGCAGGGAATCGAACCCTGGTCCAAACATATTCGCCGTAAGCTTTCTACATGTTTATTCATGCATTGATTGTAGAGAAACAGCAGGAGCATGACAAACCAATTGTTTCCTTAGATGAATGATCTTAAGCTATGGTCACATCATTCCATAGCAGCATCCCGTTTTGTTTTTTGAGTCGGCGGCGGAACATGGTAACAGGACTGACCTGCCCGGCGGCCCGAATGGATGCTAATCTATCGATTAGGCAGCCATGGCATACGAAGTATTGCCATTTAAAGTTTTCGTATTCATATTAGAGTGCTAATTACGCAACGCACTACATGCTTACACTTACAAAGAACTATGCTGTCAAAACCGGTCAGCCCCGGGTTATAATAGTTTGAAGTTCCGGGTTTAGGTCATTCGCTGCCTGAAGTTATTCAACCTGCAGGAATGTAACACCATGAACTATGAGCCATCAACTATAGCCTACTTTCCCCTTCCCCATCCGAACCAATCGTTCCCATTTGCGTACAGCATCAGCGAAAGCAGGATGACCATGCCGGCGATCTGTGCATATTCGAGGAATTTCTCGCTTGGCTTACGACCGGTGATCATTTCGCCGAGCGTGAAAAGAACGTGACCGCCATCCAAAGCAGGTATTGGCAACAGGTTCATAAAGGCAAGAACGATCGAGAAGAATGCGGTGATGTTCCAGAAATGTTCCCAGTCCCATTCATCTCCTGAAAAAACTGAACCCATTGCCTTGAAACCACCTACTCCTTTATATGCCCCGGTTGAGGGTGTGAGTATCTTTTTGAACTGGTCGATATACCAGCCTAATTTCTCACCTGCCAGCCTTACGCCTGCGGGGAATGCCGCAAAGAAACCATACCTGGTCACTTCGTACTTAAGTATGCCTGCACTGTCAAGCGATTCAGGTTTGCCGATCATCTTCAATCCTTTCGGGGCCATTCCATTACTATCTATTTTCCAGGTACTGCTGATCTGCTCATCCCCCCTTTGTAAAACAACATTTACCGATCCTCCCTTTTTCTTTTCGATCAGTTTCGCTGCATCGGCGAGGTATTCTACCGGGACCGAATCGATCATGGTTACTTTATCCCAGCGTTTCAATCCCAGTTTGGCTGCATCGCTTCCTTCTTCCGTTCCGCCGATCCAGAAAGGGTGACGGATCCCGATCAATGGCACATCGCTTCGTTTCTTTTCAACGAGTTTGCCGATCAGGCTTTTTGGTAACTGTATCGTTTCCGCTTTTCCATCCCTCTCAACGGTTACACTATCGCTAACGATCAGTTTGGCAATTACGTTGTTGAAATTCTCCACAGGGTTGCCATCCATCGAAAGGATCTTATCCCCGTCTTTGAACCCGAAACTTTTGATCAGGCTGTCTTCCACCGCAATGCCGTATTTCAATGAGTTATTATAGATCTTTTTCTCTCCCCATGCCATCAATATCCCCGCATAAATGACAAAGGCAAGGATCACATTCACGGTAACACCTCCCAGCATGATGATCAATCGCTGCCAGGCCGGTTTGCTTCGGAACTCCCAGGGTTGCGGGGGTTGCTTCATGGCTTCCTTATCCATGCTTTCATCGATCATACCGGCGATCTTCACGTACCCTCCCAGTGGTAACCAACCGATCCCATAAACCGTTTCACCGATCTTCTTTTTAACCAGGGAAAACCAGGGATCAAAGAAGAGGTAGAACTTCTCTACCCTGCACTTGAACCAGCGGGCGGTGATATAATGACCGAATTCGTGCAGGATAACGAGTATTGACAGCGATAAGATCAACTGTGCCACTTTCAGCCCGACACTACTCCAGTTTATTGCTAATAATTCCATTGTCCGTTTTAGATTTTTTGTTTGAACACGGCTGAAAGGCGGGACCGGGATAAGGTACGCTTACAGCACTAACGCTGGCTACCGGATAAAAATTACAGGTTGATCAGCGAAGCCGCAAAATTACGGGCTTCCCCATCGCTGTCAAAATATTGTTGCAGGGTTGGTTTTTCGATGTAAGGCACTTTCTGCATCGTTTTTTCCACCATGGCGGTCATATCGAGAAAGCCGATACGGTTGCGCAGAAAGGCCCACACGGCGATCTCATTTGCCGCATTCAGGATGCAGGGCATATTGCCCCCCATATTCAATGCCTCCGTGGCCAGTAATAAGTTTCTGAAAGTTTTAACATCCGGTTCCTCGAAAGTAAGCGAAGGATATTTCCGGAAGCTGAAGCGGGGGAAATCGTTCTTTACCCTGCCAGGAAATGCCATGGCGTACTGGATCGGCAGTTTCATGTCGGGCAATCCCATTTGCGCCTTTATACTTCCATCTTCGAACTGCACCATGCTGTGGATGATGCTTTGGGGATGGATGATCACTTGTATCTGGTCAGGCCGCAGGTTGAACAGCCATTTTGCTTCGATCATCTCCAGCCCTTTGTTCATGAGTGTGGCTGAATCGATCGATATTTTGGCGCCCATGCTCCAGTTGGGATGCTGGAGGGCATGTTCCCTTTTTACATTCACGAGGAAGTTGGGTTTTTTACCAAGGAACGGACCTCCGCTTGCAGTAAGAATGATCTTTTCTATCGGGTTCCTGGACTCACCAACAAGGCATTGAAAAATGGCGGAATGTTCACTATCGACGGGAATGATGGGGCTCCTTTTTTCGATGGCTGTCTGCATTACTATATCACCTGCCACCACCAGGGTCTCTTTGTTGGCCAACCCAACAGCCTTGCCTTTTTCAACAGCTTTCAGCGTTGGTTTGAGGCCCGCAAAACCCACAATGGCGGCCAGCATCATATCGTAGCTGTCAAAATCAGCTACCTCTTCCAGGGCCGACTCACCCGCGAACACCTTAATATCGGTGGACGAGAGGGCATTTTTCACCTTTTCGTAGCGGGTATGGTCCCCGATCACCACGGCATTGGGCCTGAATTCCATTGCCTGGGTAATCAACAATTCATCATTGGTCTGGGCGGTAAGAAGCTCCACTTCAAACAAGGAGGGGTTGGCACGGATAACATCCAGTGCCTGGGTGCCTATAGAGCCTGTGGAGCCAAAGATTGCGATGCGCTTTTTAGAAGCCTGCTGAGTCATTACCAGGAAACAGTTGAACGACAAATCTAACTTAATAATCGTTGCAACGCAATTTTAGCCTGATTAAAATTGAAGTTTTGGATGACGGCTTCCAGCCTCTGCCGGACTTCTTCATTATTGAGATTACCCATCGAGCCTTCATGCGTATGCTGCAATGAGGTTGTGTGATGGAACTTATCCTGTTCAATATCCGCTGCCACTTTTTTGTATGCATCCCTGAAGGGCATTCCCTGGAGCACCAGTTTATTCACTTCTTCCACGCTGTAAAGGGTGGCATATTTTTCATCTTTCAGGATATCCTTCCTTACCTGCACATTGCCCAGCATCAGGGAAGCCATGTGCAAACAGTCGTTCAGGTTCTGAAACGCCGGTATGATATGTTCTTTTATCAGCTGCAGGTCGCGATGGTAACCTGAAGGCAGATTGGTGGTCATCAGTAATATCTCGTTGGGTAATGCCTGTATGCGGTTGCAGTAAGAACGGATGAGTTCAAACACATCTGGGTTCTTTTTATGCGGCATGATGCTGCTGCCGGTGGTCAGTTCTTCGGGAAAAGAAATGAACCCGAAATTCTGATTGAGGTAAAGACAGCAATCCATGCTCAGCTTGGAAAGTGTGGCCGCAATATTTGCAAGGGCCGAGGCCACGATACGCTCTGATTTACCCCTTCCCATCTGGGCATATACAACATTATAATTGAGGTCGTCAAAGCCGAGCAGTTCGGTGGTCATTTTCCGGTTGATCGGGAACGAAGAGCCATAACCGGCGGCAGAACCAAGCGGATTCTTATTCACTACCCGGTATGCAGCCTCTAATGTTATAAGATCATCTACGAGACTTTCCGCGTAGGCGCCAAACCACAGCCCGAAAGAAGAGGGCATTGCCAGTTGAAGGTGTGTATACCCGGGCAGCAGATGGTTCTTATATTTTTCGCTCTGGGCGATCAGCAGGTCAAAAAGAGACCTGGCCGCATCAACTGTCTTCTCGATCTCGCTCCGCATGAAAAGCTTGAGGTCCACAAGCACCTGGTCGTTTCTGCTCCTTGCACTGTGTATGCGTTTACCAAAATCGCCCAGTTTTTCGGTAAGCATGAATTCGACCTGGGAATGAACATCCTCCACTCCTTCATTTAATGAGAAACCGCCTGCTTCGATCTGTCTGTATATCTCCTTCAGTTCCTTTTCCAGTAAACTCAATTCTTCTTTATTCAATAGCCCGACCGATGCGAGCATTTTGATATGAGCCAATGAGCCCAGCACATCAAAAGGAGCAAGATAAATATCAAGATCCCTGTCGTTGCCAACGGTGAATTTCTCTACTTCCTTGAGTGCTGCTTTATTTTTCTGCCAGAGCTTCATGATCAGTCGAAATTAAAAATGTAAAATTATACCACCTGGTCAAGCAATCCTATATAAGTTGAAATACCTTCTTCGATCTCCTTGAGATAAATGAATTCGTCGGCCGAGTGGCTCCTGGCGCTGTCGCCCGGGCCGCATTTCAATACCGGCGCCTTTATCAGGGCGGCATCAGAAGTAGTCGGTGAACCGTAGACATTCTTACCCAGCTTGATCCCCGCCTGCACCAGCGGGTGCTCCCTGCTGATGGAGGACGAACGCAAACGCATGCTTCTGGGCTTCACGTCTGATCCAATATGCTGTTTTATCGTTTCAAGTATCTCTTCGTGCGAATATGCATCCGTAACCCTTACGTCGACAATAAAACTACAGGTGGCCGGCACCATATTGTGCGCTTTATTTTCTGTGATGACAGAAGTCACCGACATTTTCACGGCTCCCAGCATATCCGATACTTTCGGGAACCGGTATGACTTAAACCATTCTATGTCTTTAACAGCCTTATAAATGGCATTCTCTCCTTCCTCCCTTGCAGCATGACCGGCCTTGCCGGCAGCCGTACAATCAAGCACCAATAGACCTTTTTCTGCAATGGCAAGATCGGTTTGTGTAGGCTCTCCAACGATTGCAAATTCTATAGCCGGTAATATGGAGAACAACGATTCGATCCCGTTCGTCCCGCTGATCTCCTCCTCTGCCGAAGCAGCCAGGATCACATTGTAAGCAAGATCCTGCCTGTCGTAGAAATATAAAAATGCTGCGACCAGGCTAACCAGGCACCCGCCTGCATCGTTGCTTCCGAGCCCGAACAGTTTGCCGTCTTCTTCCATCGGCATGAATGGATCCTTTGTATACTGAGGATTGGGTTTTACCGTATCGTGGTGAGAGTTGAGCAGGATGGTCGGCTTCGCCGTATCAAAATATTTATTGGCACACCACACATTATTCAATTCCCGCCTGGCAGGGATATTCCGTTTCGCAAAAAAGTCCTCAATGATCGACGCAGTACTGCCCTCTTCTTTCGAAAATGAAGGAGTTGCTATTAATTCTTTTAACAGCCTGACAGCATCGATGTATAATAATTCAGTTCCCATTATCTGAACAGGGTCCCTTTGATGTTTTCAGTGGCATTGACCAAGAGGTCGGCCGCATCTCCAACCAGAACCTCCTGCACACCATTATCGATGGCCGCAAAGGCATTATCGATCTTTGGCAGGATGCCATCAGCCAGTTTATTCTGCTCTAACAGTTGCTTATACTTCTCTTTGTCGATGAAACTGATCACAGAGGATGCATCATCAACATTTTCAAGAACTCCTTTTTTCTCGAAGCAATAGATCAGCCGTACTTTATATCTGGATGACAACAGTGCTGCCAGCGAAGATGCGATGGTATCTGCATTTGTATTCAGCATCTGTCCCTGTTGATCGTGTGTAAGCGGCGCCACCACAGGAACAAGTCCGTTCTCTAAAAATAACTCCATCTCCTTCACCTTTAATTCCTCATTCCTTACATTTCCTACGAACCCATAATCAACCTCTGTTACCGGGCGCCTGGTTGCCGGGATCAAGTTGGCATCAGCCCCCGTCAACCCGATCGCATTGCAGTCCAGCGATTGCAGGCCAGCCACGATCTTTTTGTTCAGCAAACCGCCATACACCATCGTTACCAGGTCGATGGTGGCCGCATCGGTGATCCTTCTTCCATTTACATAATCAGGTTCGATCCCCAATTGTTTCCCGATCGTTGTTGCGATCTTGCCTCCGCCATGCACCATGATCTTCTTCCCTGGAATGGCTGCAAAATCATGCAGGAATGCCCGGAGCGCTGCTCCATTGTCGATCACATTACCCCCGATCTTTATGACAAATAGTTTTTCCATCAAAGCGATTTCAGGATTTCACCGAATACAGCCTGCGCAGCCCAGATACGGTTACCGGCTTCATGGGTAACAAGGCTGTTCGGGCCATCCAGTACCTCATCACTCAATTCCACGTTTCTCCTGACAGGCAGGCAATGCATGATCTTTGCATCATTTGAATGCTTTAGTTTTTCATCCGTCAACATCCAGGATGGGTCGTTACTGATCACTTTGCCGTATTCCTTGTAACTGCTCCAGTTCTTTACATAAACATAATCGGCATCTTTCAATGCAGCATCCTGGTCGTTCGTGACCGTTGCGCCCTTTGTGAATTTCTCATCCAGTTCATAACCCTCCGGGTGTGCAATAAAAAAATCGGCTTCGTCCCAGGCATTGATCCATTGTGCAAAAGAATTAGCCACGCATTGTGGCAAAGCTTTTACGTGCGGTGCCCAGGTAAGCACTACTTTGGGCTTGCGCTTTTCCCTGAAGGTCTCCCGGATCGTTATCACGTCTGTCAGGCTCTGCAATGGGTGTAAGGTTGCACTCTCGAGGCTCACAATAGGGATACCGGCGTACCTAACGAACTGGTTGATCACCGCTTCGCCATAATCGTCTTCCTTATTTTTGAGGGAAGGAAAGGTCCGCACACATAAAATATCGAAATATTGCCCCAGTACCGGCGCTGCATCTTTGATGTGCTCAACCGTTGTCCCGTTCATTACAGCCCCCTCCTCCAGTTCAAGCGCCCACCCTTCTTTATCGATATTAAATACAATGGCATCCATACCAAGATTATTGGCTGCAATGCGGGTGCTTAAACGGGTGCGCATGCTAGGATTCAGAAATAACAACCCGGCCCGTTTGTTCATACCCAGGCCCTTATCCATGAAAGGATCTGCTTTGTAGGCCAGGGCCTTTTTAACCAGGGCATCAATATCCTTAACATCGTTTGCCGAAAGAAACTGTTTCATTATACCAATTCCGTTTTTAAGGCCTGTAAGAAAATATCCGCTTCCGCTTTGCCCAGGTTCAGGGCCGGCAGCAGACGGATCACGTTTGGCTTTGCCTCCCCTGTGAATATCTTATGTTTGAACAAAAGGTTTTTCTTTACCATATTCAATTCTTCGGGCAGATCAATGCCGATCATCAGGCCCCTGCCCCTGATTTCCCTGATCTTCGGTAACCCCTTCAACTCTTCGACCAGGTACCCTCCTATCGCAGCAGCATTCTCAATGAGCTTCTCTTCCTCGATCACTTCCAGTACGGCCAATGCTGCTGCACAAGCCAGGTGATTACCACCGAAGGTGGTACCCAGCATAAAATGTTTGGGTTGAATTTTAGGAGCGATGGAAATACCCGCAACAGGGAAACCATTCCCCATTCCTTTCGCCATGGTATATATATCTGCTTCCACTCCGGCATGATCGTGTGAATAGAATCTGCCGCTGCGCCCGTAACCGCACTGCACCGAGTCGGCAATAAATACAGTATTATACCGGTCACAGAGCGTCCTGACCTTACGTAAAAATGATCCGGATGCAACATTAATGCCTCCAACACCCTGTATACCTTCGATGATCACTGACGAAATCTCATTTGTCCTGAAAGCATTTTCCAATGCGGCCTCATCATTGAAAGGCAGGAAGATGATATTCTCTGTTTCGTTGACCGGGGCAACAATATTCGGATTGTCGGTTGCCGCAACGGCCAGCGATGTCCGGCCGTGAAAGGCCTTTTTGAACGCAATTACTTTTCTGCGCCCATTATAAAAGGAAGCGAGCTTCAATGCATTCTCATTTGCCTCAGCGCCGGAGTTACACAGGAAAAGCTGGTAATCTTCCTTCCCGGAAACCTTTCCCAGTTTTTCAGCCAGCTCCACCTGCAAGGGAATCCGGATGGAATTCGAGTAAAACCCAACTTTGTGCAACTGATCTTCGATGCGTTTTACATAATGCGGATGTGTATGGCCGATGGAGATCACGGCATGTCCTCCGTACAGATCAAGGTATTGTTCACCCTTATCATCCCAAACATAAGAGCCTTGACCTTTTACAATGGTGATGTCGTTCAGTGGATATACGTCGAATAGTTTCATGGCTGCATTAAAAATAAGAGGCTTTCAATTTTAAACCGGCTGTTTCATCAATACCAAAGAGCAGGTTCATGTTCTGCACTGCTTGCCCGCTGGCACCTTTTAACAGGTTATCAATAATAGAATGGATCACGAGCCTGCTTCCTACTTTTTCAGGGTAGATGATGCACTTGTTGGTGTTCACCACCTGTTTGAGAAAGATCGGATCCTTGCTTATGGAGACAAACGGGTGACCGGCGTAGTACGTATCGAACAGGTCGTCGATCTCATCTTTGGGAAGTTCGCATTTGATCTGTGAACTGATGAAGATACCCCTGGTGAAATCTCCTCTCCATGGAATGAAATTCATTTCAACATCACCGGCGGGGTCCAGTTGCATGAACGATTGCCCGATCTCTGCCAGGTGCTGGTGCGACAGCGTTTTGTATGCCTGGATATTATTTGCCCGCCAGCTGAAGTGAGATGTGGTATTGAGGCTTTGTCCTGCCCCGGTCGAACCGGTAATACCGGTCGTATATACATCACTGAGTAACCCTGCCTTTGCAAATGGGAGCAATCCCAATTGAATAGCAGTAGCAAAACAGCCTGGGTTGGCAATGTTGCCGGCACCGTTGATCTTTTCCTTGTTGAGCTCAGGCAATCCATACACGAATTTTCTTGCCGGGGTTTCTTCGCCCAGGCGAAAATCCTGGCTCAGGTCGATGATCTTCACAGTGGGAGCGATCTCATTTTTTTGGAGAAATTGTTTTGCCTCGCCATGGCCAACACACAAAAACAGCACGTCCATATCGTCACTCATCTCGGCAGAGAATTTCATATCCGTATCCCCTAAAAGGTCCTGGTGAACGTTATACAGGAAATTACCCGCATTGCTCTTGCTGCGTACAAATGCGATTTCGGCGTTTGGATGATTCAACAATATCCTTATCAATTCGCCACCCGTATAGCCGGCACCACCTATAATACCTGCACGAACGTTATTTGCCATCGGCTGTTTCTTTTACTGCGTGATAGATCATGGTTTGATTTCCGAAAATCTTCGAGAAGCCGCGAACGTCCTCTCCAGTCCATCCATTATTCATCTCCCCATATTTTCCAAATTGACTGTTCATAAGATCCCAGGCAGATTCAATACCGGTTACCTGGAAGCGGAAAGGTGCCAGTTCGATGAAGACGGTTCCGGTCACATGCTGCTGGGTACTTTCGAAAAAAGTTTCTATATCCCGCATCACCGGGTCGAGTATCTGGCCTTCATGCAGCCAGTTACCATAGAACAGGGCCAGCTGGTCTTTCCAGTTCAACTGCCATTTGGTAAGCACGTGCTTTTCCAATGCATGATGTGCTTTCAGGATGATCATCGGCGCAGCCGCTTCAAAGCCAACACGACCTTTGATACCGATGATGGTGTCACCTACGTGTATATCCCGCCCGATGCCATAAGGGCCCGCAAGCTGCTGCAATTCCTGAATGGCCAGTGCAGGATGGTCAAATTCTTTTCCGTTTAGTTTCCGCAGCTCCCCTTTTACAAAACCCAGTTCAATACTTTCACTGCCGCTCTTTGTCACCTGGGTAGGCCAGGCCCCTTCAGGCAACATGCCTTTACTGTTGAGGGTTTCCTTTCCGCCAACACTGGTTCCCCACAGACCTTTATTTACCGAGTACATCGATTTTTCAAAATTCATTTCCACCCCTTTACTTTTCAGGTAATCGATCTCCTGCTCACGGCTGAGCTTCATATCACGTACCGGGGTGATGATCTCTACGCCCGGGATCATGATGTTGAAGATCATATCAAATCGCACCTGGTCGTTCCCGGCACCGGTACTCCCGTGTGCAACAATATCGGCTCCTGTCTTTTTTACATGCTCTGCGATGGATACCGCCTGGCTCAGTCGTTCGGCGCTTACGCTCAGGGGATACGTATTATTCTTAAGCACGTTACCAAAAACCAGGTACCTGATGATCTTATCATAATAACTCCTGACTGCATCTACCGTGGTATGGCTCTTTACACCAAGCTTGCAGGCATGTTCGCCAATCTTTTTAAGTTCATCTTCTGTAAAACCACCTGTATTCACGATCACTGAATGCACTTCGTACCCCAGTTCATCGGTAAGGTATTTCACACAATAGGATGTATCCAACCCGCCGCTGAATCCCAAAACAACTTTTTTACTCATTACTATGCCTGGTTTAAAAATTAAAGAATTGGCTGAACAGGGACCTCTTCGGGCTCTCATCCTGTTTTTTTTGCAGAAAACCTAAAAGCCTGCTCTGCTTGAGGCGCATGAAGCGTTCGTACAATTTCGAATGTTTTCGGAATTCCTCCTTGGTCTCTTCCGGCTCGTAATGATCGGCAGGGTCGAAGAGCATGGCAGTGCACATGCAGTTCTTACGGTCCTTGCTCATCAGTATATCGTAGTTGACACAACTCTTACACCCGGCCCAGAACTGGTCATCGTTCGTGAGTTCGGAATAAGTAACCGGTTCGTAACCGAGATCGGAGTTGATCTTCATAACGGCGAGGCCGGTGGTTAACCCGAATATCTTCGCTTCCGGGTATTTCTCCCTGCTCAGTTCGAATATCCTCTTCTTGATCGCTTTGGCCACGCCAGTCTTACGAAAAGCAGGAGATACAATGAGACCACTGTTAGCAACGAACTTGTTGTGCTCCCAGGCTTCAATGTAACAGAAGCCCACCCATTCATCATCGGTTGTGAGTGCGATCACAGCCTTCCCTTCCTCCATCTTTTCCTCGATGTACTCCGGGCTGCGTTTAGCGATCCCGGTCCCACGGGCTTTGGCAGAAGATGCCATCTCATCTGTAATGACGGTGGCATATTTTTTATCGGCGGGCGTGGCAACCCTGATGATAATGTTGTGATTTTCCAATTCCTGAAAATTGAAAAGGTGATCAATAAATTGTAAGAGAAATTGTCCGGGGGGCTTTTTTCACTGACAGGGGCAGCTTTTAACTGCTCGTCCTATCAGCATCCACGTCGGTATCGCAGAATGAACCGGGCATTACTGCCAGCAGAAGACAGTAATTCAGAACTGAGAATATGTATTTGTGTCCTGTTCACCTTTGTGTTTAATTATGGGGCACAAAAATAAGTGATTTTCAAAATAAATCGGTCAATTTTTCCTGTTAAAGTTCAGCGGCGGCAGGTTGTTGCTGAACGAAGGCTGACAGCACATCGGCGATCTTACGGTCGTTGCTGAGACGCGGTACTTTGTTTTGTCCCCCCAGTTTGCCGATGCTCTTCATGTAATCGATAAAACCATTTTTCTTTACAGCGGATATTTTCAGCTGCTGCAGGATATTGCCGGCGATCAGGTCGTCATAATAAACATTCCTGTGGCGAAGGTTGTCGTCGATCTTGCGGGCAAATGCAGTCATGTCTTTGGGCCTGTTCTCGAATTCTATGAACCATTCGTGATAGCTCTTGCCTGCGTCGGTGGATATCCTGGGAGCAACGGTAAATTCCGTTACGTGAATATTCTCTTCCCTGGCAGCCTCGAGCAAGGCAGTTTCCACTTCTTCACCGATCACGTGTTCACCAAAGGCAGAGATAAAATGTTTGGTACGGCCTGTAACCACAAGCCGGTAAGGATCGGTTGAAATGAATTTCACCGTATCGCCGATGTTATAACTCCAAAGCCCGGCATTGCTGCTGATGATGAGTGCATAGTTCTCTCCTGCTTTTACATCTTTCAATGTTAACCTGGTGGGTTTCTCATTGAATATCTCCCCGGCGGGTACAAACTCAAAAAAGATACCGCTGTTGGTATTCAGCAGCAGTCCGGCTTCCTTCTGCGAGTCCTGAAAAGCGAAGAACCCTTCGCTGGCAGGGAACAATTCAATGCAGTCGACATGCCGGCCGATGCTCTCGTATAATTTCGATTTGTAGGGTTCGAAGTTCACACCACCCTGTACCATTACGCTGAATTGGGGAAACAACTCTCCTATCTTCTTACCGCTCTTCTCGATCAACCGGTCAAAATACATCTGCATCCAAGGTGGTATACCGCTGATGAGTGTCATATTCTGGTCGATCGTTTCCTCCACGATCTTATCGAGCTTTTCCTCCCATTCTTCAATGCAATTGGTGGTGAAGGAAGGGAGCTGGTTCGAGCGCAGGTACTTGGGTACATGATGATTAACAATGCCGCTTAACCTCCCGGTGGGTATTCCGCCGAGGCGCTCGAGTTCCGGCGAACCGCTCAGGAATATCAGTTTTCCATCTGCAAATTTTGTATTGCCTGTTTCAGCCATGTAACACAACAGGGCGTTGCGGGCTGTATTGATATGATTGGGAATGGAGTCCTTAGTGATCGGGATGTATTTCACACCACTGGTGGTGCCACTGGTCTTGGCAAAGTAGATGGGCTGCCCCTTCCAAAGGATATTATGCTTGCCTTCTTTGATCTTCTCGATATAAGGTTTGAAAGCTTCATAATCCCGAAGCGGTACCCGCCTTACAAAATCTTCGTGCGACTTTATGCTGGCAAAGTCATGATCCTTTCCGAATTCGGTTTTGACAGCTGTCTTGATGAGGTAATTGAAAATGGATTGCTGGTCGGCTACGGCCGTTTCCATTCCCTTTCTGATCTGTTTATATATATATCCGGCAAATGGCTTTGCCAGGATGGATTTAATGTTCATTACTCAACCGTTCACATTCGGTAACAAACTTACTGGTTTTTATCTGTAAGAAAAGTGAAGATTTTATGGGTGGATAACTAATTACAATCGCATGACCATTCTGTACCCAGGTCGATCACAGTGACCACCACCAGTCCGTCATCTTTAGGGGCAAAAACGATCCGTACCCGCTGCCCGTCGTGCGTGGTGCCTTCCACCGGCCAGGTGATCCCTCTTTTATCACGCTGTATCTTTTTTTCATTCACTATCCCGCTCTTAAGTATTTCCCGGATTTCACTTTCGTCGATATGCCTGCAGTCCATGCGGCATTTTGCATGCTTGCTGAAGATCAGTTTAGCCGTATTTCTATCAAGCCCTTGGATGTCTTTTGAACCCTTCTCTTCAGGCAACACAGCAGGCACGTCGATCCGTTCTGTTTGCCCGGTATCCGGCTTTATGTGTACAGGCCCCCGCTGATTTTTCTTCACATAAAACAACAAAAGGGCAGCGGCCACAAGGGCTATATATGGGAGATATTTTTTAAGCATGCTGCAAGTTAGCTGAATTGAGAGAAACCCTGTTACGAACGGAGCCCCGGTTCACCCCATTTTTGCTAATTTTGCCCCGATGAACAAGACCGTTGCACTGCATACTCTAGGTTGCAAACTGAACTTCTCTGAAACCTCCACCATCGGCAGGTTGCTGGAGAACGACGGCTTCGAAAAAATAAATTTCGAAGAGGTGGCCGATGTGTATGTTATCAATACCTGTTCGGTTACCGAGAACGCCGATAAAGAATGCAGGCAATTGGTTCGGCGAATCCAACGCAGGGCTCCCGAAGCCATGGTAGTGGTTACCGGTTGCTATGCACAGCTGAAGCCAGAAGAGATAGCTTCTATACCCGGGGTTGACCTTGTCTTGGGCGCCGCTGAGAAATTTAATATCACCGAACACCTGAAAGAAATAACCAAGGGAGATTCAGCCAAGATATGCAGCTGCGACATCGATGATGTGAATTCATTTACGGCTTCCCATTCCATAAACGACCGTACAAGGATATTTTTAAAGGTCCAGGACGGGTGCGACTATAATTGTTCCTTCTGTACCATTCCCCTGGCAAGAGGTAAAAGCAGGAGTGATAGTATCAATAATGTAGTTGCCAATGTGGAGGCTATTGCGCTACAGGGAGCAAAGGAAGTTGTACTCACCGGCATTAATCTTGGTGATTTCGGCAAAGGGTTCACAGGCGGTAAAAAGAAGGAGGAGAATCTCCTGGAGTTGATCCAGGCCCTGGATGAAATAGAAGGCATTGAAAGGTTCCGGATATCTTCCATCGAACCGAACCTGCTGAGCAACGAGATCATCGAATTCGTCAGCAACAGCAAACGTTTTATGCCCCATTTCCACATTCCGCTCCAAAGCGGCAGCAACAGGATACTTGGTTTGATGAGACGGCGTTATCAAAGAGAGTTGTACGCAGAGCGAGTGGGTTTGATAAAAACCATGATGCCGCACTGCTGTATAGGGGTGGATGTGATCGTGGGTTTCCCGGGCGAAACAGATACCGATTTCAAAGAGACATTTGATTTCCTTCATCAACTCGATGTCTCTTACCTTCATGTATTCACCTACTCGGAAAGGGAAAATACCCTTGCAGCAGAAATGGATGAGGTGGTACCCATGCAGGTCAGGCATGAACGAAACAAAACATTGCGCAACCTAAGTTACCAGAAGATGCAGTATTTCACCAGCCGGCATATCGGGCAGACAAGAAAGCTGCTGTTCGAATCAAAGAACCGCAACGGGATGCTGGAAGGCTATACCGATAATTATATCAAAATAACCGTACCCTACCTGGCAGAGTGGGAAAACAAAATAACAGAATGGAAAATATGAGCAATACGCCATTAAATAAATACCAGGTCACCATCCAGTTCGAGATGGATGATGAGTTCATGAGCTTTGTACCGCCTCACCGGGTATATATCAACAGCCTGATCGAAAAGAACATAATCGACTATTATACGGTAAGCATGGAAACCCAGCGCAGCTGGATCGTATTCAATGCGCCTGACAAAGCAGAAGTGGAGCATTACCTGAGCAAATCGCCCCTATATAAGTATTGGGTGGTAGAGATCGATGAAATCTTTGTATACGACGGCCAATCCTACCGGCTGCCCGCTGTGCAACTGAACTGATTTTTTTAAAAAGATTTTGCTGAAAGATTTTAACCCTTATCTTTGCCATCCGAAAAAAAGGGAGCATAGCTCAGTTGGTTTAGAGCATCTGCCTTACAAGCAGAGGGTCCGCGGTTCGAGCCCGTGTGCTCCCACAAGCCTCACAGCAATGTGAGGTTTTTTTATTTATTCGCATGCCGAGTCATCCCCCTGCATTCGTTCAGCATAACAAAATCCTCTGGCAACATGGTATATCTGCCTTACAAGCAGAGGGTCCGCAGGTTCCCTGCCTGCTTGACGCAGTCAGGCAGGGAGCCCGTGTGCTCCCACAAGCCTCACAATGTGAGGTTTTTTATTTTATAGAGCCCGGTTGCCAGCGGGTCTTTCCGAAAGACCGTCTCTTTACGCACTAAAAAGTAAATTGTTGCCGGCCAGGAAGCAGGCCTGCGGTTTCCAGTCGGGTTACACATAGCAGGGCATTTTCATGTGTAGACATCTTTGCTTTTTCGGGAAAAATCGCCTTATTTTTGTCCCTACCATGTTTCCCAAGAACCCATATACACAATCCGACGAGCAAACCGAATTGCTTACCGCCATCGATGAACCCTGTTCGCTCATTGTATGGAACGATGAGGTGAATACCTTCGAATGGGTCATCGAAACACTCATCAAGATCTGCGGACACAGCATCGAACAGGCCGAACAATGCGCCATCATCATCGATGCCAAAGGCAAATACGCCGTTAAGGAAGGCAGCTACGAATCCCTGAAGCCCCAATGCGATGCCATTACCGACCGCGGCATCAACGCTACCATCGAAGTCATCGCCAACTGATCACCCATGTTCCTGCTCAGCAACGACCTGGTATTTCCACCCGTGGAAATGGCCGATGAAGACGGCTTGCTGGCCATCGGCGGCGACCTCAGCACCAAACGTTTATTGCTGGCCTATCAGCAAGGCATCTTTCCCTGGTACAGCGAACAGGATCCCATCTGCTGGTGGTGCCCCGATCCCCGCTTTGTTCTCTTTCCCGATGAACTGAAGATCAGCCGGAGTATGAAACGGGTATTGCGCAGCGGGCCATTCGGCTTTACAACCAATACGGCTTTTGCCGAAGTAATACGCAACTGCAGAACGATCAGCCGGAAGGACCAGGATGGCACCTGGATATCAGCTGAAGTACAGAACGCCTATATCCGCCTGCATGAACTTGGCTATGCGCAAAGCGCCGAAGCCTGGAACAACAACGAACTGGTTGGAGGTATTTATGGGGTGCGACTGGGCAATATATTCTTCGGTGAAAGTATGTTCAGCAGGCAGACCAATGCCAGCAAATTTGCGCTGGCCCGGTATGTGGAACAGCTGAAACAGGAAGGCGTGGTATTGATTGATTGCCAGGTGTATACCCTGCACCTTGAAAGCCTGGGCGCCCGGATGATACTCCGCAAAGATTTTATGCGGCTGCTGGCGGAAAATACCCGCCCATAACCCTATTTTTGCACCTATCTAAACTATTGCTTATGCTGTTTCAACTGACTGAAGAACAACAAATGATCCGCCAGGCCGCCCGCGATTTTGCCGTGAATGAATGCCTTCCCGGGGTAATCGAACGCGACGAACAACAGAAATTTCCCAAAGAACAGATTGAAAAACTGGCCGACCTCGGATTCATGGGCATGATGGTGAAACAGGAATACGGTGGCAGTGGCATGGATACCGTCAGCTATGTACTGGCCATGGAGGAGATCAGCAAGGTAGACGCCAGCGTGAGTGTTTGCATGAGTGTGAACAACAGTCTTGTTTGTTATGGTCTCCAGGAATACGGAACAGAAGATCAAAAGAAAAAATACCTGACTCCCCTTGCACAGGGCAAGAAGGATGGGCAGCTTTATATCGGCGCATTTCTCCTGAGTGAACCCGAGGCCGGAAGCGACGCCACTTCGCAACGCACGACCGCCGAAGACAAAGGCGATCATTATTTACTGAATGGAACCAAGAACTGGATCACCAACGGCAACAGCGCCAGTGTGTACCTGGTGATCGCTCAAACAGATCCTGCCAAGGGAAGCAAGGGCATCAATGCTTTCATTGTAGAGAAGAATTGGCCCGGTGTGGTTGTGGGCGCCAAGGAGAACAAACTCGGCATCCGCGGCAGCGATACCCACAGCATCCTGTTCAACGATGTAAAAGTGCCGAAAGAGAACCGCATCGGCGAAGATGGCTTTGGTTTCAAGTTCGCTATGAAGACCCTGGCCGGCGGCCGCATCGGCATCGCTTCACAGGCATTGGGCATCGCCAGCGGCGCCTACGAACTGGCCCTTGCCTACAGCAAACAACGTAAAGCCTTCGGCACTGAGATCATGAATCACCAGATCATCCAGTTCAAACTCGCCGATATGGCAACCCGTATCGAAGCTTCCCGCCTGCTCTGCCTGAAAGCTGCCTGGGAAAAAGACCAGCATATCGACTACACCTTAAGCAGCAGCATGGCCAAAGTATTTTCCAGCGAAACCGCCATGTGGACCGCCACGGAAGCAGTACAGATTCACGGCGGCTACGGCTTTGTAAAAGAATACCATGTAGAACGCCTGATGCGTGACGCCAAGATCACCCAGATCTATGAAGGCACCAGCGAAGTGCAGCGCATCGTGATCGGCAGGTCGATTTTGAAATGATCAAAAACAATATAACTGGAAATGTGCGGAACCCGGGTCTGCACATTTTTTATTTCCCGTCTTTATAAGACCTTTACCTGTACGTTCAGCGACTCATCCATGAGCATCAACAAAGAAAAATACAGCGAGATCATCAACGAACTGAAGGGCAAAGCCACCCTGGTTGCCGTTTCCAAAACAAAACCGGTTGAAGACATCCTGGAACTGTACAACCTCGGGCACCGCGATTTCGGCGAGAACTATGTACAGGAACTCACACAGAAATACGAACAGCTTCCCAAAGACATTCGCTGGCATTTCATCGGTCACCTGCAAAGCAATAAAGTAAAATACATCGCTCCCTTCGTTCATCTTATTCACGGGGTCGATAGCTTGAGCCTGCTCCGGGAAATAAACAAGCAGGCAGCAAAGAACGGCCGGGTGATCGATTGCCTGCTGCAGGTATACATCGCCCGGGAAGAAACAAAATTCGGCCTCGACGAGCATGAGCTCAACGAATTAATAGGGTCATTACCCGTTCAGCAATTAACCAATATACGCATCACCGGCCTCATGGGCATGGCCTCCTTCTCAAATGACAGCGACCTGATAAGAAGTGAATTCAAATACCTGAAAGCACTCGTTGATAAACATTTCCCTTCCACAACCAACAACCCGCAACCCGCAACATTATCCATGGGCATGAGCTCCGATTACCGTATCGCCTTGGAAGAAGGCAGCAACCTCGTACGCATCGGCAGCCTTTTATTCGGCGCCCTGTAGATTCATTTGCTGATCACATCTATATCGAGACCTGTACCTGGTATTTTAAATCCGTCTTCGTTTACGCAATACTTCAGGTGAATGATCGTAAGCGCTTGAGTACAGCACATCTTACTCCCCTTGCAGTAAAAGAAAGCATCCATGCACTGT
>CAZYAT010000007.1:0-97551 GCA_964645235.1 uncultured Ferruginibacter sp. | reverse complement strand
CTATAATTCAATATTTCTTTTACTTAGTTTTAAAAGGAAAATGGATATTCCGGGTGATGGTCTCAAGCGTCTATCCGGGAAATTATTATCTCCCAATCGTATTATGTACCCTACCTAGGGCTGCCCTGACCATCGGGGTAGTCCTTTTTTGTCTCGGAAAGGCATTGCGTTTGCCCGACCCGGGACTAAATTAGGCAACAGGGTAAGCGCAAATAATACCGATTTCTGTATTTTACAGTTGATCAGGGAGTTAAAATGCAGAAAAGGTTACTTGCCATACTACAATATACACTGTTCTTAGGTGCCGGAATTTTCCTGGTATGGTGGAGCATACATAAGCTGTCCGACAAGGATTATGCTGAGTTCCTCAAAGCACTCAAAACAGCCAATTATTATTTACTGATCCCTGTATTCTTTATCCTCATTGCCAGTCACCTGAGCAGGGCGATCCGCTGGAAGATACTTATGCGCTCAATGGGTTATGAGCCCAGGGTGAGCAATACATTTTGCGCAGTGATGATCGGTTACCTGGCCAATTTTGCCTTCCCCCGCCTGGGAGAGGTATTAAAATGCACCATATTAGGCAAATATGAAAAAGTACCTGCCGATAAACTGGTAGGAACCATCCTGGTAGAAAGAGCGATTGACCTTGTTTCATTTTTCATTGTCATCATTATCTCTTTAATTACCCAGGCTGAGGTGGTAGGTAACTATGCCCTTGATATTTTCCGAAAACATGTGCTTTCGCAAAATTCAGGTACAACGGCACTTAAACTTGCACTGATCGTTTTTATCGTCGCTGGCTTTTTTATCATCCTGCGCTACCTGTTGAGGAGATATCCCAACAACAAACCCATTCAGAAGATACGGGCCATTATTCGGGGGATCATGGAAGGTTTGCTCACGGTAAAAAACATCAAACAGAAAGGACGCTTCATCCTCCACAGCCTCTTTATATGGGGCTGCTACCTGGGTGGCACGTACCTGGGTTTCCATGCCATCAGTGAAACCAGCGGGCTCCCTGTCCTTGCGTCCTTTCCCATACTCGCTTTTGGAACGATGGCGATGATCCTCACACCCGGAGGCATTGGACTCTACCCTTTCTTTATGATGGAAGCAATGAAACTGTATCATATCCCCGAAGGTTATGGATCTGCCAATGGGTGGCTCCAATGGTCGGCACAGTTTTTAATTGTGATGGCGGTGGGCTTTTTGTGTTCATTAATTTTGCCTTACATAAACAAATCGAAAAATGAGAGCAGTAAGCAGCATACCCAATAAGATATTCAACCTCGAAGAGTTGATGCACCAGGTAAGGCGCTGGCGGCTGCAAAGCAGGAAGATTGTTTTCACCAACGGCGTATTCGATATCCTGCACGAAGGGCACATTGCTTCACTTTGCGAGGCTGCATCTTATGGCCATGTACTGATCGTAGGTGTGAATACCGATGCATCGGTTAGAAGACTGAAGGGCGATAGCCGGCCCGTCAATAATGAGAATTCAAGGGCGCTCATACTGGCTTCTCTGATGATGACTGATGCCGTCATACTTTTCGGAGAAGATACACCATTGAACCTCATTACGGCTGTCTTACCCGATGTGCTGGTAAAAGGCGGAGACTATACCATTGAACAGATCGTAGGTGCGAAAGAAGTTATGGCCAACGGCGGGGAAGTCAGGATCGTTCCGATACTGGAAGGTTTTTCCACCACTTCCATTATTCAAAAAATGAAAGGATAAAATGATCCGGGCAGTAAACTTCATATAAACTTAATACCTCTTTCTGCCCGGTTTGTATACATCCTGTTAATTTCGTTACAAACCCTTTACCGGTAAAAAGGAACTTGCAAAAAAGAAAGATCATATTCCGCGACATCAGCTGGTTGTCATTCAACGCCCGTGTTTTACAGGAAGCGGCCGATGACAGCGTACCACTGAGGGAACGGATCCGTTTCCTGGGTATTTTCTCCAATAACCTCGATGAGTTCTTCCGGGTACGGGTAGCCACCCTCAGCCGCATGATCGAATTCGGCAATAAATCGAACATGCACCTTGAGCAGGCACCCCAGGCCATCCTGGAAGAAATACAGGAGATCGTACTGGAACAACAAAAGGAATTCGACCGCATCTGGAACGAGATACTCCGTGAATTAAAGAAGGAACGCATACACCTCGTCAACGAGACGCAGCTCAACAAGGCCCAGCAGCGGTTTGTACTGGACTATTTCAATGAAGAGATACGCAGCAACATCATCCCCCTGATGATCGAAAGCATCCAGAACTTCCCTGTACTGAGCGATAAGTCGATCTACCTTGCCTGCAAACTCTCCAGTAAGGATAAAAGCATTCCCCAGAAATTTGCACTGGTGTCGGTTCCGGCCAGGCGGCTGCCCCGCTTCACCATATTACCCTCGAACAGCCGTGAGAAACACATTATACTGCTCGAAGACATCATCCGGTTTTGCCTGCCCTATATCTTTTCTTTTTTTGGTAACGACAGTTTTTCATCCTGGATCATCAAAGTGACCCGTGATGCAGAGATCGATATCGATAATGATGTATCCACTTCCCTCATTCAAAAGATCGAGAAAGGGTTAAAGAACCGGAAAAAAGGTAAGCCGGTTCGATTTGTCTTCGACAAAGCCATCGACCCCGCCCTCCTCACTTATCTTGTTAAGCGGCTGAACCTTCACCGAAAAGATAACCTGATCCCCGGCGGGCGTATACATAACTTCAAAGACTTCATCAATTTCCCCGATTCTGTGTTTGAACAAAAGAAACACCGTAAGAAACCTTTCATTCACCCCGCACTGAGAAATAAAGCAAGCATTACGGATGTAGTAATGGAAAGGGATGTGCTGCTCAACTTCCCCTATCACAGTTTCGACAGTGTGATCGACCTGTTGCGGGAAGCTGCCATAGACCCCGAAGTGACGAGTATCAAGATCACCTGTTACCGCCTGGCCGACCGTTCAAAGGTCATCAATACGCTCACCAATGCAGTCCGAAACGGGAAGGAAGTAACCGTTGTACTGGAATTGCGGGCCCGTTTCGATGAAGAGGCCAACCTGGAATGGAAAGAAGAACTCGAAGAGGCCGGGGCAAGGGTATTACTTGGCGTATCCAACATGAAGGTTCACGCAAAACTTTGCCTCATCAAAAAGAAAACCGCCAAGCGGACCATTCACTATGGCTTTGTAAGCACCGGCAACCTGAACGAAAAGACCGCACTGGTATACGGCGACTCCTGCCTGCTCACCTCCGACCGTAATATAATGGCCGATGTGAACCGCATCTTCAATTACCTGGAACAACCCAAAACCAGGATGCAATTGCTGTTCGAATGCAACACCCTCATGGTCAGCCCCACCAGTATGCGCTCACAGCTTGTTCAACTCATCAACAAGGAGATAAAGGCAGCAAAAAGCAAAAAGCCGGCTTCCATCATCCTGAAACTGAATTCGCTCAGCGATGAGCAGCTGATCAATAAACTATACGACGCTGCCAAAGCAGGTGTGGAGATCCGGATGATCATACGGGGTATCTTCTGCATGTTCAGCGAGAACAAGAAATTCAAAATACCCATACAGGCCATCAGCATCGTGGATGAATACCTGGAACATTCAAGAGTAATGGTATTCCACAACGGAGGCAAAGAAAAGGTATTTATTTCGTCGGCCGATTGGATGGTACGGAACCTGGATCACCGGGTGGAAGTGGCTTGCCCTGTTTTTGAAAAAGATATCCAGCAGGAACTGAAGGATATCCTGGACATCCAATTGCGGGATAATATCAAGGCAAGGATACTCGATAATGAACTGAGTAATCAATACGTCAATCCCCGGAATACAAAAAAAGTCCGAAGCCAGGTGGAAACATACAATTACCTGTACCGGAAGATCCTTTAGTCATTTTACTTATTCACCCGTTCACTCATTTACTTCTTAATACGTAAATTCGTTGGTACCGATCGACCAATAAATCAACCACATATTTTGAGACTCGCCGCCATCGACATCGGAAGCAATGCAGCCCGCCTCCTCATTACGGAAGTAATCGTGGACGGGAAGAACGAGCCGGTCTTCAATAAACTCAATCTCGTGCGGGTGCCCTTGCGCCTGGGATTTGATGTATTTGATGAGGGGCTGATACCCAAACAAAAGATAGGTATGATGCTCCAGACCATGAAAGCATTCAAACACCTGATGAATGCCTATGAAGTAAAGCATATCATCGCCTGTGCCACAAGCGCCATGAGGGATGCGAAGAATTCCGACGATATCATTCGAAAGGTAAAACTGGAGACCGATATCGCCATCGAGGTGATCAGCGGCGATATGGAGGCTGGGATCGTTTTTGAGAACCACATTGCCGAAACACTCGATAAAGATCACAGTTACATGTACATCGATGTGGGCGGCGGCAGCACTGAACTGTCCTTCTTCAGTAATGGTAAACTTATTTTCAAGGAATCGTTCAACATCGGAACCATTCGATTGTTGCAGGAAGCAGTTAACGACAAGACCTGGGAAGTAATGAAGGAGGTCATCAAAACCGTTACAAAAGGACAGAAAGAAGTGATGGCGATCGGCAGTGGGGGCAATATAAATAAAGTATTCTCTCTCAGTAAACGTAAAGAAGGAAAGCCGCTCAGCCTGGAATTGCTGAAAGACTACCATAAAGAACTGAGCAGTGTGAACATGGAAGAAAGAATGCGGTTGTACAATCTTCGGCCCGATCGTGCTGATGTGATCGTGCCTGCCCTGCTTATTTACATCAATGCCATGCGCTGGGCGGGCGCCAACGAGATGTATGTGCCCAAGATCGGCCTGGTGGACGGGTTGGTAAGGCATTTATGGGAAGAGATCAGGTGATTTGTCATGCCAGGGTCAAAACAATTGTCTCCGCACCCGGCACCCGGCTGGCAACCCCTTAAAATCTTGGTTGTTCACTCTGCATACTGCAAATTGCGCCCAAAATCGTTACTGGATGGCGCATGTCATAACTTTCCGGATCATTATTGTCACCGTATTTGTACTCAACGGTGCACTTGCATTTGCACAACGTTCCGATGCAGGCAACTGGTTCATCTATTTCGGCAACCAGGCCATCGATAAAAAATGGAACTGGTGGAACGAAGTGCAATATCGCAATTACAATTTTGCCGGTGACCTTCAGCAGTTGCTTGTACGGACCGGCATCGGGTATAATCTTTCTGAAAATAATAACAACCTGCTCCTGGGTTATGGTTTCATCCACTCCCAACGTTACCTGGCGAACGGAACAAAAACAAGCAGCAATGAGCATCGGGTGTATCAGCAGTTCATCACCCGTCAGAATTTTGGCAGGGCTTTTCTCCAGCACCGCTACCGAATTGAAGAACGCTTCCTTCCCGATGACTTCCAGGTACGTTTCCGCTATTTTCTTTCATTAAATATCCCGCTCAATAACAACAGCATGAGCAGGCATACTTTTTACCTTTCTGCTTATAACGAAATATTCCTGAACGCCGAATCGCCTGTATTTGACCGGAACCGGTTGTACGGAGCGCTGGGATATGTGATCAACAAAAATTTCCGGGCCGAAGCAGGCTTTATGGCACAGACACAGGAAACGACAAACCGGAACCAGTTCCAGCTTGTATTCTTCAATAACCTCCCTGTAAAAAGGAGTAAATAAAGTATTCCTATATTTATTCCCTCATCGAATATGACCCCAGCTATGAACCTGTCATCCCAGATCGCCAAACAGTTCCGCGACCTTTTTTTTGGAGGTAACTGGACAGCCGTTAACATGAAAGAAACGCTTGCAGATGTGACCTGGCAGCAGTCCATTACAAAGATCCCTGATCTGAACAGCATTGCCACCCTCGTGGCACACGTGCATTATTACCTGGTCATTGTATCAAAAGTTCTGAACGGGGATAAACTTTCCGGGAAGGATTCCGACAGTTTCAACCATCCTCCTGTCAACTCAGAAGAAGACTGGCAGCAACTGTTGAATAAGGTATGGGCCGATGCAGAGGACTTTGCCAGGCTGATCGAACAGTTTCCGGAGTCAAGGCTCTGGGAGATTTTCTTCAACGAAAAATACGGCAGCTATTACCGGAATTTCACCGGCATCATTGAACATACCCATTACCACTTGGGACAGATCGTACTGATCAAGAAGTTATTAAAATAACTCATACAATCGTAGCCAACCTCAATAAGCAGTACGTGCCAGTGGGTATTTACATGCAGCATATTTTTGAATAACTTAGTAGTATGAAAAACAGAATTCTGACCGCCGTGCTGCTTGCTTGTTTTGCCTGCACCGGCTCCGGCTACGCACAAGATGCACTTTCCTATTACAACCAGGCAGTAAAACTAAAAGACGAGAAAAAAACTTCGGAGGCGCTGGAAAAATTCAAAAAGGCCATCGCTCTCAACCCAAAGTACAGCGATGCACTGTTCCAGGCAGGGTGGTGCCAGAACGAGTTAAAAGATTACAAAAGCGCCATCGCTTACCTCCACCGTGCAAGGCAGGCTGGCCCGGAAATGGCCAAAATCTTTTTTGAATTAGGGTATGCATTTGAAAAGCTGAATAACAATGATTCGGCATTGCACTATTATGCCAGGTGCATCGAAACAAGCCCAACTTATTCGCTCGCCTACAAGCAACTGGGCATTATGGCATATACGAAAGACGACTATCCAAGTGCCATCGCCAACTTCAAAAAATACGAGGAGAATGTGAAAACTGAGATCAAGGATTATTACTACTGGTACCGGAAAGGTTTTGCTTATAATGCCATGAAAGAATACAGCAATGCAAAAGAACCATTGCTCAAGTCACTCGATCTGAATAAAGATAACTTAAATACTTACCTGGAGCTTGGCTTTTCGGCCAGCAAGCTCAAACAGGACGATGAAGCCATTGCCTATTATAAAACGGCCATGAACATTGATCCGAAAAGCCATATCCCTTATAATGGAATTGCAGAGGTATACCGGGATAACAAAAAGAATTTGGACGAAGCGATGAACTGGTATCAAAAAACGTTGCAGATAAACCCCACAGAACGGAAAGCTTGTTTTGGTATGGGATATTGCCTCAATTCAAAAGAAAAATTCAGCGATGCCATTGGTTATCTTAAAACGGCAATCGAAAAAGAGCCTACTTACACTGCTGCCTATGTGGAACTGGGGTACGCCTATTACCGGACCGGCATGGATACAGATGCTGAAACGAATTTCAATAAAGCCATCCAGTTAAGTCCCAAGAATGAAAATGCCAGGTACTATGCCTGCCTCCTGTACATCAAGCAAAAGAACAAACAGAAAGCCCAAAAGATGGTGGATGAGCTCAAAGTGCTCTCCTCGAAGCACGTAACAACGTTGCAGCCAAAGGTGGATGCGCTCTGAATGAAGAACTGTTTCTGCCTGTTGTTGTATTATATAAGCGGTAACCAGCGGTCGCGGATTTCGTATATTTTGCATGCACTGATACATGAAATAAACAGAAAAGTATGGCTACAACTAATATCTACCTTACATTCAACGGCAACTGCGAAGAAGCCTTTAATTTCTACCGGTCGGTACTCGGCGGTGAATTCAGTTATCTTGGACGGTTTAATGAAATGCCTGCCCAGGAAGGCAGCAATCCCATCACTTCTGAAGATGCCAATAAGATCATGCATGTTTGCCTTCCTGTAAGTAAAGAGACCATGCTCATGGGCAGCGACACTGGTTCGGAGTGGGCAGCAGGCTTTGTACAGGGAAATAATCTGTCGATATCACTTATGGTCAACAGCCGGGAAGAAGCCGACCGCTATTTTACCGGGCTTTCGAATGATGGGAAAGTGACAATGCCAATGAATGATACCTTCTGGGGTGATTATTTCGGCATGTTCACAGACAAGTTCGGTATTAACTGGATGATCAGCTTCCCTACCGGGCACAATCAATAAGACTACGTAGATCCACCAGGCATCCTCTTGTTAAGCATACAAGGATGACCGTAATATTTTTACTATTTTCATAAAAATCAATCCCATGGGCAAACTGGTCCTTTTCATGCACACTTCATTGGATATGTTCACCGCCGGGCCAAATGGAGAAATGGACTGGATACATGTGGACAACGAGATATTCGAATATGTTGGCAAACGGGTGGATGAAACCGATACTGCCCTCTATGGCCGGGTCACTTTCGAAATGATGGAGGCCTACTGGCCTACCGCTGCCGAACAGCCCGGTGCAACCGATCACGACCGGCATCATGCCAATTGGTACAAAACAGCTAAGAAAGTAGTGCTCTCCCGATCATGGAAGGGAAGATCACTTGATAATGTGGAGGTAATCAGCGACCATATCAAAGAGCAGGTGACGGCGCTTAAAGCATCCTCAAAAAAAGACATATTGATCTTCGGCAGCCCGTCTGCGGTTCATTCTTTGATGGCCGAAGGCCTGATTGATGATATATGGATCTTTGTAAACCCGGTCCTGATCGGGAAAGGCATACCCCTTTTCAATAACATCAGTGAACTCGTGAAACTGAGACTTTGCCTTTCACATACCTTTTCATCCGGCGTGGTGTGCCTGAGCTATACTGCCGGGGAATAAAAAAACGGTAATCAAAAAAACTTTCTACATTTACATCCACATTGCTCCCGGGATTTGTTTTATTCTAACGCAGAGCCAATTCCACTCAGCATCATCCGTTAACTAAAACAAATGCACCATGTCCGTTAATAAAGAGATCAAGAAAGTCACCACCAACACATTACAGAAAATGAAAGCGGCCGGGGAGAAGATCTCCATGATAACCGCTTACGATTTTTCCTTTGCCCGCATATTCGATGCAGCAGGTATCGACATCATCCTGGTTGGCGACAGCGCCAGTAACGTGATGGCGGGGCATGAGACCACCCTTCCCATCACTCTTGACCAGATGATCTACCATGCTCAAAGCGTGGTAAGGGGTATCGACCGTTGCCTGGTGGTGGTTGACATGCCTTTTGGTTACTATCAATCCAACTCTGATATTGCCCTCGCCTCGGCCATCAAGATCATGAAAGAGACGGGCGGTCATTCGGTAAAACTCGAAGGCGGTGAAGAAGTATTGGATTCTGTAAAGAAGATCGTCAGCGCAGGCATACCCGTGATGGGACACCTTGGATTGACACCCCAGAGCATCTACAAATTCGGTACCTATAACGTACGGGCCAAGGAAGAAATGGAAGCTGCCAAATTGAAAAAAGATGCCCTCCTGCTCCAGGAAGCCGGCGCTTTTGCCATTGTGCTGGAAAAAATACCCGCATCGCTGGCCAAAGAAGTAAGCCATAGCCTTCACATCCCGACCATCGGTATCGGCGGAGGCGGCGATTGCGACGGGCAGGTACTGGTCATGCATGATATGCTTGGCATCAATACCGAGTTCAAACCACGGTTCCTGCGGCAATACCTTAACATGCACGACCAGGTCACCGGGGCAGTTAAACAATACATTGCCGATGTCAAAAGCGGCGATTTCCCGAACGAAAGCGAGCAATATTAGAATTGGTTCATGGTTCAGTACTTGACCTTATATACCCATAATCCGGAATTATGACCTCTGTGCTGTTGCCCCCAAACTCTCCAACATTCCGTAACTTGCGCCTTTAACCAAACTGAAAACGATCGTTTGATATGAATTTCCTGAAGGCATTGAAAATTAAAGCAAGTAATGAAGGAGTTTCTACAGGCTCTGTCTCCATAAAATCAAAAGGTGAAAAACTCTATTCCTACTCCCCCGTAGATGGCAAATTGATCGCATCCGTAGTCGGTGCCGATACAAAATCCTATGAAGCAGCAGTTCGAAAAGCACAGGAGGCATTTATTGAATGGCGTAACTGGCCTGCACCAAAACGGGGTGAAATTGTACGACAGGTCGGCGAGGAGCTCAGAAAGAATAAACAAGCGCTCGGGCAGTTAGTAAGTTACGAAATGGGTAAGAGCCTCCAGGAAGGATTGGGTGAAGTGCAGGAAATGATCGATATCTGTGACTTTGCCGTTGGGTTATCAAGACAATTACATGGATTAACCATGCACAGTGAAAGGCCCGGTCACCGGATGTATGAACAATACCACCCCCTTGGCATCGTTGGTATTATTTCTGCTTTCAATTTCCCCGTTGCCGTGTGGAGCTGGAATGCAGCCCTTGCCTGGGTATGCGGCGATGTATGCATATGGAAACCGAGCGAAAAGACGCCGCTTTGCGCCATCGCCTGTCAGAACATAATTGCTCCCCTATTTAAAAAGAACAACGTTCCTGAAGGTGTTTCCACTATTATCTGTGGTGGAAGAAATGTAGGAGAATGGATGAGCCATGACACCCGGGTACCTTTGCTTTCGGCTACGGGAAGCACCAGAATGGGAAAAGCAGTTGGAGCAGCTGTGGGCCAACGCCTCGGAAGAAGCTTGCTGGAACTCGGTGGCAACAATGCAATCATAATTTCAGAAAACGCCGACCTCGATATGGCATTGATCGCTGCTACCTTCGGCGCTGTTGGCACGGCCGGTCAGCGTTGTACATCTACCCGCCGCCTGATCATTCATGAAAAGGTGTACAATAAGTTCAGGGACAAACTGGTGAATGCATATAAACAATTGAAGATCGGCAACCCGCTGGATCAAAAGAACCATGTCGGCCCGCTGATAGACAAAGACGCAGTAAAGATGTATCTGGATGCTATTGAAAAGTGCAAGCAGGAAGGCGGAAAATTTGTTGTGGAAGGCGGTGTGCTCAGGGGAAAGGGCTATGAAAGCGGATGCTATGTTAAACCCTGCATCGCCGAAGCCAGGAATAATTATGCCATCGTGCAACACGAGACCTTTGCCCCGATCTTATACCTGATGAAATATAAAACCATCGATGAAGCCATAGCCATGCAGAACGGAGTGCCCCAGGGTCTGTCGTCAGCCATCATGACGAACAGCCTGCGGGAAGCAGAGAGGTTTCTTGCCCATGCGGGCAGCGATTGTGGTATCGCCAATGTAAATATCGGTACCTCGGGTGCGGAGATAGGCGGCGCTTTTGGAGGCGAAAAAGAAACAGGAGGTGGTCGTGAAAGCGGCAGTGATGCGTGGAAGGTATATATGCGCAGGCAAACAAATACGATTAACTTCACTGATAAACTGCCCCTGGCACAGGGCATCAAATTCGATCTGTAAAATTTTGTAAATAAATACAGCCGGCATGGCCGGAAGGATTCCAATGGTTATTTTCGGTAAAATCAAATATGCATACATGAATAAATTTTTAAGTATCACCGCTACCCTGTTATCATTCACAATGGCCGGTAACTCACAAACGGCTAAGGAAGAGGTGCCGAAGGGGTGGCATATGCTGGATAAGTCTTCTTCCGGCTACTATGGTGTAAGTGTTGACAAAGCCTATGAATTCCTGAAAAGCAAAAAACTGAAAAGCAATACCGTGATCGTGGCCGTGATCGACAGCGGGATCGATACCCTCCACGAAGACCTGAAACCGGTATTATGGACAAATCCAAAAGAGGTCCCTGGCAATGGCATAGACGATGACGGGAACGGCTATATCGATGACATCCATGGGTGGAATTTCCTGGGAGGAAAAGATGGAAAAAGCGTCAAGGTGGACAGCGATGAAGGTGCCCGTGTTTATTACAACCTCAAGTCGAAATGGGATAACAGGGAGGTTGACAAATCAAAACTGAATAAACAGGAGGCATATGAATATGAGATGTTTGAGAAAGCAAAAGCCCGTATGACCAGTGCCCCGGATGAAAAAGAAGCAGAGGTGTTGAACATCGATGTGGAAAGCCTGAAAGATCTTCGCAACACCCTGGCAAAAAGCGATACGGTTTTAAGGGCTGCCATGAACAAGGATACGTTCACAGGGAATGACCTGGATAAATATGTTACCAAGTCGCTGGCCGAACGAAAAGCCAAGAACGATTTCATCGGCCTCATGAAAGCGAACAACCTGATGGACCAGACCAATAAGGATCTTATAGCCGGTCTCGACGAATACATAGAATACGTAGGGGGCGAACAACGCAAGGCAGAAGCCAAGACCAAAGCGCCGGAAAACTACCGGAAGAACATCACTGGTGACGACGAAACTAATTTCAATGCCCGTGGGTATGGTAATAATGATGTGATGTCTGTAACGCCCATGCATGGGACACACTGTTCTGGTATCATCGGGGCCGTACGTAACAATGGGAAAGGCGTTGATGGAGTGGCCGATAATGTCCGCATCATGATGCTGCGTGCAGTGCCCGATGGAGACGAGCACGATAAAGACATAGCATTAGCGATCCGGTATGCGGTGGACAATGGTGCCAAGATCATCAATATGAGCTTTGGCAAAAGCTTTTCTCCCCAAAAGCAATGGGTGGATGAGGCATTTGCCTATGCAGAAAGCAAGAATGTACTTTTGATACATGCGGCAGGCAATGATTCAAAGAATATTGATTCTGCCGACAATTTCCCTAATCCCAATTATCTCGCAGGAGGAAAGGCTTCCAATGTGATCACGGTGGGCGCCAGCGGCGATCCGAAAGCGGGAGGACTTACCGCCTATTTCAGCAATTACGGTAAACAGGAGGTTGATGTTTTTGCCCCAGGGGTAAAAATGTATTCAACGCTGCCAGGTGGTAATAACTATGGCAACCTCCAGGGAACCAGTTTTGCTGGTCCACTGATAGCAGGTATTGCAGCGTTGACCCTTGAATACTTCCCCAATCTGTCTGCGAAGCAATTGAAATACGTGATCGAGAAGTCGGCCCAGAAGCCTGCCTATAAAGCAACGAAACCAGGTACGGATGAGACAGTTGAATTCAGTGAGCTATGCCGCACAGGCGCTATCGCCAATGCCTACGAAGCTGTAAAACTCGCCTCCACACTGAAGCCGGAAGCGGAGCAGAAAGAAGTACTGCCTAAATCTAAAATGAAAAAAAACAAGAAAGGCTGATGAGCCCGGATTTCATTTAAAAAGCCTCCTCACACGAAGAGGCTTTTTAAATTCCTGTATGACAAGTGGAAACCGGGAGTGTGATTTTTCTGTAATTTCACCTGCCAAATATTCAACACAAAAATAAACAGCCATGTCAAAACCCATTCCTGCCTCCTACTCGGCCTATTTCAAACGTTATATCGACCAGGTAGCTGAAGATGAACTTCCAGCCGCATTTGAGAACCAGCTGCCTGCAGCCAAACAGTTCCTTTCAGGTATCTCCGAGGAAAAATCCATGTATGCATACGATACCGGTAAATGGACAATAAAAGAAGTGCTTCAGCACATTATTGATGCGGAACGTATCTTCAATTACCGGGCATTGTGTTTTGCCCGCAAAGAAGCTTCCTCGCTGCCGGGATTTGATGAGAACCTGTATGCTGATAACTCAAATGCCAGCAGCCGCAGCTGGCAGGAACTGGTTGATGAATTCCTGAGCGTACGTAAAAGCACTGAATACCTGTACAAAAGTTTTACGGAAGAAATGCTCGACCATCCGGGCATTTCAAACAATAATCCAGCCACGGCCAGAAGTTTTGGGTTTATTACACTTGGCCATTTCAATCATCATAAAAAGATAGTGGAAGAAAGGTATTTATGACACACGTCATGAAAAAGGAAGCCCCGGCAACGAATGCCGGGGCTCTTTATAAACACCCTGAAATGATTATTATTTGATGATACGTTGTGTGACCACACCTGACCCTGTTCGCAGTTCCATCACATACATACCCGGGGCTATTGTTTCAAGATCCTTAACGATAACGATATTCTCGCCCGGGAGAAGCGTTACGTTCCTTTTCAGTACTTCCTGCCCATTCATATTGATGAACCGAACGATGCTGATCTCTTCTTTTGCATTGCGGATCTGCAGCTTAATATGGTTGGTGAATGGGTTCGGGTAAACCGTCATGCTGCTTACAGTCAGTGTTCCATCGATTCGGAGAGCGATCACCTGGCTGAATGTGCTCTTGCCATCAAGGTCTACTATGCGGAGGCGATAATACAGGACTTTCGCAGACATACCTGATAATGGATCATTGTACTGGTAGTTTTTGGTGAGGTTGGTGGTCCCATTGCCCGCAACCGTCCCAGCTTTTACGAAATTGATGCCATCGGTACTACGCTCGATATCAAAGTGATCGTTTTTGGTTTCGCTGACTGTAGTCCACCTTAACACAGCATCGCTGTTCTCCTTCTTAACGGTGAATGAACTCATCTTCACCGGCGTTGGTGAGCCCAGCGCAATGGAGGCGGTACCATCGTCGACGAATTTGTCGCCAAAGAAGTTCTCGCCGGTAATACGTGCAGTATTAATAACGGTCGACAAGAGGTCGGTAGTTATAGGCGTTCTAACCTGGAAACGCAATGTATACGATTCACCCGGCTTCAATGTTCCCCCAACTGATGATGTGGCGCCTGTTCCGATGTAGAATTTCACATAGTCTTTTCCCCCATATGTCCCCTTCATCGCATAATCGGCATCTATCGCATCGGTCTGGCTGCTGTTTGAAGCAATACCTGGTGAATTCACCACGATCATGGAGCCTGATATATAGTTCACATTGTAAGGAATGGTATCCACCACAACACAATTCAATGCATCTGCCAAACCAACATTTGATCCGGAGAGCGTATAAGTAAGTACTTCGTTGGTCTGAAGTGTACCGAATGGTGCTGTACCATCACTAACGGATTTATTCAAAATAATCTCGGGATCCTTAGCTTTGATCGTGAATGCGAACACACTAGGGAAATACTGATCGGCCTCAGTACCGAATTCAATGTTCACTTCGGTGGCATTCACCGGAATCCCATAACCTACACCCACTTCCTGTTCATCAATGTCAATACCCATCTGGTTGACGAAATTCGGGTTCTTATTTGTTATGTGCGACCCATTCTTTGAGATGGTCCCATTCCAGAAATTAGTAGATGGGTTTACCGGGTTGGAAACAGCAAATCCATTCACTTTAATATAATCGCCATTGGGATTTGAAGTGGATGCTGCCAGGTTACCATCGCCTTCCCAGGATACGGTTGACATATAAGCATCCGATGCCAGTACAGGTGAACCTGGTGCATTCAATCCTGTCAGCAGGATTGATTGGGATACCGGGGAACCCCCGCTGAATACCTGGATGAAACCATCGTACACACGTACGCTGGAATAAGATAAATCAAGGTTTTCATATACTACAACCATTGCCCAGCCACCATAGTTACCGCCATTGCTTGTTGAACCTGTCGCAAGCGTAATATCAGCAACTGTATAAGTACCGGCCCCGTTGTTGTTTACAAAAGCTGTTAAGTCGATGTAAGACTGATACGCGGAATCGTTCCCGTTGATCTTACTTTTATCGACCTGCGATACAGGTGCCGTAATATTGGTATAGGCGCCGGACGTCCCTTTCCGGATCTTGACTGTGCGCAAATTAATATTAGCACTGCCGCCAGTACCGCCACTGATCCTTCCACCCCAGTATAACCGGGCGAATTTAACCGTATTGGTTCCTGCAGGCATACTCAGGTCGGCCGAAGAAGAATTGAAGGTAGCATTGGCAATGGTACCGTCAAGTTTCATATCAAAATAGAAGTCAACAGTACTGCTGGTACCTTGGTAAAGCGCCACAGCTACCTGGTTATTACCATTCACAAAACTTGAAGCAGGTATATCCAGTACAAAGTCGCCATCGGTATAGTTACGATTGCTGCTCGGGTTGCTTCCGTAAACCAGGGCGCCTGCCGGCATATTCATCCTGGCCACTTCAACCCCATTCACATAAACCACAGCACCATCATCGTATTTGGCTGTAAGAGTAATAGTAGTATACTGTGAAGGATTGGTGATGGAAATATCCCTGCGCAGGTAATAGGTTTCCCTGTTAGTCTGTGTGGGAGAATTCACACTTGGTTCATTATAACCGAAGGCATTGCTGTTATTAGCTGTATTCGTCCAGTTCAAAACGTCACTGTAGGCATCTTCTGTCCAATTAAGTCCCAAGACGTTTGAAGGAGCAGATGTATAATTATTCAGCGAGTAGTACCGCCACATACCCCCATAAGCCATCAGGGAAGCTGTGCTGGCCCCACCGTCAACATCTGCGAATTGAATATTTGAATTATCATTCCCATAGGCACTGGTTCTACCATTCGTATAATTACCTGTACCACTGGTGCTGAAGTCGTTCATCGCTGTACTGTTCACAGTACCGCTGCTTCCGCTTCCGCTGGAATAAATAGCTGTGATGGTATTACCAAAAATAGTGTGGCCACCACGAATGTTGTCGGAAAAGACCGGGCCGCCATAAGGTCGTATAACCTGGGCCTGTGTCGATTGCTGCGTTGCTGCAATAGATAAGCATACCATAATGCATGCAACTACGATTTCTCGTGAGGTAAAATTTTTCATTGTCTTGTGGTTTAGTGTTAAAACTATGCGGTAAGCATATAGTTTTTACACAGGACAGGCTGTGATGCATTACAATCACAAAGACAACTTTTCATTAGATATTAAACCGGAGGAATGTGGAATTGGGTATTTCGGAAGAATACGTGGATTTCAGGTAAGCGAATAAATCAGAGGTGACACAAAGATATTATTTGTTTGCTAAAATCAAAACTTTTACGGAAAATTTCTAGCAAGTTTATTTGTAAAATCACTATCCCACAAATAGTAATGCACAGATAATCAATAAATTAAATGGCTAAATATATAAATGCATCTGGGATTACTCAGATGCACTTATATGCTATTGCATGAGCCTTTAATGCAAGTTTAATTATTCTTTGCTGTACTGCTTTGCCCAATCATGTTATTCATGACCTTAACGGTTTCATCAATGTAAATATCTCCACTTACCCTTTTCAGCCATTGGTTGTTTTTATCCAGTTTATCCTTGGCCTCACTGAGTACAGTCAAATCGGCTTCGGTATTCTTTACGTTTAGATCTTTCGTCAATTTGTATAGTTTATCCAGTTCAGCTACTTTAGCCTTCAACTGCTTTTGGTCTTCCCTGTATTTATTGATATTCAGTGAGTATTCTTTATCATTATACTTATCCAGCCAATCAACTGTCTCCCTTATTTTCTTAAAACTCGGGTTGGCACTTACCAGGTCTGAACCGTATTTAACCGTAACATCATTGCTGATGGTGCTGGTCCAAACTCTATAATCGGCCTTGCCAATCTCATCCCAGGGTAATGAGTATGAATCGTCTTTTTCTCTCAGTTTCAGATATTCCAGGCGGTTGGGGATGATCACATCAGGTGTAACACCTTTCAGTTGTACAGAGCCTCCATTAATACGATAGTATTTTTGAAGCGTAAGCTTGACTGAGCCAAGATCCTCCGTATTCCGATTTGCAAATGCAGGGTTTTCGCTCTCGGGGTTTAAGGGAATGGTGCGCTGCACTGTACCCTTGCCAAAAGTGGAAGTACTGCCAATGATAATGCCCCTCTTGTAATCCTGTATGGCTGCAGCGAATATTTCTGAAGCACTGGCGCTGAATTCGTCTACCATTACGGTGAGTGGCCCTGTATACAATACGCTCTTATCCTTGTCTTTCCACTGATACGGTTTTTCCTCTCTGCCCTTCACTATGCAAACCGGGCCATCTTCAATGAATAAACCAGCCATCTTGACAACTTCCGGTAAGGATCCTCCCCCATTGCCCCGCAGGTCCATAATAATGCCTTCCACATTTTCATCTTTCAGCTTCTTTATCTCTTTGGCAACATCCTCAGAACACTTGGCTCCATTTGGATTTGCAAAGTCCACATAAAACTCAGGAAGATAGATATAGCCTATTTTATGGTCTCCATTAATGATGGCACTTTTAGCAAACGTGTCATCTAATTTGATCTCATCTCTTAACAGGGTGATTATCTTTACTGACCCGTCCATCTTTCTTACCGTCAACCGCACTTCAGAGCCTTTCTCGGGCCCACGTATCAACTTAACTGCATCGGTGACACCATAACCCGTTACGTCTACCGGTTCAGCATTTCCCTGTGCGATCTTCAGTATCTCGTCGTCCACTTTAAGTTCTCCTCCTTTCCATGCCGGGCCTCCGGAGATCAGCTGGCCGATCTTGATCTTACCATCATCTTCCTTAAGCACTGCCCCGATCCCGAAGAAGCTTCCCTTCATACCTTCATCAAATGAACGTTTGTCGATGGGTGCGAAATAATTCGTGTGAGGATCCATTACTCCGGTAATGGCATTGACGAATGTGCTGAAATTCTCGTCGCTGGTTTCCCTGTTCTTTCGGGTGGTGAAAAAACGATCTATTTGTTTTCTCACTGCCTCTCTTGCTTCTCTTTCAAGTGTTGAATCGGCTTTATATTGAAAATCCTCTTTCCCTTTGTTCTTCTCACGGCTATCAAGCATATCTGCATATCTTCCAAGAGCCATATATTTCAATCGCTTCCTCCATATCTCTTTCCGTTCAGCTTCTGTCTTTGGATTGGCCAATTTTTCCCTTTCTAACTGAACACTCTCCTCTTTGGTAAAGTCAAAAGGTTTCGCAAGGATGTCCTTATAAAGTTGGGAAGTCTCGTTCAGGCGTTTTTGATATACTTCATTGATTGTATAGAATGAAACCAGTTCCGATCCGTGTATCTCATCATCGATTTTAGCCTCAAATTTTTTAAAATCATCCAGATCGCCTTGCAGGAAAATATTGCGGTCGTTGTCCAGGTCACTGATGAATTTTTTCATCACTTCCTTCGAGAAATTATCATCTATTTTCTTAGGGCTGTAATGTCCTTGTTCCAGCAAGAGTCCAACATTACGGAGTATCTTAGTATACTTCGACTTAGGGTTATCGTGATCGGATTTCCCCTGCGTTTGAAAAGCAAGGAAAAGACTTGCAGCGGTAAGTACCAGCAGTACCGGAATAAATTTTTTACTCATCATAAATTTTGCAATTTTTTGCATGTTGTAAAAATAACGGAAAAAGGGGGCTTTAGCTTTGGTATAAACGTATGATTTTGAATAATGTTTTGTTAAAGGAGTTTTTCGGAAATCAGAACGGATGAGCGGCGGATTTATTTCTCCACACAGCTCATTCCTGCGTCATAATTTTACCGGCAGAAATGAAAAAAACCCGGATTAAGTCCGGGTTTGGGTAGCCAATGGGGCTCGAACCCACGACCCTCAGAACCACAATCTGATGCTCTAACCAACTGAGCTATGGCTACCATCTGAGCAGGCTGCAAAAATAGAGAAAAACACTACTCAGTCAAAATAACATTTTGTACCAGTGCCATTAATCAGTTTCTTTGCTGCCCGTAAACAATTGAATGCAAACAAGCCACTACCTCTTGCTGCTCTTTTCCTCCAGTGCCATCGGTTGGTTCTCTGTATGGCTGGTCATGAAGATTCTTTTCTGGCCCGAGAAACCCTTTACTGTCGCTGGTTTTGGGATACAGGGTATTATTCCGAAAAACAGGTTTGCCATTGCCGGAAAAATCAGCGAGATGATCAGCAAGGAATTTTTGTCACTGCAATCCTTGAAGGAAAAAGCAGCCGATCCTTCCAGTTTCAACAAATTAAAACCCGAAATAGAATATCATGTTGATCATTTCCTGCGTGAAAAACTGAAAGAGAGTTTTCCCATGCTTTCGATGTTCATCGGCGATAAAACCATCAACCAGTTAAAGACGGCATTCCTGGTAGAACTGGAGAACCTGTTTCCGGTCATTATGGGATCGTACCTGACCAACCTTGAAAAAGACCTTAACCTGCAACAACTGATCAGCGAAAAGATCGGCAATTTCTCCATCGAAAAATCCGGCCTCCTGGCGAACAAATCTGCAAAAAGACTGTTTAATCGCCTGCAGTTGATCGGGGCATTAGCGGGATTGATCGTGGGCATCCTTCAGGTATTGTTTTTCACGGTCTTAGGATAAACATCTTCCCTTTTTTCCTTGCCCCCTTTCTATATACCACTCATCCCGATAGTGAGCAGCAATTCGCCTTTTTTGAAGGTAATTTGCATCCGGTTTAAAATAAAACAACAAGAATGATACGTACTTGCAAACTATTACTGATCCTGACCCTAACTCTTTGCCTTTCAAACGTCTCGGCTCAAATGCCCGGAATGGGCGGCCGTGGCCAGATGGGCGGACAAAATATGAACATGGGGCATTTCTATGGCAAGGTCCTCGACAGCATCTCCGGCAAACCAATCGAGGCCGCTTCCGTTCAATTGATACAGAACAAATTCGATTCGGCTACCAAGAAAAGAAAAGACGTGATCGTAGGAGGCATGCTTACCACCAGGAAAGGAGAATTCAGCATCGAGAACCTTTCGATCATGGCTACTTACAAGCTCAAAATAACAGCTATTGGATATAAGGCAGTCGAGCGGAAAGTGAATTTCGAATTGAATATGAATGCAGCTCGCAGCGGCGATTTTACCAGTATGCTCAGCGGGGTTGACAAAGATCTTGGCAACATCAAACTTGAAACGGACGCCAAACAACTGGAGAACGTAACAATCAGTGCCAGCAAAGCCACCCTGGAAATGAAGATAGACCGTAAGGTGTTCAACGTGGAAAAGAACCTGAATAGTGTCGGTGGTACTGCTGTTGATGTTATGAAGAACGTTCCTTCCGTGAACGTCGATATCGACGGCAATGTCTCCTTGCGCAACGCTACCCCGCAAATATTTGTAGATGGGAGGCCAACTACCATGACCCTCGACCAGATCCCTGCCGATGCGATCGCTTCAGTTGAGATCATCACTAACCCATCTGCTAAATACGATGCAAGCGGTGGAGGCGCGGGAATTTTAAACATCATCCTGAAGAAGAACCGTAAGGCTGGGTATAATGGTAACCTCCGTGCTGGTGTGGATATGCGTGGCCGCCCTAACCTGGGGGGAGACGTAAACGTCAAACAGGGCAAGGTGAATTTCTTCGCAGCCGGTCAGTTCGGCATGCGAAAATCAGTCAGTACTGTAAAGACCGACCGGATAGATTATATCGTAGATACCACTGCCTACCTGAAACAACGTAACAAGCCGATCAACAAAGGCTTCTTTGCTTTCGGCCGCCTGGGCATGGATTATTTTATCGACAACAGGAATACCATAACGATCGGAGGTAACCTGGTAAGAGGCCAATTCAAAACCAACGATATCATCAATACCTATCGTGATACCGTTCGCCCTTCGGGTACCATCAGCGACCGTGGAGAAAGATCCAGCAAGAGCACGGGCAACTTCCATAACTATGGGGCCACGCTCAGTTTCAAACACAATTTCGCCAAAGCGAATAAGGAATGGACTGCGGACCTGAATTATAATTACAGTAAGAATGATAATGTGGGCGATTTCACCACCCAGTACTTCTACCCCGGTAACACTCCCAAAACCCCGCAGATCGTGGAACAATCAAAAGGGGGTGGAACAAATCGTTTTTTTACCGTGCAAACTGACTATGCAGACCCTATTAGTCCAAAAATGAAGATAGAGGCCGGCGCAAGAGCGGCATACCGAAATTTCACAAGTTTCAACAACAATTATGTACAGAATCCTGCGAATGGTCAATTCATCCAGAACAACCGGATCAGCAATAAGTACGAATTCAGCGATGCCATTTATGCCGGTTACATCACCTTCTCCCACCAATTGAAAAAACTCAGTTACCAATTGGGCTTAAGAGTTGAAAGTTCTTCCTATACAGGCAAGCTCGACAGCGCTCTTACCGGCAAGATAAAGCCATTTAAAACCGAATATCCCTTAAGTTTTTTCCCCAGCGCATTCGTTACGTATAAGCTGAACGACAAACAGGATATGCAGTTGAATTATTCCCGGAAGATCAACCGTCCGAATTTCTTCCAGCTCATTCCTTTTATCGACTATTCGGATTCATTGAACCTTTCGGTTGGTAACCCGGGCCTTGTTCCCGAATTCACCAACCTGCTCGAACTATCCTATTCCAACCAGTATAAAGCAGGCAATAGCTTCCTGGCTACGGTGTATTTCCGGAATACGGATGACCTAATTACCCGCTACCAGTACCGAACCAATAATCCTGATACAACAAAGACGGGAACTGTAATCATGAACACGTATCAAAATGCAGACAGGAGCTATACGGTGGGGCTGGAATTGACAGGCAAAAATAAACTGGCAAAATGGTGGGACCTGACAACCAACCTCAACCTGTTTAATTCAACCATTGAAGCAGGCAACCTGTCGGGAACAGCGAACAGCTCTTTATTCAGCTGGTTCGGCAAGATCAATAACAATTTCAAATTGCCTAAGAATTTTTCGATCCAGCTATCGGCCGATTATACAGCTAAAACACTTGTTGCACCCGGTGGAGGTGGCAACCGGGGAATGGGTATGATGTTTGGAGGTGGCTCGCAACCAAGTTCACAAGGTTATATAAAACCGATATTCGGTGCCGATTTTTCCATACGCAAAGAATTCCTGAAGAATAATGCGGCATCGATCACCCTGCAGTTCAGCGATGTCTTCCGCACCCGCCTGTATGCAACCCATGCAGAGGCCATAACCTTCGTCCAGGACAATGAAAGAAGAAGGGATCCGCAATTCGTGCGGTTGAATTTTAACTGGCGCTTTGGTAAGATCGATGTATCGCTTTTCAAACGCAAAAACCTGAAAGGAGAAATGGAAAACATGCAGAATGCCCAGCAGGGAATGGGAGGAAATTGATCCGGCTACTTATAAAAGGAGCCATTTACTAACCGGTAAATGGCTTTTTTATTCCCGGGAACCATCCGGTTAATTCGGTTTTTAGCTTTATTTTGCCGAGGCAAAAAATCTTTATGAAGAATATCTCTTTTAACAGGGTACTCCCCCACCTGGTGGCAGTTGTCGTTTTCTTATTGTTATCCATTTACCTGACCGGACCCGCCTTGCAAGGTAAGGCCGTCCAGCAGGGCGACTATATACAATGGAAAGCCATGGCACAACAGTCTTTTGAGTACAAGGAGAAGCATGGATATTTCCCTAAATGGACCAACAGCATGATGGGTGGTATGCCCACCTACCAGATCGCACTGGAACCAAAAGAGCCACAGCATATACATGTGGGATATATTCACAACATCCTTACGCTGGGCATGCCTAAGCCGGTATTCTACCTCTTCATAGCAGCTCTTTGCTTTTACCTCTTATGTATTGTGATCGGGATCAATCCATGGGTAAGTATTTTCGGCGGCATCGCCTATGCCTATTGTTCATACGATCCGGTACTCATTGCCGGGGGACACGATACGAAACTGCTTTCAATGGCCTATGCCCCAGCCGTACTTGCCGGCATTCAAATGATATTTAAAAAGAAATATTGGCTGGGTAGTGTGGTTTTGCTGATATCCGGGATACTTTTGTTATGGCAGCTCCACCAGCAGATCGTTTATTATACGCTGTTGATGGTTGTTTTCATGACCATTCCTTTTCTTATCAAATGCATCAGGGGAAAAGAGATCAGGCACCTGGCTTTATCTGCCATACTTTGCCTGGCCTTGGGCGCCATCATGATCGGAACCATTGCCATGCTCTATTGGCCCGCTTATGAATTTACCAAGGAGACCATGCGTGGCGGACGAAGTGAACTCACCCAGAAGGATAAAAAATTTGAAACAAAGGGAGGGTTGGACAAAGATTATGCATTCCAGTGGAGCTATGGCAAGGCAGAGACCATGACAATGATCGTTCCGAATGCATTTGGCGGAAGCTCTTCCGAAGGATTGGGAGAAAATTCGAAGGCCATTGAGGTGCTGCAGGAAAATGCACAGACCCTTCCACAGGGTTTTGCACAGCAGATCGCCCAATCCTCTCCTATGTACTGGGGTGAATTATTAAGCACCCAGGGGACCGTATACATGGGTGCACTGGTTTGCCTGTTGTTCTTATTCGGCGCCTTCCTGTCGAAAAGCGAACATAAATGGTGGCTGGTTGCGCTCACGCTCTTTGGCATTGTACTGTCCTGGGGAAAGAATTTCGAAGCCGTGAACTATTTCCTCTTCGACTACCTGCCTTTCTATAAAAAATTCAGGGCGCCTTCCATGGCGCTGGTGATACCCCAGTTGTCGGTTGCCCTGCTGGCTTCCATCTTTGTAAATGAACTGGTTTCAATAACAGAAAAAGAAAAACTACAAAAGCTGCTGAAGAATTGCCTTTATATCACAGGCGGTACGGTGGCCGTGCTGGTATTATTCTATTTCGTCTCCGATTTCACCAATACCAACACCACCGAGCTGCGTAAGAATATCAACGAGGCACTGCAGGGAAAAGGAAGTGATTTCACCCGCAGTTATTTTGCCGCACTTAAGGCCGACCGCCAGGCCTTTTACCTTAGCGACATGTGGCGTTCCATCGCTTTCATCTTTGTGGGCATTGCCCTTGTGTTCATGTATGCAAAACAATGGATCAAATCAGGGGTGCTGTATGCGATGCTGATCCTGTTCACAGCGATCGACCTGTTGGGTGTTGCCAAAAGGTATATAACAGAGGAAACGTTCATTGAACCAGCCGACCTGGAAGCCCCTTATGCCGATACCCGTGCCGATATTCAGATGAAAAGCGATACAGGCTTTTACCGGATCATCAACCTGGCCGCCGCTACACAAAACGGGTATACCATTGATATGAGCACCGCCTTCAATGATGCCATTGCTTCTTACAAGCACAATAACATCGGCGGGTACAGTCCTGCCAAACTTGGACTGTACCAGGACCTTATTGAAAAGCAGATCTATCATAACATACAGGCCTGGGGCACCAATCCAATGGCAAAAGACAGTTTCCCGGTACTGAATATGCTGAACATGAAATATGTGATCGTTCCCGATCAAACCGACCGAAGGCAGAACACGGCCATCCAGAATCCGTTTGCGATGGGTAACTGCTGGTTGGTCAAAGAGGTGAAATTTGTAAAGAATGCGGATGAAGAAATGAATGCTCTTAATTCCTTCGACCCGGCACAGGTAGCTTTTGTAGATGAACGTTACAGATCGTCGGTTCCTTTCTCACCAGTGTACGATTCCGCAGCAACCATTAAATTACTGTATAACCGAAACGACGAGATCAAATACGAATTCAATGCCACCACCAACCAGTTTGCCGTATTCAGTGAAGTGTATTACCCGTTGGGCTGGAAAGCGCTGATCGACGGTAAAGAAGCACCATATTGTAAAACCAATTATGTGCTGAGGGGCATGGCAATACCTGCCGGTAAGCATACCATCGAATTTATTTTCGATCCGCCGTCTGTACGCATCGGGGAACAGATCTCCGGATATGCAAACATCCTTTCGGTACTGGTTGTGGTATTCTGTTTGTTCATGGCATGGAAAAAAAGGGACAAGACCCCCGGGCCAACCAAACCGGCCTGACCTGTTTTGTTCTTAACCGGATCGATCAGACTCCGATGAGCTGCAATTAATCGTCAAGCATGGCCAGTGAAAGAAAAGTATTAAGCCTGGTTTCTTACAAGTTTTACCCTCCGGCGACCGGCGGGCAAAAGAACATCGCTTATTTCTACCGTTACCTGGCCAGGGAACTTGATCTTACCTGCGTTTCTGTCAATAGCAACGAAGCTGCACCGAACGAAAGCTATCAGCTATTGAATGTCCTGGGCAATCATGCACTCAGGTATATAAACCCTTTCTACTTTTTTACACTACGCCGGATAATAAAAGAAAAAGGGATCACGGACCTTCTTGTCGAACATCCTTACTACGGCTGGCTGGCCGTTCTTCTGAAATGGTCATGTAAGGTGAACCTACTGATACATTCGCATAATATTGAAGGAATCCGTTTCCGCAGCATCGGCAAGTGGTGGTGGGGGATGTTATGGAATTATGAACGGTTCATCCACCGGTGCGCCGACCTTAGTTTCTTCATCACGGAAGCCGACAGGGATTATGCTATTGAGAGATATAAGCTTAAGCCTTCTAAATGCAGCCTGGCCACCTATGGCATCGAGCAACAACATGCCCCTGCCCCCACTCAGAAAGATGGCGCCAGAAAACTTATTAGTGCCAGGCATCATATTGGGGTTGATGAAAAAATATTGCTCTTTACAGGCACCCTGGCCTATAAGCCCAACCAGGATGCACTTGACATCATCCTGTACAAAATAAACCCCGCCCTCCTATCAGCCGGAAATGTCCGGTATAAGATCCTCGTTTGTGGTGCTGGGCTTCCGCCATCTTATAACGGTTTATCCGCCTATAAGGACAAGAACATCATTTACGCCGGCTTTGTCGCCGATATCGATACCTACCTACAGGGATCCGATATCTTTATTAACCCGGTAATAGACGGCGGAGGCATCAAGACAAAGATCGTAGAAGCCCTGGGCAATGATCTGTCAGTGGTGAGCACCCGCAGCGGTGCTGTTGGCGTACCGGCCGCAGTATCCGGAAACAAATTACAGGTGCTGGATGACAATGACTGGGACGGATTTACCCGGGAATTACTCACAAAAAATACCGGCAACCACATCCCCTCAGAGTTCTTCAATCAATTTTACTGGGGAAATATTGCGAAAAGAGCGGCGCTGGCCATCAGATCCATATAATAATTCTTTAGCTGTTCGTACTCACAGCCTCTTCCTTTTTAGCCGAATAATTCTTAAATCATTTACTTTTGCAGCCGAAAAGGCTTTTATGAAAGTTGTAATTTTTGCAGGTGGTTTGGGCACGCGTATTTCAGAAGAAACAGATACCCGGCCGAAGCCAATGGTTGAAATCGGGGGAAAACCCATTTTATGGCACATCATGAAATTATACAGCCACCATGGCTTTAATGATTTCATCATCTGCCTTGGGTATAAAGGCTATGTAATTAAGGAATACTTCATGAATTATTTTCTGCACAATTCCGACATCACTATTGACCTAGCCGATAATAAAATGGAAATTCATGGAACGCGGTCAGAATCTTTTAAGGTAACGTTGGTAGAGACTGGTATGAACACCAAAACTGCCGGGAGATTGAAACAGGTTCAAAAATATATAGGTAACGATGACTTTCTGTTAACCTATGGCGATGGGGTCAGCGACGTAAACCTGACAGAACTTGTTTCATTCCATAAAAAGAACAACAAAATTGCTACGGTTACTTCAGTCCAGCCCGATGCCAGATTCGGGGGAATGGACCTCTCACCCGACGGGGCCGTGAATGCATTTCGTGAAAAATCAAAAGCTGATGCACAATGGATCAACGGAGGTTTTTTTGTGCTTAAAGCCGATGTATTCAACTACCTGCAGAATGATATGTCAAATATGATGTGGGAAGATGAACCCCTCGAACGGCTTACCGCAGACAGGCAGCTGATTGCTTATAAACACCGTGGATTTTGGAAATGTATGGATGCACTTCGTGATAAGATTGAGTTAAATGAATTGTGGGAAAGCGGAAGGGCTCCTTGGAAAATCTGGAAATAACATAATGAAATTATTAATCATCGGTAATCTCGGGTACATAGGCCCAATGGTTACCAAACATTTCAGATCGGTTTATCCTGATTCGTTCTTGGCGGGGTACGACATCGGGTACTTTGCTCAGAATACAACCTATAATGGGATCGCTGGTGATATAATGCTGGATGCACAGTATTACGGAGATGTCCGGAATTTCAACGCAGCTTTGATCCAGGGGTTTGATTCGGTGATCTACCTGGCTGCCATTTCTAATGATCCGATGGGGAACGCTTACGAAACCCCTACCCTCCAAATCAACTGCGAAGCTGCGGTGCAAATTGCTGCACTGGCAAAAAAGGCCCGGGTAAGCAATTTTGTATTTGCCAGTAGTTGCAGCGTATATGGTTTTGCAGACAGTGCTCCAAGAAATGAATCTTCCGAAGTCAATCCACTCACTGCTTATGCTAAATCAAAAGTAAATGCGGAGCGTGGCCTGCAGCCATTAGCTGATGAACATTTTCGGATCACCTGTTTGCGTTTTGCCACCGCTTGTGGCTATAGTGACAGGCTTAGACTTGATCTTGTGCTGAATGACTTTGTGGCAAGCGCTATTTCCACCGGACGTATAAGCATCCTGAGCGATGGCACTCCATGGCGCCCCCTGATTCATGTAAAAGATATGGCCAGGGCTATGGACTGGGCCATTACACGGAAAAAAGGGGGAGACTTCCTTATTATAAATACAGGCAGTAACCGATGGAATTACCAGGTAAAGGAACTGGCGGCAGCTGTGAAGCAATTATTTGCTGAAGTGGAAGTGGATATTAATAAAAATGCACAACCAGACAAACGCTCCTATAAAGTAAGCTTTGATCTGTATGAAAATCTGGCACCGGAACACCAGCCACGGGTAAGCCTGACAGAAGCAGTACAAGACCTTAAACGGGGATTACTGGGGATTGGCTTCAACGACCCGGACTTCCGGCAATCTTTCATGATCCGGCTGAAAACCATTGAAAAACTGATTGATAACAAGATCATAGACCAGCACCTTACTTTTAACCAGCCGAAATGACGACAATTGAATCAATAAAAGAAACACTGCGAAAAAACACATCCCTCAGAGATAACTTCATTGAAGCACTGATCGACTTTGAAAGAAAATCGGGACACCCGGAAGTAAATGTGAGAGATCTGGTATCGGGGCCATTGGCTGATGAATTATTTATGGGGGAACATTTTTCTAAAAATCTTCAGAACGGCCTTCAGATAAAATTTGTGTACAATTCGAAGATCGCCCGTGAATTCCTTTTATGCAGCCCTGCAGTTCCCAATCACGTTTGGGAGCCCCAAACCACCAAATTACTGCTGCATTTCTCAACCTATGCAAAAAATGTAATAATTGCCGGTGCCTACTTTGGTGACCAGGCCATTCCCGTTGCCAATAATATCAGGGACACAGGCGTTTGCCATGCATTTGAACCCAATAAAGACAATTCAGACCTGATCATAGAAAATGCCCGGCTTAACAAACTGGAAAATCTACTCATCAATAACCTGGCCCTTTGGAATAAAAGCAATGAGAAACTCGTCTTTGAGGGTGAAGACGCACTGGCCAGCACCATAGAGGCAAAGGGGTCAGTAACCAAAGTACTTCATACCATCACCATCGATGATTATATCGCAGCAAACAAACCCGGGGCCATTGGCCTGCTGATGATCGATGTGGAAGGAAGCGAATTCAAAGTGCTGGAGGGAGCCCTGAAAATGCTTGAAAAAGACAGGCCGGTTGTTGTTTTTGAAACACATAGCCTGTATGATGACTGGAGCAGGGGGCTGGAAAACTCACCTTCATCTGCATTGCTGAAGCAGTTAGGTTATGAAATATTTGCGGTACGTGAATTTCATCAGAATATAGATACCGGCGATATGCCTATTGAATTGCTGCCATTGGAAAGAACCTATTGCGAAATCCCCCCGCACCATGGTTTCAATATGCTGGCAGTTCCTTCAAAAGACCTTATTGATAATAAGTTGTTCAGTATTGTTTATGACTTAAGCCCCAAGTTAATCCTCCCGAAAAAAGACATTAAATTTTTACCATCCAAATTTTAATTGCGTAATGATATTTACCCCCCTTGCGCTAAAAGGAGCATTCACCATTGATGTACAGCCTTCCCAGGACAGCCGGGGATTTTTCACCCGGACTTTCTGTGAGAAGGAATTTGCCGAATACGATCTTGTGCAGCATTTTGTACAAGCCAACCACTCTGGCACGCATGGTAAAGGAGTGATTCGTGGAATGCACTTTCAAAAAAGCCCTTTTTGCGAAGTAAAACTGGTTAAATGTGTGCAGGGAGCAATTTTCGATGTTATTGTTGATGTAAGGGCAGGGTCGCCCACTTTCTTACAATGGTTTGGGGCTGAACTTACTGCTGAGAACAAAAGAATGATGTATGTTCCCGCAGGGTTTGCACATGGATTTCAGTCTTTGTCGGAGTATTCCGAAATCACATACCTGGTGTCAGCCTTCTATCATAAGGAGAGCGAAGGAGGCGTACGATATAATGACCCGGCGGTGAATATCGAATGGCCACTTCCGGTTTCGCTGGTATCGGACAAAGACATGCAGATCCCATTTGTTGACGGTAATTTTAAAGGAGTCATTTTATAAATATGCGGGAGCCAGCTCCATTGGTCACAGTTGGAATACCAACTTATAACCGGCCTGAAGGCCTGGAGAATACGATCAAATGTATGATAGGTCAAACCTATCGAAACCTCGAGATCATTATTTCCGACAATTGTTCAACCAATGAAGAAGTGGCACCCCTGATCAAGAGATATGCAGCACTGGATACCCGGATTAAATATGTGTTGCAGGAAAGGAACCTAAGCCTGGTTCCGAATTTCCAGTTTCTATTGGATGCCGCCGCAGGGGAATATTTCATGTGGGCTGCTGATGACGACCAGTGGGAGCCAAATTTCATCGAGCGTTGTGTGGCCGTGTTGGAATCAAATGACAGCGTAGCGATCTCCATGACCCGAATGGATATTTTTGACAGGCATAATGTGTATACCCCCGGGAAGCTGACAAGGAGTTTTTTACAACCCAACCTGTTCAGCCGGTGCTTTCATTTCATAAAAAGCCCAATGCCGAATAAGTTTTTCCTGTGCGGCTTGTACCGTACTTCACTGATCAAAAATGTACCCTTTGACAACAGCTGGGGTGGAGAACATCTTTTCTTATATGAAACACTTACCAAAGGTACATTCCAGCTGCTTGATGGCCCCCCTTCCTTCCATTATTATGAAGGAGGAACTTCTAAGACAAGGGAGTCGATCAAGAAAGCGTTCAACATCAAAAGCAAATTTTACTTCCTGGATGCGTACATCTTCCGTTATCTGACATACCAATTCGGGTTTCGGCATTTATCCTTCCTGCAAAAAACAGGCTTGTTTTTTTCAAACGCAGTTGCCCTGTTAATGAATGAGGAGTTTATTCTTTATTACATACTTATAAAAAAACCGTTAAAATCTTTTCTTAATAAATTTAAAAAGAAGCGTTTTGAATATCGTCCATAAACTTAAGAAAGTACTTGGCATTGCGTCCGGGTACAAGATTACTTATGACCAGGATGGGTTAACGACAATTCATAATACGGGTTTCATGAAAGAGCCCGGCTTTATCAAAGCCGAAAAAGCGGGAGCAGCAACCGGTTCCTGGGCATCCATTCATTGGCGTGTTCATACAATTCTATGGGCGGCCAATCATTGCAAAGAGATTGAAGGAGATTTCGTAGAATGCGGAACTAATAAAGGAGGCTATGCAAAAGCGATCTGCGAATATCTTCAGTTCAGTACCATTAATAAAACGTTTTACCTCCTCGACACATTTGAAGGCCTTGACGAGAGCCTGCTTACCGATAAGGAAAGAGCCGCCGGAAGAAAAGAGTTCTTTCATGATGCCTATTCGGATTGTTATGAAGAAGTAAAGAAAACCTTCGCAGTTGAACCAAATGTAAAGCTGATCAAAGGCTCTGTCCCCGGAACCCTTTCACAAGTCACAAGTGAAAAAATTGCATTCCTTTCAATTGATATGAACAACGTGAACCCCGAAATTGCAGCAATGGATTACTTTTGGGATAAGTTAAGCAAAGGCGGAATAGTAGTTCTGGATGACTATGCATATGTTACATATGATTTCCAGTTCGAGGCTCATAATGAATGGGCAAGAAAAAAAGGAATAAAGATACTTTCATTGCCAACCGGCCAGGGCTTAATCGTTAAATAATGACCTTTAGAACATGAAAATTCTGATCACCGGCACAAATGGTTTCATAGGTTCCTACATCGCCCGTTTTTTACTGGAAAAGGGGTACGAGGTCATTGCCACATCCCGCAAATTTCATCCTTCTGTTCAATCCTTACTTCAAAAGGCTGAGCTGATTGAATTGGATGTTCTGGACACCGAATGGCTCCAAAAAAACAACATCACATCCGATGTGATCATACACACAGCTACCGCCAATGACATTATTTCAAAAAAGGGTGCACAAGGACTTGAACTATCGGGAATGGGCACGAAGAACATCCTGGATTTTGCAGTAAGAAATAATATACGCCGCTGTATTATATTTTCGACTCTCCAGGTGTACGGCACAGAACTATACGGGGAGATCTCAGAAAAATCCCCATTGCATTTCGAAAACGATTACGGAATCAATCATTTGGTAGCTGAAATGTATGCCGAGATGTATACCCGGCAAGGGAAACTCCATTGCGTTTCGGTACGTCCGAGCAACGTTTATGGCCCCGTTTTATCCGATGCATTCAACCGCTGGTCCCTGGTACCCGGCTGTTTTTGCCTGGAAGCAGCAGATAAGGGATCTATCACAATCAGGTCGTCGGGCCGGCAAATGCGGAACTTCGTACACCTCGAGAACCTGAGCAGGGCTTTGGAAACCATTATCATGCAATTCCCCGGAAGCTACGAATGCTATAACTTAGCATCATCCCAGTGCCTGACAATGATCGAGGCAGCAGCCATCACAAAGGAAATATATGAGCGGCTGTTTCGGAAAGAACTGGCTGTTAATATTCTGGGAACTGAACCCGTTGAGCCCAACCAGTTCAGCATTGACCTGAAAAAAATTGAAGCCATCGGGTTCACTGAAAATAAAGCATTTTCATTACAATCGGCAATCACTGAAATATTTACTTATTTACAATCAAAACAGAAATAAATGGACCCCATTGAAGAATTTAAAAAAGAACGGGCAAAAGCACAGCAGGAAATGCTTCTTGACAAGGAATTAAAGCAGAAATCACTCGACTGGATGCTTCATGCAGATAAGTATAAGTATACATACAATTTTACCTGGATGGGGAGACCCATCATCAAATATCCCCAGGACATTGCAATCATGCAGGAACTTATCTGGGATGTAAAACCAGACCTGATCATTGAAACCGGGATCGCCCATGGAGGCTCCATCATCTTTTCCTCTTCGATGATGGAACTGCTGGGAAATGGCGGAAAAGTTATTGCAGTAGATATTGACATCCGGAAACACAACCGGGCAGAGATAGAAAAGCATCCGATGATGAAGAATATCACCATGCTGGAAGGATCTTCCGTTGATGAAAAGATTGTTCAGCAAATAGCTGATTATGCAAAAGGTTTTAAGAAAGTGATGGTGGTCCTTGATTCTAATCATTCACACGAACATGTATACCGCGAACTCGAATTATACACCCCGCTGGTGAGTGTAGATTCGTATATCCTGTTACCTGATACCTTTGTTGAGTTTTTCCCCAAGGGATATGTCACCAACCGGCCCTGGGATGTTGGCAATAACCCATATACAGCCATGGAAGCATTTTTGAAAACTACTGACAAGTTTATTAAGGATGAATCGGTCACCAATAAATTGCTTATTACGGAAGCTTTTGGCGGAGGATATCTTAAAAGAATCAAATAAACCAACCGTATTAATAATATCTGGTCAGTTAACCATAAATCGATATGCTGAACAAATTGAATTTACTGGCCTATTATTTTTTCAGGTACCCGGTACTCAAAACGATGCTGGGTTCGATAGGCCCTTCTTCCCGGCTTATCCGGACAAAGGTCACCGGGCATTCCCGTATCCACATCGGCTCAAAAGTATATGTCAACGACCTGGGGTGGCTGGCCTGTGAGCCCTTAACCGGTGATGACAATGCAAAACTGCTCATCGGCAATGGTACCTATATCGGCAGGTTCTGTCACATTTATGCCACCTCGAAGATCGAGATCGGAACGAAAGTACTGATGGCCGACAAGGTCTATATCGCCGATAACCTGCACAGTTACGAGAACATTCAGATACCGGTGATCGATCAGCCCATCAGGCAAACCAAACAGGTTGTGATCGGCGACGGCGCCTGGCTGGGCGAAAATGTATGCATCATCGGGGCAAGTGTTGGCAAGAACAGCGTGATAGGTTCCAACTCGGTCGTGACCAGGGATATACCCGATCATTGCGTGGCATTGGGCGCCCCGGCCATAATTGTTAAACGCTATAATTTCGAATCGAACGGTTGGCAAAAGACGGATAAGGAAGGTAATTTTATTTAAATCACCATGAGCAAGATATTAATCAGCGGCGGTGCAGGGTTCATCGGTTCAAACCTGGCCCTACAACTCTTACAAAATGGGCATTCGGTGACCGTACTGGATAATTTGTCCCCCCAGATCCATGGCAGCGACCCCGACAAAACCTCTCCCCTGTATGCATCCATAAAAAATAAAGTTCAGTTCATCAAGGGGACGGTTACCTCCGAAGAAGATTGGAAAAAGGCCATTGCAGATAATGAAGTGATTGTTCACCTGGCCGCAGAAACAGGTACGGGCCAATCGATGTACCAGATAAGAAAATACACCGAAGTGAATATAGGTGGTACCGCCATCATGCTTGACCTGCTGGCCAACAACAAAACAAAGGTCCGTAAAGTAGTGGTAGCGTCTTCGAGGGCCATCTATGGAGAGGGTAAATATACCTCTAAGGAATTAGGTGTGGTATACCCGGGCCACCGCCTTGCGAAAGACATGGATGCAGGAAATTTCGAAGTTACTTACCCCGGTGCTGTACAACCCCTTCAATCAGCAGCCACGGATGAAGAATCGAAGATCCATCCGTCTTCGGTTTATGGTATCACGAAACAAAACCAGGAACAGATGGTGATGACGGTCTGCTCTCCGATCGGTATCGCACCCGTGGCATTCCGCTACCAGAACGTATACGGGCCAGGCCAGTCATTAAGCAACCCATATACCGGTATCCTTTCTATCTTCTCTACACTGATAAAAAACAACAGGCCCATCAATATTTTCGAGGATGGGAAAGAAAGCCGTGATTTTGTTTATATCGATGACGTGGTTGCGGCCACCATTGCCGGGATCGAAAAAGAAGAAGCCAACGGCCAGGTGTTCAATGTAGGCACCGGTATGGCTGTTCAGGTTGCAGAAGTGGCGAAGCTGCTTATTGAATTATACGGATCGGATACGCCCTGTATTGTGAGCGGTAATTACCGGCTCGGCGATATCCGCCACAATTATGCCGACACCGGCAAAATTGAAAAGCTGCTTTCCTTCAAACCAGGCTACGATTTCAAAACCGGTTTGAGAAAGTTTGCCGACTGGGTGAATGAACAAGAAGTGCAGCAAAGCAGGTACGACGATTCTATCAACGAAATGCGGTCGAAGGGCTTGCTGAAATAACTATATGAGTAAGATCGGATTGGTTACGGTTCTGTTCAACAGCGATGAGGTATTGCCCGGTTTCTTCGAAAGCATATCCCGGCAGGACCATAAGGATTATATCCTTTACCTCATCGATAACTCTCCCAACCCTGCTACCGATGAACTGATCCTGGAATACTCCTCCCGGTACCCGGTCACTGCTTTCAAACATATCAAAAGCCCAGGCAATATCGGCGTGGCCGAAGGGAATAACATCGGCATAAGGAACTCCCTGGCCGATGATTGTTCACAGGTTTTATTGCTCAACAACGATATTGAATTACCGCAATCGCATGTATTCAGTTGCCTCCTCAAACTTTGTGAAAAAGGCGAACGCATCGTTGTACCTAAAATACTCTATTACGATACCCGGAAGGTATGGATGGCCGGTGGTGTAATGAATCAATGGCGGGCACTGGGCATCCACTATGGATATGATAAAAGCGATGCTCCGGAATACAATATTGCCAGATACATTACCTACGCCCCTACCTGTTTCATGATGATTGAAAGCAGCCTGTTTAAAACAGTGGGAATGATGGATGCAAAATACTTTGCCTACTACGACGACACGGATTGGGTACTGAGGGCAACGAGGGCAGGATGTAAACTGTATTATGAGCCGGCATTGACAGTGCTCCATAAGGTCTCTTCTTCTTCAGGTGGCGATGAATCTCCCTTCTATATTTATTACTCTAACCGCAATAAGATATATTTCGCCCGCAAAAACCTCAGGGGACTTGTACGGATCATTGCAATTTCATATACGCTGTTCACCCGTATGTTTTACTATATCCGCTTCAACAGTAAACAACGGAAAAAGCTTGTAGAAGGATTGAAAGACGGGTTCAGGATCCCCTGCAAAGGCAGTTAAACAATCACGGCTTAAGTTTGCTCAAAAAAAGCCTGGCAGCCTCGAACATACCGGCATTCAACCTGAACTGTATGTACCTTGTATAATAGGAATGCAGGTCAAATGGCGTGTTTGTATTTTTGGCGATCACCTCATCGAGGTGAGATAATCCGAAACGGTTCACTTCATTGAATTCATTAATGAATGATTGGGGCAATTTTTTATTACTGATCCAGGCAGCAAAAACGAAAGGGAGGCCGGTCATCTCCTTCCAGGCAGTTCCGAGGTCGTAAATATATTTTGAGTGCTTCCTTTGTAAAAGGGCCCGGTCGCCGATGACAAGTCCAGCCGTATCCCCTGATATCCTGCGTTCATAATCTGCTTCACCACCGATCAGTACGGGAGATATCTTCCAGTATTCTTCGAGCAAAACCTTCAACAGGGCCGCCGAGGTTCTGCTTTGATAATCGACGAGGATGGTCTTTATCTCCGCCAGGGGTACATCGCTGAACAGGCAAACACTGGCTACTTCACCATCGCAGGCGATGCCATAATCCGAAATGACGTAATGCTCTTTGAGAAAGGGAAGTACCGCCACGGGCACCAAACCGGCATCGATCTCCCCCTGTTGCAACATAGAAGCTATCCGGGCCGGATAATCGATCAGTAATTCCACCTGGTCACTCATCCTGCCTTGTTCAAACCCATAAATAAGTGGTTTCGTATTCAGGTAGCTGACAGCTCCTACCTTTATCTTCTGTGCCAATTAGCGTATTTTTGCGGCAAATGTACAGCAACATCATGGATTTAAACCAACTCACTGCCATATCTCCCGTCGACGGACGTTACCGCAAACAGGTTCAACAACTGGATGACTATTTCAGTGAATACGCACTCATTAAATACAGGATGATCGTGGAAGTGGAATATTTTCTGTTCCTGGCAGAAAAAAAGTTCTTTAAGCTGGATATTAGAACAAGAAAACAGCTCCAACAGGCCGCCGACGAGTTTTCACTGAGCGATGCTGAAGCGGTCAAAAAAAAGGAAAGCATCACCAACCATGATGTAAAAGCTGTTGAATATTTCCTCAAAGGCGTACTTGACAAATGCGGGGCGGGCCATTTAAAAGAATGGATACACTTTGGTCTTACCTCCCAGGACATCAACAATACGGCTATCCCTTTACTTTGGAAAAACAGTATTGAGCAGGAATACCTGCCTGCTGTCATTAACCTGCAGCATGCCATCGCAAATATGGCACTTGCCTGGAAGGATATTCCTATGCTGGCCCGAACCCATGGTCAGCCTGCCAGCCCGACACGGCTTGGAAAAGAAATGATGGTATATGTAGAACGAATAGAGAACCAGATACAGTTATTCAGTTATATACCTTTCTCAGGTAAGTTCGGCGGCGCTACAGGAAATTTCAATGCACACCATGTGGCCTATCCTAAATACAATTGGGTAAAATTTGCCAATGAGTTCCTTGAGACTAAATTGGGATTGCAACGCCAGCAGTACACCACGCAGATCGAGCATTATGACACCCTTGCCGCACATTTCGATGCCATCAAACGCATCAATAATATACTGATCGATTTTTGCCGTGATATATGGGCCTATGTAAGCATGGACTATTTCAAACAGAAAACAAAGAAAGGTGAAGTGGGAAGCAGCGCCATGCCACACAAGGTGAACCCGATCGATTTTGAAAATGCGGAAGGCAACCTGGGAATTGCCAATGCCCTGCTCGGCCACCTTTCATCCAAACTTCCTGTTTCAAGGCTTCAACGGGACCTAACCGATTCTACCGTATTACGGAACATAGGTGTTCCCATTGCGCATACCCTGCTGGCAGTACGCTCTGCAGAGAAAGGTATCAGCAAACTGGTGTTGAACGAGCATAAATTAAAGGCCGATCTTGAAAATAACTGGGCTGTGGTGGCCGAAGCCATCCAGACCATCCTAAGAAGGGAGAATTATCCACAGCCCTATGAAGCGCTGAAGGAACTGACAAGGGGGAAAACCGCTATTGATAAAAAAGCCATTCATTCATTCATAAACTCGTTAAAGGTATCCGCAGCAGTAAAAAAAGAACTCCGGGCAATCTCCCCTTTTAATTACACAGGTATTTAAATGAACGTCAAAACCATGTTAAGGATACTTACCCTGTTGCTGCTTCTTTGGAATGTTTCACCTGCACAGCCCGACCTGAAAAAAGGCCTGCAGGCATATTATCCCTTCAATGGCAACGCCGATGATGCCAGCGGAAACAATAATCATCCCATATTCAATAATGCCAGCATCACCAGTGACCGGTTCGGCAAAAAGAATAGTGCCTATCATTTCAATGGCGCATATCAATACATGCGCATCAAAAACAATCCAACACTCAATTTCAATGACCAGATCACCCTCTCGGTCTGGGTAAGGCCAACCGGGTTCTATTGCGATATCTGCCATGCCAGCCAGGTGATCAGCAAAGGAGGCGGCAATTACAACCCGGGCAATTATGCCCTTCGTTTTGATGACGCCCTTTTCACTTCCGGCAAAGGCTGCGGGGGCGTGTCTTGCGATACCATCCATCAAAACTTCAGGGGTACCGGCACCGTACTCACCCCCTATACCGACTACATAAAAAAAGACCAGTGGTACTCGGTGATCTATACGAACGACGGGAAAACGGCCCGCTTATACGTGAACTGCGAATTGAAATACTCGGTGGTGTTTCCTGAGAACTTTACCAATAAGGAAGACCTTTTCTTTGGTAGATCCGATGACGATTTCTTCCCCTTCTGGCTGAACGCCGACCTGGATGATATCCGCATCTATAACCGTGCCCTTAGCCTGGAAGAGATCACCGCATTGTGCAAAGAACAACCTGAAGAGCCCAAGAAGGAGGTTATAAAGAAAGATAGTATCCCTGAGCCGGTAAAGGTAAAAGAACCGGAATTGGAAAAAAGGACCTATGACCTGGTAAGGACGATCACTGTTGACCATGACTCCATCAGTGTCACCCTGTACGATAATGCTGAAATAGATGGCGACAGCATCACGCTGATCTACAACGGCAAGGTCCTTACCAGCCACCAGCGCCTGACCGATAAACCACTTAAGTTTATTATCAAGATCGAACAAAATAGTCCGAACGAACTGGCTATGTATGCCGAGAACCTTGGAAGCATTCCTCCCAATACGGCCTTAATGATCATTAATGACGGGGAAAAGCGGTACGAACTGAATATAAAAAGTACCGAAAGCAGCAATGGAGCCGTCAGGTTCAGACTGCGTGAATGATGCTCATGAAACTATAAGTTGTTTTACCGGCCTGTTTTCAAATCAGCACATCACTTATGGATCTCACTGGTAAAATGGAATTCAATATCCGGGTTGTTTTGCCTCTCCGTGTTGAGGAACCACTCGCTCTGGGCTAAATAGACCAGGTGCCCGTCTTTATCTTCAGCAATATTTGCCTGCTTGTATTTGATGAAGTCATCCAGTTTTTTAGGATCCCTGCTTACCAGCCAGCAGGCCTTATAAAAAGGCAGGTTATTCATTTGTACCGAGGCGCCGTATTCCTGTAAAAGCCGGTATTGGATCACTTCAAACTGAAGCTCGCCCACACAACCAATGATCTTCTTATTGCCACCAAATTGAGTAAATAATTGGGCAACACCTTCGTCAGTCAATTGCAATAGGCCTTTCTCCAACTGCTTGGTTTTCATTGGATCTTTGTTGACCACCTCTTTAAATATTTCAGGCGAAAAACTCGGGATGCCGGTAAAATAAAAATCCTCTCCTTCAGTAAGCGTGTCTCCAATTTTGAAATTTCCTGTATCGAATAGACCCACTACGTCACCCGGGTAGGCTTCCTCTATCACGTCTTTTTGCCGGGCAAGAAAACTATAGGGGTTACTGAAGCGTAGGTCGCGGCTGTTTCGTACATGGTGGTAATACTTATTGCGCTCAAAACGGCCGCTGCATACACGGAGGAAGGCAATCCTGTCCCGGTGCTTCGGGTCGAGGTTGGCGTGGATCTTGAAGACGAACCCGCTGAATTTATCCTCCTCAGGCTTTACATCCCGTAAGGTGGTGTGCCTGGGCCGCGGTGTAGGGGCAATCCGGATAAAGGTATCCAGCATCTCTTTTACCCCGAAATTGTTTACGGCGCTGCCAAAGAACACCGGGGCTGTTCTCCCGCCCAGGTAATCGTTAACATTCAGTTCGCCGTAAACCCCTTCAATGAGCTCCACATCTTCACGCAATGTGTTGGCGTCTTTTTCTCCTATTTTGCTATCGAGTACCTTATCATCGAGGTCATTGATCTGCACCACATCCTCATCATTGGCTTTTGTGCCGGCCGTGAACAGCACCAGGCTTTTATTATGCAGGTCGTATACTCCTTTAAAATCCTTTCCGCTGTTGATGGGAAAGGTCATGGGGTGCAGTTGTATCTTCAACTCCTTTTCTATCTCCTCCAGCAGGTCGAATCGGTTCTTTCCATCCCGGTCCATTTTATTAATGAAAACGATCACAGGCGTATTACGCATGGCGATCACTTCCATCAGCCTCCTTGTCTGGGCTTCCACCCCGTTCACGCTATCGATCACCAGCACGACGCTGTCAACTGCGGTCAGGGTCCGGAAGGTATCCTCAGCAAAGTCCTTGTGTCCGGGGGTATCCAGCAGGTTAATGAGGTGGCCCTGGTATTCGAATGTCATCACACTGGTGGCAACACTGATACCACGCTGCCTTTCAATCTCCATGAAATCGCTGGTTGCGTGTTTCTTTATCTTGTTGCTCTTCACCGCACCGGCAGTCTGTATGGCCCCTCCGAAAAGCAGGAACTTCTCGGTAAGGGTGGTCTTACCCGCATCCGGGTGAGAGATGATGGCGAAGGTTTTCCGTTTATTTATTTCATTGATATACTTCATGTACACTCCTTCTCTTTTGGAGGCGCAAAGGTAAGGCTTGCACAAGAAAGAACCATTCATACATTTTACCCGTTAAATTAAGCTGCATACCGTAATTTTGAGGAGATGCGAAAAACACTCAGCATACTCCGTAATTCATTACGCCTTACGTTCCAGGAATTGAGGGTGAATAAACTCCGCACTGCACTCAGCCTGACCGGCGTGGCCTTCGGCATCTTCTGCATCATCGGTGTGCTGGCCACTGTGAACAGCCTTGAACGGAACATCCAGAACGAAGTAAAGAGCTTGGGCAGCAATACCATCTATATCGATAAATGGGATTACAGCGGCGGTCCTGATTATCCATTCTGGAAATACCAGGCAAGGCCCGTGGCCAAATACGAGGAAGCGGATATGGTAAAACAACGGTCGGTACTGCTGGATGAGATCTCCTACCTGCTGCAAACCGGAACCAGCATCTCTCATAAAGATGATCTTCTTCAGAATATCAGCGTATATGGTGTACTTCCCGAACAGATGACCATCCAACCCATCAGTTTCGATGCAGGCCGATTTTTCTCTGCCAGTGAGTTCAATGCCGGTACCAATGTTTGTATCATCGGCTTTTCGAATGCCGAAACCTTATTTGGCAACTCCGCACGTGCCCTGGGTAAACAGATAGATGTTAAGGGGAAGAAAATGACCATAATCGGCGTGATCAAAAAGGAAGGGACCAATTTCATCGGCTGGAATTACGACAACTGCATCATGCTCTCTTATAAATTCTGCAAGCAGATATTCGAGGAGAAATTCTCCAACCCCATCCTGATCGCCAAGGGCAAAACGGGAGTCACCACCGAAGCGCTCAGTGATGAACTGCGTGGCATCATGCGGCAGATCAGGAGGCTCGGCCCAACGCAGGAAGATAATTTTTCCCTTAACAGCGTGGAAGCATTCAGTAAGGCCATTACCGGTTTCTTCAAAACAGTAAACATAGTAGGCGCCATCATCGGAGGCATCAGCCTGGTGGTGGGTATCTTCGGGATCACCAATATCATGTTCGTTACGGTAAGGGAACGGACGAGCATCATCGGCTTAAAAAAGGCGATCGGCGCCAAGAACGGTTCGATCCTTTTCGAGTTCCTGATGGAAGCGGCATTGCTTTGCATCATCGGCGGTATGATCGGTTTGATCTTTGTTTATATCCTGACACTGATCCTGTCGGGCCCATTGAAGTTCCCCGTGTACATTTCCATCCCAATGCTCATCACCACGATCATTATTTGTATAGTAGCGGGTGTATTGGCCGGTATCATCCCCGCATCTAAAGCTGCCCGTATGGATCCTGTGGTAGCCATCCGCAGCAAATAATATAACCACCCAAGGCAGCAAAACGCGGATTCGTTTGGTCTAATAGTAAACCCTTCCAAAATGAAGAAATGGGTCTTCTTTTCCTTGTTGGTCATCTGCCTGGGCGCCTGTAAAAAAGCAGTTCCAATCTCCGACTTTGAAATAACCGGAACAGTGAGAGATTATACCGGCCGCCTCGATGGTTGCAGTATGATGATTGAACTCGATAACGGGAAGGTGCTCGAAATTCATTCATTGCCCCAAAGCACCGTATTGATCGTCAACAAAAAGGTTGCCATCAGGTATACCGTTGCAACCAACGTATTCTCGGCCTGTATGGCCGGGGAAATTGCTGACATTAGCAGTTTGCGGTATCTTTGAGCCCTTATGGGCACAACCATTCTCGCCATAGAATCTTCCTGCGACGAAACCTCTGCTGCAATATGTGTTGACGGGAAGATCCTTTCCAATAAGATCGCTAACCAAACTGTTCATGAGCAATTTGGTGGTGTGGTGCCCGAGCTGGCCAGCAGAGCCCATATGCAGAACATCGTTCCGGTGGTTGAATCGGCTTTGCGCACGGCAAACTGCCGGCTTTCATCCGTGGATGGGATCGCATTTACCCAGGCCCCGGGACTGATCGGCTCCTTATTGGTCGGAACACAGTTCGCAAAATCACTCTCCCTTGCACTGAACAAGCCACTCATCGCAGTTCATCATATGCAGGCTCATGTGCTTGCCAACCTGATCGCCGATAAAAAACCTTCCTTCCCTTTTTTATGCCTGACGGTAAGCGGGGGGCATACGCAGATCGTTCGTTGTGATTCGCCCATGCAACTGAAAGTGATCGGCGAAACGATCGATGATGCCGCGGGAGAAGCCTTCGACAAAACAGCCAAGATGCTTGGGCTCCCCTATCCCGGCGGACCGTTGATAGACAAATACGCAGCGCTCGGTGATCCTCATCGGTTCAAATTTCCCGAACCCCAGGTACCCGGACTTGATTTCAGTTTTTCCGGTTTGAAAACCTCTATTCTTTATTTCCTTAAAAATGCCGGTGCCAGTAACCTGTTCAGGGAAGAGTTCATTGCCGATGAAGTAACCCGGCAACGGTTCATTGAAGAGAACCTGAATGATATCTGTGCTTCCGTACAGGAAAGGATCATAAGCATCTTGCTGAATAAACTGAAAAAAGCAGCCATAGAAACAGGTATCAAAGATGTCTGCCTTGCCGGCGGCGTAAGCGCCAACAGCGGATTACGTAAAGCTTTTACCAGTCTCGGCGAAAAACAGGGGTGGCAAACCTTCATACCTGCTTTCGAATATTGTACCGATAATGCCGCGATGATCGCTATCACCGGTTATTTCAAATTCAAGGCGAACGATTTCTCGGAATTAAGCATAAGCCCGTCAGCAAGGGCCGAATGGTAATTGATCCCGGCCATGCAACTCAAATCCTTTGTCTTTCAATTATGCCGAATCATTATTTCCAATTCAAACAATTTACGATAAACCAGGATCGGTGTGCCATGAAGGTATGTACGGATGCCTGCCTGTTCGGCGCCATCATTGCCCACAGTCAACCGCCTTCTGTAAATTGTCTGGATATTGGAACCGGTACCGGCCTCTTATCGCTTATGTATGCTCAAAAGGATTCTTCAGCGATCATTGAGGCGGTGGAGTTGGACGAAGATGCTGCTTTCCAAGCCAGGGAGAACTTTATGGCATCATCCTGGAAAGACAGGCTGCATGTATTTAACTCCAGCATCCTTGCATTTGCCCCCGGGAAAAAATACGGCCTTATCATTTCCAATCCCCCCTTCTTTGAAGATGACCTTCGCTCTGCCAGCCGGAAAAAGAACAATGCAAAACACGATACCGGCTTAAGTCTAACTGAACTGGCAGATGTTGCGAACAGATTTCTGTCCGAAAATGGCAGGTTTGCGGTATTACTCCCGTATCGAAGGATTGGCTATTTTATTGAAGAGGCGGGTAAGCATGGACTGAGGCTCCATCAAAAGATACTGGTCAAACCAGCAGTGACGCACAATCATTTCAGGGGGGTACTGATCTTTGGCCGTGAAGAAGCTGAAGTAAGGGAATCGGTTATCAGTATAACCGACAGCAATAATGATTACACGAAAGAGTTCACCGAATTATTGAGAGATTATTACCTCTATTTATAAAACGGTGCCTGCAAGAGCTCATTACAAGCCTCCGTATTCTTTCATGTACAGGAAGGGTTCATTGAGTTCCCCGTTCTTCACCAGTGTTGCCTTATCGATCGCCTTACTGCCACCTGTCCGTATGTCATCGAGTACAAACTTGATCATTTGTTCACCAAAATAACGGCTGGCATCTCTGGGTAATTCGTTAGGCAGGTTGCCAACCGCCATTACATCCACCGACCCTGGCAAATAAGGTGCGGTCATTTCGAACGTGCTTCTATCGACGCCATATATAGGGTTATCGATCGTTGAGTCACCAAAGTTGCAAGGAACCGAGCCATTCCGGTCATCGGTAATGTCTGCGATCGTTTTAATCCGGAAGTCCTTTCTGCGCAGGTCTTCCATCTCAAAAAGGCGTGGTATGGTCTTCTCCCAATAGATCCCGTTCATCAATATATCTGTGTGGGCCAGGTAATCGGTAAAGTGGCAATTGTAATCCTGCGGGTTGGTATGAAAATCATTGCGTGCATATCTCCCTGTTTTCTTATGCATATACAGGTCGGCACCTTTCAGGTGAACATATACAGGGTATGCGAATTCTCCTTCCAGGTATTCATCGGGTTCTACTTCATGCACCCCCATCAGGTTCATGATCTCGAGCACCCCGTGCGCCACCCGGCCCGTTCCGGTCACGGCGATTTTTATGTTCGGAAGCTTCAACCCGAAATAAGTGTGAACCAGTTTTTGAAAACTGTTTACAGTATGTACCCTCCCAAGTTTGTAGGCCCCCGTCCGGTTACCATAGGCCATCATCCCATTGTGTGCGCCTACGATGCCGGCAAAAAAACCAAAACCAATGATGCGGGTGCCGTCGTCGTGTTCAAGGCATTCGTAATCGATCAGGGTGATCTTTTTATCAATGATGGCCCTGAATAATTTCTGGTTGTATGGTTGCAGCTTCTTGGTATGCGAAAAGAACATATAGGTCTTGCCTGCCAGGAGCATCTCCACCGGCACTTCTTTGATGCCCAGTAACAGGTTGCACCCACTGAGGTCCTCTTTTACTTCTACCCCGGCACGTTCATATTCAATGTCTGCATAACAGCGGTTAGGGGAAGGCTGTACGGCTACTTTGATATCATTGAAATTTTTCTGGAGCCATTTGCACTGGGCGGGTGTAAGTGCTACCCGGTTATCCTGTGGAATCTTCCCTTCCCGGATCAATCCAATCTGGAGCATCAATCGTTATTTTGAGCTGCAATTTACAGCTAAGATTTTACATACAAGGATTACATTTGCCCCATGAACTACTTTGAACTGTTTGAACTACCCGTCTCTGTAAAGATCGACCAGGGCAAGCTGGCCCAAAAGTATTTTGAGCTGCAGAAAAAATATCACCCTGATTTCTTTACCCAGGCTACTGAACATGAACAGGAAGAAGCGCTTGAAAAATCTTCCCAGCTTAACAAGGCCCTGAAGATTTTCAAGAACAGGGAAGAGACGATCAGATACCTGTTACAATTGAAAGGCCTGTTGGAAGAAGATGAAAAATACCACTTACCCCCGGGTTTCCTGATGGAGATGATGGAGCTCAATGAAGAACTATCCGACGACGCTTCAGGAAAGATAGCGTTAATTGAGAAGGAGATTTATTCCGAAGCAGGGCCGGTTATTGAGAATTACAACGATCAAACCGTTACCAGAGCCGATCTGCTGAAACTTAAAGAGTATTACTACAAGAAAAAATACCTGAATCGTATTTTGGACAGGTTGGCAGGATAATGTAATATTGCTCCCCGAAGTTCAAACGTTGAACTTCAACACAAACCGCCCAGGTGGCGGAATTGGTAGACGCAGCAGACTCAAAATCTGCCGTTCGCAAGATCGTGCTGGTTCGATTCCAGTCCTGGGCACAAACCTTCTCATATTGAGAGGGTTTTTTAATACTTCAAAATCCAGTGTTGCTAACACTTTCAAGCATATTCCTTTCTTTTCATTTCCGTTCATTTATCCTTGTTTTCTACTATTTTGTACCCTTATTGTACCTTGAGGTACAAAGAGCCAAATATTGGCGGAAATAACAATCTTTACTCAACAAAAAAGTACGTAGGTACAACTGGTCATATGACTTATATACTATTACCCAATTATCCAGACCCATTCGGCACAACAGATGATGGTCCTATTGTTACTTCAGGAACCAATGAAGCAAAGACTGAATCTACCTCACCCATTTCCGGCAAGTCAAGCAAAACATTCCTCAAATCCCGAATCGACTTTATTCAATATAAGGGACTCATTACTAATATAAAAACCCACAAAGTGGTGGCTATTATTTCGATTCATGGGAGAGATGAAATGGTAAACAGGGACCGGGATTTAGAAAATATAAGCATTGTGATAAAGAAAGGAGGAATTTTAATCAGCTATTTAGGGGAAAAATACTGGATCAGAAAGTTATGATTATCGGAGTCTTTTTCTATCTTAGGATAGTCGTAAGTTGTATTTCTTCTCCATAAACTTTCTATTTTAATACCAAAAAATATGAAAACAACATTTTTTGCTTTATTCTTTGCTTCTTTTATCATAACTGCCTGTAAAAAATCTTCCGACGATTCATCACCGTCTACTACTGCAAATATGGTTCCAACCGTTACGACCTTTCCTGTTACCAATATCACAAGTACATCTGCGATTGGTTCGGGTGAAGTTGTCAGCCACGGCAGTTCGGATGTTACCAAAATGGGCGTTGCTTGGGGCTTCCAACCAAATCCTGTTGAGACGGGATTTTTTGCTGGCGCAGGATTCGCCAACAGCGGGACTTTCAGTTGTACATTAACCCCGCTCACATCCGGCAAAACATATTATTACCAGGCTTATGCCGCAAATGCCAATGGTTGGGGGAAGGGCGCTGTTATGAGTTTCACAACCCCATAAGCAGGATAAACGTGACCTTTTTCCGTCCCCAATATAAATTTATATTTTGCTTTTTTCTGCTTTTATATACCAGTGTATTTGCTCAGCAGGGAAACATCTGGTATTTTGGATTCAATGCCGGATTAAACTTCAATGTTACCCCTCCCCAACCTCTTACCAACGGAGCATTGAACACCCAGGAAGGATGTGCAACTATTTGTGACAAAAGGGGTAATTTATTATTTTATACAAATGGGGTTACCGTTTACAACCGTAATCATATGGCCATGCCAAATGGTACTGGGTTATTTGGCGACAACTCCTCCACCCAATCGGCCATCATCATTCCCAATCCCGGTGATACCAATCTCTATTACATATTTACAGCCGATTGCCTGGAGAATACATTCGCAAAAGGGTATAATTATTCTGTTGTGGATATGCGCCTCAACGGAGGCCTGGGGGATGTAACTTCACAGAAAAACGTATTTCTTTATGGCCCCTCTACGGAAAGGTTGACAGCCGTAAAAGCAGCCAATGGAATCGACTATTGGGTGATCACAAAGGGATTCAATAACAACAGGTATACAGTTTACAAAGTGGATTGCAATGGCATCAACCCCGTTCCGGTTACTTCTGATGTGGGAGTTCCTCACACGCACAGTGCACCGGAATTTACTGGAGCAGGAGCATTGAAGGCTTCTCCAGACGGCAAAAAGGTATGTGTTGCCATAACCTGGCCAGTAGCCATGGCAGAATTATTCGATTTCGACAATAATACAGGGGTTCTATCAAACCCGATCGACCTGGTGGGTTACAATGCTGGTTATGTTTTCATTTATGGCGTCGAATTTTCTCCCAACAGTAAACTGCTGTATGTTACCACCGGGCTGGACCGGACTATTAATCAATATGACATTACGTCCGGTAACCAGGCAACCATCGAAGCATCTAAATTTGTGATGAACACAGCCCCCTTTTATCCTGCTGCCTTACAGATAGCTCCTGATAAGAAGATATACCTTGCTTCCAACTTATCGCCAACCATTAGTGTGATCAATAACCCCGATGTTTATGGCGCTGGCTGTAATTTGGCGCTTGGAGCTTTAAATCTCGGTGGCCAACAGAGCGCTACCGGCCTACCTGCCTATATTGCCAGTTTCTTCGATGCCAGTAATCATATCGATTTCACCAGCACATTTGTTGACTGCCATGTTCAGTTTTCAGGAACGACCGACCTTTCGGGTAGCCTGTTGTGGGAATGGGATTTTGGCGACGGTGCCACAGGTCTGGGACAGGTAGTTAACCATTCTTACCGGCAGATTGGTACTTACAACGTTACCTTAAAGGTAAAAAGCAGTTCTGCAGCCTGCAGTTTCATTACCACCGACAGTTTTACCATCTCTCACCCGGTTACCATCAACAATGTATTTGCAGTTGATTTCACCAAAACAGGCAACTGCTTCGGCGATGTTTACCAGTTCTTCGACAATACCGTGCTCACTATTGGTGCTATTACCGGCTATGCCTGGGATTTTGGCGATGGATCGCCCATCGTTACTACACAGAACACATCACATACTTATGCTGCCACAGGTGTTTACGATGTAAAACTCGTTATCTCCACCAGCGGCGTTTGCCGGGCCGACTCGATCATCAAAAAAGTGTACGTCGATACAAGGCCCACCGCTGCATTTACGCCCGCTGACGGATGCATCAACAACCCCATACTGTTCACCGATGCCAGTACCAATAACATCGGTGGTGTGGGCGCCTGGAACTGGGATTTCGGAGACGGGGGCTCTTCCACCCAACAGAATCCTACCCATGCCTATACCGCTACAGGGCCTTACAATGTTACCCTCTCTGTAGCCTCGGCCCATGGATGTCCTTCGGCTTCTGTTTCTCGTCCTTTACGCATTTATGATATACCCATTGCGGATTATACCGTTACCATTCCCTGTATCGGGCAGGGTACTGTTTTTACCGATGCCTCTCCAGCCACTAACGGAAACATCATCGCCTGGCAATGGGATTTTGGCGATGGGGGCAGTTCATCCGCTGCCGGTCCGGTACATATATATAACAGCACAGGTGTTTTCCCCAGCAGCCTGCGGGTTCAATCGCAATACGGCTGCTTCTCTGCCTTGAAGATCAAACCCGTCATTATAGGCAGGGCCACCGCGTTTGCCGGCAACGATACCACTGCCACCTTTGATGTTCCCCTACAGTTGCAGGCTACGGGCGGTACGAGGTATGCCTGGGCTCCCGTTACAGGACTCAACAATCCCTTTATCGCTAACCCCGTGGCCATCCTGCGCAGCGACATTACGTATACCGTGACCGTAACCGATGTCAACGGATGTACCGCCACCGACGATGTGTTTGTGAAAGTATATGCCAACAACGATGTGCTTGTACCCGGCGCCTTTACACCCAACGGCGATGGCATCAACGACATCCTCAAACCCCTCGGCTTCGGACTTAAAAAAATCGAATACTTCCTCATTTACAACCGCTACGGACAACTGGTTTTTGAAACCCATCAGTTAGATAAAGGATGGGATGGAATTTTTAAGGGGAAAGCTCAACCTGCCGGTACTTACACGTTTATGGTAAAAGCCATCAACTACCGAAACAGGGCCGTGGAAAAAACAGGAACCAGTATACTGATCAGGTAATGAACCTTGCTATTCTATTGCAGTCTACGTACCCCTAAGGTCATTACGCATTAATACCCAGCCTCTTATTTGGTTGTAAAATCAATATCCTCCATTCCCTTAATGTAGTGTCTTTGCAACGGCTCTCAAAGAGGACACATGGCTTGTTATAGGAGAGAATACCGTGAAATACCCAACGTCCCCTACAGGAAATGCTGCTAAGAATGAAGGGCTATCCTCCTTAATATAGTGTCGAATTCTATGCGCAATTCTTTGTTCATATTTCTCAATCTCAGTTTCTCAATAATTTCTATAAAAACAAGGTAAGCAATGTCTCCTTGAAATAAATATTGCTTGCTCATTAAGTTTGAATTAACGGTCATTTGAAAGGTTCCAAATTCATTTTTATCAATCCCAACCTTTTTAGCATATGTACTAAGTATATTTTTTACAAACAAATAATCTCGATCATCTACTATATAACAATTTGAGTTATTGCCACGTCGAAATATCTGATCTTTCCAAATCTGCACCTCTTTATTTGGTTTATCACTGATGTCTATATGCCTAATAGATATATTGCTATTCATTTTTTGTACACATAGAAAGAGAGAGGGTCGCTAAAATTAAGAACCACATTTTTCATATTTATTAAGAGTGTTTATTGATTGTAATTGAAAGGCAGATGCCCTCAGCAGACAGCTAAAGTGCCAGGAGAAAAAGGAGCTGATTAAGCGCAGTATTACAGGGCGTGTGAGGAGGTTTACTTTGACCATTTACGGAATGAATGACCTGAAATCAATTGAGGACTTAAACAGGTCTTGCAGACAGTAAATAGTCAGGATTTCTCAATTTTTGTACCTCTATTGTACCTTAATTTTATTGAAATGCACGCTGGCATTGAATTTCAGCTATTCAAGATGTTCCAGTCCTGGGCACAAACCTTCTCATATTGAGAGGGTTTTTTATTTTTATCGCTGCAATAGTCAAATATGAGATCCAAATTCACGGCAATTATCTATAAAACAGGTATCAATCTTTGTGTCGACGTACCGGGAAGAATAACCAGTAAGATGGTTGCAGTCAAAGGGTACATTCCGGTCAAGGGTGAGATTGAGGGTCATCCATACATTCAAACCCTGGTGCCGGTTAAAAATGGCCCCTACCGCTTGTTTGTTAACAGCTCAATGCTAAAAGGATCCGGGACCGGGCCAGGAGATAAAGCAAGATTCTCTATAGAGGCAGATGCAGAGCCAAAGAAGCCCCCGATGCCTGATCAGTTCAGGAAAAAACTCCTTGAAAAGAAATTGATGCCAACTTACAGCGGGTTAACACCCAGCAGACAAAAAGAGATACTCAGCTATTTGAATCATCTAAAAACTCCCGAAGCACTGGCAAGGAACATCGACAAAGTCATTCTCAGATTGAGAACGAAAAACTGACACGATTTTCTTTATCTTGAGCTTAACAGGCTTATGACACTGTCCGCTTATGAGAAGAATTCTTCTGTTGTCCTTATTTTCTGTAGCCAGTTTCCAAACCGGGGCACAGTCTCTTAATTTACCCAATATCATTCTCATCATCGTCGATGACCTTGGTTACAGCGACCTGGGTTCTTACGGAAATAAAAACATACACACTCCGAACATTGATGCATTGGGCAGGAACGGCGTACGGTTTACACAGGCATATGTCACCTCTCCCATCTGCGCCCCTTCCCGGATGGGCATCATAACAGGAAGGTATCAACAGCGCTTTGGTGCCGAATTCATGCTCTATGATAAATTCGCTCCCACCGTGAAAAAGACAATCGCCAGGCATTTCCTGTCTGGTAAAAATAAACCCGAAGGCCTTTCTACATTGAAGCCCGATTTCTTCCTCAACCGTTCGGCTTATGCCACCGACCTGCCGGCAACAGAGATCACCATTGCCACTCTCTTAAAACAGAAAGGTTACCATACAGGTTATGTCGGCAAATGGAACCTGAGTTCAACGCCGGATGTGTACCCGGATATGTACGGGTTCGATTATAGTTATTATTTCCAGGGAGCCCTTTCCCGGTATGTGGATGAAACGTCCGATTCAAGCCACTACATAAACAGGCACCTGCCCTGGGCTTTTTCAGAGATCCCGGCCTGGGCACCAAGGCAAGGAGGTACTGCAATAAGAGAGGGAAGAACCATTGTAAGAGACACCGGTTACCTGACTTTTTCTTTTGCTGATAAAGCGATCGGCTTTATTGAGCAGAACAAAGGCAACCCTTTCTTTCTCACACTTTCTTTTAATGCACCGCACGATCCCTTCCAGGTGCCCAAGAAATATTTTGACCGGGTAACCACTGAAACAGATACAATCAAACGGGTTTATTACGGAATGATCGAAGCACTCGATGATGCGGTGGGCAATGTGATGAACAGACTGGAAAAAGAAGGGTTACTGAATAACAGCCTTATTTTCTTTATCAGTGATAACGGCGGAGCCACCTATACCCGGGCTACCGATAATGCTCCCCTGCGTGGGGGTAAGTGCACACATTTCGACGGCGGCATATCTGTTCCTTTCTTTATCCAGTATCCCAAAGCCATACACCCAGGAAAGGCATATACCGGTGCCGTATCCTCCCTTGATATATTCAGCACTATCGCCGCAGTTAGCGGAGCAAGCCTCCCCGACAAGATTTATGACGGAGTGAACCTGCTGCCTTATCTCGATTCGAACACGGGCATACCGCATGATACCTTCTTCTGGCGAAGCGGTTACTCAAAAGCTTTCCGTAAGGGCGAATGGAAATTGTATGTGAATGAAAAGAACAAGGCCACCTATCTTTTTAATATCGCAACTGACCGGGAGGAGAAATATGATCGTTCCCGAACCGAGCCTGCCAAACTAAAAGAACTGATGGATGATTTGAAACAATGGGAACTGAAGAATACGATCGACCCTCTATGGCCCAGTGCGGCCGATGTGCTCATCAATGTGAATGGAAGATGGTTCCGTTTTCCAAGCTGATGTTCATTTGCTGCTCACACACCGGAAACCGGTATGTTCCAGCCCCGTATCGGGAGATGTTTTCATGCGGGCACTTACCCGGTATCCTTTACAGTATGATGCATTACACAAGAATGAACCTCCCCGCATCACTTTCTTTGGCATACCAGGTTCTTCAGGGTCGTAGCCCTGCAATGGGCCAACCGGATCCATGCTCAACTTGTTTTTGAGCAGGTCATAATAAGAAGGATCGTACCAATCGCTGCACCATTCCCACACATTCCCAGCCATATCGAACAACCCATAGTTATTTGGTGAAAAAGACCTTACAGGCGCCAGCCGTTCATATTGATCCTTCTTCAGGTTCCGCTTCGGGAAATCTCCCTGCCAGATATTGGCTTTAGGTTTACCCTCATCGATGTTTTCATCGCCCCAGGGATATTTTCCATCCAGTTTTCCTCCTCTTGCAGCATATTCCCATTCAGCTTCTGTGGGCAATCGCTTGCCGGCCCATTTGCAATAGGCCGTTGCATCGTACCAGGAAACATGTACCACCGGGTAATTCTCCTTGCCTGTGATATTTGTTCCCGGGCCTCCCGGATGTTTCCAGTCGGCCCCTCTCTTCCAGGTCCACCACCGGGATGGGTCACTCAATGATACAATGTGCCGGGGTTCAATAAAGATCAATGAAGCGGGCACTAATAAACTATCATCCGGCTTTGTGGTACCCGTCGGCATTTGTTTTTTCAATTCTTCCCAGTCAGGAATCTGTTCGGCTGTTGTAATATAACCGCTCGCTTTAATAAAACGGCTGAACTGAGCATTGGTTACTTCAGTTGCATCAATCCAATACCCATCCAATCTTACTTTATGCTGCGGGTATTCATCAGGCCTCCCTTCGTTATCAGCCGCACCCATCATGAACTCCCCGCCTTCTATGTATACCATTCCCTCATGTGAAACAGTACCGGGTTTAATTGCTGAGGAATCATTAACCGCCACTGGCCATTTCGTCAATTCTCCGCCGCAGCAGATCGTACTGTCGGAACCCTTAGGGGGAGAATGATGATCCCTGCAACAAATGAGCAGTGTGCAAATAACGAACAGGCTTGTATGTTTCATTTAATGCAGCTTAGAACCCACCAAAAAGCATCGGGTATTTGGCCAATGTCTCCTTTGTAAAATATTTCTTCACCATAAGCTTGAAATCTTCCAGCATTCTCACATTATTCAGGTTCTTGTCGCTTTGCCAGTAATCCAGTTCTGTCATGCGTTTATTGACAGCTGTTTCCAGGCTGGCGATCGATTCCCGCGGCTGTTTGTTCATGCTGTATGCTGCGCCCAGGTTATAATAGCCCCAATAATCGTCGGGAAGAAAAACTATTTGGTTTTTGAACATTGCTATAGCCTCCGTGAATTTCTTCTGGTTCAGGAGGCTGTACCCATAGCGTTGCAGAATATCCTTTTCCTGCTTGTTGATCTGGTAGGCTTTGCTGTAGAAGAATTCGCTGCTGTCGTACCTGTTCAGCTGAAGAAAATACACGTCAGCCGTTCCTTTATATCCATTCCATTCGTTGGGTAAGATGGAATTGTATCTTTTAAATGCCGTAATCGCCTCGTTGCTTTTTTGCTGGCTTGCATAAATAACACCAAGGTTGAAATAGACATTCCCATTGTCCGGCTGCAGTACGGTTACCTTTTTAAAATCAGCTAAAGCCCCTTCCATGTCATTCAGCAGGAATTTTGCATTACCCCTGTTCAGGAAAGCGGCGGCCGAATTGGGATCAAGCTCAATAGCCTTACTGAAGTCTTTGATGGCGCCCTGGTAATCCTTCTGGATATTCTTTACGTTGGCCCTTCCTGCATATCCGTCAGCACTGGCAGGCTGTAGCTCGATGCATTTCTCATAGTCTTTTATTGCCCCCGCATAGTTCTTAAGCGAATAATTAGCAACAGCCCTGTTCTTGTATGCAGCGAAATAGGCAGGGTCTGCCGTGATCGCCTTGGTATAATCCTGGATGGCTTCGGATGTTTTATTCATGCGGTAATACACCAGCCCCCGGTCGTTGTATGCATTTGAATAGTCAGGGTTCAGCTCAATGGCCTTACTGTGATCCTTGATCGCCCCGTCATAATCCTTCAAAGCATATTTCACCAACCCGCGGTTATGCAGGGCTTTCTCATTCTTTGCATCCAGTTCAATGGCCTTATTGAAATCGAGTAAGGCCCCATTATAATCTTTGGCCTTGAATTTCGCCAGCCCCTGGTTGTTGTATTCGGTGGAGGTTTGTGCATGGGCCATTGCTGCAAAGGCAATAACCGGCAAGAGTACTAATATTCTTTTCATAATGATAAAACAAGGAAGTTCAAGTTACGACAATATCAGTTTGCCTCATTAGGCCCTGGGATGGGCAAGCCGGCCTTCTTCCTGATAAATTTATTCAGGAAATAAAGCAGGATAAGTACCAAAAAGAAAATGGACATGGCGATTATTTCATCCCTGGTGATATAGGACAAGAACCAGCAAACGGTACTGATGGCCAGTATGGGAATGGTGAGTCCTCCCGGCACCCTGAAGCCCGTTGTTTCGCCGGGAGTTTTCTTATACCGCAACCTGATCGTAGCCAATACCACGGCCAGGTAAATGATCAGCAACGATGAACTTGCCAGTACCGCCAGTCTTTTGAAATCACTGGCAGTGGCAAAGATGAACCCGACCCCGGCATAGAAGATTATGGACCAATACGGGGTAGCAAATCCGGGGTGAATCCGGCTGAGAAAAGCCGGCAATAATTTATCTTTCGAAGCAGCAAACACCACCCTGGACGAAGTAAGGATATCTCCGCTGATCAGCCCGAACATTGAGACCAGGCTTGTTATTAAAAGAATGGTTCCTCCTACAGGCCCTGCCAACCTTTCGGCCAGTGCCACAAGCGGAGCATCTGTATGTTCAGCTAACTGGTTTCCAAGTACTCCTTGTGCCACAAACTGTATCAGCAGGTATATGACCAGCACTCCGATTACCCCGATGAAAATACCTTTCGGAATATTTTTATGCGGCTCTTTTATTTCACCGCTGATGCCCAGTGAAGTTTCAATACCCATAAAAGCAAAAAAAAGCACCAGGGCTGTTTCACCAATGCTCTTCATGCCTGGCATCGATTGAATAGCGAGGTTTGAGGCAGTAAAATTGAACAACCCGATGACCACCAGCAGAAGCAAGGGTGCCAGTTTCAGAATAGTGGCGGTTCCTGCAAAGCCTGAACCTTGCTTAACACCACGGATGTTAACCCACACAATACCGCCGAATAGAAAAATGAAAAAGAATATCCGTACATAAGCCTGATGAAAAGCAGGAAACCAGATCGACAACATATCTGCCATTGCATTGATGACCGCAGCATCTGCCAGCGAACTGAATCCAACCCAGAAAAGTGAATTGATAAGAAAACCAGGCAAGGGACCAAAAGCCTTCTCCACATAGGCGTAAGACCCGCCCGCCGAAACGATCTTCGATCCCACTTCGGCATAACAAAGCATTATCAAGATCACCAGTAAACCGCAAAGGAGGTACGCAATGAACCCTGCTGCCCCTAGATTTTTTGCAACAATGGCAGGCAAAACGAAAATACCAGAGCCAACTGTAAGGTTGATGGCATTGAGCCCAAGGCCGATGGCACCGACCTCACGCCGGAGCGAAGGCCCTTTTTGTTTTTGCATTACTAAATATACTATAACAATTCAAAGATTGGATTGTACTGGTCAGGAAAGCGCAAAATCAACTGCTGCCTTTGCATGGATAAAGGCCGTATCAAAAACCGGCACCCTGCAGTCTTCCTGTTTGATGAGAATGGGTATCTCCGTACAGCCCAGGACAACCCCCTGGGCCCCCTGCCCTACTAATTCATCAATTATCTGCAGGTATTTTGTTTTTCGTTCTGGCAGAAAAACACCTTTGCCAAACTCTTCATAGATGGTATGATTGATGAAATCGATGTCGTCTTTTCCCGGAACGATCACTTCGATGCCGTACTTTATCAGGCGATCTTTATAAAAGTTCATTTGCATGGTATATTTTGTACCAAGCAAGGTTACTTTTTTCAATCCCTTTTCTTTAATGGCTCCAGCTGCTGCATCAGCAATATGGATAAGCGGAATGGAAATAACAGGTTCGATGATATGTGCGATATTATGCATGGTGTTTGCGCAAATGACCAGGCAACCGGCACCGGCCGCTTCAATTTCTTTTGCCGCTTTGCATATGATCCCTGCGATCTCGTTCCAGTCTTCCCTTTGCGTAGGCGCTTTGATCTCTGCAAAATCAACCGAATTCAAGATGATCTTAGCGGAGTGAACACCTCCCAGTTCCTTTTGAACCATTTCATTCAACACCCTATAGTAGTCTATGGTTGAATGCCAGGTGAGTCCGCCGATAAGCCCGATTGTTTTCATTCAATAAAAATAAGCAATGCCGCTAAACGCATCTGCAAATCGTTTAACATTATTTTAAACCGTTTACACCTCCACAATTTTGACGGAAAAGTAAACCTTCGTATATTTGCGGCGCAATTCAGTACTACCGCGTTAGATGATGGTTAATTAAACCTCCTGTTTGCCCCGTAATCCGCTGCCAGACTATATCACGCCTGAGTAATGGAATATTTTTTGAGCTAATTAAACAGAGATATATGAAACATGAAACAATGGGTGTTTCGACCACCCCGAACAAAAAAGAACAGAAAGATCTATTGAGTGAATCGAAAGGAACAAGCAATGTTGACCTCAAAGCCGACTGCCATCAACGCAGTTTTGGAGTGATGGACATGTGGTACCTGCAGAAAAGACAACGTACTGCAGTTTCGATGCTGAGAAGATTGCAATAAAGCAAGTATTCTTACCCACATATTTCTTTCTCTATGAAAACACGCATCTGCCAGCCGGCCGATGCTTTTTTATTGGTTTTCGGCCGGTATATCCACCCTCAGGGAGGCCAGCGAAGAACATCCTTTGATGTTTGCTGCTGTCCATCCCACACTGAACAGCCCTCCATGCAAAACCATCACATTGGTAAACCCTTTTTTTATTAGGGTGCCGGCAGATTCATATGCCGGTACGCTGCTGCCAAATGCATATACAATGACCGGCCTGTTCCGGTAAGCATCGATCCTGTTCCATTGAGTCTCCAGGTCCTGCGCAGGGATATTGATGGCTTTGTCCAGGTGGCCGATATTCTGCCAGTAATTCTTGTGCTTATTAGAAAATTCTTCCGTGGTACGTATATCAAGAAAGAGATAATCTGAATTTGTTTCAACGAAATGTTTTAATTCCACCGGATTGATAATCCTGTAGGGTGTATTGGAAACATAAGCAATAGGGAAACAGGAAGAGTTCCTGTCCTCGGAATAAAGTATCCGGTCGATCCCTTCGGGCAGTATGGAAACATTTGCATAGTTGTTCTGTTTAAGGAAAGCAGCAGCCTTTGCTGCGTCCCCCCCGAAAAGATCGGTAATAATAATCTCCTTTCTTCCGGGTACCCTGCCGAGGTTCTTCTCCAGTTCTGCCAACGGGATATTGATGGTACTACGGAAATAACCATACGCATTGAACTTTGCATTTGTGCTGATATGCCTGAAGGCGGAATCGGGCCTTACGTCAAGTAAAAAAATATCGCCGGCCTGTGCGGAAAGTTTATTGCAAAGATCGGAAGCCGAAATGATTGCATATCCATTGGCCGATTCAAGCTTATCTGCTACGCACTGATTACCATTGGCAGGTAGTTGTCGCAGGCCTGTCATGCCTCCGTTGATATTGAAAATCTTCTTAAACCCGCTATCGGCTAGCAATTTGCTGGCCCTGCGGCTGCGCTGGCTGTGAGAGCAATAAACAAAAAACGGGATATCCCTAAAAGCGCTGAGTTCCCCGATACGATTCCCCAGTTCACTTATCTCAATATTGATGGCCCCTTTGAACCTCCCCAAATTCAATCCCATGGATGAAGTATCCGAATATTCGCCGGGTGTACGAACATCAAGGAATATATACTGTGCCTGTTTGTTCAGTTCGTTGCAAAGATCCTGTGTGTAAACAGTTTTAAACAAAATATTGTCGTTCTTGTACTGTCCAACGCCGGTCAAAGTGATTAAAACCGTATTCAGAAAGAAAAATAACTTTTTCATACGAAGTAATTTAGATAGTTTTAAAATAAGCAATCGCTTCTTAAAACAGGTAAAATTTTGACAAAAGGAAGCCGCAATTGTCTTTTTATTACATCATCCATTATTAAACCCAAAACTAATGAAGGTCAGCATTGAGCTATTGGAAAAGATCACAGAAGACTATGCACAGCGATTATGCAAGCTTAGTGAAGAAGATATATCCTGTGAATCGGCCCCGGGCAAGTGGAGCGGTAAAGAATATCTTGGGCACCTCGTTGATTCGGCTCAGAACAATATCCGCCGCTTTGTAGTAGCTCAATATGAGAGTAAACCACATATCATTTATAACCAGGACAAATGGGTTGAAGCAGCCGGGTATAAGAATTATCCCACAGAAGATCTTATCAATCTATGGGTATTGCTGAATAAACATATTGTCATCATCCTTAAAAGGCTGTCCCATGATATGGAAGAAAAAGAAGTAATGACGGAATCAGTGAGAACTATAAAATGGCTGGCAGCTGATTACAACAAACACTTGCTGCACCATCTGCACCAGATACTAAAGATGACTCCGTTGAATTACCCTTGAGGGACCCGCTAGCGTAGCAAAACGGTGGTACCCTGCTTACGGTACGTCACTCCGTCTACACCTACAGCTTCCACCATCCATACCACGGTTTGTGTTTCTGTGGTTGCCTGGCCATTGACCTTCCCATCCCATCCCGGCCGGTCGCCCTTCATCTGGAAGAGCAATTTGCCCCAGCGGTTGTAAACACGGAAATAGTTAACATGGTCGATACCGAACGTGAGAGGCCGTAACAGATCATTGATTCCATCTCCGCTTGGTGTGAATACCGTTGGCACATAGATCTCTATCTTCCTGTTTGTCTTCACAAACTGCGTATCCACGGTAATACAACCATTCCTCGCATCTTTCAATTCAATGGTATAGAGCTGGGAATTCATTCCCTTGAAAGTAGGCTTATAACTAAACCGGTTATCGAGTTGCAGAGCCGGGCTCCAAATAACGCTGTTACCCACATTCCTTGCATTCAGTACCTCTGGGAAATTGTAGCGGGCGGTGAATTCAGGGTAAGTGATCCCCGGAACCGGCGCTTCAATGTTGATATCCATTTTGTGCTCCGAATAAGGTGTGGGGCACCCGGTGATATTCGTACGCAGGGTGATCGTATACTTACCCGGGGCAATATAACTGTGTACCGGTGTTCGCTGATTCGATATGTTCCCGTCCCCAAAGTCCCACAAATAATCCAACGTGGTGGTGGTGGTATTGATCGTTTTGTTTACTACATAGATGGGTGTATTGGTACAGGTAAGTGAAGTAAGCAGGAAGTCGGCAACCGGGTAGGCAAATACCGTAGCTGTTTTTGTTACTGTATCCGAACATCCACCGTTTGTCCCAGTCACAATAAGTCTTACCTGGTAGGTACCTGGTGTGGCATAAGTATGGGTAACATTTTGTGAAGTAACCACCGTGCCATCACCGAGGTCCCATTGATACAGCATCGCACCTGAGAACACGGTACTGGTGCTTGTAAAGATGAATTGGTTATTATTATAACACTGGCTTGCCTGGTTGATCGTGAAACCTGAAGCAGGGGTCGGACTAACCGTAATATTGAACGTGGTGCTGTCTTCACATCCACCATTTACTGCAGTAATTACCAACTTGACCGTATAATTGCCCGGTACGGGGTACGTATAGGTAATATCCCTTGTTGTAAAGATATTACCATTACCCATATCCCACCGGTAAAGCAAATTACCTGAGAAAACCGAGCTTGTATTAGTGAACACGAACTGGTTATCGCGGTAACACTGCTGCGACTGGCTGTTCAGCACAAAGCTGGCAATTGGTGTCGGGAAAGCTGTTACATCGTAAGCTATGGTATCGGCACAGTTATTATTGGAACGGGCAATAAGCCTCACGGTATAAGTACCGGGTGAGGCATAACTGTGTGTTACGTTTTGTGAAGTAGCAGTACTTCCATCGCCCAGGTCCCAGGCATATTGCATGGTGCCCGATGCTATGGTACTTGTATTGGTAAAGATGAACTGGTTATTCCTGAAACACTGATCGATGAAATTAGCCGTAAACCCTGCCACCGGCATATCGTACACCTGCACGGTTGTAAGGCTGGTGTCTTTGCACCCGTTAGCTGTTGTGGCGATTAATCTGACCTGGAATATGCCTGGATTGGCATAACTGTGGGTTACGCTGGTACCGGTGCTTGTATTTCCATCACCAAAATCCCAATCATACTGCAAGGTGCCCGACGAAATGGTACTGGTGTTGGTAAATGTATATGTGTTGCTACGGTAGCACTGGTTCACCTGGTCGGTTGTGAATCCTGCCACCGGTGTTTCGTGTATCGTGATAACAATATCGGCCGTGGTACGCTGGCATCCGACAAAACTGAAGACTGTTGCATGATAGGTGCCGCTTTGTACAGGTGCATATTGCGGTTGTATGGCACCGGGTATGGCAACGTTGTTCCGGTACCACTGAATACTGTCGGCCGGTTGTACAACCAGTATGGCAGATTGGGGATCGCCCTGACAGAATGTATTGAGGCCTATCAATTGGATATTATTATCCAGTATGGCAGCATACACCATCACCGTGTCTTTTGATTCGCAACCACCGCCCTCGTGTGTAACGGTAAGTATGTACTGCGTGGTGACCGATGGGGTTGCAATAGGATTTGAAATAGCCGGGTTACTCAGCCCGGTCGGCGGGCTCCATGAATATACGTATCCTGGCTTGGGTATGACGCCCAACTGAACAGGTGCATTGTTGCAGGACGTCTGGTCGGGTCCGGCCAGTGCCTGGATGGTCAGCGTATCCTGCAAGGTAGCCGTAAGGGTATCACGGCAGCCATAACCTGCATACGGATCAACGATCAGTTTCAGGATCGTTCCGGGAGGAGGAGGTGGTGTGAAATTGATGGTTTGCGTGTTGCCGATAACAGCAGTGAAGTTCTGGTCCCACCATTCATAGGTTTGATAACCGAAAGGTCCGGTTACATTGATGAATGCATCATCCGGGCAATAGGTTGCGCCTATGAAAGAACTGCTGCATTCCGAGTTCACATCAATATAGGCATACCCGAAATGGCTACCGTTGGTCAACCCGCAACCGGTAACGGTAAATGAAAGTTTGATCGTCTTTCCGGCAAGGTTATCCAGTTTGATCGAAGCAGCTGCCCAATCTTTGTACCGGACAATACTTCCATTAGGAGCACTAATCGGTGAATTCTGGAAGCCAGGTAAGCTTCCATTTACTACGATGGGCGCCATAGGGCAGGGTAATGGTGTTCCGTCTGTGACATTTTCTACCGTGATCACCAGCCTGGGTTGGAGTGTGGCTGTGTGCCCTGCATCATTCAACACTATTGCATAATGGTAGATCAGATTGAACGTATTGGCAGTAGCCGGAATTGTAAATGTGTATGCCACTTCGTCGGCAGTTGTACCCGTGACCTCGTTGCCTATCTTAACTGAATGGCCACTACCATTCGGACAGTTCTTTGAGAACCTGCCATAGAGATCGATCCCGTTACCGGGAGGATTGGTCATCATATCGTGTCGGCCAGGTGTTGGTGCGGTAGGTGATAAAGTTATGGCACCGTTGAAATTGCCACTGGAACATTGCCAATTATTGAATGTCCCTTCCTCAAAATCAATATTGGGAGGACATTGTGCAAATAATTGCGGGCTGCCTGCCAGCAGAATAACTGCTGCCAGCAAGAATAAACGGGCCTGAGTACGAATGTTCATTTAATAAAATAATTAAGTTTATAGTTTATGCAAGCTATCGGGGGCATCTTTTTTGTTTATCGCATGAGCACAGTTGTCCCTTGCTTCCTATGCAACACTCCATCCACATCCACGGCTTCGATCATCCAAACTACCGTTTGTGTTTCGGTAGTGATCTGCCCGTTGACCCGTCCATCCCATCCCGGCCGGTCGCTGTTCATCTGGAACAACAGTTTTCCCCACCGGTTATATACCCTGAAATAATTCACATGGTCGAATCCATACAACAATGGCTTCAGGTAATCATTCAATCCGTCATTGCCCGGTGTGAACACACTAGGCACATATATCTCGATCTTCTTCTTTGCACGGACAAATAAAGTATCTACTGTTACACAGCCGCTTGGTGTTTTCATCTGTATGGTGTACAGTTGTGAGGTAATACCCCTGTATGTCGGTGTATAACTGTACCGATTATCCAGGTTCTGCCCGGGGCTCCAGATGATATTGTTACCGATATAACGTGCCTGCAGCTTCTCTGGGAAATTGAAAATGGCTTCTTTTTCCGGTAAAACGATTCCCTGTGCCGGCGCTTCTATTACGATGGGGATGATTTTTGTATTGATCGTGGTGGGGCATTGGATCGTACTTACCGATAACCTAAGATTATACTGGCCCGGTGCCGGGTAACCATACGACGGACTTCTCACAAACTCCTTATGCCCATCGTCGTAGTCCCACACATAGGTAAGGGTTGAACTGGTATTATTGAGCGTTTTATTGACCACCAGCACATCCTGGTTCACACAAGCGGGGGTGCGGACAAAGAAATCGGCGAATGGGTACGGCAGGATATTTACATCCATAAAACTGCTGTCGGCACAACTGCTGTCTGATGCCGCAACCATTTTGATGCGGTAAGTGCCCGGCTGGAGATAATGATGGTTCACATTCGTTCCTGTACCACTGGCACCATCGCCAAAGGTCCATGTATAGTTCAGGTTGCCCCAGGCGATCGTACTCGTGTTGGTCAATACAAAATCATTTGGATCGAAACATTGCTGTGCACTATTTACTGTAAAGCCTGCTTTCGGATCCGGGTTTATGTTGATGGGTATGTGCAGACTGTCAGTACAACCCTTATCCGTATTCAACAGCATGCGTACCAAATACGCACCTGGTGCAGTATAGCTGTGCGAGACATCTTTTGCAACAGATGAATTGCCATCGCCGAAATCCCAGAAGTATTGCATGGCAGAACCTCCCCCCACTGTACTATTGTTGGTAAAGACAAAATTATTGGCGGCAAAACAACTGCTTGTTTTATCAACAGCAACATCTGCAACAGGGCTTGGGTTAACGGTCACCACCTGGGATATGGTATCCTTGCAGCCCTTATCCGAAGTAACAATGAGGCTGATCGTATAGGTACCAGGCTGACTGTAGAAATGGAATCCATCAACGGTTGTACCGGTTGAGCCATCACCATAGTCCCATAGGTATTGCATGGTCCCGGATGCGATCGTACTGTTGTTGGTGATCACAAAATTATTAAGCCGTTGACATTGTACCAGCGGTGAGTTCATGGTAAAGCCCGCTACCGGTGAATCATTCACCGTAATAGTTTTAGTAGGTGTATTGGAACTGCAACCAATAAAACTGAAAACGGTTGCATGGTAGGTTCCGCTTTGGGTTACTGCATAGGTAGTTTGGGTGGCCCCGGGTATGGCAATACCATTCCGGTACCATTGGATACTGTCGGCAGCATTCACTTTCAGCACAGCCGCCTGCGGATCACCGAGGCAATAGGTGTCAATGCCTATCAGCTGTATGCTGCTGTCGAGCACTGCTGCATTCACGATCACCGTATCCTTGCTCACACATCCTCCCCCGGCGCTTGACGTGGTAACTATGAATTGTGTGGTGGTAGATACTACCACGATCGGATTTGATATGGTGGGGTCACTGAGTCCCGTGACGGGGCTCCATGAATATACATGATTGGGTTTTGGAGCTACTCCTATCTGGACAGGCGTCCGGTTACACGATACGAGATCGGGGCCGGCATTGGCCCTGATATTAAGTGTGTCAACCAGGTCGGCATACAAGGTATCCTTACATCCATAGCCGGCATAGGGATCAACCACCACTGCGATCCTTGTTCCGGGCGGCGGCGGCGGGTTGAAAATGATGGTGGGCATGGTGCCAAGTATCGTGGTGAAACCGGCATCCCACCAGGTATAGGTCTGGTAACCGAATGGAGCGGTGACATTAATTGCAGTATCGTCTGCACAATAAGCTGCCCCGATGAAAGCACTGCTGCATTCGGTATTCACATCCACATAAGCATACCCGAAATGGCCGCCCCTCGTACAATCAGCGGTTTTAAAAAAGAGTTGTATGGTTTTGCCTGCCAATCCATCGAGGTTGATAGTGGTTGCCGACCAGTTCTTGCATAACACACTGGGATTGGTAGGGGAAACAAAGAATCCGGGCAGACTGGCTGTAGAAATAAAATCGAAAGAAGAACAGGAAATGATCGTACCGTCGGTAAGGTTTTTTATTTCGATCACCAGCCTGGGCTGTTCATAATCAAAATGCCCGGGGTCCTGGAATACCACTGCGTAGTTGTAGATGAGATTGTATTCACTTTGACCGGCAGGTATGGTAAATGTGTACGATACACCTTCAGCCTGTGCTGCAGTTTGATCGTTACCAAGCTGGATAGAGTGACCGCTGCCATTAGGGCAGTTTCGTGGAAAAAGGCCATATGGGTCAGCCCCGTCTCCCGGAACAGATGAAAGCATCTGAAAACGTGTAGGATAAAGTCGGGGATCAACTGGAATAGCAGGATTCCACGTAATGGTATTGGCATTCAATGGAGCAGACACCGTTCCAACCCAACATTCCCATCCAAGAAAATTTCCTGCTTCAAAATCGATGTTAGGCGGGCACTGGGCATGAATATTTTTTCCTGTTGAAATCAGAAACAACAGAAACACAACCTTTAAAGCAAACTGTTTCAAAGGTTTAAGTTTTGGTAAAGTTCTAATCATGCGTTAAGTTAAGGTGTTCGTAAAGTTAATAAATGCCCCTCAAACGCCATACTGTTCAGGGCTCCGTCTGTAAAATAATTAACGTGTGGTATGTAATGCAGTTGAAATCAACATCTAGTGATCAATTAACCTATTGATTATGACCAACCTAAACAACAAGCCGGGTGTAAATTCCCGCCTCGGTTTTTCCACAATTATGAAGGCCTGGCTGGTTGCCGGCACCCTCGATATTTGTTCAGCCTTTATTTATAGTTATATAAAAAGTGGCGCCGCACCCCAAAAAATACTTCAATATATCGCCAATGTTGTGCTGGGAAAGAAGAATGGCATGGAAGAATGGCAACTGACCATAACCGGCTTATTTATTCACTACCTGATCGCATTGGGCTGGACCCTCCCCTTTTTCATTTTGTACACAAGGATGAAATGGATGGGCAGGAATTTCATGCTAACTGCCATTGTTTATGGTGTATTCGTATGGGCTATGATGAACATCGTCATCCTTCCAGCATGGAACAGCAAACCTTTTGTATTCAGACCGGTGCCATCCACCACCAATGCCGTCATATTAATACTCGCCATTGGCATGCCCCTCTCATTCTTTGCCAAAAAATATTCGAAGGCTTAAAGGCAGGCTGGTTTGGTATATTCGCTCTATGGTTACAGTTGATACATTCCGGCAAATGGCCCTTTCGCTTCCCGATTCAGTCGAAATGCCACACTTTGATAAAACATCATTCAGGGTGAATAACCGCATCTTCGCCACCATGGATGAAAAGAATAAAAAGGCTGTTCTCATGTTATCAACCCTTCAGCAATCGGTTTTTTGTGCATTTGACCAAACAATCATCTACCCTGTACCAGGCGGATGGGGAAGGCAAGGCTGCACCATATTCGAATTAAGAAAGATCAGAAAGGCAATGATGAAAGATGCCCTGCATGTGGTGTATGAAGAAGTGGTTTTAAAATCAAAACGGAAAAAATAGAATGCTGCATAATAAAACAGTAAAGTCGGTTCTGAACAAACATAAAAAGAGAGACGATTGGTTCCTCGACGACTACTCCGTTAATCCTTACGAAGGCTGCAGTTGTAACTGCCTCTATTGCTACATACGTGGCAGCAAATACGGGGAGAATATGGAAGAAAAACTTTCCGTAAAAATAAATGCACTGGAAGTGCTGGAAAAACAGTTGCGGTCCAGGGCAGGGAAAGGACAATATGGGATCGTGGCAGTAGGAACCGGTACCGACGCATATATGCATCATGAAGCGCAATTCCGAATGACGGAAGGAATGCTGAAACTGATGCTGAAATACCGTTTCCCGGTTTTTATCAGCACAAAATCGACCCTGATAACAAGGGATATCGACATACTGAAAGAGATCGACCGATCGGCAATTTTGCCGCCTGATCTCAAGCCAATACTTGGCCGTGGAGTTATCGTATCCGTCTCGATCAGCAGTATGGATGAACGTGTCTGCAGCATGCTTGAACCAGGCGCTGCCTTACCCTCGGAGCGACTGAATACACTAAAGCAATTAAAACAAGCCGGTTTCCTTGCCGGCGTTAATGCAATACCCGTTTTACCATTCATCAGCGATAGCAATGCAGAATTGGAAAAGATCATCGCTGCTTCTAAAGAACATGATGCTGATTATATCCTGGTAGGCGGACTAACATTGTTTGGGAAAGAACCTGCCGATAGCAAACCACTTTATTACAAATTCCTCGAACGGTACGACAGCACGCTGCTCCCCGAATACGAACGATTTTATGGTAACTACCCCTACCCGCCGAGGCAATACCACGAACAGTTGAAAAAAAAGGCAACGGTGATCTGCGAAAAATATAATTTGCGCACCAGTATAATTAAAAAAGATGCCTGACCAATTAAAAGCGATCCAGAAAATACTAAAGGCAAACAGTAACAGGGAAGCGCTGGTAGCACAGCAGAAATTCGTTCCTGGGGAACTGAACGCTTATGGTGTACGCATGCCTGTACTGAATGAACTGGCTAAACAGTATAAATCCGGTGGTTTTGACCTGGCAGAAGAGCTTTGGAGATCGGGAATGATGGAAGAAAAGATACTGGCAGTAAAAATATTGGGAATGGTCGCTAAGAAAGACCCTGAACGTTCCCTTAAACTCATCCGCCTATTCGCCCCGGGGATTGATAACTGGGCGGTCTGCGATGCTATGGGAATGCAAGGCCTGAAACCGATCCTGAAAACACACCAAAAAGAGATCTTTACATTAGCCAAAAAATATAATACCTCAAAGAATTTCTGGGAACGGAGATTAAGCCTGGTGCTGGTGGAATGGTACACCCGCATCCCTGAACTTCACCCGGAGATTAGGGCACTGATCAAACCATTGGAGAACGACCCCGAATACTACGTTCGCAAAGCAGTAACATGGATCAACAAGAATTTTAAGAAAGGTAAATAAGGACTTTGAATGTAGCGCAGTATCTGTTCACCCATCTGCTTTCATCGCCGCGTCTTTCATTTCGGCAGCCAGGTTATGGCCCAGGTATTTTTCTATCCAGGAATGAACCAGGTAGATCACAGGGGTCAACAGCACCGCCACCACAAATTTGTATATGTAATTCCCCGTACCGGTAACGAGTACCTGGTGTAAACTCCAGGGTTCGCCCTGGCCTGTTTGAATACGCTTCCCTACGTAAAAGGCAATGAACAGAACCACAAAACTATCCACCAGTTGCGATACCAGTGTTGAACCGGTGGCCCGAAGCCAGATATTTTTTTCACCGGTAACTTTTTTTATCCGGTGAAAGATAAGTACATCCAATACCTGCCCTACCAGGAAGGCCACCATGGAACCAATAATGATCCACATGCCCTGTCCGAAAATGCCCCGGAAAGCATTGTCGGGTCGGTCGATGCTATTTCCGATCGAAAAATATTCGGACGGGGACAAATGGATGGCTCCATTGAAGATCAGGAATGCATAAGCGATGAGCCCGATGGTCAGGTAAGAAAGGAATTTCACTCCCCTTGTTCCATAGTATTCATTGATGATATCCGTCATTACAAACACCACCGGCCACAACAACACACCCGCTGTAAGATGAAAGCTGAAAGGACTGCCGAAAAGGTTGATATCAGCCCTTTTCACACCAATGGTATCTTCCAGCGAGAATATCTTTACACCGATCACTTCGGCGATCAATGCACTTGTGATGAAAATACCTGCGAGCAGAATGAAAAGCTTCGTGCTTTTGTCTTTAAGGATGTTGTGTATCATCGTCCCTGTTTAAGAAAAAAATGAAAATATACCTGGCAGCAGAAGATTACAATATTAAAGATAATGATCCACCGGGATACTTTCATATTCATGTTAAAGGCAGTGAAAATCAACGCCAGCAACAGGAAAAGGGTATTCACGATAATGGCCCCATAGCCCAATATCACCAACGACCCTTCCAGCCAAGGCAAGGGTAATACCTGGTCGGTGCTGCCGGGTGGTTTGTTGTGTACTTCAAAATACCAAAGCACCACTGCCATTAAAAAGCAGGCATTACAAACGACGGTGAGTTTGGAGAAGAAACGCAAGGTTGTTATTTATGGGTCAACTGGTGTATTTTTTAATTGGCAGAAATTTGGAAAATGCCCGGCATCAAACTGCTAACCGTTTCTCCCACTGAGCATCGGCACAAAGGAAAAATTATCAAATGCTTCTTCTGTTAAACTTCCATCCTCATTCTTTGTGATCCGGAGCATACGCTGGTGATGATCCTCATCCACAGGTATTACCATCTTTCCTCCCGGCCTCATTTGTTCGATCAGCTTCGGCGGTATGAACGGCGCGGCTGCAGTGATGATCACTTTATCGAATGGTGCAAAAGTGGGCAATCCCTCGTATCCGTCGCCGTAAAAGAATTTGATATTTGGATATTGGTTCTTCAGTACAAAATTCCTGGACTTTTCGAAGAGCTTTTTCTGACGTTCGATCGTGTACACCCTTGCCCCCATTTCGGCCAGGACAGTAGCCTGGTAGATACTGCCCGTACCGATCTCCAGTATCTTTTCGTTCGGCTTTACCTGCAACAACTGGGTTTGATAGGCAACCGTATAAGGCTGGGAAATGGTTTGCCCCTCGCTGATCGGGAATGCCCTGTCTTCATAAGCAATCTTATCGAACGCACTATCCAAAAAATAGTGCCGGGGGATATTATTCATCGCTTTCAGCACATTTTCATCGCTGATTCCTTTTTCCCGGAGCTGGTCAATTAGTTTTTTCCGGAGCCCTTTGTGCTGGTAACTGTCTTCGTATTTTCTCATACCAGGTGCAAGATAAACAAACGGGATTATTTCTGATTTTAATTAAGGGGATCTATCAGGAAGGAAGAAGTACGGAGCCTGGATAGGAATCATTCCGCGGCCTACTTTATCTGCTGCACTTTGAGGAGTCTTGTCACCGTTTCGATATTCTTTAAAGTATCCTGATACCCCGGGTTGAGCAAATTGGCCATTTGGTAATCCTTTAGTGCTTCTTCGTACTGTTTAAGCGACTCATACGCCAGCCCCCTGTTATAGAAACCCAGTTCGCTTTTCGGGTTGATTTCGATCGCCCGGTTATAATCGGATATCGCCTCCTGGTACCTGGTGAGGTTTGACTTAACGTTGCCGTTCATGATATAAGCGTTCTCAAAATCAGGCTTCAGTATGATCGCCCGATCGAAATCCTTTAGTGCCTCTTCCGAATTATTGAGTCGCTTATGCAGCGTTCCGCGGAAATAATACGCATCAGGATAATCGGGTTTTAATTCTAATGCCCTGGCAAAATCCTTAAGAGCTTCCTCGTTGGCATTCATGTTGGAGTTTATCATTGCCCGGTTGAAATACGCTATTGGATAATCGCTTTTCAGTGAGATGGCCTTGTCAATATCCAGTAATGCTTCCTTGTACTGTTTCAATTCACTTAAACTGAAGGCCCGGTTGGTGTAGGCTTCGGTGTAATCCGGCTTCAGTTCAATGGCTTTATCGAAGTAAGGGAGTGATTTCTCCGGTTTGTTGAGCTTATCGAGAGCGGTACCTATGGCGCAGTAGGCATCGGCTGCATGGCTTTCCAGTTTCAATACCTTTTCATAATCGCTGATGGCTTCTTCGTACTGTTCCAGGGCTTCTTTGGCAAGCCCCCGGTTGAAATAGGCATTGGCATAATCGGGTTTCAGTTCGATGGCAATATTGTATTGCTCGATCGACTTGGCCAGTTCCTTCTTATAATACAGGTCCAGTCCAATCCTGAAATGTTCATTGGCCTGTGCTTCGTTGTTTTGCTCATGTTCCAGGCTGTTCACATCCCAGGAGGGAACGTTCTTTTTCAGCACCGTATAAAAATTCAGGTAATTATAGGTAATGAAATTACTGCTGCCGGCATTTTCATAAAGCGCAGGAATGTTCTCGCCATAGGCATGGATCGCATAATACTGGATAAAGCACCTGTCGAAGTAAGAGGAAAGTCTGCAATCATCCAGTTTGTATTTCGATTTGAAGAGGTCTTCGAACTTCCCTTTATATTTATCGATCCATTGCTGCAGGTAAGGATTCACTGAATTCTCGATACGCGAAGGAAGCGGGTAAATATCCAGCCGGCGGTGATCATTCGATTCAAAGCGGTAGTCGATGGACTGACGGGCCACATCCACCACCCCGTTGATGTTTTGGTTATTGAGTACGAACACAAGCACCAGTTTCTGGGGCATCAGCATGGTACAGATACCACTGGTGTCGGCAAGGCCCGTACGGGCATCCACGAAAATATAATCGTATTGTTTTTCGAGCCAGATGGCAAATGTTCTGAAAAACGCCGGTGCCTTTTCATACAGTTCCAGCCAATGGATGCTGCCCAGTTTTTTTGAATAATTCTCATCAAAACGGCCGGCTTTAATAAGGTCTACCGTTATGGTCTGGTCCGTTGTAATACTCTTCTGGAGTGTCTCGGTCGGATCGTTCGCATTCAAACCGGCCACATTGGCCGAAAAGGGGCTGATATTCGCGGCAACGTATTGGCTGATATGTTCGTTCATAAATTGAACATATCCCTGTTCATCGTTGTTCTCTTCCTTATCAACCCACTCGCATAACCGGGCAACCAAATCCACGAAACCGGGTGTTTCTTCTGGTGTCTTAAAGAAATTATGAAGGCCCGGTGCCTCGAGGTCGCCATCAATCAGCAGTACCTTCTTATTCTCCTTGGCCGCCAGGCAGGCAATATTCACCAGGGCCATGCTTCGCCCCACCCCTCCCTTGTATGAGTAAAAGGTGATCGTTTGCCCTTTGCGGCTGGCCGTATCGCTGTTATTATTCACGGTTTTTTTCTAAAACGGGTGGTCGTTTTGCCTCTTGTTTTCTTTCATTTTTCTTTTGCTCGTTGATCCAATCGTTCACCTCTTCATCAGTTGGCCTGGGTATCGTATTGAACAGCGCCTGGAAGTCGATCTCCGGATGGTCTTCCAGCACACGGTAATAGGCATAAAGCAATTCACCCAAATTCTGCTTAAGGGTCACCAGTTCCTGCGATTTGACATTATTAATGATCACATATTCGAAAGGCTTCAGTACGGTGGCTTGTTTGTAGCCGATCTCATGAGGAAGTTCAGTGGCATTACCGCGGTAGATGAACGGGATGATGAAAAAGAACTTACTCCGCTCATCTTCGGGTAAACTGTTTTTAATAACGGATTCGATCTTTACTGCATGCATCAGTTCACGGGCACACCAGTTGTTATCCGTGTTCAGGTACTGATAATGTAAGATCGGGATAAAGAAATAAGATTTGTTAACCCCCTCGTATATCTTGTCGTCCCATTTCTCTCCGTACTTGATTGCCTCTTCATCAAAAAAAGATTTGGGTTTGTTCGTGGCGGTAAGCGCTTCCGATTGCAATATCTTTTTCAGATTGACGTAGAAATCTTTTTCATCGTCGTTATGCCTGTAGCTTATAAAACAAGAATACTCAAAAGCCATAGTCGAAAATGTTTACATCTGGATATAACATTTTTCCCGCATGCTTTGAACACTTCTGAACACCTAAGGAACGGAACTGCCTACTTCAAACCCATTTCATTGATGATCCGTTGGATCTTTTCGTCCAGCTCTTTTTCCTTCTGATCAAACCCGGCGGCATCGGCCAGGTTTGTATTTACGCTAAAATAAAACTTTATTTTGGGCTCTGTACCACTCGGACGGGCAGAAATTTTTGTTCCATCGGCCAGTACGAACTGTAACACATTGCTCTTAGGCAGGTCGATCTTCCAGCTTTCCCCTGTTTTTAAGTTCCTGCCTACCTGCAACTCGTAGTCTAGCAATTCGGCCACTTCGCCTCCGTCGATCGTCAACGGGGGTGTCCTGCGGTAACCCTCCATCATGTCGGCGATCTCTTTGGCGCCGTTCATGCCCTTCTTTGTGATACTCACGAGGCTTTCTTTGTAAAAACCATATTGTACATACATATCAATAAGCTTATCGAACAAACTGCGGCCCTTGCTCTTTTCATAGGCCGCCATTTCACACAGCAGACAAACAGCGCTCACCGAATCTTTATCCCTTATCTCATCGCCGATCATCAGTCCAAAACTTTCTTCCCCGCCGATGATGTACTTCTCCTTCCCTTCTTTTTCCCGGATCAGTTTGCTGATCCATTTGAATCCGGTCAGCACATTATAACAATTTACGCCGCTCTCCCTGGCGATCACATCGATCATATCGGTTGTAACAATGGTCTTCACCACCATATCGTTGGGCTGCTGCAACCCTTTGGTCTTTCTTGCCTCGATCATATAGTTGAAAGCAAGCAGGGCCGTCTGGTTGCCATTCATCAGCACCCACTCACCCTTATGGTTCCGTACGCCGATGCCCACCCTGTCTGCGTCCGGGTCGGTCCCGAGCAGGATATCTGCATTCAGTTCCCTGGCATTTTTCAATCCTATGCTCATGGTCTCTGTCTCTTCCGGATTGGGATATATCACCGTGGGGAAGTTACCATCGGGGTGGCTTTGCTCTTTCACAATATGCACATTGGTGAACCCGTACCTGGCCAGTGCAGGAGGCACGAGCATGATACCTGTACCGTGAATTGGCGTATACACGATCTTCAGGTCATGCTGTGCTTTACATACTTCGGGGTAAACAGACAAACCTTTTACCATATCGAGGTAGGCATCGTCCATATCTTTTCCAATAAGAACGATATTCTTTTCACCGCCACTCCATTTCACATCATCCACGGAGAGTATCTTCTCCACTTCCTTGATGACATTTTTATCATGTGGCGGGATCAATTGTGCACCATCGTCCCAATAAGCTTTATATCCATTGTATTCTTTCGGGTTGTGTGAGGCGGTACATACCACCCCCCCTTTGCTGCCTGTTTTACGGATGGCAAAGCTGATCTCCGGTGTCGGGCGCAAAGCTTCGAACAAATACACTTTTATACCATTGGCGGCAAACACGTTGGCTGTTGTTTCGGCAAAGAAACGGCTGTTGTTCCGGCTGTCATGCCCGACAACCACACTTACATCATTTCCAAAGCACTGTTTCAGGTAGTTCGCATAACCCTGGGAAGCCATCCCCACCGTATACTTATTCATCCGGTTGGTACCAACCCCCATCACACCGCGTAAACCGCCCGTCCCGAATTCGAGGTTCCGGTAAAATGCATCTTCCAGTTCGGCGGGATTTTCTTTTTGCAGTTTGCTGATCTCCTCTTTTACTGCCTGTTCATAATTTCCGTTCAACCATGTATCGATCTTTTGCTGGGTGGCTGCCTCCATACTTTATGATTTATTTAAGTCCCAAAAATATAGTTTTCAAATATCATTATGCCAAAATAAGTAGATTTGTTACCTGCTCACCAATACGAATGCTTCATATGTACCCTCGATTAAGAAAAATGGTTTTGCTCTTGCTTGTTATGGCCGTTTTCGGATCCGGGGCAGCGGCACAGGATGTTTTACAAAAGAAAGATACGGTCAAACACCTCAGCCCCATGCTGATCGCTTCATTTAAAAAACCAGCAACGCCGGCAAGGAATATCAACGACCGTTATAAAATGCCCAATAAGCAGCTGATGTACTGGCCTAATTACCCCCTTACCGCTGCACAGATCATGGCCAGAGACGCAAAATACGATCGTCCTTTGGGCAAGCAGATCGCCAGTGACATTGCAGAATCGTATGTGAATTACCTCCTTTACGGAAGAAATAAAAAACCGGTTGCCAGCGTTCCTAAGTTCTGATCTTTAATCTTATATTTTTCGTAAATCACCATCATTCCCAATTCAAAGAGGCCATATCCGTATTTTTGTTCTTATGAAACCAACTTCTGTACATAGCCCGGCTTCTGTTGTGTCACTCACCTGTACAGTAAGACCATTACTCAGTTTTTTATTTTCGATTCTTTTATGCAGCGGGTTATCCGCACAAGATTCAGCTATTTCCCTCCGTACCGGCGGTTCATCAATAAAAAAATTAGCTCCCAATTCATCCTCTCCTTCTTTGACCAAACAGCAGATAAACCGCAGAGTGAGGATCATTGGGGCCACTAACATTGTTGGTTACAGTGTTGCCATGGTGGGATTGTATTCAGCCTGGTATAAAAACTACCCACAAACGAACATGCATTCATTCAACGACATCGGCGAATGGAAACAGATCGATAAGATCGGGCATGCTTACAGCGCTTATGCCGAAAGTAAAGCAAGCATGGAACTCTGGCGTTGGACGGGCATTGACCGTAAGAAACGGATATGGATCGGGGGTATGAGCGGGGCCTTTTATCAAACTGTTATCGAAGTGCTCGACGGCTTCAGCGCCGAATGGGGATGGAGTTGGGGCGATTTCGGGGCCAATATGATCGGAAGCGGGATGCTGGTGGCGCAGGAACTGGCCTGGGACGAACAACGCATCCAGTTCAAATTTTCTTTTCACCGCAAAAGTTATGGTAACCCCGAACTGAACGCAAGGAGCAATACACTCTTTGGTAAAAGTACCGCCGAACGTTTTCTGAAAGATTATAACGGACAAACATACTGGCTGAGTCTGAACCTGCGGTCTTTTTTTCCCAAAAGCAGGATCCCGGCCTGGCTGAATATTTCCGTAGGCACCGGGGTGGAAGGACTGTTCGGGGCTAATGAGAACCTGGGCAAGGATGACAACGGCAACATCGTGTTCAACCGCCCTGACGTCAAGCGGTACCGTCAATGGTATCTGGCGCCCGACATCGACCTTACCAAAATAAAGACCAATAAGAAAGGATTGAAACTTCTGTTCAACCTGGTGAACATTGTAAAATTCCCCATGCCGGCGCTGGAATATTCGAACGGAAGGTTCCGGTTCAATGCCATTGCATTTTAATCCCCGATGTTTCTCATTTTATTCGTTCAATTCGTCTCATTCCATCCAGGCGCCCAGTATTTCATCTCCCTCCACTTCCACATAGATATGTTCGTCGGTGGTGGTTGAAACTGAGAGCCCGATATAATCCACTTCGATCGGGAAAGCCTTGTGAGTCCTTCCCACCAATGCCAGCGTTTGTATCTTATGGGGCAGTTGTTCAAGTAAAGGCCTGAGCGCATATAACATGGTGCGGCCGCTGTTGGCCACGTCATCAATGAGTATGATCGTTTTGCCGTTAAAATCCATTTGCTTATTAAGGGAAACGGGGCCCGGGTTCCTCTTGTCCATGGTCAGTTCCAACACGGTGATATCCCCCTTAAAAAAATCCCTGAGACAGGTACTGATCTTTTGAGCGATCACAGAACCACTGTTCTTGATCCCGATCAGCACAAGCTCATTCGTTGTATAGTTCTGTTCCACCACTTCAAGGGCCATACGCTGTAATTTCTTCGAAGCCGCTTCGGCAGAAAGTATGTATCTCTTATTTTCCATTACAGCACGAATTTAAACCAAAAGTTGATTGGTTCACTGGGTTGCCGGTTTATTGGTTTATTAATTACCTTAGCACGCAAACAGTGCCTATGCAGATCGCACAACAGATATTATTTGTTTTGCTGGCGATATCCGCCACCTGGTTATTCGCAAAAAATATCGGCGCTATCCGGCGCAACATTCTATTAGGCCGCGAAGAAAACTTCACGGATAACCCGTCTTTACGCTGGAAAAACCTCCTGCTGCTTGCATTCGGGCAAAAGAAGATGTTCCGCAACCCACTGGTGGCACTGATGCATTTTGTGATCTATGCCGGGTTCATCATCATCAACATCGAAGTGCTGGAGATCATACTCGATGGCATTTTGGGCACTCACCGTCTATTCCTCCCCTACCTGGGCGGGTTTTATACTTTCCTCATCAACTTTTTCGAGATGCTGGCGGTTGGGGTACTCACCGTCTGTATTGTTTTCCTGGCAAGGAGGAATATCATAAAGCTAAAACGCTTCATCAGTAAAGACCTGGACGGGTGGCCCCGCAGCGATGCCAATTACATCCTCATCACCGAGATCGTATTGATGACGTTGTTCCTTACCATGAACAGTGCCGACCGTGCCCTGCAGGTACAGGGTGCCGAACATTATCACGATACAGGTAATTTCATCATATCCGGGATCATCGCACCGTATTTAACGGGCCTCTCCTCTTCCACCTTGATCATCCTGGAAAGAAGCTGCTGGTGGCTGCACATCGTCGGCATCTTTGCTTTCCTGAACTACCTCCCGTACAGCAAGCACCTTCATATCCTGCTCGCCTTCCCGAATGCGTATTACGCACGGCTCGATTTAATGGGAAAGATGGGGAACATGGAGAACGTGCAGAATGAAGTAAAGTATATGATGCAGCCTGAACTAGCTCCCAGTGGAGAAGCAGCGCCGCAGAAATTCGGCGCCAGGGATGTATTCGATCTCAGCTGGAAGAACCTGCTGGATGCATACAGCTGCACGGAGTGTGGAAGGTGCAGCGCCGCCTGCCCGGCCAACCAGACCGGGAAGCTACTGAGCCCAAGGAAGATCATGATGGATACCCGTGACCGCCTTGAAGCAGTTGGAAAGAACCTAAGTGCCAATAAAGAATTCAAAGACGACGGCAGAAACCTGTTCTCTCATATATCAGTTGAAGAACTACGGGCATGTACAACCTGCAATGCCTGCGTACAGGAATGCCCGGTGTCGATCTCACCGCTTGATGTCATTTTGCAATTACGCCGCTCGCTCATCATGGAAGACAGCAATGCTCCCCAGGAATGGAATGTGATGTTCGGGAATATCGAAAACAACTTTGCCCCATGGAAATTCTCACCCGATGACAGGGATAAATGGGCAGAAGAACTGGTTTAACCAAACAGACGTTTCTTTTAAGAAGCCATAACGAATGTTTATACAAAAATATCGATTTACCAGAATCAAATGACCACCAGGTGCGCCGGATCATCCATATGGCATTGGCATTAACTCCACTGATCTGTTATATGAAATGGGGGACAGATCAATCCGCATTCCTTTTCCAGGCAGAATACCAGATACTGACCCAGCAAAAAAGCTCCCCGGGAACCTTTACACACCCTTTGGTGTTGTTGCCACTGATTGGCCAACTGGTACTTTTGTTTACCCTGTTCCAGAAACATCCAAGTAACCCTTTGGGAACAGCCGGCCAGCTTTTGCTCAGCCCGATTGTTTTACTCATCCTTGTGGCAGGGATGTTATCGCTGAACATTAAAATGGTCTTTTCCACCCTGCCCTTCATCATTTCATCTTTGTTTTTTTACCTGAATCACCGGAAAAAGGCTTCTTCCTAGAAAAGCGCTCCCCGGGCCTGTGCTGAATGTTCTCCAAAAGAATCCCTTCAAATCCCGCAGGAAGAATCCGGCCAAATCTTTTTATCTTTAGAGCAACCAACACTCACTCCCCAAACAATTGTCCTGAATATGGCAAAGCAAAAGTCACTTTGGAAAAAAGGCCGTGGTAAACTCGGGCCGATGGAACCCTTGATCGGATCCTGGGAAGCAAAGACCGATTCGCCGATGGGCAAACTTACATGCACCCGCGTGTTTGAGCCGGTGCTGAATGGAAGTTATATTCAATTATCCGCTACCTGGGATTTTGGGAAACAGTCTTATAAGGAACTTGCCCTCATAGGTGTCCGCGACGGCCTTCTTTCATTCTGGTCCTTTACTTCTGATGGCAAACATTCACAAGGAACAATAGCCGATGGCACCGACGTGCACCCTGAAGCGGTCTGTTTTGAAGCACAGATGCCCGCCGGCCTGGCAAGGATGATCTACTGGCCCAACGAAGACGGCGGTTTTAATTGGGCAGTGGAATCAAAGACCAAGAAAGGATGGAACCGTTTCACCAAGCACCATTATACACAAAAGAAATAATGAACAGGCTGCTCATATTACTTCAATTACTTCCGTTGCTGAGCAATGCACAGTATACCCAGCCCCGTTTTGAAAACGATACCCTTTACACCTCCGGGGGATACAAACTATTCAAGGGGCAGGTATTGCATCTTGGCAACGGATCTTCTGCAGCGGGATATTTCCGCTTTATAAAATTTACCCAAAACACCGGGCGAACCGATACCTATACACTGCAAAACAGCAGTGTGGTGATAAATAAGATAAGGAACCTGAGGAGCCCCGCCGATGACGATGCGAATATCCGCATTGCGGGCACCGCTACTTATCAGAATAATACCAGGGCGGAAGTGGAGTTTGTAATACACTTTGAAAAAGCCATACAAGGTGCTGATGGCCAGCAACCAGAACTCATCGTTCCCGAAGAGTTCAGGTCTAAGAAACCGATGGCGTCAAATCCGGCTGTGCCATCATTACAACAAACCCCTGCAGTGGAAACAAAAAAGGCGGCAGTTACAGAAGAAGTGAAGAAAGCCTCCGGTTCGGAGGACATAAAAAGGATGCTTGTTGCCGATGAGATCAAAAAACTATTTGACCTGTACAAGGCAGGTGCTTTAACCAAAGAAGAGTATGAACTGCGAAAGAAAAAATTATTGGAGCAATAGCTCATCCGGCTTTGGTTGCCGGGCCTTGCAAATGACATCGCACTACTTTTTCAACACAAAATACTTTAAGCCGGCCTCCACTGTACTGTATGTAAAATCGTGCAACCCCTGCTGGAAGCCCAATAACAACCCAATCCTCTTTATTCTTTTCTCGATGTTTAACCGGTAAACAACCGGCTTATCTCCGCTGTTTTCGAGGTAGCCCATATAACCCGCTATATTGGTTTGCACACGCCAGTTATACTTATTCCATTCGAACCCGGTACCAAACAGGACGGCATCATCCTGGTTATTCCTGTCCGATTCAATCTGCCAGGAATAAAAACCAAGCATGCCAACCCATTTTAGTGCAGAATGCCCGATGGGCTTTCCAAAAGAAAGGTCAAAGTAATAACCAGGGGCGTCCACATCCCGGGCCGCTCCAAAGCCTGAACCTATCGGGAAGCGGTATCCCATCCTCACGGCAAGGTGGATGTATTTCCTCCATTTTTTCAGCAATTGAATATTCGTATTGAAATGTAATTCCCCCTCTCCCTTTTTGTCATAGTAAAACTGGGGGAAAATACGACGCTCTTCTTTTTTGGCATGGCTTGTCTGATAATATTCAAACGGCACCCAGAATATATCCATAGCGATGATATCCTTTACCAGGCAGTAATTTGCATACACGGCATAGTTCTGGGTATTATCTCCTTTGGAAAAATGAAAATTTCCTGCTGCACTTACAGAAAAGTTGCTGTCGATACTGCCGTTACCAACCCTCGGTACGGGTAATGCATTAGGCCCCTGGTAAGCCGGAAAGGTCCGGATATACCTCGACCAATGGCTTACTCCATCCCAGTTTACTAGTTGAGACCATTGTGCAATCGTTTGGGCGTTCCCGCTTAGTGAAAAAAAAGAGTAAAACAAAAGAAGCCTTAAATGCATCATGCGGAACTCATCTTTAAAGCAAAAGCATACTGCTTCTTATAAAGGTCTTTATTTCTTTTGAAATTATGATCATTCTTTAAAGACCGGCGCCTGTTATGAGGCCCTTATTTCCCACTTTAATTTTTTACCAGCTTACCGGTAAACGAGCTGTTGGTCCCAGCAAATGAAACCGTATAAATGCCCTGAGGTAATCCGTTTATGTCCAGCTTAATGAATTGGGTACCCGCATTGAGCCTGGCTGTTCTAACAATTTGGCCCAACTGGTTGATAAGCTTTATGTTCATGTCTTCCGAAACTGCATGGCTCAGAACAATATTGACGTTGGAAACCGCAGGATTAGGGTATATCAATAATTGCTGAATCGTACTGCTTGCTTTTGGTACCACTCTTACCGGACTAAGTGTATATGTTGCATCTGCGTCTACCATTCTTAATCGGTAGAATATCAGTGATTTTGCAGGATCTACATCTGTAAACTGGTAATAACGGATGGTATTGCTGGAACCGGCTGCACTTACCTGCCCGATCCTAATAAAGCTATTACCATCGTAGCTCCGCTCTATCACAAAATAGGCGCTATTATGTTCTGAGAGTGTGGTCCAGCTTACCAATACATTTGTTCCCTGGCGTTTAGCCACTATATCGATAGCATTAATGGGTAAGGTACTTCCGGTAGTTGTAAAAGTCTGAGTGGCACCATAACCCGAATGACCTACACTTCCAATTGCTTCACAGGCATAATCATAATCGGTGATGGAAGAAAGGCCCGGTATTGTGATGGTAGGCACACTTACTGGAGCTACTGTCCAGGTAGTTTCCGTAAATTTTTTATACCTCAACCGGTAAAAAGCAGCTGTATTATCCGGGGTCCAGGTAAACGTGGCGCTTGAATTGGTAATATTGGAAACAGCTAACCCGGCTGGTACTGGGGGAACTGTTGTACTGGTATCATTTACAAACACAGTATAATCCTCCGTTTCCCCTCTTGCGTATGTACCGCAGGGTGCCGGAGCATTATCGTGGCTCATAACAACCCGCATTCTTGCCGAACCCAATGGTGCCGTGGCAGGAACAACGAAATTAAAGCTGATCAACCCGGTAAAATCGGTGTGCAGGGTTGCCACCTCTTCACCTGCATCATTAAAATCGTTATCGTGGTTATAATCAATCCATACCGTGTAATACTCATATTCGGGGTATGGTACCAGGGCCGAGAGATAGCCCTGAACGTTCTGATTCCTGGTAAGGGGGGCCACTATGTTGGTAAAATCAGCATATCCATTATTATTTCCAGAAACATTGTTGAACCCGCTCATCAGCCATACCTGGCTCAGGTATTCCTGGGCCTGGCTTTGTCCGGAGGACGAACAAACGGCGATGCCTGTTGTAGTAAATGTCTGTGTTGCACCAAATCCTGATGGCCCATTGGCACAAACAGCCTCAACAGCATATTCATAGGTGGTGCCTGCATAAAGTTCAAATATGTTTAACGTTGTTAGGTCATAGGAAACAATGTTCCACGTAGTAGTTGTAACAGGCCGGTACCTGACATGATATACAGTTGCGCCCGGAACAGCAGCCCAGGAGAATGTAGCGAATGTGTTCGCAATGTTAGCAACATTTAAACCTGTTGGAATATTGCAGGATCCGCTTCCGGTATGATCAAAAAAGTGGAAGGCGGTCATATTGGTGCTACTTAAAACAAACAAACTGTTGTCGCTGGCAAGGGTACAGGCATAACCCCAGCCACTGTAAATATTTGCTGAATCAATCCATTTCTGAACGCCGGCATTGCTGTATTTCAGGGTAATCATCCGTAAATAAGATGGATTATTGGGATCCGGGCTGGGGCCACCTTTACCGGTCACAAATACCTCTCCGTTTGTTTTCGCGGCAATAAAATAAGGGATCTCATCATTGGCAGATGAAGCATTATACCGGGTATTCCAAAGCATATTGCCACTAGTGTCAAGCTGTAGGGTAACCCAGTCGAAATAAGAAGCGCCGATGGTACCCTGTGAAATTATGCTCAGCCTTCCGGCAACAAGTGTAAATCTCGATGGCAGTTCGGTTCCCCCAAAATCAAAATCCTTTCTCCATAACTGTGTACCGGAAGCATTGAATTTGTAAACTTCTATGTCCATCTGGCTGGTTGGAGTAACCTGGTTGAAAAAACCGGTAAGTAAATACACATTGTACGCATCATCCATTTCTACATCCTGGCCACCACGCCCCTGCACACCGGCACCCCATATAAATGCACCTGCAGTATCCCATACGGCCACCGTAGCTATGTTGGGATCACCGGAAGTTGCACTCAATGCAACTTTATTGCCTTTAATACGCATGGAAGTAAAGTACTTGGGAGCATTGGCATCACTGTGCTGGGTAAAGAGTATATTACCGTTGGTATCAAATTTAATCAAAGCAAATCCCGGAAGCGCTCCCACGCCCGTTGCACCCACATACAGGTTGCCGATATTATCCACTTCACATCGAAGGCTCATGCCCACCAGGTAGTTAACCGGGCTTATCACCTGTTTCCATAGTTGCACCCCATCCGCACTGTATTTCAAGACAACAACTGCTATGGGAGTAGGAGTACTGCTGCCGGCGTACCGGTAACCGGCCACAAACACATTGTTATTATTGTCGGTAGTTACCCAAAGCGGCCTTTCGTAATTACCTGCAATACCTGATGCGGATACTGCTTCCCACTGCAACATGCCAAATTTGTTATACTTGCGGGTGTACATATTATTGCTGGTCCAATAACCTGTTGCAATTACGTTATCCAGGTTGTCCCGTGCGATCATCACCCCTGTTTTCTGATAACTTTCAGCCGGCTTTATCCAATCAGTAGAATATTGAGAGTAGGCATTTTGTGCAAGGGCAAGTACCAATGTTGCCAGTGTATATATTGTTTTCATAAAACAGTGTTTAAAGTCACAGGTAAGTATCCAAATCTGCAATTTTCCACTATACTAAAATAAATACCATCAGCCGCTCCATCTAATGAACCCTGCTGAAAGGGTAAAATATCATGCTGAGCATGTAAAACCGGCCTATGAATTACTTAAGTATAAAACAAAATTAAATTGAATGAACATAAAAAAACATGAACTATATCAGCCCGGGATGATGGGACTTAATTTTTGAACCAACTGGTAAACAACCCGTGATTTTTTTACCATAGGGACTACCGGATCGGCTTGTATTGCCTTAGTGTACACCAGGTTTAACAAGACAAGGACCACATAGGAATAAACAAGGCTTTATGGGTACTTATACCCAGCGATTCCCAACATTCTAAACACTTTATTATCTTCGTTGCAGAATATTTCGCATACAGACAAAGGGGTTCCGACTGACCAGCTAAAATCCGGAGATAATTTCAATCTTTTGATCCAAATGATTACTAAAACTTCAATCAGATATATACTGCTTTTTTTTATTCTGCCGGTATTACAATTATTTTTTAGAGGAAGCGGAGCAATGGCCCAGGATCTTAACCTTGCCTGGGTAAAACAAGGTGTAGGTACAGGCGATCAACTCACCCGCTCTCTTGCGAACGATGCAGCCGGTAATATTTACGTGTGCGGCCCTTTTTCGGGCACGGGTGACTTTGACCCGGGCCCTGCTGTATTCAATCTCACATCGGCTGGTAATTTCGATGCATTTGTTGCCAAGTATGATTCCAACGGTAATTTTATCTGGGCAAAGAGTATTGGAGGGCCTGATTACGACCAGGCCGACCGCCTGGCGCTGGATGGGAGCGGCAATGTGTATGTGACCGGACTCTTTTCCACAACGGCCGATTTTGATCCCGGTCCCGGCATATTTTACCTGAACTCAAATGGCCAATTCGACGTTTTCGTAACTAAACTGGATGCAGCTGGAAATTTCCTTTGGGCAAAAAGAATGGGAGGTATTGACAACGAATATGCTTTCGGTATTGCTGTAGACGGCGCCGGTAATGTTTACTCAACCGGCGTATTCATCAGTTCGGTGATAGACTTTGACCCGGGGTCGGGCGTATTCAATTTGAATTGTTTCGGCATCACAGATGTTTACATTTCCAAACTGGATGCTTCCGGGAATTTCGTTTGGGCCAAGCAGGTTGGTGGTAACAGCCTCGACTGGGTTGGCCATCTGACGCTGGATGCAGCAGGTAATATTTTCCTGACCGGTTATTTTTATGGTACTACTGTGGATTTTGACCCGGGTGCAGGTGTATACTATCTTTCGTCCTTTGGCAATTCTGATATTTTCATATTAAAGCTGGATGCATCGGGTAATTTTGCATGGGCAAAACAAATGGGAGGTGTTGCTGATGATCATGGAGTTTCGGTAGCCGTAGATAATGCAGGTAATGTATATACAACAGGCTGGTACCTGGCCGCCGGCGATTATGACCCCGGGCCGGGTGTGTACACGCTTCCTTTGTCAGCCTCATCCGGCGCTTTTGTTTCTAAACTTGATGGTACCGGTAACTTTGTATGGGCACGACAGTTCAGCGGAACTGCCACCAATACCCGAGTCACCAGCGGCCAATCCATCACCGTTGATGCCAACCAGAACGTGTATACTGCCGGCGGATTTGTTGACGATGTTGACTTCGATCCGGGTTCCGGCACCTATAATTTTACATCACTCGGTGAATGGGATGTTTTTGTTTCCGTTCTGAACAGCGCCGGCAATTTTGTTACAGCAAAACAAATGGGAGGGCCGGGTACAGATAATGCCCCGGAAGTAGCCCTTGCTCCGGGCGGCGCTGTTTATGTAACAGGCTTGTTCAGCAACAGTGCCGATTTTGACCCCTGTCCCGGAAACTATACGCTTGTTTCCGGCGGAGGCTATGATTTTTTTATATCAAAATTTGCATCCCCCGTTGTTACCATTTCTGCTAATGCAACTTCCATCTGTTCAGGCAGCCCGGTTACATTTACAGCAGTAGTTGCAAACCAGGGACTTTCTCCTGTATTACAGTGGAAAGTGAACGGCGTTAACGCCGCTACCGGAAGCACTTTTACAACGAGCTCTTTAAACAACAACGACCAGGTGACCTGTGTCCTGATCACAAACCCTAGCTGTACACCACCGGTCACCGATACCAGCAATACCATAACCATGACTGTAGAACCAACTGGTTCACCCTCTGTAACCATATCAACCGCCACCACCACTGTATGTACAGGAATGCCCGTTACCTTCACCGCCACCCCGGTCAACCCCGGCAGTGCACCAGTTTACCAATGGCAGGTAAACGGCATCAATGTGGGAACAAATACGGCTTTATTCACAACCAGTACTTTGGCCAATAATGATGTGGTGAGGGTCTTATTGACCAACAGTTCGGTCTGTGTCTCGCCAAATACTGTTACATCCAACAGTATTACAATGCAGGTAGGCATCCCTGGAATTCCCTCCATCAGTATATCAGCTTCCGCAAGTTCTGTTTGCCCAAATGTACCGGTAATATTTACGGCCAACCCGGTTAATGCAGGGACATCTGCCACGTTCCAGTGGAAGCTCAATGGAGTAAATGCGGGTACCAACAATCCGGTATTCACACTTAGTAACCCCGTAAATGGCGACCGGGTCTATTGCATCATGAGTACCACATCGAGTTGCCTGGCCAATGGTTTATTTAATTCCGACACTGTAACCATCCAGGTAAAACCTTTACCTGTTATTACCATTTCGCCTGCCAATCCTGTTATCGGTGCCGGAGCATCGGTACAACTGAATGCATCCATCACGGGCGCTTACAACAGTGTGCTGTGGACACCCTCCACCGGATTAAGCAACACCGGTATATTAAACCCCCTTGCTGGGCCACTTACTACGACCACGTATAGATTATCTGTTTCTGCCGCCAACCAATGTGACGCGGATGCTACCGTGACTGTCAAGGTTACAAGAGAAGTGTTTATACCGAATAGTTTCACACCAAACGGCGATGGTTTGAATGATCTGTTCAGAATTCCCCCGCGTGTATCTTTCACATTGCAACGGTTCCATGTATATAATACCTATGGCAACCTGGTCTTCAGCACGTCCGACATATCCAAGGGTTGGGACGGGACATATAAGGGGTCTCCTTCACCCAATGGAACATATACCTACTTGATTAAAGGATACGATACAAAAGGGGAGATTTTCCTGAAAGGGACTGTTATTCTGATCCGATGATCGTTTTTTTGTCAATTCTTTTTATTTTAGATGATCGGGACTGCTTTTGTAACTAACTGTTATTACTTATGTTCATCGGGCATTTTGGAATCGGCTTCGGGGCAAAAAAAGCTGCACCAACTGTTTCACTCGGAACTTTATTCCTGGCCGCTCAATTCCTCGATCTGCTCTGGCCGGTCTTACTATTGCTGGATATCGAACATGCAGAAATAAAAACCGGTACCGGCCATTCACAACCGATCGCATTCACCGATTACCCATTTTCGCATAGTTTATTAATGGTGGCAGGCTGGTCGCTTCTGTTCGGGTTCGTCTATTGGTTATTAAGGAAGAACAGCAGGAATGCGATCGTATTGGCCCTTTGTGTGATCAGCCATTGGTTGCTGGATCTCATCGTACACATGCCCGATCTACCGCTTTATCCCGGTGCCGGTTCTCCCCTGCTCGGGTTCAAATTATGGGATTCACTGACCGGCACCTTGTTGGTCGAAGGCGGTGTTTTCCTTATCGGTGTCCTGCTTTATTTACGGTCTACAAAAGCAAATAACAAACAGGGCATACTCGGCTTATGGATATTGATCTTATTATTAGTGGGTATACATACGGCCAATATATTCGGTCCGCCACCACCAGCCATGAATGCTGTTGCCTGGGCCGGTAACCTTCAATGGTTGTTTGTAGTATTGGCATATTGGACCGACCGGAACAGGATAAATATATAACTACCAAAAATAGGTTTATAATAAAACTCACTGCTTAGCAAATCATCAAGCGTATGAACAAACTGAAAACATTTTTCCTTGGGCTCAGCATCCTGGTTATTGCGGACTCCTGTAAAAAAGACGATGTACCAACCCCACCGAATACCCCACAGGTAATTGCACCCCCGGCTCCATTTGGGTTTTATGTTGTGGGTTATTTCCCATCATACCGCACCGTGGCATCGGTACCGGATGTAAAGTTCAGGATGTGTAACGTGGTTAATTATGCCTTCGCTACGGTAAGCAGCAACGGCACGCTGTCGCTTTCCAACCCCGCCCACCTGGTAGAGGTGATCAATAAAGCCAAAGCAAATGGTGCAAAGCCCTTCATCAGTATTTCCGGGGCAGCCTCCGATTTTAAAACCATGGCATCTGCTTCAACAAGCCGGACCTTTTTTATTACCCAGGCAATGGGCCTGCTCAGAAGTTATGGGCTGAATGGCGTTGATATTGATTGGGAATTCCCACGCACCGACGACGGTACGAATATTACATATACCGCCCTGATGAAACAATTAAGCGACAGTTGCCACCTGGGAAGTAAATATTATTTAACTGCAGCCATCACAGCAGGGAAATATGCCGGTGCGGTCAGGGATGCCATCAGCAGCGAGCTATGGCAGGGAAATTATGTGGATTGGTTCAATATCATGAGTTATGATGATTTCAGCACCACCGTGCCCTATAAGCACCATTGCGATTATGCACTGGCAACAACGAGCCTTAATTACTGGATCGGCACCCGGGGCATGCCGGGTACGAAAGCCGTATTAGGTATTGCAGGTTATGGCAGGCCCAGCGGCATTACACAAACAAATACCGTTTTGAGTTACAGCGATATCCTTTCACGTGGCGGTAATCCCCAGTCGGACTCAGCCATTGTAACCAATGGGGGATTTTCTAATTATACCATTTATTATAATGGCCTGGTCACCGTTAAAAAGAAAGCCATCCTTTCCAAACAGACGGCCAATGGCATCATGCTCTGGGAAAAGTGGCAGGATGCGCACGACAATAACTCGTTACTAAAAGCGGTATGCGATACGGTCGGCAGGGCTTATTAATTGAATTTTAATCACTATGAAGTACTGCAATGGTTGGCTGGATAAGTTGTGCCAACAAAATGCTTTCTTTTTTAAATAATATTTCGTTATTTTAAAAAACGGTTTAATTATGGGTATCCTTTTTATTCCGCACCCGCTCACTTACTAACTCCATTCCCGTATCCGCTGAAAATGACAAGACTTACTGCTTAGCATGACCTATATCAGGTTTTAATTTAGTCCGGTATCCAATCTTTATTGAAGAAACACAAGTTCTTTTACAACCGTGAATACTTATTTTTTAACACTATAAATTCTATCCACATGTATACAGAAGCACAGCAAAGGACGCTTGTTGACGAATGTCACAAATGGCACGATGAATTGGTGGCCTATCGTGAAAAGATCAACAAGCTCAAAAGCGAACTTTATTACTTCGCACCCGGGAAAACCGATCATGAAATACTAGTGGGCATCGAACACTTTCATAACCAGTTCCACATCCAACTCATCAACATTCACGACCTAAAACACGAGATCAAACAACATTTAAAAGAAGCAGAAAGGCACCCGACATTCGGGCACCGCATACCACATCACTACATGCAAGAAAAACTGGAATCACTCGAAAACGACATCAATAAGCTCGAAGAGGAGTTCCATACCTTCATAAATCAATAACACCTGTTAGCTGCCAGTCCCGGTCTTACCGGGACTGGTTGATTAATGGGCGATTGCAAACAATAAAATCATGTGTTATGGCTACGTACGATTCCAACCACGTAAAAAACATTGCACTGCTCGGACATGCAGGCTGTGGTAAGACCACCATTGCCGAATGCATGCTCTACGAAGCAGGCATCATCAAACGCCGCGGCAGCATTGCCACAAAAAATACCATTAGTGATTACCATGAACTGGAAACAGAAAGACAAAGTTCTGTTTTCTCATCATTGATGCATACCCCATGGAAAGATTACAAGATCAATATCATCGATACCCCGGGTTACGACGACTTCGTAGGCGAAGTGATCAGTGCCCTGCGGGTGGCTGACACCGGCGTAATGGTACTAAATGCCGCTGCTGGTGTAGAAGTAGGCACCGATGTGATCTGGGAATACACAGACACTTTTAAAACCCCCACCATTTTCATAGCCAACCAACTGGATAAAGAAGATGCTGACTTCGAGCGAACCCTGCGGGAAGCCAAAACGCATTTTGGAGGGAACGTGGTGGCAGTACAGTATCCTGTTCAGACCGGGCCGGGCTTCAATGCCATCGTCGACGTCCTTAACATGATCATGTACCAATTTGGTCCGGATGGAGGTAAACCTCAGAAGATGCCGATACCGGACAGCGAGAAAGATAGGGCCGACCGGCTACACAAAGAGCTCATCGAGGCCATTGCATCAAATGATGAAGGCCTCATGGAAAAATATTTTGACCAGGGCGAACTTACGGAAGAAGAGATGAAGGCGGGGTTGCATACTTCCATGATCAAACACGATATCTTCCCGATGTTCTGTGCTTCGGCCGAAAAGGATATGGGTGTGGGGCGGATCATGAGTTTCATCGATTATGTCTGCCCCGCTCCCAATGAAATGCCGGCGCAAAAAACGAAATCGGGGAACGAATTGGCCTGCGACGTAAAGGGTCCAACCTGCATATTCATATTCAAAACGATCATTGAGCCGCATATCGGCGAGCTCAGTTTGTTCAAAGTATACAGCGGCACCATCCGCTCGGGCAGTGAATTGGTGAACGAGAATACGGGCACCACCGAAAAATTCAACCAGCTATTCCTCCTCGAAGGCCATAACCGGGTTCCTGTCCAGGAACTGGCAGCAGGTGATATTGGTGCAACGATCAAACTCCGCTCTACTCACGTAAATAATACCCTGCACGAGAAAGGAGCCAATATAGAACTGGTGCCTATCGAATTTCCTCATCCTAATGTTACGGTAGCCATTAGCGTGGTGAATAAGGGCGATGAAGAGAAACTTTCACAGGCACTCCATACTTTACAGGAAGAGGATGCAACGGTACGGTTTGAAGTATCGAAAGAGACAAAGCAGACCCTGTTACACTGCCAGGGAGAACTACACCTCAAAGTACAGCAATGGAAGATCGAACACATCCACAAACTCGACGTGAAATTCGATAAACCAAAGATCCCGTACAGGGAAACAATCAGCCGGCGTGCCGAAAGCAATTACCGGCACAAAAAGCAGAGCGGCGGTGCCGGCCAGTTTGCGGAAGTGTATATGCGCATTGAACCCTGGTATGAAGGAATGCCCAACCCCGAAGGACTTAACTTACGCAGTAAGGAGGAGATCGATCTTGATTGGGGCGGAAGGCTGGTATTCTGCAACTGCATCGTTGGCGGCGCCATCGATGCCCGCTTCCTTCCTTCCATCCTGAAAGGTGTGATGGAAAAAATGCAGAACGGCCCGCTCACCGGTTCTTATGTACGCGACGTAAGGGTCAGCGTGTACGATGGAAAGATGCACGATGTTGACAGCAATGATATCTCTTTCAAGATCGCCGGATTGCAGGCATTCCGCCAGGCATTTATGGAAGCCGATCCACAGCTGCTCGAGCCGATCTACACCGTAGAAGTACTTTGTGCCGATGAAATGGTTGGGGCTGTAATGGGTGACCTGCAGACACGTATGGGCGTGGTGGAAGGTATGGAAGCCGAAGGGCATTTCCAGAAGATAACAGCCAAAGTACCGCTGGCACAGATGCACCAGTATTCGTCTTCTTTAAGAAGCCTGACAGGCGGCAGGGCACGATTCAATATGTATTTTGACTCCTATTCGCCTGTAGCTTACGAGGTACAACGCAAACTCACCGAAGCACATAATAAACACGAAGAAGTTCAGGTATAAAACAGAAAGATCGCTTAAGGAATATCCCGGCTACGCCCGGGATATTTTTTTATACCGGTTTACTACCTGCCTATTGTTTATTTTTATCAGGTCAAAAGATCAATATGCAGATTCAACAGGCAACCACCCAGGACGACCTTATAAGGTCGTACGATGTAATGAAAGAACTGAGACCTCATCACAGCCCTGAGTCCTACCTTTCAGCACTCGAACAAATGCTGAAGGAAGGTTACCAATTATGGTACATCGAAGAGGAAGGAAGGGCCGTATGTGCGGCCGGGTTCCGCTTCACCACCACCCTGTACGACGGGCTGATCATTGACTTTGACGACTTCGTCACAGTTTCTTCAGCAAGAAAAAAAGGTTATGCAGCTTTACTGTTTGACAAACTGGTAGCCATCGGAAAAGAACGGAACATAAAGACCATTCACCTTAACTCGGCTCATCACCGATACGACGCCCATCGTTTTTACCTCAATAAAGGAATGAAGATCATCGCTCATCATTTCAGGATAGAAATATGAAATCATCCCCCATTCTAAAGATCCGGTCCCTGCTGCAACTCTATGAAATACTGCCGGAAAATGAAAGACTGATCGTGGATGTATTGAGGGAGATCGTCAGGGAGTATTTACCTGCCAACGGGAAAGAGAAGATCTCGTACAACGTGCCGTTCTTCTACGGCAATAAAGGCATCTGCATCATATGGCCATCGACCATCCCCCGCGGCGGTATAAAAAAAGGAGTGCTGTTTGGCTTTTGGTACGGTAACCGTTTAAAAGACATGGATCGTTACCTGGTTCACGGCACCAACAAGCAAATATTCTACAAGATATATCATCATGCAGATGAGATCGACGTAAAGGCAGTGATAAAACTGCTTAAGGAAGCCGTGCTGCTTGACAAAACCTGGGGTCAAAAGACAAACCCTACTGCCAGAAGGAAGCAGAGTTAGAAATATCTGACGTGAACTTATCGCTATGACGCCGCATAATAGCAGGTGTAAGCCCACGATTCTCTATCGCCAGGCCCATCATAAGGTTACCTTTATTGCTGATATAGAACTGGCACGGCTGTATCTTACTATTCTGCCTGAGCAATTGGGCATTCCAAGTAGAAGTTGAATCCTTTGCAGTGCCCAGGTTCGCGGTAAGCCAAACAAAATTTCCGCTTGGGCTGATCTCGTATCCCACGGGAACATTGAACGCCCCGGTATTGAATGTTACCTCATATTTTTCTTTCCCGGGCTCGGAATTAAGATCTTTCACAGTATACCCCATCCCGATGAGCATCTCTTTCAATTTCCGTGCATCCAGCGCTTCACATGTTTGTGCCTTCCCAGTTCCGGGGAGGAAGAACAGGTACACGATCATCATAAAACAGCCGATAAAGATCCTTCTTTTCATATGCAATTATTTTGGGTTTTTATCATAACAGTTGTAAAACTAAATATTAATAACCCGGTAACCATACCTTACAGAGGGTATTTTGGTTAGCCATACAGTATCATCAACCTACATATCTCTGCCCCCTTTTTCGTAGTTTTGCCCCCTTCTACAGCAAGAATGAAAACATGGAACTGAGTAAAAATTTTGAGCCTGCAGCGATCGACGCAAAATGGTACCAGCATTGTTTAGAAAAAGGATACTTCAACAGTGTCCCTGACGGCCGGGAGCCTTATACCGTGGTGATCCCCCCCCCCAATGTAACCGGGGTATTGCATATGGGACACTGCCTGAACAATACCATCCAGGATATATTGATCCGTCGTGCACGTATGCAGGGAAAAAATGCCTGCTGGGTACCCGGTACCGACCATGCCAGTATTGCTACCGAAGCCAAAGTGGTGGCCATGCTTCGGGAAAGAGGTATAGCAAAATCCTCCTTATCGAGAGAAGAATTCCTGAACTATGCGTGGGAATGGAAAGAGAAATACGGCGGCATCATCCTGCAGCAACTGAAAAAACTGGGATGCAGCCTCGACTGGAACCGTACTTCTTTTACCATGGACGATGATTATTACAAAAGTGTGATCAGTGTTTTCATCGACCTGTATGAGAAAGGACTTATTTATCGGGGGAAAAGGATGATCAACTGGGACACGAAAGCCAAAACAGCTCTGAGCGACGAAGAAGTGATCAGGAAAGAGACCAGCCAGAAACTATATCACCTTAAATACCCGATAGAAGGAAGCACTGAAAGTATCACCATCGCTACCGTTCGCCCGGAAACCATCATGGGTGATACGGCCATATGTGTGCATCCCAACGACGAACGTTACAAACACCTGCATGGGAAATACGCCCTCGTGCCTTTGATCAACAGGCGCATCCCTATTATTACCGACGACTACGTTACCATGGAATTCGGTACCGGCGCTTTAAAAGTAACCCCGGCACACGACATGAACGATTACCAGTTGGGACAAAAGCATAACCTCGAAGTCGTTGATATACTCAACGACGACGGGACACTGAGTGAAGCGGCCCAGATCTTTATTGGCGTCGACCGTTTTGAAGCAAGAAAAAAGATCGTCCCGGAACTGGAGGCGAAAGGCCACCTGATCAGGACCGAAGATTATACCAGCGAAGTGGGTTACAGCGAAAGGACCGATACCGTTGTTGAACCGAGACTAAGCCTGCAATGGTGGGTGAGCATGAAGAAAATAAGTGAACCGGCACTAAAAGCGGTGATGGACGATGAAATAAAGTTTCATCCTGTTAAGTTTAAGAACCTGTACCGCCATTGGATGGAGAACGTAAAGGATTGGTGCATAAGCCGCCAGCTCTGGTGGGGACATCGGATCCCTGCCTGGTACGATGCGGAAGGAAGATTTGTGGTGGCATCCAATGAAACAGAAGCTTATGATAAGTTCTATGAACAATACGGCAGTGATAAAGTAGAGCTGAAACAGGATGAAGACTGCCTCGATACCTGGTTCTCTTCCTGGCTTTGGCCTTTTGAAGTTTTCAAGGGATACAGCAATCCGGGTAATGCGGATGTAAAATATTATTATCCCACCAGCACACTTGTTACCGCCCCTGAGATCATTTTCTTTTGGGTGGCAAGGATGATCATCGCCGGTTATGAATACATGGGTGGAAAACCTTTCAGCGATGTATATTTTACCGGTATCGTCAGGGATAAGATCGGCCGCAAGATGAGCAAGAGCCTGGGTAATTCGCCCGATCTGCTGGCGCTGATCGATCAATACGGCGCCGATGCGATCCGTTTCGGAATCATGGTGTCTTCGCCTGCCGGCAACGACCTTATGTTCGACGAAGCGACCCTTGAGCAGGGAAGGAATTTTAATAACAAGATCTGGAATGCACTGAAGCTGGTGAAAATGTGGGAACAGCGGCAAGCCGGGGACGGTAGCACACCAGGCAACTTTGCGGTTAATTGGTTCGGGAACAGGCTGAACGAAACAAAGGCGGAAGTGAATGAATTGATGGACCAGTTCAGGCTGAGCGAAGCATTGAAAGTGATCTATTCATTGATATGGGATGATTTCTGCAGCTGGTACCTGGAATGGGTGAAGCCGGGTTTTGAACAACCGATAGATGCAGGTGTTTATAAAAGGACGATCGAGTTCTTTACAGAGCTGATGCAGCTGCTCCAGCCATATATGCCATTCGTCACTGAAGAGGTCTACCACCAGCTAGATAACAGGGCCGATGATCTTTGTGTAAAACAATTTTCAACAGCCATTCCAACCCATAAACAGTTGCTGGCCCAGGGAGCGTTGCTGAAAGAAGTGATCAGTACAATCCGTGATGCAAGAAATAAAAATCAGTTGAAACCCAAAGAGACCATCAAACTTTTTATCGAATCCGCATCTGAGGGGAGCTACCCGCCGATTCTTGGTATCCTTGGCAAACAAGTGAATGCTGAAGAAATATCTTACACCAAAGAAGCCGTGCCAAAAAGTACCGTGGTGACCGTGGAAAAGGACAAATTCTATATTGTTACGGATAAAGTTCTGGATACGGCCGCCCTCAGAGGCGATCTGTTGAAAGACCTGGAGCACCAGAAGAATTTCCTCTCATCGGTGGAGAAAAAGCTCAGCAACGAAAAATTCGTTCAGAATGCCAGGCCGGAAGTGATCGAACTGGAAAAGAAAAAGAAGGCCGATGCCGAAGCAAGGATAAGGACCATCGAAGAGAGCCTGTCAACGATTAGTTAAATGTACACAGGCACACTTTTTATGCGGTAATTTCGTTGTTATCTTATAATAAACACACAAGATGAAATCGTCTGTACATTTTTTACTTGTCGTTGTTCTCTCCGCTTCAGCCGCATCGGTATCGGCTCAAAAACCCAAACCTGCGGGTCAGCAAACTCAAAAATTCAAGCCTCCCAAACTCACCTGTATGCTTGGCAACCATGCCGATTCAGCTACGGTAGTGCTGGAGGAGGCATTGCAACTGGTTACGCTTCCTTTACGCATCACCGACGATAAAAAGAACCCTTATACTGTTTCCTCTTACCAGCTTTTTTATAAACGCAAAGCCCTCACGGAAGATGAGGAAACGGGTAAGACAAGCCCTACCACCAGCAGTGTTGCCCAGTTATTCCGGGAGACCCCCATCAGCGGTATCTGGAAAAAAAACCTGCTGGAACAGATCAGGCCGGGGGATGAACTCCATTTCTTCGACGTAATTGTAAAAGATGCCCAGGGCCGGTTGATGTTTGCACCTGAACTAAAGATACGGGTTAAATAATGCTGTCTGTCAGAAAAGCGTCTATTACCGATATTCCTCTCATCCGAGAACTTACGTTTGCCATCTGGCCGCAGACCTATGCCGGTTTATTGAGCCAGGACCAGATCGATTACATGCTGGAATTGATCTACAGTGAGGCCTCTCTCAAAAAGCAAATGGAGGAAGAAGGCTGCACTTTCATTATCATCCATGATGATAACGCTCCCGTTGCTTTCGCTTCTTACAATGAGGTAAAGCCGCAGATCTGGAAACTTAACAAGATATATGTACTCGGTTCACAGCAAGGAAAGGGTACCGGCCAATTCATCATCCGTTATATTGTTGATCAAATAAAGCAGCGAAATGCCAAGGCGATTCAATTGCAGGTAAAGAGGGACAACCCGGCACAGCATTTCTATAAAAAGCTTGGGTTTGACATCATTGAAACAGCCGATTTCGACATCGGCAATGGGTATTTCATGAGGGACTATGTAATGGAATTAAAGGTAAGTTGAGTCCTATTCTATATCAATTGGTGCGTCTGCTTGATCACACCCATCACAAAGATGCTCTGCACATGCCCCATGTTTTCGATGCTGCTTAGTTTGTTCACATGAAAATCGTGGTAGGCGTTCATATCTGCGGTCATCACCTTGAGCATGAAATCAAATTCTCCGCTGATCGTATAGCATTCCATCACCTCCGGCATCTGCTGGATGGCTTTTACAAACTTGGTGCCTGCCGCCTTGCTGTGCTCTTTCAGCGATACGTAACATATGGCGATCAGTCCCTTATTCAGTTTGGTATGATCCAGCAGCGCCACGTATTGTTTGATGACTCCATTCGCTTCCAGCCTCCGGATGCGCTCGTGAACAGGGGTTGTGCTCAGGTGTACTTTGTCGGCGATCTCTTTGACCGTGATGCGGGCATTCTGCTGTAATAAATGAAGGATCTGCAGGTCCTTGGCGT
>CAZYAT010000006.1:50489-108101 GCA_964645235.1 uncultured Ferruginibacter sp. | reverse complement strand
TCTTTTCGTGACGATGCATTATCATAAAGACCTTTTAAAATCGATAATGCACCCTATTGAATATCCAGGATCAAATGCGGCGAGAATCGGCATTTTACATCCTGTATTGGAATTATACCCTTCTTTTCTTAGGAGGACGGCATCCATTGTGTGGCAAAGGGGTAACGTCTTTGATCATTGCTACCTCGATACCGCTTTGTGAAAGAGAACGGATCGCTCCTTCACGGCCAGAACCTGGACCTTTTACATATACGTCCACTCTTTTCAATCCTGCATCAAGAGCTGCCTTAGCTGCATCGGCTGCTGCCATCTGGGCGGCATACGGTGTGTTCTTTTTAGAACCACGGAAGCCCATTTTACCTGCAGAGGACCAGGAAATAACCTGTCCCTGCTTGTTGGTCAAACTGATGATGATGTTGTTGAAACTTGCTGTGATGTGAGCATCGCCGTAGCTGTCCACTTTCACTACTCTTTTCTTAGAGGCTGTTTTTGCGCCTGCTTGTGCTTTTGCCATAATTAGAACTGATAGGTAATCTTTAAAAAAATTGTTCCCTGTTACCAGGACCGGACCAACCCTCCTGCCGACCTCCCGCTATCTGGTGCTGATCCGAAATTTGAAGTCGTATATAAATAAAGAGGTCTGCCCGCGGGCAGAACCCTGTTATTTCTTAGCTACTTTCTTTTTACCGGCAACCGTCTTACGCTTTCCTTTACGTGTACGGCTGTTGGTACGTGTACGCTGACCACGAACAGGCAGCCCTTTACGGTGGCGAAGCCCGCGGTAGCAGGCGATATCCAGCAAACGCTTGATGTTCATCTGTGTCTCACTGCGAAGCGCACCTTCCGTTTTGAACTCATTGTTGATCACGTTACGGATAGCTGTCTGCTCATCATCCGTCCACTGATTCACCTTCTTACCGAAATCAATGCCAGATTTGTTTAAAATGTATCGGGCAGTAGAACGTCCGATTCCGTAAATGTACGTAAGGCCAACTTCGCCTCTTTTATTCTTTGGTAGATCTATACCGGCAATACGAGCCATAATATGAATTAAAAATTAAGAATTAAGAATTGGTGATTATCCTTGTTTTTGTTTAAAACGAGGATTCTTTTTGTTGATAACGTACAGCCTTCCCTTCCTTCTCACGATCTTGCAATCTGCGCTGCGTTTTTTTATTGAAGCTCTTACCTTCATGATTCGTTGTTTTACTTATTTTAATTAGCGTTATATCTTATTACTTATACCGAAAGATGATCCTTCCCCTTGTCAAATCGTACGGACTCATTTCCACCCCTACTTTATCCCCGGGCAATATGCGTATATAATGCATCCGCATTTTACCGGAAATAGTGGCCAAAATCTCATGGTCATTTTCCAGTTTTACCTTGAACATAGCATTGCTGAGGGCCTCTACTATCGTTCCGTCCTGTTTAATGAGTGCTTGTTTAGCCATAATTTTGGGAGCGCAAAGATAGGTGGAATTATTTAATATTCAGCAAAAAAGGGGTGGATTTACCAACAAATAGCCCGTTTTTCCACAAAAAAGACTTCAAAACCCATTTTTAGGCACCCTGCTTCCCAGAAATACCCCCAATTTTCCAATAAAAAGGCCAGCGAAGGCGCCGGCCAAAAGAATATTTGAGAAACGGTCTTAGTCGAAAGATTCATCGTTCAAGTGAACCTTGGTCATTTCATAGAAATGATTTTGGAGATGGTGTACATTGATCGGGTGCATGATATGGCGATGCTCATCCCGGTACCAAAGTTCGAAGTGTGAAAAATCGTTTTTTGCAGGCAGCATCATCCGGAAAGCACCTTTCATATACTTCACTGTTCCATCAGGGTTCTCCTGTTTATGAAATTTCAGTTTCACCAATTGGTCGTCGTCCAGGGGTATGGCACTGAGCTGTTCGGTTTCGTACCAGAACTCCTGGGCACCAGTGTCTACACAAACCTGTTTTTCATCGTGATTGAGGTTCGTAACCTCTCCCTGTTTTTTATCCCCGTCGTTATCTGCAATTAAATAGTCTCCGACTTTGATTTCGCTGAATTTTATCATAAGAAGCAATTTTAGTTACGCCAATATAATGATTTTTGGGAAACGAAATACAGGGGTGGCAACCCCACATTATCCACACAGGTCAGGCAGATGGCTCAATCTTTTATGCAGCGGACCGTCGCCCCTTCAATCTTTTCGGAGTTGGAGAATCCGGAACCGGCAGAAGAATAATATAATAGAAAAGCCCATGCATTGGCAACAGATTGCTCAGTAGAAGTCCAGAATATCCCTTGGTAGCCGAAATTATTATACAGCCCCTGGTTAGAGCGCTTACCGCCGGGCAATGCAGAAAACCCGGAAGAATTTGTCGCACCCGTATTAGGAATCATCCAGTCTGATGTTCCCGTGGTTTTTAATGCACCACCGGCAATATACTGGCCGCCTAAACAATTAGCAAGCGTTGTTAACTCGGCTTGTGTGGGAATATGCCAACCCGCGGGGGCCAACCCCCGTGAGTCGTTAACAGCGTACCAGTTATAGAGCTTACCGTAGGAATTGCCGGTGGATGGATCACCATTCACATAGGTCCATGCTCCCGTTGTGAGATTTTTCCACTGCACAGGATCGCTAACATACGGTATCTGGTCGCCGTTCCGATAGGTAGACACATCCAGGTTCCGGGTCATCCAAACTTGGCTGCATATAGTTACGGTAGACGGTGGAGGAGGGACATTATTATAGGTAGTGAAACTGATATCATTTCCATAAGAAGTTCCGACACTATTTGTTGCCCATGCTCTCACATGATAAGTTGTTGACGCAGTCAACCCGGTTATACTTGCCGAAAACGTACCTGGTCCGTTTCCTATATACATCTTACTATCCAGAATGGTCGGATCCGCAGACATACTCCAGCAAATACCCCTGGAGGTAACAGGAGTATTTCCTTCACTTGTAATATTACCGCCACAGGAAGCGGAACTGGGCGTTATACCAACGGCGTTAAGAGTAGACAAGGTAGCCAGTGTAGGTTGTGTGGTAGCTACAAAACCCACTTCGTCACCGTAAGAAGTGCCTAAACTATTGGTCGCATATGCCCTCACATAATAGGTTACTCCCTGGACCAAATTGGTAAGATCGCTGCGGAATACACCTGTCCCGGCACCATTCACTGTTTTTGAAGACAAGGCTATCGTTGGTTCATGCGCAGAACTCCAGCAAATGCCCCTGGCTATTACCACCAGGCCACCATCATTGGTAACTTCCCCCCCAGAGGTTGCACTCGTATTGGTAACGTTCGCAATAGGAGATGTAATGACAATAGGCAGCTGGAGGAATGGAGGTGGGGGCATCTGGTAACCGGGTCCCGATTGCCTTGTACACGACAACAGTATTAATGATAAAAAGGAAATGCAATGGCAGATCTTTCGCATACAAGCTTAAGGAAATTGAACCTCCTCCCTGTTTTAATCGGGAATTTTGATTCGCCCGTTGCCAATCCAGGATTTTAAAAATAATTGCCTGCCAGCAGATAAAGCCTGGTAGGCAATTATTTCTTTTTTCCGCTTTACTCTGCCCAGCTCATGACGTAATTAGTATTCTCGATATCAAGTGCTTGCTTGGTAAGCATCAGGGGGCGGAAAGTATCGACCATCACGGCCAGCTCCCTTGTTTCTTTTGCACCAATGCTTCTTTCAACAGCCCCGGGATGCGGCCCATGCGGAATGCCTGCAGGATGCAGTGTGATCATTCCTCTTGTTACGTTTTTACGACTCATGAAATCGCCATCCACGTAATACAATACTTCATCACTATCGATATTGCTATGATTATACGGAGCCGGTATCGCCTCGGGATGATAATCGTAGAGCCTTGGCACAAATGAGCATACCACGAACGTATTGGTCTCAAAGGTTTGGTGGACCGGAGGTGGTTGATGTACCCGTCCTGTGATCGGTTCAAAATCATGTATCGAAAAAATATAAGGATAGCAGCATCCATCCCACCCTATCACATCAAACGGATGTGTTCCATAGTGCAGCCCGTATAACATACCTTTCTTTTTTGCTTTGATAAGAAAATCTCCTTTCTCATCATAGGTTTTAAGGTCTTTTGGGGGGCGAATATCCCTTTCGCAGAAGGGAGAATGCTCCATCAACTGCCCGAACCGGCTCATATAGCGTTTCGGGAAACGTAAGGGCGAGAACGACTCAACAATGAACAGGCGATTATTCTCATCATTGAATTCGATCTGGTAGATCGTACCCCTGGGTAATACAATATAGTCGCCATAACCAAAGGCAAGGTCGCCGTATTGTGTACGCACCGTACCTGAACCTTCGTGTACAAAGATCATTTCATCGGCATCGGTGTTTTTGTAAAAATAATTCCCGGTTCCACTTTGCGGAGCTGCTAAAACAATATGGCAGTCGCCGTTAACCAACACCGGTACGCGGCTCTGCAAAAACTCTCCTCCCGGCTTAACATGAAAGCCTTCGAAACAACGGTGCTTCAGCATTTTTTCCTCAGCTACCTGCGGACTAACATCCACCTGGGGTTCTGTTTTGATGATCTGTGTAGGCGGGTGGCAATGATATAAAAGCGAATAATCATCGCTGAATCCTTCTGTGGAGAATAATTGTTCGCTGTACAATCCCCCATCGGGTTTTCGAAACTGTACATGGCGCTTATGAGGAATCTTTCCCAAGGTATAATAGTGCGGCATGAATAATGGCAATTAATATTTAACAATAAGAATAAACGGTCGGAAGTAAGTCCAAAAAACAGTTTATGAGTCTCAATCAGTGAAAGTATCTTTCAATGGCCCATAACTATTGAAGATCAGCTTCTCGAAAGTTCAAGCGTTGCCAGCAGGAAGATATACTTCCATTTCCGCTTGTCGATCCAGTATGTGAAGTTGCGGTGAAAAAGCATGTCTTTGCTTGATGTTGTAAATTTACATTTAATAATAATACAGCGTGACAAGGATCGGATTGATTTCGGATACACATGGCTTCCTTGATGAAGCTGCTTTTGAGCATTTCAGAAACTGTGATGAAGTATGGCATGCCGGCGATTTTGGGCCCGGGGTAGCCCCGTTACTTTTCGAACGGTTCCCGGTTGTACGGGGGGTATATGGCAACATTGATGACCAGGTGATAAGAAAGGATTTCCCCGAACAGCTCCTATTTGATTGTGAGCAGGTAAAAGTGATGATCCGCCATATCGGGGGATATCCTCCAAAATACAATCCTGAAACAAAAAAAGAGTTGCTTACTCACAGGCCCAATCTCTTCATAAGCGGGCATTCCCATATCCTGAAGATCATGTACGACGACAAACTCCAATGCCTGCACATGAACCCCGGGGCCGCCGGTAACCAGGGCTGGCACAGGGTAAGAACACTGGTCCGGTTCAGTATCGATGGTACGGAGATAAAGGACTGTGAAGTGATCGAATTGAATAACCACTCATAGAATTTAACAGCCTTTACCCTGTTATTGTCTGTATGTTTAAGCAAACAAATTACACATGAGAATATTAATCACCCTGTCATTTTTCTTTACTTGCCTGATTGCATCAATTCCTGCCTTTTCACAAACCAATGCCGAAGAACCTGCCGTCAGGGCCTGCCTGGAGGAATATATGAGTGGCGACGGCAACCGTGTGGAAAAAGCCTTTCATCCCTCAGCGACGATGAAATACATTGATGCACAGACGGGTGAATTCAAAGATGTTCCTATCGCCGACTACATCGCCCGTATCAAGGCTAACACCGGCAAGCAGCAACGAAAGATCGAGATCGTTTCGGTGAACATTGAAGGAAATGCCGCCAGCGGAAAGATCAGGATAGAAACCGATAAATTGATCCTGTACGATTATATGAATATGCTTAAGATAAACGGAGAGTGGAAGATCGTTAGTAAGATCTTCTCAAGAATGAACAAGTAGGTACAGGGATCAACTTATTCCACCCAATCGGCTATAAAAATATTGGTATCCCTTGTGCCCCCGTTGTTGCGGTTGCTGCAAAAGATGATCTTCTTTCCATCCGGGCTGAACATCGGGAAGGCATCGAATGATTTCTCTGCAGATATCTTCTCCAAGCCGGTCCCATCTTCATTGATGACGAAAAGGTTGAAGGGGAAGCCTCTCCTGCTCTGGTGATTACTGGCAAAGATGATCCGCTTATTGTCGGGCATATAGGCAGGAGCCCAGTTGGCATTGCCGAAATTAGTGACCTGCTTTACATTTTTTCCGTCGGCATCGGCAATAAACACCTCCATATTTGTCGGGGCCACCAGGTTCTCGGCAAGCAATTCCTTGTACTCTTTCACCTCTGCCTCGCTCCTGGGCCTGCTGGCCCTCCAGATGATCTTCTTCCCGTCCGGGCTGAACCAGGCGCCTCCGTCATACCCCAGTGTGTTGGTAATGCGTTTTTCCTTACCTGTTTTCAGGTCCATTACATACAGATCGATGTCTCCGTCCTTGTCGCTCGTATAGATCATTTTCTTTCCATCGGGAGAAAGGGTCGCTTCTGCATCGTATCCCTTGCTGTGGGTGAGTTGTTTTACGATCTTTCCATCAAGGTCGGCCATGAAGATATCGTAGCTGTCGTACAAGGGCCAGATGTATTTATTCCCGTATTTTTTTCTGTCGGGAACCGGCGGGCAGGTATCTGATCCCAAGTGTGTGCTGGCATAGATCACATGCTTGCCGTCTTTCATAAAAGCACCACAGGTCGTCCTGCCCTTACCCGAACTGATGCGTTTGTATTCAAATTTTTCCCCGGGCGCAGGCACTTTGCCAATAAACATCTCGTCGCACATGATGCCATCCTTCGGGCTGGTACGCTGGAAGATGATCCACTTGCCATCATAACTGAAATAAGCTTCGGCATTATCGCCGCCGAAGGTCAATTGCTGAACATTTGCAAAATGCTTCTCCCCCTCATAAAGAACGGTATCATTGGAATGAACGGTCGCAGAAGGCTGCAGGGTCGGGGTTCTGAAGGAGCTTGCTGCGATCGCAATACCAACCGTTCCCATCATGAATAAAACTATTCTTTTCATTTTGAAAATTTGAAGTGCCAAAGATAGGTTCGCTCTTTCAGGGAATTGTCAGAGAATTGTCAGGCTGATAAGGATCATCCGCTTAATTTTGCAGCCATGACAATGATCATACGAAAATCTTTCATTTTGGTCCTGGTGCTGATGAGTATCATCTCTTGTAACAATGACGAAAAGGGTGATAAATCCAGTGCGACCATTTCGGCAAAAGAAAAAACACTCCGTGAAGCGATCCAAAAATATCCCGATTCGATCCCGCTCAGGGACAGCCTGATCTTCTACCTGGAGTCGCTTGACAATATCGACCTGGCCATAGCAGAAACGAATAAAGCCATAGAAATAGATAGCACTAATATTGACCTGTTCGATACAAAAGCCCGGCTTTACCTCGTCGGGAAAAAAGATACTGCTGACGCCATACTTGCCTTTGAAAAAGCGGTGCAAATTTTGCCTGTCCCGGAATTACTGATGTCGTTGGGAACCCTTTACGCTCAGACAAAGAATGCAAAAGCATTAGCGGTAACGGACATGTTGGTAAAAGCCGACAATGGTAAGGCAGCCAAGGAGGGTATTTTCCTGAGTGGCCTTTACTACAGTGCTCTTGGGGACAAGTCAAAAGCCATTTCCGTTTTCGATCGATGCCTGGCAATGGACTATGGATTTATGCCGGGTTACCTCGAAAAAGCGATCGCTCTTTACGATCAGTCTAAATACGAAGATGCCATTAAAGTGCTGGAAAAAGCGGTTACGCTTCAAAACAGGTTCGACGAAGGACATTATTGGCTCGGCCGCTGTTTGGAAAAAATGAACAGGATACCCGAAGCGTTGGAAGAATACCGGACCGCCTTAATGTATGATCCCGAATATGCGGAAGCAAGAGAGGCACTAAATAAACTGGAAGGAAAATAAATGTCGAAGGAATGCCGGTCCGGGTTTTTAAACTCGATGCCCAATCGTAACTTTGTGTTCCAAAAAACTGTCAAGTAATTATATGGCCATTATTGCCCCTTCTTTATTATCTGCCAACTATCTGAAACTGGAAGCCGAATGCAGGATGCTGAATGAAAGCGTAGCCGATTGGTACCACCTTGATATCATGGATGGACGTTTTGTTCCCAATATCAGTTTCGGACCCATGCTGGTGGAATTCTTCCGCAAGGCCACCACCAAGACCTGTGATGTACACCTGATGATCGAAGAACCGGGCAAATATGCTGAAGCGTTTAAGAAAGCCGGTGCTGATATCCTTTCCGTGCACCTGGAGGCCTGCCCCCACCTGCACCGTAACATACAGCAGATAAAGGGCCTCGGCATGCAGGCAGGCGTGGCCATCAATCCGCATACACCGGTTGAAAGTCTGAAAGATGTTTTGGCGGATATTGACCTGGTTTGCATGATGAGTGTCAATCCAGGGTTCGGCGGGCAATCATTCATTCCAAACATACTCGGGAAAATCAAACAGCTCAGAAAAATGATCGACGACCGAGGCCTCAACGTCAAGATCGAGATCGACGGAGGCGTGACACTGGAGAATGCAAAGGTTATTTTAGACGCCGGGGCCGATGTACTTGTCGCAGGAAATACTGTTTTCAAATCGGCGGATCCGAAAGCAACCATCGCTGCATTAAAATCTCTTTAAGTAAATCTTCAGAAAGAACCTGGCGAAAGCGATCTTGATTTCTTTTAATTTCAATTTTTGTTTTCAAGTTATCTCCCTCACAACAGAAGGTTTGGGGTGACATCAAAAATCTATACCTTCATAGCATGAGAATTGTGATCACCAATCTTCTGCTGCTTTGTACCCTGTTCTCCGTCGCCCAAAAGAAAACGGCATGGATAAGCGGCCGGATCATCGATGAAAATGAAAGACCTTTATCAAACGTTTCCATCGTCATCCTGGGAAAAACAAACGGCCTCACCAGCAACGACAGTGGTCAATTCCGCATCAGGGTCCCATCGGGCAGGTCTTTTGCCCTGGTCTTCTCCCATACGGGTTATACAGATGTACAAAAGAATTTCTATCTCAGTGACGACGAGGAGGAAAAGGTCACCATCATCATGGAAAAAGGAAGGAAGACCCTGGAAACGGTTGTAGTAAGCGACAATAAAGAAAGAACGGAAACAGGGCTCACAAAAATAAATCCGAAGAACGCCATCACACTGCCAAGCACCACCGGGGGTATCGAAGGATTGATCAAAATACTCGTAGGCAGTAACAATGAACTCACTTCACAGTACAGTGTGCGGGGTGGTAACTACGACGAGAACCTGATCTATATAAACGATTTCGAAATATTCCGGCCTTACCTGGTAAGAAGCGGGCAGCAGGAAGGCCTAAGTTTCATTAACCCCGAGATGGCAAAGAACGTCAACTTCTATACCGGGGGGTTCCAGGCCAGGTACGGCGACAAGATGAGCAGCGTGCTCGACATACAGTATAAAAAACCAACCGGCTTTGGCGGCTCTGCATACATCAGCCTGCTCGAACAGGGGCTGCACCTGGAAGGAACTGCAAAAAAAGGTAAACTGAGTTATTTGATAGGTATACGCAACCGCAGTAACAAGAACCTGTTAAAAAGCCAGGAAACACTTGGTGCCTATATCCCTTCTTCCTCCGACATGCAGGCTTCGATCGCATACAAACTGAGCGAAAAGGTTCAACTGGAATTTTTAGGTACCTATTCCGTGACCAAATTCACGTTGTTCCCTGAATCGGCCCAGAAAACAACTTCCGTATTCTCTCCCCTTTTCACCGCTAACCTGGGGCTGGATATCATTTTCGAAGGACAGGAAAGGGATAGTTACAAGACAAACCTCATCGGCCTGAGCATCCTACACTCGCCCAATAAAAGGCTGAAGTTAAAATGGATGCTTAGCCGCTTCCAGAACAAGGAGAACGAGAATTTTGATATTGCAGGGTCGTACCTCTTCGGTGACAGAGACTTTGACAATACCAGCAGTACCTATGGACAGATCATTAACCCGCTGGGGGCAGGTTATTACCAGAATTATGGCAGGAATGAACTGAACATAAACGTATACAATGCCACTTTGAAAGGAAGTTACACAACCGGAAGGCACTTTATCCTTTTTGGTAACAGCATCGAACAGACCAGCATCACCGATAAGCTAAAGGAATGGGAATACCAGGACAGCGCCGGTTATTCTCTCCCGCATAATCCTCCCAACCTCAACCTCTTCAGATCGTTCAATTCTACCGCCGACCTTTCTGTTCAGAAGTACAGCGGTTATTTACAGGATAATATCCGCCTCGGCAGTACAAAACAAGAGATCACCCTGCAGGCAGGTGTGCGTTACAATTACAATTCACTGAACAAAGAGTTCCTCATCAGCCCACGCCTGCAATTCAGTGTTAAACCCAACTGGAAAAGGGATATGGTTTTCAAGCTGGCAGCCGGAGCATACCACCAACCGCCTTTTTACCGGGAATTAAGGAGATACAACGGCACATTGAACACAGCAGTTAAAGCACAGAAAAGCTACCAGTTCGTTGCAGGCGCCGATTACAATTTCAAAGCACTCGGCGGACGCCCCTTCCGTATCGCAACGGAAGCATATTACAAGAACCTGAGCAGCGTGGATATCTACGATATCGATAATGTAAAGATCCGGTATGCAGGTAACAACAATGCCAAGGCCTATGCAGTTGGTTTTGAAGCAAGGTTATTCGGCGAACTGGTAAAGGATGCGGAGAGCTGGCTGAGTTTCGGTATCATGCAAACAAAAGAAGACCTAGACGGCGACCATTATTATCAATACCTGAATGCAGCAGGTGAGATCATTAATTCACACAGCACCGACCAGGTACCTGTAGACAGCATCCGTCATGAAATGGGCTATGTACGCCGTCCAACCGACCGGTTGTTGACCGTTGGCTTGTACCTGGAGGATTATCTTCCCACCAACAAGAATTTCAAATTCCACCTGAACATGCTTTACGGCAGCAACATGAGCTATAACATTCCCAATAGCGTGAAGTACCGCAATGCCCTCATCATTGAACCATATATACGGGTGGATGCTGGTTTCAGCGCACAATTGCTGAGCGAAAAAAGTAAACGGAGGAGTCATAGTCCATTCCGGAACTTCCAAAACATCTGGGCAAGCTTCGAAGTATTCAACCTCATCGACCGCCGCAATACCATTTCATTCCAGTTGGTAAAGGATTTTGCGAACAATATTTACAGTATTCCCAACCGCTTGACGCCCAGACTCGTTAACTTCAAGATCGTAGGAAGGTTTTAATAAATTTCATTGGTCATCCTTTAATTCTTTACAATGCAACAGATCCAGTCCATCAACATCATGCAAAAATTTTCACTGTTCGAAAAATTATGGACACCCCATATCATCGGTGAACTGAACGGGCAGTATGTAAAGCTCTGCAAACTGAAAGATGAGTTCGTCTGGCACAGCCATGAGAACGAGGATGAGCTCTTTATGGTTTTCAAAGGTACTCTGTTGATGGATTTCAGGGATGGTAGGACTGTGGAAGTAAAAGAAGGGGAGGTACTGATCGTACCCAGGGGGGTCGAACACCGGCCCCATACCAACGGTGAAATAGTCTTCAACCTCCTGTTCGAACCAAAAGCCACCAATCATACCGGGGAAGTGGAAAGCGAATTGACCGTAAAAGAATTAGGCTGGATCTGACCAGGTATCGATCTCATTTTCCGGGCTTATAATCTTCTGCCATCCTGTCACGATTTGTCCGGATTGGGTTATATTTGCTGTCCGAAAAAAGCGAATTGATGCTGGAACTGGCAACCGATAAAACTCATGATGAATCAAGGCAGGGTGAGGCATTTGCACCTCTCCGGGACGAAATAAAACAGTATAAAAAACATTTTTATATTGAGAGCTACGGCTGCGCCATGAACTTTGCAGATAGCGAAGTGGTGGCTTCCATTCTCATGAACAATGGTTTCGGCGCTACCCAATCTGCCGAAAATGCCGACCTGATCTTCGTTAATACCTGTTCTATCCGGGAAAAGGCAGAACAAACAGTTCGCAATCGTCTCACCCAGTTCAAGGGAATAAAAAAACATAAGCCTGGTTTGATCGTCGGTGTATTAGGGTGCATGGCCGAGCGGTTGAAAACAAAATTCATCGAAGAAGAGCAACTGGTCGATATCGTGGTTGGTCCTGATGCCTACCGCAGTTTACCAGGTTTGATCGAAGAAGCCGAAACGGGCCAGAAAGCGATCAATGTTTTACTGAGCAGGGACGAGACCTATGCGGATATTGCCCCGGTTCGGCTGAACAGCAACGGCGTGACAGCCTTTGTAAGCATCATGCGGGGTTGCAATAATATGTGCTCATTCTGTGTAGTACCCTTTACAAGGGGAAGGGAAAGAAGCCGGGATGCGGAGAGCATCGTAAAAGAATGTAAAGACCTCTTTGACCGGGGTTACCGCGAAGTGACATTACTTGGACAGAATGTAGACAGTTACTATTGGGTAGAGGAACAGAAAGATATACAGGTGACCTTTGCCATGCTGATGGAGAAAGTAGCGCTGATATCTCCCCTGCTCCGGGTACGTTTCTCCACCTCGCATCCTAAAGACATCACCGATGAGGTGCTGTTCGCCATGCTGAAATATGAGAACATCTGCAAGTACATCCATCTGCCTGTCCAAAGCGGAAGTACAAGGGTACTCCAACTCATGAACCGTACGTACAGCCGCGAATGGTATATCGCAAAGATCGACCGGATACGTGAACTGATACCCGATTGCGGACTTTCTACCGATATGATCTCAGGCTTCTGTACAGAAACTGAAGAAGATCATCAGCAATCGCTGAGCCTGATGGAATACTGCAGGTACGACCTGGCCTATATGTATTTTTACAGCGAGCGGCCGGGAACACTTGCTGCCAGGATGTTTCAGGATGATGTGCCGGAAGAAGTAAAGAAAAGAAGATTGCAGGAAATGATCGACCTGCACCGCAGCCATTCGCTTGAAAGTATGCAGAAAGATGTAGGTAAGACATTCAGGGTATTGATCGAAGGAACCTCAAAGAAAAATGAAGAAGAATTGTTCGGCAGGAACGATCAGAATAAAGTAATCGTATTCCCTAAGGGCTGCTTAAAAAAAGGTGATTATGCAAATGTAAAAGTGGAGAAATGCACTGCCGGCACCCTCATAGGGAACGTAGTTTAAAAAGGAGTAAACAAAATGGAATTACAATCAATAAAGAACCGCTTTGGCATCATCGGCAATTCGCCGGGGCTCAATCATGCCCTGAACGTAGCCGTACAGGTAGCTGCCACCGACCTGAGTGTACTCATCACCGGTGAGAGCGGTGTGGGTAAAGAAGTATTCTCACAGATTATCCATGCACTCAGTTCGAGAAAACATAACCCCTTTATTGCAGTTAACTGCGGCGCCATACCCGAAGGTACCATCGACTCGGAATTATTCGGGCACGAAAAGGGTTCTTTCACCGGTGCCGTTGACAGCCGCAAAGGTTATTTTGAAACGGTGAACGGAGGGACCATTTTCCTGGATGAGATCGGTGAATTGCCACCGGGCACACAAGCAAGATTGTTAAGGGTGCTCGAAACAGGGGAGTACATCCGGGTGGGCAGCAGTAAAGTACAAAAGACCGATGTACGGGTAATTGCCGCTACCAACCGGGAACTGCTTGAGTCAACACATATACATAAATTCAGGGAAGACCTCTATTACCGGTTGAACACAGTACCCATCAAGGTGCCTGCCCTGAGAGACAGGAAAGAGGACATCCCCCTTTTGTTCAGGAAATTCGTGAATGATTTTTCTGACCGCTATAAATCTATCCCCGTGCAACTGGACGATAGTGCCAGAGATGTGTTAATTAACTATCCATGGCCGGGTAATGTGCGTGAATTGAAGAATATTGCGGAGCAGATTTCAGTACTTAGCCACGAAAAAATGATCGATGCCCCCATGATGAAGAGTTTCCTGCCGGAACATAATTACTCCCGGCTGCCCGTACTTGCAGGCGGCAACGGCGCTGTCAGCCAGTCGGAGTTTGCCAGTGAAAGGGATATACTTTACAAACTCTTCTTCGATATGAAAAAAGACGTGACCGAACTGAAGAAGATGTTCTTCGACCTGTTACAGAACCCCAATCTTGCCCAGCATGCTCCCGTGTTCAACGAACAGGTATTTACAGAAGTGCACGGCAATGTACCGGGTATCGCTTCAGCAAAACCGGTATTCCTGCCCCATAATGGCGAGGCCATCGACCATCACGAAGATGTGGAAGAATCGCTGAGCATCATGGATAAGGAAAAAGAACTTATCGTAAAGGCTTTGAAAAAACACAAAGGCAAACGGAAAGACGCTGCGCTTGACCTGGGTATCAGCGAGCGCACACTTTACAGAAAATTGAAGGAATATGATATTGATGAATAAGAACACCAACCATAGGATACCGGTTACCAGGCATTGGATACTTTGGGGCTGTTTGTTGTTTGCATTCACCTGCATCCGGGCAACCTGCCATTATGGGTTCAGGGATGCGGCTGAAATACCGCAGGACGTAAAAACATTCCGCGTCAATTATTTCGAGAACAGGGCAGAATACAAGAACCCCCAGTTGAGTCCTCAGGTTACTGAAAAGCTGAAACAAAAGATCATCAGCACCACCCGGCTGCGCCAGACAAACGAAGATGATGCGCATTATGATATCAGCGGATATGTTTCCGGCTACCGGGTTACAACAACAGGCATCAGCGGCGCTAATACCAGTCAGAACAGGCTTACAGTGGATTTCCATATCATATTCAGGAACGGGCTGGATGAGAAAAAGAATTTCGAGGGCGATGTCACCTACAGCGTCGACTTCAATGCCAACCTGAGCCTTTCGCAGGTGGAGAGCCAGAAAACGGAGGAAATCGTGAAGAACCTGACCGATGCCATTTTCAATAAAATATTTTCCAACTGGTAAATACCATGCAGCCACATCAGCCATTGTTCGAATCGCTATTTAAAAAGGATTTCTCCGACCCGGGAAATAAACAGCTCCTCGAAGAGATCACGGCTGCACACCCTTACTTCTCCCCTGCCCAGTTCTTCCTGCTTAAACAGACAAATGAGGGAACGGCCGATTATGAAAAACAGGCAGGCATAACAAATATCTTTTTCAATAACCCCCTCTGGCTGAAGTTCCAGCTTGGGCAAAAACAAGAGGAGTTTATGGCAGAAGATGCTCTTTCGACGCCTGTTGAGATACCAGCAGTTGTTGAAGACACATTGAAAGAAGAAGAACCCTTTACAGAACATGTGATGGTTCCTGAAACCACCGCCGAACCCGTAGAAATCAAAGAAAAATTGGTTGTTATTGAAGAAATCAGTATCCCTGAGATGACTCCTGAAACGGGCAGTATAATAGAAACAGCAGAAAAAATAACAGAGCAATTCGAAGAACCTGGAGGGTCGGCAGGAACAGAAATGATACAAGAAGAACAAACTTTCATAATAGAGAACGTCCATGTTGCAGAGACGATCGTACAGGAAGAAACAAAAGAAGATGAACCTGCTACTGTGCCGGCTGCGGAAACTGAAATCATGAAACCAGAATCAAAAACTCCCGAAGAGAAGAATATCCCCGAAGAACTCCCCTTGTTTGAACCGATGCATATGGTGGATTATTTTGCTTCACAGGGCATAAAACTGAGTGAAGAAGTCCAGACAGCCGATAAATTGGGTAAACAATTGAAAAGTTTCACTGAATGGTTAAAGACGATGAAGAAGATCCATACCGGCAATCAACCACAGGATGGAGTTCAAACCGACCAGACCGTGGAGGCCCTGGCCGAAATGAGCAACCAGCAGAATGAAGTGATCACCGAAGCCATGGCAGAGGTATTTGCCCGGCAGGGAAAAGCGGCGAAAGCCATCGAGGTATACCAAAAATTAAGTTTGCTCAATCCTGCCAAAAGCGCTTACTTTGCAGCCAAAATAGAAAATTTAAAAGGAGCATAACATGTTAGTATTATTTGGAATCCTGGTGATCGTTGCCTCTGTGATACTCGGCCTTATTGTATTGATTCAGAATCCAAAAGGTGGTGGCCTGGCTTCCAGTTTCGGAGGATTCGGTAACCAGATCATGGGCGTAAAGCAAACTACCGACGTATTGGAAAAAGGTACCTGGCTTTTTGCAGCCATTGTTGCCATCCTGTGCATCACTTCACCTGCTTTCATTCCAAAGGGAACCAACAATAATGCAGAAGCCAAGCAAATGATCGAGGGCGTTTCCACTAAAACCCCGGCAAGTACTCCTGCCAATACTGCTACTCCTGCAACCAAACCTGCCGACAGCAACGCCGCTAAATAATATTTAAGAATATTTTCAAACCCCGTCGCAACCCGGCGGGGTTTTTTGTTTTATTTTGTTCAGTTTATATGTTATGAGGAAGAAAATAATTTTTACAGCCCTTTTTATTCTGCTTGTGGCCGGAGGTTTTTTAGCCTGGCAATTCTTTGGCCCTACTGTTTCTTCACCCGGAGGAAAATACTTTTATGTCCGTTCAGGTTCTGTGTACGAGGATGTAAAGCGGACCCTTACAGAGCAACAGATCATCAGCAGCCCTTTCTTTTTTGACCTGGTGGCCAAACAGGTTAAATACAACCGCTCAGTCAAGGCGGGCAGATACCAGATCAATGAAGGCATGAGCCTGTTCAGTCTCATACGCATGCTCCGTTCGGGCAACCAGGCTCCCGTGAATCTTGTTATAACCAAATTGAGGACAAAAGAAGATCTTGCGCAGAAACTGGCAGCTAATTTTGAATCCGACTCTGCCGGCTTCATCAGATTATTCAATGACAGCACAACCCTCCGGGCCTATCACCTGGACAGCAATACGCTGATGACAACCATCATCCCGAATACCTATACCTTTTTATGGAACACCAGCCCGGTGAAAATACTCAGCAAACTAGCAAGAGAAAAAGACAAATTCTGGAATGAAGAAAGGAGGATGAAGGCGAAAGCACTGAATCTTTCTCCCGAGCAGGTATATACCATGGCAAGTATTGTGGAAGAAGAAACAAACAAAGACGAAGACAAAGGGAAGATCGCCAGCGTATATTTGAACCGCATGCAAAACAGCATGAAACTCCAGGCCGACCCCACCGTTAAGTTCGCCCTGAAGAATTTTGCACTGAAAAGGGTTCGGGAGAAACACATTGCCTTTGCATCGCCTTTTAACACCTACCAGAATCCTGGCCTGCCGCCCGGACCGATCTGCACCCCCTCGGCTAAAACCATCGATGCTGTGCTGAATGCCCCGGCTACTAATTATTTCTTCTTTGTTGCCAGGCCCGATTGGTCCGGCCTTTCCAATTTTGCCCGATCCTACGATGAGCACCAGGTAAATGCAAAGAATTACCAGCGCTTCTTAGATAGTGTGAACATTAAATAGAACTTCGCTGCTATATCGTAGCTTTGAAATATCCAATAACGGCCCGCTTTGATCAAATTAGAACGCATAATCATTAGGAGTTTCCCGGTTGCCTTTGTACTCCGTAGAAGCAAGCATTGGTACCTGCCTGGTTTCGAAGGCGTGCCGTTGTACGATGTGGCAAAATTCTTTTATAAGCAGGTAAAAACAGTGGGGCTTACTGAAAGGGCATCGGCCATTTCGTACAACTTCATCATGGCCATACCTCCGTCTTTCTTGTTCCTGTTCACCCTGTTGCCCCACCTTCCTTTTGTGAAAAAGAAAGACATACTCAACCAGGTACAACTGCTCCTTAAAGACCTGGTACCGGTTGAGACCTTTAACAGCAAAGTCGCCGTTTTTATAAGAGATACCTTTTTTGAGAATCCGGTCTTCGGTCTTCTTTCCTTTGGCCTGTTGCTTGCACTGTTCTTTGCCTCCAACGCGATGATGGGCATACAACGCTCGTTCAACAAAAACTACATCGGCTTTGCAAAAAGAAAAGGCCTGCACGACCGCTGGGTGGCCATCCGCCTTACCAGCCTGCTGTTCGGGCTGGTACTCGGCTGCCTGATATTACTCATCACCCAGGGAGTTTTTCTCAGGGCGGTAGGGATAAAAAAAGGTTTCTGGTTCGATTTCATCGGGTACGTCCGGTGGATATTCATCGTTGCACTTGTATTCTACTCCATCGCCTTCATTTACAAATATGCCCCGGCGGTTCATAAAAAATGGAAGCTGGTCTCGCCCGGCAGTATACTGGCTACCTTCCTGTGCATCGCTGCTACCCTCGGGTTTTCCGAATTCGTGAACAATTTTGGCCGGTATAATGCGCTCTATGGATCCATAGGAACGATCATTGTGCTGATGGCGCTGATCTTCATCAACTCCCTTGTATTGCTGATAGGGTTTGAACTGAACGTCAGCATTAAATCCCTCCGGGCCATTGCAGAAAAGAGGGATGCCCACGAGAAAGAGATCGCTGCCAAAGAAAAAACTACATGAGTGGTTTTACCGGCAGGACTTCATTTCTTAACTTTAGAAAAATACGTCATCATGAAAAAAATATTATCTGCTTTTACAGCCATCGCAATCCTTGGGGCACTTGCTTTTACTGCCGGCGACCCGTTACCGATCGGGAGTACCATGCCCAAGGCCGACCTGAAAATGAAAGACATCTCCGGTAAGGAGATCGCCATGAAAGAGGTGGTGAAGGAGAACGGCGTGCTGGTGATGTTCAGTTGCAACACCTGCCCGTATGTGATCAAGAACCAGGAGCGCACACTGGAGATCAGTAATTACGCCACCAAAATGAAAGTAGGTGTGATCATTCTCAACAGCAATGAAGCATACCGCGGCAATGAAGACAGCTATGACGCCATGAAAGAATATGCGAAGGAACAGGGATATAAATGGAATTATGTGGTGGACCAGGACCATGTAGTGGCGGATGCATTCGGTGCCAATCGTACACCTGAATGCTATTTATTCGACAAGAACCTGAAACTGGCCTATCATGGTGCCATCGACGACAGCCCTTCGGACGTGAGTGCCGTTAAACGCCATCACCTGCAGGAAGCGATCAACGAGCTGTCAGCCGGAAAAGACATCTCAGTAAAAGAAAGCCGCAGCGTTGGATGCACTATTAAAAGGAAAAGCTAACCCGTATAAAGTTATTAAACAAAGCCTGGTCTTCCGGACCAGGCTTTATTTATTGAGCACCAATGGAAGGATCCATACTGATCGCTTCTTTGACCATCTCTTCAAAATCATTAGTGCCCATTTCTCCCTCCATGAATTTCCGGTAACCTTTCTTGTTGTTAACAACAATTGTGGCAGGAATGGCCCCGCTCCAGCTTTTGTCGATCATCGGGCAAAAATGGTCCGCATTGGTCTCGTTCAGCCAGACGATCCTGGCAGTATAATTATTCTTCTTTGCGAACGCGGCAATTTTAGCGGGATAATAGGTTGGCAGGTCGAGGCTTACCAGTAACAGCTTTACTTTTTGTTTCTCATATTTTTTAACCACATCCATGAAACCGGGGATCTCGGCAATACAGGGCTTGCAGAAGGTGGCCCAGAAATTCACCACGTAAACGGTATCGTTGTCCTTACTGAACGACTTCACAACGTCTTCGATCTTCCATTTGGCAATGTTTTGGCTATGTACTGATATTGAGAACGCAAGCAGCGCAAAAAAGAAAAGGGCTTTTTTCATACCGCTAAAGTACACCGAAACCCGGTTATGGCTGCCCGCAAAACGTTAAATAAGCCGGTTTGGCTGATACCCCGTTTCAGGCTAAATTTGCACCCTGCCAGCAATTAAGGCTGTACAATTCTTAATTCTTAATTTTTAATTCTTAACTAAACATGGCATACGACGTAATAGTGCTTGGAAGCGGCCCCGGCGGTTATCCTGCAGCAATCAGAGCCAGCCAGCTCGGTAAAAAAGTGGCGATCGTGGAAAAAGAAAGCCTCGGAGGAATCTGTTTAAACTGGGGTTGCATCCCCACCAAGGCCCTGTTGAAAAGCGCCCAGGTATACGAATATGCCAAGCATGCTTCTTCCTATGGCATTAAAGCGGATAATGTGGGAGCCGATTTCGAAGGTGTGGTAAAACGCAGCCGCGGGGTAGCCGACAAGATGAGTAAAGGCGTTCAGTTCCTGATGAAGAAGAATAAGATCGACGTGATCATGGGTTTTGGAAAACTGATCGCTGCCAATAAACTGGAAGTTACGGCTGCCGATGGAAGCAAACAGGTACTTGAAGCTAAGAACATCATCATCGCCACCGGTGGCAGAAGCCGACAGTTGCCCAGTATGCCCATCGACGGCAAGAAGATCATCGGCTACCGCGAAGCAATGGTATTGCCACAGCAACCGAAGAGCATGATCATCTGCGGAAGCGGGGCGATTGGTTCAGAGTTTGCTTATTTCTATAACAGCCTTGGTACAAAAGTGACCATCGTTGAATTCATGCCAAAGGTCGTTCCTGTAGAAGACGACGAGATCAGCAAAGAACTGGAGAAACAATTCAAAAAGCAGGGCATGACCATCATGACCAGCAGCGAAGTAACCGGTGTTGATACCAGCGGAAGTGGTGTAAAAGCAAAAGTGAAAACACAATCCGGTGAAGTGGTATTAGAAGCGGATATCCTGCTGAGCGCTGTGGGTGTGGTTGCCAATATTGAAAACATAGGGTTGGAAGCCCTTGGTATCAAAACCGAAAAAGGGAAAATCGTGGTTGACCAGTACGGGCAAACAAACGTAAAAGGTGTTTATGCCATCGGTGACTGCACACCCGGCCAGGCATTGGCTCACGTTGCCAGCAAAGAAGGCATCAATGCTGCCGAACACCTGAGTGGCCATACCCCGCAACCGATCGATTATAATAATATTCCCGGCTGCACTTACTGCACTCCAGAGATCGCCAGTGTCGGTTATACCGAAAAAGCCGCAAAGGAAGCCGGCTATGAAATCAAAGTAGGCAAATTCCCCTTCATGGCAAGCGGCAAAGCGAGTGCTGCAGGAGCCACCGAAGGTTTTGTAAAAGTGATCTATGATGCCAAGTACGGCGAGTTCCTCGGTTGCCATATGATCGGGATGAACGTAACGGAAATGATCGCCGAAGCTGTGGTTGCACGCAAACTGGAAACAACTGCTCACGAGGTCCTTAATGCCGTACACCCCCACCCGACCATGAGCGAAGGCCTGAAAGAGGCCACTGCAGTTGCATACGGCGAGGCTACGGATGTGTAAGCTGAGATAAAACCTAACGCCAACATAACCGGTCCCATTTAGCCGCCTGTAGCGGATGAATGGGATTTTTTTTATTCACTTAACATAATTCCGGCAAAGAGCCGGTTACCAGAATTGAGAACCCTTTGTATATTTAAGATATAAAATCAAACTTATGGCCAAAGTAACCAACAAAACCACCGAGAACAAGGATAGTGTAGCTTCATTTGTAAAAAAGATTACTGACCCTGAGCGGCGCAAAGACTGCCAGGCCATCGTCGACATCATGGAAAAACAATCCGGCTTCCCGGCTAAGATGTGGGGATCGGCCATTATAGGTTTTGGCAGTTACCACTATGTATATGAGAGCGGACGTGAAGGTGATGCACCATTGGTTGGTTTTTCTCCCCGGAAAACCGAATTTGCCCTCTACCTCAGTTCGATGTTCGACAAAAGAGAAGAATTACTGAAACAATTCGGCAAGCACAAAAGCGCCAAAGCCTGCGTATACGTGAAGAAACTGGAAGACGTGAACATTGATATTTTAAAAAAGATGATCGCCAATTCCATAAAATATACAAAGTCGAAGTACAAGTAAACTTCAGGATATCTGTCATTCTCCTGTCAACATACTTCGATGAAGCGAGACCTGATCTTTGTACTGCTATTACTAATCCCTTTCATAACCCCTTCCCAATCGCTCACTGTAAATTTTCCACGATTACAAACTCTTGTTCAAGGGCCAATGAATTTTCGTGTACTGCAGCAATGAATTCCCTGCCCCACAGGGCATAAAAGGGCATAAAATTCTCCGTTCGCTCCTGCAAAATCCCGTTAGGGAAAAGCTGGTTTTTCAATTTAGCAAGCTGCCGATGCTGTGCTTCAAATTTTTTCTTCTCTGCACGCAGCATCTTCTTTTCAAGCGCTTCCACTTTATCCATCGCCCGTTTATTGAGTGCCTCGGTATGCCTGGCAAGCGTACTATCGACGGCACCTGCAGTAATTTTCAGTTTTTCATAAAAAGACCGCATGGCTTGCTTTTCGTTTTCGAGGTTCAATTGCAATTTGCTATCCCTTTTCACTAGCTCATTCAACAGTTCCTGTTCAGGTTTTAACAGTTCCTGGACACCCAGCCCCAGTTTAATTGCCAGTTCGCCGTGTTTTCGAGCAATAACCATGAATGAGTTCCTCAATACCAGTACCGGGAAAGGAACATGTACCGCCTCAAATATCCTTTTCAGTTCGAGCCAATAGGCGACCTCTCCTCCACCACCGATGAATGCGATATTGGGCAAAATCATTTCCTGGAAGACCGGCCGTAGGATCACATTCGGGCTGAATCGATCGGGGTGGTTTTTCAATTCCGTGATCATTTCCTGTCCAGTGAATGAACAGGCAGTATTAAGCACTGAATACAGGCCGTTTCCCTTTTCGATGCGTTCCCGGATATCATCCCTGAGGTAAAACAGGTTGATCTCCCGCCCGCTGGCCTGGACTTTATACTCTTTTGGAAAAGCACCTACGGTTTGTTCGACCAACGGATGTGAGAATCCGCTCTTAAGTTCCATTTCAGCAACGGGGATAAAAGCCTTCTTTAACTCCGGATCATCCGGTTCCAGAACGATAAGCCCGTATTCACCAAATAATGCATTCACCAGTTTACGGGTTGCCTGCCCGATCGATGTTCCCACCGCATAACATTCTTTCATCAGGTTGATCACCTCGCTACCAAAAGGGTCGATCGTGATCTCGCCGGCAATCTCGTCCAGTACCCCGATCAAGGCTTTGTCCACTTTCATCCTTCCCACTGCACCGGATTGCCCGGTTTTCCATTCGTGCTTTGTACCATTTATAACCACATGACCCAATTCCTCGAGATCGGCATCTTCGCTTCCTAAATAAAAGACAGGAACAAAATTATACTCGCTTATTTCTTTTTTCAGAAAATCAGCCAGCTTTATTGCATGCAGTATCTTATAAATGAAATAGAGGTGACCGGTGAATATGTTTGGCTGGTGTGCGGTTGTGATGGTAAATGTATCTTCGGAAAGCAACAGGTCGATATTCGTTTTTACTTTTTCAGAAACGGGAATACCTTCATAGTTTTTCCTCAGCCGTTCCACCAACAATTTACGGTTGGTTGCGTATTTCTTCCTTTCCGCAATAGCACTCCGGATACCTTGTATTGAAACGGGGTGATTATAGAAAGGACGCAGCCCTCCCTCCCCTTTAATATAATCTACTATGATCTTTGAATAAAAACCGGTCTTTTCGTAGGTAGTCCTGGTAGCTTTGAATTCCATTTCGAATTATTTCCTATCTGGTTAGGCAACAAACTTACGTCAATACTTACAACAAAAATGGCTCATACTGTTAATTTCCCCCCGCGTGTGGATATGCCATTATTTACAAACAGGGCTTGCATTTTTCGATAATTTTTCCATCTTTTGCCTCCGGCAAGATTTTAAAACCAAAAACTGCTATAATGAACAGAAACTACTTTATGCCGGCAGTATGCCTGCTATTACTTCTTTCTTCCACTTTTTTCTTTTCCTGCAACAATGATGACAGTAAAAAAACATCAGATGCATCTGCCGGTAATACCGATTCTCTCAACAAAATGGTCGAACGAGGAAAATACCTAGCCCACCACGTGAGCCTGTGCATGGATTGTCATAGCCAGCGTGATTTTGACCAGTTCTCCGGCCCGATGAAAGAAGGAACGGAAGGTATGGGAGGCGATTATTTTGATCAGGGAGTAGGTATCCCGGGCATTGTTTATGCAAAAAACATTACGCCCGACACCGCGAATGGTATCGGTAAATATACTGATGAGGAATTGGTCAGGGCGATTACAAAGGGTATAACCCGGACCGGTGACACCTTGTTTCCAATAATGCCCTATCCACACTATAATACTATGAGCAAGGATGATATCTACAGTATCATAGCTTATATACGTACACTAAAACCAAGCGCAAATAAAGTGCCTGAAAGGAAGTTGATGATCCCGGTATCAATGGTATACCCGCCACTGAAAAGCCCTTCACCGGACAGCAACCACAAACCGGATGTTTCCAATATGGTGGCCTATGGCGCCTATATGTGGAATGCTGCTGCCTGCATGGATTGCCATACACAAATGGATGAAAAGGGGTTCATAATGCCGAAATTGATGGCTGGTGGAAGGAAATTTGATATAGGGTCTTTTGTGGTCACTTCCGCAAACCTGACAATGGATACGGCCACCGGTATCGGTAAATGGACCGAAGAGATGTTCCTCGACAAGTTTAAGAACTACCGCGACAAAGCAGCCTATTCAGCCAACCCGGGAAAGAATAATTCCATTATGCCATGGAGCATGTATGCAAACATGACCGATTTTGATATCAAAGCGATCTACCGCTTCCTGCAAACTTTACCTGCGGTGAATAACAAAGTGGAAAAATATCCCCCGGCAAAATAATCACCAAAAAGTTCCTGTTCACTGGCGTATATGGTACGGCTTAACAGGAACTTTTTTTTAGTGTCATTCCGATCAAATGCCTTATTGCAATTACCAGCAAATGATTTCACCAGGGAAAGTAGCATGCAATACAAGACCAGCGGAAAAAAGAGACCCAGGGATTATCCTGTGAATAGGTTTGTATACTCATTCCTGTTTTGAATCATCAACATCTACTGATCTTTTTTTTCCAGCAGGAATTCATTCAGCAGCAAACCGGTTATCTTTCCATCGTGGTTGCAACGGAAAGATATCCCCGAACCAAGGCTCCACTCAGGTTCGGTATAAAAAGTGTCGTAATGTGCATGTTTCATCAGTTCCTTTGGATATTGGTGAAACTGGAAATACAGGCTCCCATTCTCATAAAACACCTTCATGGTACCCAGCCACTTGCTGAAGTACACTCCCGCATATTCAGCAAGTGGCCTCGAAGGCAATGTACCTGCAATCCTCCTTCCGGCCCCGGTGGTCTTGCTGCTTTTGACTTTGTTTGCCTCTTCCCGGAATTTATTCAACCAGTTCGTCGGTTGCACCCCAAGCAAGCGGTCATACAGATCATAACTAAGGGCTTGCGGAAAACGGTAGGCCTGACCATTGGTCAATACCACAATACCGATGCTGTCCTGGGGCATAAAAGACATATAACTCTTGAAGCCGGCAAGTCCGCCGCTGTGCTGTAACAGCTTATGTTGTTTATAATAATTTTGTTCCCAGCCCATGCAATAATAGCTTTCTGACAATTCTTTGTATCGTGAAGCGTGTTCGTACATGGATGGTTTAAGCAATTCCTTCATTGATCTTTCCGGTATTAGCTGTTTTTTATTCCGGGAGCCTCCGTTGATAAACAGGCGCACCCATTGAGATAGGTCGGCCACAGATGAACTGATAAAGGCAAACGGTTCGCAAACACTCAGTGAATCGGTATAATGCTCATTGAGGTTACCCCGCTGATAGACAGCAGAAGAATCAACCCATTCGTACCCGAAGGCAAAATCACTGATGCCGGAGTTCTCAGTGTGTGAGAAGCTGGTACTGTTCATAGACAAGGGTTCAAAAAAATACTGGCGTATTATCTGCCGCCATGAACTTTTTGTTCGTGTACCGATCAGATATCCTGCCAGTGCATACGTCATGTTTGCATATAAATAGTCGGAACGGAACTGGCCCTGTTGCGGCATTACAGAAAGTATTTCAAACATTCGGTTTGAATCAATGTGGTCTCCCACCCAACTCCAGTCATCATCCAATAAGCCGGTGCGGTGGCTGAGCAGGTCCCGTAAGGTCACCTGCCGGGTCAGTAACTCCGAACTGAATTCCAACCTAGGCAGGTAATCCTTCACCGGGATATCCCAGTCCAGCAGTTTCCTCTCTACCAATAACCCGGCTGCAGCAGCCGTAAATGATTTGGTGCAGGATGCGATCTTAAAAACCGTATTGGCAGTCACCGGAAGGCGGTCTTCCATGTTCCGGTACCCATACCCTTTTGCATATATCAGTTCATTCCCCTTTACCACTGCGACTGCACAGCCCGGAATTTTCCACTCTGTCATTGCAGTAAGTACATATCGATCTATTTCCTTAAAGTCAATAGGAGATTTTTCCAACTTCTGGGAGAAAAGATTGGAAAAGCAGAAACCAAGCAGGAAAAAAATAAGTGTACGCATAGTTGTGTCCCTAGTCATTCTTTGGATAAATGGATGACCCTGTATAGCAGGCTATTGCCGAGTATCAGCGTACCATTCAATTCCCGGCCTTTGATCACAAATTTCCACTCGCCTAACCGCTGTTGCCTATCCCTGGTATACCCAAGCAAAGTGGTGGTGGAAGAATTGAATGAGCAATTGAGTTCTCCCATTTCTTCCTCGACCCCGTTTACTATTTTATTGAGACGGACCCGGAATGAATCGGACCCGGGGATAGGGCTTATATGGTATACTGCTGTTTCATCGTGACAAGGAGAATTCTTTACCTGGCAGATCGAAGTACCTTTCCAGGTACCGGTAATGTCGTTCCCGGGCTTTGCCTTGGTTTGTGAAATACTGTGGCCGGAAATGACCAGCAGACATACCGGCAAGAATGAGCGCACTTGTTTCATTTTTTTGTGTTTTGTTTACTGATCCTATATAGCAATCCTGTTGTTTCGCAAAGCAGCTTTTATATCCGCAGGTTGAAGGGTTTGACGTATTGCCCCTCAGGGGTTTGGATAATTTTACTGTTTGCATATTGATCTTTTTATGTTTAGCCTGTGTTAAATGATGCGACTTACAGCCATCGTCAGGCAACACTCCACAGCACCACCGAAAACCAGGAGGGTACGCGGCAAATCCCTGGTAATGCCGGAAAGGTTCCGGTGATGCTGTGGCAAGTGCTCCCGTCTAATTAAGTGCAGTTCACCATATACTTATCTCGTGTGCCTGGGAAACACCCCCTGGTCCAACCATGTATACCTTGCCCGGGGCGATATCCCAATACCCCACTCCGCTTGAAACCGGTTTTCCCGGGGTCTTGATGAGAAGTATCATGGACAGAATTCCTATCAGGCTTATCTCCTTCCATTGTATGATGTTCGTATACACCCACATTATCCTTTATAATTTGATGTTTTCCCCTTACAGGGTAAGGCGCTAATCCGTCTTAATAAATTTTATAGCTTCTTTCTTATTCCCTGAAACAATCTGAACGATATAAACACCGGCTTTAAATCTGCTGATGTCAATGCTGATAACAGGAACATTCATCATCCGTTGCTGAAGGAGTTTTTTCCCTGTCATGTCGAAAATAGCCACCTCCGGTTGCTGTGTGCTGCCCTTCACCGAAAGCTGTAATTCGTTTCTTACAGGGTTTTGCAGCAGTCGTACAAACCCGGTGTTCTTGACGGAAATGCTGACAACACCTGAAAGGGTGAATCTTCCGTCTTTATCTACTTGCTTCAGTCGGTAGAAGTATACCCCGTCGGAGACCATATTATCAACGTAAGAGTATTCTTTCCTCGTAGCGCTATTACCAGCTGCATTTATCGACCCGATTTTTTCGAAACGGGTTCCGTCGATGCTTCTCTCGATCTCAAATCTTGCGCTATTTGTTTCCTGTGCTGTAATCCATCTGAGCAGTACATTCTGATTCATCTGTGCAGCGGTAAAATCGACCAGTGTGACCGGCAGTGGCGGAAATGTGATCGTGGCACGGGCCGGGTTAATGGTAAGATATACCAGGTTGGCACCTCCCAGGTCATTGTATTCAAACACTGCAATATGGTACGTATTGGTAGCAACGAGATTGGTCACGGTTACACTGTTCCCGGTGTTACTGAATACCGTATAATTTCCGCTGCCAAGTTGTGTACCCAGGCCGAAAGAGGTATTGGCAGTATATATGCTATTGTTCAACGGTACAGCATCCACGGGTGCATTTGCTTTCATCAGTACGATCCGCTTTTGCCCGCTTCCGTTGGCCCAGCCGATAATGGCTGTGCTTGCATTAACCAGGTTCACCACAGCATTGGAAGCCTGTACTTGCGGAACAGCTGATACAGTAGTACGTGCCGGGTTGGTTACCTGGTACCGCTTAAGAGCTACTCCAAAATCATTGTATTCAAACACTGCAATATGGTATGTGTTTGCCAGGTTCAAACCGGAGATTGTATCGGTATTTGCCGTGCCATTAAAGACAACGTAATTACCTGTACCGATCTGTGTGCCTGCAGCAAAAACAGTATCAGCAGCATAGGTGGTATTGTCAGCAGGAACTGCATCCACAGGTGCATTGGCTTTCATCAGTACGATCCGCTTATGACCATTACCATTATTCCAGCCGATACCTGCCGAACCAATCGTTACCGCATTTGCGGCAGCATTACTTGCCTGCACCTGCGGTGCATTCAGTGTTACGATGGCCCTTGATGGATTGATCGTGAGATATAAGATTGTGGGCGCACCGAAATCATTGTATTCAAATACCGCCACATGATACGTATTGGCCAGGTTGAGGTTGGTTACCGTAACGCTGTTCCCTGTACCATTGAAAACAGTATAATTACCACTTCCCACCTGCGTGCCCGACCCGAAGAATGTGTTGGCAGTATATAAAATCCCATCTGCCGGATTAGCATCCACAGCACCGTTTGCTTTCATCAATACGATGCGCTTATGCCCGCTTCCATTCACCCAACTTATTGTTGCAGCACCAGCATTGATAGCATTGGCCACCGCATTGGCAGCCTGTACCTGGGGCGCCCCTACGGTAGCAGCACTGCCGGTGGCGGGAACGGTGGTAAGATATACAGGTGCTGAGCTTCCATTAAATTCATAAATGGCGAAATAATAGGTCGTATTCGGTTGAAGGCCGAAAATATTTGCAGAAGAAGTATTGCTGCTGGATACTGCATAGTTACCCGGGGTTACCTCGCCGGCTGACTGAATATTGCCTGAAACAAAGTACGCAGTAAGATTGACCGGCACCGCCGTTACCGGGCTTCCCGATCTTGCAATTACCAGCCGCCTGGCGCCATTTCCATTGGTCCAGTTCAATGTCATGGAGTTATTGGTAATATTCGTAAACAGCAAATTGGTGGCCTGTACGGTGGGCACCGATACAGTACTTGCACTCGCTGTTGCAAAACTGGAGGTGAGGTACCCAATATTTGACCCTGTACCATCATATTCAAATATGGCGAAGTAATATTGTGTGCCGATAGCAAGGTTGGATACCGGAGGGATAAAATTGCTGGCCGTGTTGCCTACCACAAACTGGCCCGGGCTTATTTGCTGGCCTGAACCAAACACACTGCTGGCTGTATAATTTGTTCCGTCAACAGGAAGAGCAGTGACCGGGCTCCCCTGCCGGGCTATTACAATACGCCTGGTTCCGTTGCCCGAAGTGGTCCAGGCTAGTTGCATACTGTTGCCCTCAATATTACTAAAGATCAAGCCACTGGAAGGTATTGTCGGTCTTGGCAGCGTAGTGGCATTGCCAGTAGCCGGTATTGTTGTGTTGTAAACCGGCCCGGTAGAGCCATTGAATTCAAACGAAGCAAAATGATACGTTGTGTTGGGTTGTAAACCAGAAAGTGTAACAGTACTCTGGCTGTTAGCCAGTATTACGTAATTGCCTGTCCCGATTTGTGAACCCGAACCATATACTGACCAGGGAGAGTACGCAGTTAGGTTAACCGGGATTGCATCCACCGGGCTTCCCTGTTTCACCAGTATAATCCTGTTTTGTCCGTTGCCAGGGGATACCGTTACCTGAATGGCATTACCAATAATATTGCTGAAACTCATTGATGCCGTTTGTACAGTTGGTGCCGATAAGGTGGCCCTGCTCCCTGCTAAAAAGGAAGAAGTGAGATATGCTGAGGTGACGCCGCTTCCGTTGTAGTCAAAAATGGCGAAGTAATATGTGGTACCAATAGTGAGATTGGTTAAACCTAAACTTGTACCGGCGTTATTATACACTACAAATTCACCCGGTGCAATAGTGGAGCCTGAACCAAAACTGCTGTTAGCAGTATAACTTGTTCCATTCACTGGCAGGCCCGTAACAGGGCTTCCGGCTTTTGCCACCACAATCCTTGCTGTGCCATTACCCGGCACCCAGGCCATTGAAATGCTGTTTCCTTCCGTTGAATTAAATGTTAAACCGGATGATGGCACTGTAGGTGCACTCGAAGTGGTTGCATTGGCAACCGGGGGAGATGTGGTGAGATACACCGGGGCAGTACTGCCGTTTCGTTCAAAAACAGCAAAGTGATAGGTAGTATTAAAACTCAGGCCAGTGACCGTAGCCGAGTTTCCAGCCCCATTATACACAACAAAGTTACCCGACCCTATCTGTGAACCATTACCAAAGGACGAAGCGAAATAGCTTGTATAATTTACCGGAACCCCGTTGACGGGGCCTCCCTGTTTTGCAATAATGATACGGTTACTGCCATTGCCATTCGTCCAGCTTAAGGTGATTGAACTGTTGGTGATGGTGCCAATGGTAAGGTTACTTGTCTGTAACGTTGGTTGCGTTACTGTACTTCCGCTGCCAGCCAAAAAAGAGGAAGTAAGGTAGGCAGATGTGGCCCCCGTTCCATCATATTCAAATACAGCAATATGATAAACTGTGCTGTGCTGAAGGTTGGATAACCCGACAAAGGTTTGTGTGCCGTTTGAAATCACATATTCATTCGGTGCAATCTGCTGGCCGCTGCCAAATACATTGCTGGCTGTATAAGTGGTACCATCAACCGGCACAGCCGTTACCGGGCTGCCGGCTTTTGCAATCACAATTCTTTTAGAACCATTGCCTGCAGTAAAACCAATACTCATGCTGTTTCCTTCCATATTACTAAAGGATAAATTAGTTGCGGGTACAGATGGCCTCGGCGCAGTAGTCTGGCTTGCAATGGCAGGGGCAACAGTTAAGTAAACGGGGCCGCTGCTGCCATTAAACTCAAATGCCGCAAAATGATAGGTGGTGCTGGGCTGCAATTCGGTAATGGTGGCATTTGTACCGCCACCTGCCACCACATAATTGCCGCTCCCGATTTGAGAGCCAGATCCAAACTGGTTGCTGGCAAAATAGGTTGCTAGATCGGTCGGGTTTGCATCCACCGGGCTGCCTGCTTTTGCAAGTATCAATCTTGATGATCCATTCCCAACCGAATAATTCAGCCGCAACGAATTGCCGGTAACATTATTAATGGTGACATTGCTTACCTGTGCTGTCGGGGCAGTTAGAGTTGCCCTGCTTCCACTCAGGAATGCTGCGGTAAGATATTCAGTAGAAAAACCAGTGCCGTTAAATTCAAAAATGGCGAGGTGATAGGTTGTGTTAGGTATAAGGCCCACCAGGCCAAAACTTGTTCCCGCACCTTTATACACCACAAACTGCCCGGCACTGATTTCATTACCGAGGCCAAAGGTATTGTTGGCGATATAATCGGTTCCGTTTACCGGCAAAGCCGTGACCGGGTTGCCTATTCTTGCTATAATAAGCCGGTTGGCTCCATTACCGGATGTCCAGCTGAATGAAATGCTGTTGCCTTCAACATTAGAAGAAGAAAGGTTGCTGGAAGGAGTGGTGGGTGTTATCCCGTAACTGCCCAGGAAGGCGATACCGGATAAGATAAAAGTGAAAATTTGTTTCATGGCTATTTTTTGAAAACAAAAATCCTTTATGCCGCAGGGATTTTCAACCGCATAAAAATGTGAAGGGGAACAAATAAGAAACTGAAAAGAAAAAAAAGATGTGGTTTTTATGTGAGGCTTAAAATCAGTAGCAGTAAATTGACAGAAGGTTGATCCCCCGGATCATTACCCTGCCTATAATTTCTGAACATACTCTTTCCAACTTTCCAGTAACCCGGCTTCGGTGGTCTGAAGTGCAGCAAGTATGTCTGATTTTTTGTTGAATGGCAAGAGTTTCTTTAGCATACTTCTTCCGTACCTGTTATCAATATACAGGATGATGGAACCTGATAGGCCATACCGCAATTTTCCTGTCCAGAATTTATCCAGCTCTTTGGGAACCGTATTGGCTGAAATTGATTTCTTGATCTCTGCGATCCGCTGGGAATCGAGTTGGCCGGAAGCAAAAGTGGCCAACCCTTCCACAAACCAATCTATCGCTTCCGTATTACTGAAATCGGGGCTTGCGTTCAGCTGTCCGTGAAATACATGAATCAGTTCATGTGTTATCAGCTGCTGCGTTTTTTGCGCATCTGCATACACGTGTTCGCAGGCAAATCTGTCCCATAGCTTCGGGGATATCATATCCAACCGTGCTGCCACCCCGCTGGCTACCATCCAGCATTGCGATTTAAAAGCCGGCATCTTCCAGTCCTGTTGCCAGGTACTGTCCAACGAGCGTCTGTCAGGATGAATAAAAACGTTAAATGATCTTTTATACGGATCACCAAAGAAAGATCTTACATGCAGGATCCCGTTCTTTACAAGCGCTGAATATTCCTGACTATTCGCCTTATCGGGTGCGGTAAATATCAAATTGTAACCCTTATGCTTTTCTGTGATCCAGCCGCTGTCAAAATTGTAGCAGTTGATGAACATGGTCGCCAAAAAAGTGACCAGGAGTTTAATGTGATCGGGCTTCATACTTTAATATTCATATGGCAGTGGTTCATTTGATCCCTTGCCAGGGGGTTATAAAATCAATGAGGCAAACAGCGTGGCGCTGCATGGCATTCTTGCCAAATGCAAGCTAAATAAGCCTGTCTTTAAACGCTTTGGCCACTGCTTCACTTTTGCTGTTCACATGCAGTTTCTCATATATTTTTTTGATGTGGCTACGGACCGTATCAATTGAAATGAACATCTCCGCGGCAATCATTTTATAGCTGTACCCATTGACCAGGAACTGCAGAACCTGCTTTTCCCGTTCGGAAAGGTTATAATCAGCATGTACAACGTTCTGTATATCTGAAAACATTTTCAGTACCTGCGTGGCAATTGAAGCAGTCATCGGCGCACCCCCCGACGCTGCTTCACCGATATATTCAAGCAATTTTGCGGGAGGGGTTTTTTTCAGCACGTAACCGCTGGCACCGGCCTTCAACGATTCAAACACATTTCGGTTGTCATCGAAAACCGTAAGCATCAGTACCTTTACCGCAGTGTCTTTTTGCCTGATCAACCTGAGCCCCTCAATGCCGTTCACGCCCGGCATGTCAATGTCCATTAGAATCACATCGGGCTTCCAGGCTTCGAGTTCACTGATCACATTACTGCAATTCCTGTACGCTGCCAGTACTTCGTAGCCATCTGAGCCATTAATAAGCATGCATAGCCCTTCCCGCAACTGGGGGTTGTCTTCATATATCAGGATCCTGATCGTTTTATCCATACCTAAAATTACTGAACGCCTGAAAAGCATACAACCACATAAAGATGTGTCTACCGGACGGGGATGTTCACCGTAACATTGGTTCCGTTCCCGGGTGCAGACTGAACGGATGCCCTGCCACGCAGTGCTTCTGCCCGTTTTTGCATATTCGACAGTCCGTTCCCGCTATCAACTTCGCCTACCTCGAACCCGATTCCATTATCCGCGACAGTGAGCAAAAGCCTTTTCTGAACAAAAGAAATCCGGATGATGCATTTGCTGCAGCGGGAATACTTGGCCACATTGTTAACTGCTTCTTTAAAGATGAGGAAAAAGTCGCGGCGGTCTTCCATATTCAGTTTTACATCATTTACTTTTTCATCCACGGTGAAATCAAGTTCAATATCCTTTGCTTCCAGTATTCCTGTTGCAAATTCTCTCATGCGGGCCGTTATTTTCTGCATATTGTCATTGTCTGGCCTGATCGCCCAAACTATATCATCCATTGCCTCCATCATCCGCTGGCTGTTATCGCTTATCCGGCTTATGTATTCACTGGTTTTTTTGGGGTCCTCGGCCATCCGTGTTTTCGCCATCGAGCTGAGGATATTGATCGTACTCAATGTGCTGCCCATGTCATCGTGCAGGTCACGGGCCACCCTTGCCCTGAGTTTTTCCACTGCAAGCAATTTGTTTATGCGCTGCCGGTAGATAAAGACAGCTATTGCTGAAATAATAATAGCCAGGATGGTATAGAACCACCAGGTTTTGTAATAAGGAGGTTCTATTAATATCCGGAAGGAGGTGATCTGTGCTGAAACTGCGCCACCCGCAGACTCAGCTTTAACACTAAACGTATATTTTCCAGGGGGGAGGTACGTATAGATCACTTCCGGGTTCTGAGTGGCTACCCAATCCTGGTTGATCCCATCCAGTTTGTAGTAGTATTGCACCCGGTCGTATGCCGCATTTTTAAGCGATGCAAACTGGATACTGATATAGTTCTGATTATATGAAAGGCGGATTTCAGGCCTGTTCGCAAATAAACTATCCACTGAAAGGCTTCTGTTGAAGAGCCGGAAACCGGTGATAGCTACATCCGATGGAGGATCCAACTCATTAACTTTCTCCGGGGTGAAGTAAACTATGCTACGGGTACTGCCGAAAATGATTCGCCCGTCTTTCAACCGGATAGAACTCCGGAGCTGAAACTCGGATTCCGCGATGCCATCCCTCGTACCAAACTCGGTTACATTTTTCGTACGCAGATCTATTTTGGCTATCCCGTTCACAGAAGTGAACCAGAGGTTTCGTTCCCGGTCTGCCACCATGCTGATGAGGCCGCCGTCGGGTAATCCGTCGTTCACTGTAATATGGGTGAAGGACTCCATGGAGATATGAAAGAGATCGATCCCTTTGTTTGTGGCAATGGCCAACGTATCGCCGCTCAGCTTTTCGATTGCATGGACCGCATAACTTCCGATGCTGCCGGGGTTCCGTTCATCATGTTGAAATGATCTTATTATTTTTCCCGATGCAATATCCAGGTGCAGTAATCCCGCCGTGGAAGTCCCGATCCAGAGATCGTTCTTGTTCCCGCATACAATACTTAAAATATGATTGAGGGGTGTCCCGCCATTTTTCTCAGAAAGCACCTGAACAAATTTACCGGTGGTCCTTTCCCATTTGACCAGGACACCACGCTGTGATCCGAACCAGATATTTCCATATTTGTCCTCAGCCATCGAACGGATGGTATGTTCACCAAATTCTTTCGGCACATATGATTCTACCCTTTTTTTCACCGGGTCGATCCGGATGATTCGGCTATGCTGTGCCCCGATCCATATAAACCCATGGCTGTCCTGCAACCCGCACCAGGTCATCCGGAAGTTCACGTCTTCCTTAAACCAGTTGGGGTTGTACCCATACATAGGCGCTGCCTGGTTGAACAGGGAATCAAAGAATAACAGGCCATCGCCATTCCATCCTAAGGCAATGATATGCCCGTCACTGGTTTCAATAAACCCGTTGCTGAAAGCGTCCGTATTCTTACCATAAAAATTTGACCACATGTTATTGATAGTGGAGAAATACTGTCGTTTCAGATTGAACCGGTACACTCCCATATCTGTCATTACCCAAAAGTTTCCTGCAGCATCTTCATACATATTATTGATGCCATTGTAATCGATCCCAAAGAGGCTGTTCCTTGTTTTTGGTACTTCCACGAACGTATTGGTATGCTCATCGTACTTGCCCAGGAAAGCTCCATATCCCCAGGTAAGGCCCGTTTGGTCAGTAAGGAATCCCCAGAACTGGGGACCGGTATTATTCACTTTCCGCAGTTGATTTTTCTGTATATCATACCGGTAGCTGACAAACCCCTTCGCAGCGGACGACCAACCATGAGTCCATAGTACCCGGTTTTTATCCAGGTAAATAATTCCTTTTGCTCTTGAAAATTCGGGGTTAGAAAGACAATTAAATTGTTCGCCATGCTTTTCATAAGTATGATAGTTTTTTGTTTTTGAATCAAAAACTATGATGTCCCCCGCCCCGGTGGTGATCCAATAACAACCTGTAACCGTATCTTCTGCGATTGTATTCGCCGATGAAAAAAAAGCCGGCCATCGTGAAGTATAGGGCCTGAAAGCATTATTTACCGTATCCAGCACAAACAGGCCATCCAGCGATGCTATCATCCAGATCGTTCCTTTACTGTCCTGAAAGAAAGAGCTGATGCTGAGGGTTTGCTTTCCCTCCTTTTCCACGGATATTTTCCTGAAACTCCGATGAGAAGGATCATAAAGGCAGGGATAACCTCCTGCATTGAGCCATAACCGTTGCTTTCTGTCTTCCATAAGGCAACCCACATTATTATCGGGTAATGACAGATCGTTACCAGGTTCATTCCTGAATGTAACCATGCGGTGGCCGTCGTAGCGCTGAAGCCCCCCAACGCTGGAGAGCCAGTAATAACCACGACTATCTTTAATCATACAATTGATCTTGCTGACAGCAAGGCCTTCTTCCCGGGAGATGCGGGTAAAGATTATTTCGTTTCGCTGAGCGAAGGTTCCTGTACAGGTAAGCAGGAATATGCACAGCAGTTCAGCCAGCTTATTGCCTGAAAGGCACGAAGGCAAGGAAATGACAGTTAGACTTCGGAATGATTTGTTCTGGCACACACGCTATTGTTTTACGTGCATCCCAAATGTAAACAACAAAACGGGTTAATCCAGCAGGATAATAAAAACCACATGTTTATGTGAGCTGGTGGTTTTTGTGGAACGTCATTTTTTGTAGAATATCACCGGCTGAGGGGATCGGCATAATCTCAGACCACTTCTCCTTCGATGTCGTAGTCATATGCCTTCGTGATCCTGACATTTACAAACTCACCTGTCGGCAGTTTCTTCTTTGACTGGATGATCACTTCATTATCCACTTCCACACTATCGAACTCAGTACGGCCCAAATAGCGGCCTGCTTCTTTTTTATCAATAAGCACTTTGAATGTTTTGCCCACCTTTTCCATGTTCTTTTCCAGGCTGATCTCCTGCTGCACTTCCATGATCTCCTGAGCCCTTTCCTCTTTCTCTTCTCCGGGGATATCATCTTTCAGTTCGTAAGCGCTGGTACCTTCTTCATGGCTGTAGGTGAAAATACCTACCCGGTCGAACCGCATTTTTTGAAGGAAGGTCTTCAATTCCTCTACATCGTTTCTCGTCTCTCCGGGAAAGCCGGCAATTAAAGTGGTACGAAGGCAGATACCGGGTATCCGGTTCCGGATCTCACCGATAAGTTCTTCCATCTCTTCCCTGGTGATCTGCCGTTTCATTGCTTTGAGCATGTTATTGGCAGCATGTTGGAGGGGCATGTCCAAATAGTTGCAGATATTGTCCCTTTCTTTCATCACATCAATAATCTCGATCGGAAATTTCGATGGGTATGCATAATGCAGGCGTATCCATTCGAGGCCTTTTACATCGGCCAATGCGTGCAATAATTCAGGTAACTCCCTTTTTTTGTAGATATCCAGGCCATAATAGGTAAGTTCCTGTGCGATAAGCATTACTTCTTTCACTCCCCGGTCGACCAACCGCTTTGCCTCATCTACCAGGGATTCAATGGAGCGGCTTACATGTGCTCCCCGCATTAATGGAATGGCACAGAATGAACAGGTACGGTTACAACCCTCACTGATCTTCATATATGCGTAATGCCTGGGCGTATATAATAATCGCTCGCCAACAAGGTCGGCTTTATAATCCGCTTCGAAGGATTTAAGGATATTCGGCAGTTCCATTGTACCGAAATAGGCATCCACTTCAGGTATCTCTTCTTCCAGATTGTTTTTGTAACGCTCGCTCAGGCAACCGGTAACATACAGCTTATCGATCTTTCCTTTCTTCTTCAACTCTACCTGGTCCAGTATTGTATTGATGCTTTCCTCTTTCGCCTTTTCAATGAATCCGCAGGTGTTCACGATCACGATATTGTGGTCCTTTTTTACGTTTTCATGCACCACCTCAATATCATTTGCCTTGAGCTGCCCGCTCAGTACTTCGCTGTCTACCATGTTCTTGCTGCAACCGAGGGTGATGATGTTGACCTTATCTTTTTTGAGTGACCTTGTTTTCATGAGCCGCAAAATTAAGCCATTGCGTGAAGCAGGTTGGCCGAAAAATTTTTTCTTGCTCATTATGAGCAGGTTAGGCCTTTATTTTGCCAAATTTATCATTTATTTGAAAATATTTATTGTTTTTCAATAAATATTTATCATTTTTGTGTCTCAATTTCAAAAACAAGTAAAATGAAAAGCAATTCAAGAACAGAAACGATCCTGGTTGTGATGAATGTTCTGGCCTGGATCACATTCATCGGGCTGATGGTCGAAGCCGGGGCCATATTGGTATCATACGGGGTAAGTATAGCCAATCCAAAAGGAGCGATGAAACTCTACAAGGGACTTAATTGGTATAGCCTCAGACAGTATGATTTTTGGCATTACACGGGCATCGTTTCGATGAAAGCCGCGATCCTCTGCGTGGAAGCCTACGCCTCTTTTCTGGTGATCAAAGTGTTGTCCACCATTAAACTGACAAACCCATTTACCATGGAAGTGGCCAAACGGCTGGAGAAAATCGCCTATACACTGCTGCTTGCCTGGGTTGCCGTAATGATATACAATGGCCAGTTGAGGTGGCTGTCCAAAGAAGTGACTGGATTAGAGGCGAACCGCCTTTCGCCTGATTTCATATTCTATACCGGCCTTGTATTCATCATCTCGCAAGTCTTCAAAAGAGGAGTGGAAATCCAATCTGAAAACGAATTAACTGTATAAACCATGCCGATCATTGTAAACCTGGATGTGATGATGGCCAAACGAAAGATGTCGTTGAATGAACTTTCCGAAAAAGTCAACCTGACATTGGCCAATCTGTCCATTCTTAAAACAGGGAAAGCTAAGGCTGTCAGGTTCAGCACGCTGGAAGCCATTTGCAAGGTTTTGAATTGTCAGCCGGGAGATATTCTTGAATTCATACCGGGTGATGACAGTCCAGAATAGTTACCCTAAGTGCCTATATAAGGCAAACTGGACGGTAACCATACCATTCATCCATTGAAAACCTCTGTTCATAGATTGTGACATTCCGCCAACAATCGGGGCTGATTAAATTTGCGGCGGAATTTTAAAACTTTAATAAAGCATCGCCATGAAACAAAAACTACTATTAGTTGCTTCGTTGTTTATTCTTTCTTCAACTGCCCTCTTTGCGCAATCCCCAACCAAGATTGCCGGCCAGTTAAAGGATAATACCGGTAAAGCAATTGTCAATGCCACTATTACCATGCATTCGGCAAAAGATTCTTCACTGAAAAAAACTGCTGTTTCCGACAGCAAAGGTTACTATGAAATGCTGGCTGTGAAACCAGGCAGGTACTTTGTCAGCAGTACTGCGGTGAATATGCAAAAGGTAAGTTCCGCTCCATTCGATGTAAAAGAAAATGAGAGCATTACCGTTCCCGATATGGTTGCCCACCCAGCTACTAAGAACCTGGAAGCTGTAACCTTAAGTACAAAAAAGCCCATGGTGGAGGTAAAAGCAGATAAAACGATCCTGAACGTGGAAGGGACGATCAATGCCGTAGGGAACGACGGATTGGAATTATTACGTAAATCACCAGGTGTGATGGTGGACAAGGACGATAACCTGAGCCTGGCGGGCAAAAACGGAGTAAGGGTCTACATTGATGGCAAGCCAAGCCCGCTTTCAGGTGCGGATCTCGCCAACTACCTGAAATCGCTGCAGTCTGCCCAGATAGAAGCCATTGAGATCATCACTAATCCTTCTGCAAAATATGAAGCAGCTGGTAATGCAGGTATCATCAACATCAAATTAAAGAAGAACCTTACGATCGGTACCAATGGTTCAGTAAATGCAGGTTATAATATCGGTATTTATGCAAAATACAATGCGGGCTTCGCTCTGAATCACCGGAATACCAAACTGAATATTTTCGGTAATTACAATTTCAACGAGAACAAAAATGAGTTCAATATCAGATCGTACAGAACCGCACCCGACAGCTCATTCGATCAAAAGAACACGATCATCAACCACAATAAAGGTTCGCACAATTTCAAGGCCGGGATGGACTATTTCATTAATAAGAAGAGTACGATCGGCATCGTAATCAATGGAAATGTTTCTAATACCCAGGCGCTCACTGATGGGCCTATGAAGATCCTGTATACACCAACCGGGATTGTTGACCGCAATGTGTATGCTACCGGAGATAACCATATGAAAAGGTCTAACGTTAATTTCAATGCCAACTACCGCTATGCCGTAACGGGAGGAAGTGAGCTAAATATAGACTTAGATTATGGCTTCTTTAACCTCCGAAACAATCAATATCAACCCAACGATTATTACGACGGAACCGGGAACATAAAACAATACAGCACTTCGAACCGCCTGATATCGCCCACCGACATCAGGATATTCTCCCTGAAAGTCGATTATGAACAGAATTTCAAAAAAGGAAGGTTGGGATACGGAGGAAAGATCGGGTTTGTGAATACCGATAACAGTTTCAACCGGACCAGCATTGAAGGGACTAAGACCACCAGTGAAAGCAACCTGTTCAGTTATGACGAAAATATCAATGCCGCTTACGTAAATTACAACCGGGCCTTTAAAGGGTTTATGATCCAGGCAGGTGTTCGGGTGGAAAATACGAATTCTAAAGGCCGTTCTACCGGGGTGATCAGTAATGGAGCAAATACTCAGTTCGATTCATCCATTAAACGCAGTTATGTGGATGTGTTCCCCAGTTTTGCCATTACCTTCAACAAGAAACCAATGAGCCAATGGGGAATTACTTTCAGCAGGCGCATTGACCGGCCGGCCTATCAGGACCTCAATCCTTTCGAATTCAGGCTGAACGATTATACTTACATGAAAGGTAACACACAATTAAGCCCTCAATACACCAATAGTTTCGGCATCACACACACATACAAATACAAACTCAATACGAGACTGAACTATAGCCACGTTCAGGATATTTTCACACAAGTGCCGGATATATCGGGGTCAAGATCGTTACTAACCAAGAAGAACCTCGCCACCCAGGACATCATCAGCCTGAACATCAGCTATCCCTTCCAGTACAAATGGTATAGTTTCTTCAGCAATGTCAACGGGTCATGGTCAAAGTACCGTGCAGATTTTGGAGGTGGCTCACGGATAGTTAACCAGGAAGTGTTTACACTAAGTTTCTTCATGCAGAACAGCTTTAAACTGGGTAAAGGATTTACCGCTGAGCTGAGTGGATTCTATAATTCCCCGTCTATTTGGCAAGGATTTTTCAAAAGCAAGGCCATTTACAACATAGACGCAGGCTTACAGAAAACATTGTTCAAGGGAACGGGAACCGTAAAAATATCGGTAAGCGATGTTTTCAACTTCCTCAAATTCAGGGGCAACTCCGATTTCAGTGGCCAGCAGAACACCTTCTATGGCAAGCCTGAAAGCCGACAGTTCAAAATAAGCTTCAACATGCGTTTCGGCCGCACACAGATAAAGGCCGCACGACAGCGTAAATCAGGAATTGAAGATGAGAACAAACGCACCGAGAGCAGTGGCGGAGGCATGGGAGGCAATTAATCAAACTATTTTCTTTGGCATGAACCCAAAAAGCCGCACCCTGGTGGGTGCGGCTTTTGAATAAGTTAATCACTCCAGTGTCAATAACCTGTTGAAAACCTGGATTTGTTTTAACGCTCCTTTAACTGGCTTTTGTGCAAGTGTTAACAGCGGATATTCTGAAAGCGCCGGATATTTGTGTTGTAAAAATTAAGCAATAAAAATTTTCTCATAAGCAGTTAGTTTTGGTAACCGGCCCCTGTTTCTACAGGGGCTTTTCTTTTATTCATTGGTCTTATTTCATATCAAGATTTGCTGATGACGATGCCCAGTAATTATATCATACACCGGGAGAATTCTTGTATCAGCTCAGTGTTCATTGAATGCCGGTTCACTTATAATGGATAAGGAGGTTTATTCCGAGCTAAGCGTGAACAGACCATCCACAAAGGCCTCTTTATCGAATACCAGCAAATCCTCTGCCTTCTCCCCTACACCAATGAATTTGACCGGTATTTTGAACTGACTTGCAATCGCCAATACCACTCCACCCTTGGCCGTACCATCCAACTTGGTGATGGTCAAGGCAGACACATCGGTTGCTGCGGTAAAATGCCTGGCTTGCTCAAGCGCATTCTGGCCCGTGCTCCCATCAAGCACCAACATCACTTCGTGGGGTGCATCCGGTATCACTTTCTGTATCACCCGCTTGATCTTACTTAATTCATCCATCAGGTGTGCCTTGTTGTGAAGTCGACCTGCTGTGTCGATCAGGATCACATCCACCCCTCTGGCAACCCCGCTGTTCACCGTGTCGAAAGCTACGGCAGCCGGATCGCTACCCATTTCTTTTTTAACGATAGGAACTCCAACTCTTTCGCTCCAAATGGTAAGCTGATCAACTGCTGCAGCCCGAAAGGTATCGGCAGCCCCCAATAATACCGACTTACCTGCTTTCGAAAAATTATGTGCCAGTTTGCCGATCGTGGTTGTTTTACCCACACCATTAACACCTACCACTAGGATAATGTGTGGCTTATGCCCGGAAGGCAATTCATAATTCTCGTAGCTGCTATCCTGAGGAGCTTTGACCAATACATTCTGTATCTCTTCTTTGAGAATTTTATTTAATTCGGAAGTGTTCAGGTATTTGTCTTTGGCTACCCTTTTTTCTATCTGCTCAATGATCTTTACCGTGGTTTCGATACCCACATCGGCGCTCACCAGTGCATTCTCCAATTCATCAAGCACTTCTTCATCTACGGTACTCTTACCGGCTATGGCCTTGGTTATTTTACTGAAGAACCCTTCCCGGGTTTTCTGCAATCCTTGCTTCAGGCTTTCCTGCTGCTGTTTCTTCCCAAATAGTTTATCGAATAGACCCATAGTTGTTATTACTTCACAGATATCCCAAAATAAATAAAGCCATTCTGAGTCAATCAGAACAGCTTTATAAAAATATATTCATTGCCAGAAGTTTAGCTGGCCAGGAATTCTTTGATCTTGTCTTTGTGCACGATCGCTTCCTTAAAGGTATAAGCGCCGGTTTTCGGGCTCCGTATGCTGCGGATTACTTTTGACCAGTTCTTAGCTTCTGCGGCCGCTTTTTGGTCTTTGGTCTTGATCGCTGTTTTAGCTGCTTTTGCCATGATAGTATGATTTGTGATTTGAAAACCGGTTGAATCTGAGACCGCCCAGCGGGTGTATCACCAAATCTTCAAATCGGATAATTATTTGATCTCTTTGTGCACAGTAACTTTCTTCAGGATCGGATTGAACTTCTTCAGCTCCATACGCTCAGGAGTGTTCTTCTTGTTCTTGGTTGTGATATAACGGCTGGTGCCGGGCTGACCACTTGTTTTGTGCTCCGTACACTCCAGAATTACCTGTACCCTGTTTCCTTTCTTTGCCATTTTTGTTTATTTAAAATAGTTTACGCTTAGATTTTTTCACCGGCCGCACGCAATTCCTTAACCACCGACAGGAGGCCATTTTTATTAATGGTCCGGATGGCTTCAGATGAAACCTTCAGGGTAACCCATTTGTCTTCTTCCGCAAGGAAATAACGCTTGGTCTGCAGGTTTGGTAAAAACCGGCGTTTGGTCTTAATATTTGAGTGAGAAACCTTGTTTCCTGTTACCGGCTTCTTCCCGGTCACCTGACATACTCTTGCCATTGTACTAAAATTTTGGACGGCAAAGGTAAGGCTAAATATCTATAATTCAGGCTCAAAATGGAAGATTTTTTCCATTTGGGTATAATTCTGCCCACATTCCGGGCCAGATTGTGAATAAATCTACCTTTACTGCATGCAAATTCTTAAAGAAGCCTTTCTAACATTAGCATTTCTGTTGGCTCTAGGAGTTTCCGACTCTTACTGCCAGTCTCCTATTATATTAACCTCGGATATGTTGATAACCAGTTCCTTAATTATTAAATCAGGGACCTACCGCCTGAACGGGTCCGATTCACTGAATCGACCCATAGTACGCATCCGGGGTAATAATATCACGGTCGACTTTAACCATGCCGTCCTACAGGGCAGTAACAACCGGCAACAGCCGAATCAGTTCTATGGATTGGCCATTCTGGTTGAGGGCAATGATATTACCATCCGTAACGCGAAGGTGTGTGGGTACAAAGTGGCATTAATGGCTAAGGGCTGTAAAAACCTAAAAATTGAAGGATCTGACTTCAGTTACAATTACCGCCAGCAACTGCAAAGTAACTGGCTGCATGAGGATGTAAGCGATTGGATGAGCTACCACCATAATGAGAACGATGAGTGGTTACGCTATGGCGCCGGCATTTATTTGAAAGACTGCCAGTCGTCCGTTATCCGGAATAACACCATCATGGGGGGGCAATGTGCATTGATGATGGTACGGTGCAATTTCGGGACGGTCTCCGACAATGATTTTTCCTTCAATTCGGCGATCGGCATCGGCATGTACCGAAGCAACCACAATAACATCCTGCACAACAAACTCGATTATAATGTAAGGGGGTACAGCCATGGCTTTTATAACCGGGGGCAAGACAGTGCTGGCATCCTTGTTTTTGAGCAATGCAATGAGAACGTATTTGCTTATAACAGTGTAACACATAGTGGAGATGGGTTCTTTCTCTGGGCAGGGCAAACCACCATGGATACCGGAGAAGGGGGCTGCAATGGTAATTATGTTTACAAGAACGATTTCAGTTTTGCCCCCACCAATGGGGTGGAGATCACCTTCAGCAAAAACAATATCATAGAAAACATCATAAAAGAATGCGATCACGGAGTCTGGGGTGGTTACAGCTGGCAGACATCGATAAACAGGAATACTTTTGAAAACAACCGGATCGGGATCGCCATCGAACACGGGCAAAACAACAGCATATTCGGCAACAAATTTGAAAACAACAGGCAGGCGGCAATTAAACTGTGGGCAAGAAAAAAACAACCTTCCGATTGGGTATATGCCCAAAGAAGGGATACACGGAGCATGGACTACAGGATCGGGCTCAACCATTTTAAGAACGAATCCACTGCCATCGACCTCACGATGACCGTTAATCTTATTTTTTATAAAAATAATTTCGAAAACAGCAAGCTGCAGGTAAAAAAAGACAGCTCCGTAGAAAAGATCACCATTGATCCGGATGATCTCCTGGACTCACTGGCACAGATACCCACCATACTCGATACCTGGGCAGAAAAAGATATTCCACAGCTGACGATCCCTGCAGGGCGAAACAATATCCGTATTACCGAATGGGGTCCATACCCATATATAAATCCATATCCTTACATCTTCCTGAAGAAAATCGACAGTAATGATGTATATCACTTCGAGGTACTCGGCCCCAAAGATGGGAATTGGTCGGTATGGAAAACGAACGACCTGAGGCATATCACCAGTATGGAAGGGACTTTCCCTGCTGAGATCAAGGCACAGAAGACCGGTACAGATGTACAGCTTCAGTTACAATATACCGGGCCAACATTCACCGGCCGCTTCGGCGCTGAACAACCGGCCGGGACTTATATTTTCTCATTCCGCGATTTTCAACCCGATATTAACTGGAATGTAAACTGGTATAAATGGGATGCAACTCATGATCCTAATAAAAATTATGAGCTGTTCAGGCAGGTATTCAGTAACCAGCCATTAAGGTCCGAGCAGGCCCAGAAGATCGATTATACCTGGTGGGGTGAGATCGGGAAAGGTTTGCCAGCCGATTCATTTGCCATCGTTGCAACCGGCATGGTGGAAGTCGAAAAAGGAACGTATGAACTCAGTGTCACTGCTGATGACCTCGTAAAAATATTTGTAGATGATAAATTAGTCATCGATTTTTGGGATGTATCAAAATACAAGTACGATGAAGACACACATCATAATGCAACCGTTCAGCTCAATGGCAAACACTCAATCCGGATCGAACAGGTAGAGAATACCGGTTATGCGACATTGATCTTTAAATTAATTCCTCTCAATAACTGATTATGACAACACACACCGTAAACACCGTATTTAACCAGCATATGTCCTTTACCGCCGACATAGATGGCCATAAAGTGACCATGGACGACCCTACGGAGGAGATCAGCGATAATAGTGGCCCGAGCCCGAAGCGGTTGATGCTGGCCGCATTGGCTGGCTGTACCGGCATCGACATCGTTTCGATACTCAATAAGATGAAGGTGGAATTCAGCAATTTCAGCATCAACGTGCATGCAGCCCTTACCAATGAACACCCCAGGTACTATAACCTGGTCAAGGTCACCTACAAAATAAAACTGGCAGAGGAAGACAAACCGAAAATGATCAAGGCTGTGAATCTTTCCACAGAAAAATACTGCGGCGTTTTTGCCATGTTCAGGCATTTTGCCAAAATGGACACCGAGATCGATTACCTGTAGTGTATTTTAAACCTGCCTTGCTTTATACTGCTTCCTGATCCGTAACATCTGCAATGCAACAGCGAGCAGTATCAGCAAAACACCGAAATAAAACTCGCGGTGCAGGTTCTCATTTTCATTGAAGAAAATAAACGCAAGGATGATCCCATAAACAGGTTCCAGGTTATACGTAAGGTTGGCGGTAAAGGCCGATACTTTTTTCAATGCATTCAGCTGAAGGTCGAAACTCAATACGGTACACAGCCATGCCAATACAAGCAACCAAAGCCAATCACTGACCGAAGGCAGATAATACCCGGCCGGGAACCGGGTGAGATAGACCGGAACAATGACCGTAAGTGCCAGCAAACCCCCGCCGAGTTCATACAGGGTAAGTATCTTGGGCTCGTAAACCACCAGCAGGCGTTTATTGAAAATGGGGAACAAGGCGCTGCCCATCGCTGAAAGGATTCCGAAAACGATACCCATCTTGTACTGAGGATGGAAATCGAAGATGATATAGATTCCCGCGATCGCCATCATCCCAAGTAATACTTCCACAAAGGAAAGCCTGCGCCGGAGTATCGCCGGTTCAAAGAAGGCAGTAAAAAAACCTGTTGCGCTGAAACAAACCAGGGCAACAGATACATTGCCGTATTTTACGCTACCGTAAAAAGTCACCCAGTGCAATGCCACGATCACTCCCACTCCGAATATCTTCATCATATCTGTAAATGGTATTTGCCTGAACTGCTTTCGAAAGTATAACATGGTCCCCAGCGTCACCACCGTGATCAGCAGCCTGAACCATACCAGCAATCCTTCATTCAGCGTGATCAGTTTACCAAGTATGGCCGTAAAACCGGCGAGGAAGACAGCAATATGAAGTTGAAGCAGGGCTTTTTTCATGCCAACAAATATAAACCAGTAAATGCGGCGGAGCGATGGCCTGGTTCCGCCCATAGAAAAAAAGCCTAAAAAACCATAACTCCCCCCTTTCAAACCCCAAACTAATTTATATTTGCCAACCTATAACCAACTTATACTATGAGTTTTAAACGCATCAACAACATCACCGGGTGGATCATTTGCATCATTGCCTGCTCCGTTTATATCATGACCATGGAAGCGACCGGCAGCTTATGGGACTGCGGCGAATTTGCTTCGAGCGCATATAAACTGCAGATACCCCACCCGCCTGGTGCCCCGCTTTTCGTTTTGATCGGGCGTTTGTTCATGGCCCCGTTCGGGCCTGATAATGCGGCCACAGGCATTAACCTCATGAGTGCACTGGCCAGTGGTTTCACCATATTATTCCTTTTCTGGAGCATCACCCATTTTGCCCGCAAACTGGTTACCAAGGGCGGGGCCGAACTTACCAATGAGAAGATCATAGGCATCATGGCTGCCGGTGTGGTAGGTGCATTGGCATATACCTTCTCCGATTCTTTCTGGTACAGCGCGGTTGAAGGAGAAGTATACGCTTTGTCCTCTTTTTTTACTGCCATCGTATTCTGGGGTATCCTGAAATGGGAACAGAATGTGGATGAAGAACAAAAGGAAGGGATCAAAGGACATTTCACAAAGGCCGACCGCTGGATCATCCTTATCTTTTACCTGATGGGCCTGTCCATCGGCGTTCACCTGCTGAACCTGCTCACCATTCCTGCCATCGTTGTTATATACTATTACAAACGTTACGAAAAAGTGACCAGGTGGGGAACCTTCTGGGCATTCATTGTTGGTTGCCTGATCACCGGGCTTGTGCAGAAAGCAGTCATCCAATGGACCATCAAAGGCGCCGGCCAATTCGATATCTGGTTTGTCAACGAACTTAGCATGCCTTTCTTCTCCGGCTTTGCCTTCTTCTTTTTGCTTCTCGCTGTATTGATATTCTTTGGCATCCGCCTGGCAGTAAAAAATAACTGGAATTTCTTACGCCTCGGCTTATGGAGTTTCGTATTCATGTTGCTGGGCTATTCAACTTATTTCACAACGCTGATCCGTTCCAATGCCGATCCTTCGGTGGATATGTTCAACGTGGATAATCCCGTAAACCTCGTGGGATACCTCAGCCGGGAACAATACGGCGACTGGCCCATACTCTACGGACAGGACTTCACCGCCCAACCCGTAGATAACAAAGTGACAGAGACTTATGTAAAGAGCAACGGCAAATATGAAAAGAACGGAAGAAAGATCGAATACATCTATGCACCGGAAGACATGCATCTGTTCCCCCGTATGTGGGACCAGAGCAATGACCAGGGCCATGCCGATTATTATGCCTCATGGCTTGATATAGGCAAAGACCAGCAGGGCAACTGGGAAAGAGCCCCGACGGTAGGAGAAAATATTCAATTTGCTTTGTCGTACCAGGTAGGTTGGATGTACCTGCGTTATTTCATGTGGAATTTTGCCGGCAAACAAAACGATATACAAGGGGTGAACATGGCCAATGTGCGTGATGGCAACTGGAAAACCGGCATCGGTTTTTGGGACAATGCACGCCTTGGCGACCAAAATATGCTTCCCGATACACTGAAGCACAATAAAGCCAATAACAAACTCTTTGCACTACCCTTGTTACTCGGCATCCTGGGTATCATTTACCAGGTAATGAGAGACAAGAGGGATTCACTCGTTGTCGGACTGCTCTTCTTCTTCACCGGACTGGCGGTTGTTGTTTACCTCAACCAGGCAGGCAACCAACCCCGTGAGCGTGACTACGCATACGTTGGTTCCTTCTATGCTTTTGCCATCTGGATCGGCCTGGGTGTGCTTTATGTAAAAGAACTGTTCGGAAAGTTCATTAAGAACAACATGACCGCTAACCTTGCTGCCGGTGCACTGTGCCTCCTGGCCGTACCCGTACTGATGGCAAGCCAGGAATGGGACGATCATGACCGCAGCAACAAAACACTGGCCAGGGACCTGGCAAAGGATTACCTGGAAAGTTGTGCACCCAATGCCATCCTTGTTTCATTCGGCGACAATGATACATACCCGCTGTGGTATGCACAGGAAGTGCAGGGTATCCGCAGGGATGTAAGGGTGATCAACTCAAGCCTGCTTGGCACCGACTGGTACATCAACCAGCTGCGTTATAAAGTAAATGAAAGTGACCCCATCGACCCGATATGGACGCCGGCACAGATCGAAGGTGCAAACAGGGATGTTATTTACTCACCAGAATCGCTGTATGGCACCAATACTTCTTACAGCAATAAATACCGGGCCCGCGCTGGTATCACCACCGACCCCGGCGCCCCTATGGACCTGTACACCGTAATGAAAGACTTTGCCGGCAGTGATGACCCCAACAGAATGGAAACGGGCAGGGATGGAAGCATGCTCAACATGATCCCTACCAAGAATGTATATATACCCGTTGATGTAAACCTGGTACGCCAGAATGGTACCGTCAATGAGGAAGATAGCGTGGTATCGCAGGTTCAGTTCCAGATCAGTAAGAATGTGATCTTCAAAAATGATGCTGCCATCCTGAATATCATTGCAGCCAATAAATGGAAACGTCCTATTTATTTCACTTCACAAGATGGTGGCGGACTGGGCTTCCAGAATTATATCCGCCAGGATGGCCTGACCTACCGGCTGGTGCCCGTTCCGAACAGTGAAGTCAACGACAAACGTACGTACGACGTGATGATGACCAAATTTGTGAGCGGCAATGCCGACAAACCGGGTGTTTATTTCGATGAAGAGAACCGTCGCCACCTTAATACCATCCGCATGGCTTATGCGTCAGCATCGCTTGACCTTGCCATCAAGAATAAGAAAGAGGAGGCCCGTAAAATGCTGAACAAAGTAGACAAAATGATGCTGGAAGATAATTTCCCTTACGGCATGGCTTCCCGGAACCAGCAACACAACTACATCTCTCACCTGCTGGTGCAGGCAGCTTATGCAGCAGAAGACACTGTATTGGCTACCAGGATCACCAAATCGCTCCGCAAGGACCTGGAACAACAGATCAGGTATTATGAATCGCTCGACGACCGAAAAGCCCAGGTATTCGATATCGGCGGAAGAGGCGGTGATAAAGTGGCTGCCGAACAATTGCTGATGCGGTTAACCCAGTTCGAACAGCAGTATAAGAATAAGAACAATGCCCCATCCGAAACGGGCGCCCAGATCAATGCCCAACCGGTGGCCCCTGCTCCGAAAACCGATTCACCGAAAAAAAAGTAACCAGCTAAAACACGATCCCCCGCTTGAAGCGGGGGATTTTTATTTAACATACCAAACAAACTATTAACCTGGTTTGTTTCGTAATTTAGTAGTTCTCTCACGCCCCGAACATATAAACCATTTTACGTTGTCAGGCTATCATTTCAGCAAATACCACCCAGGTGAAAATGGCAAATCTCCCTTTGAGAAATTGCTGGACCTTTTTTTGAAATTACTCACCTACACCAATGGCGATTTCAACGAGGCCATGCAATGGTTGAATGAACTGGATAAAGAATACAAACTTACTGACGACCAATATGGCATCGGCGACTTTATAGAAGACCTGAAAGAAAAAGGATACATCGATGAGAAAAAAGAAACGGGCGAAATAAAGATCACCCCAAAAACAGAACAGGGCATCCGGAAGAAAAGTCTGGAAGAGATTTTCGGCAAACTGAAAAAAACAAAACAAGGCAATCACCAGACTTACAAACCGGGCAATGGTGATGAGATCAATCCCGAAACAAGACCCTTCCAGTTCGGCGATACCATGGAACAGATCGATTTCACCAACTCGATCCGTAATGCACAGATCAATCATGGGATCGATGGCTTTCACATGCAGGAAGAGGACCTGGAGATCCGGGAAACGGATTTCAAATCGCAGACCTCCACCGTTTTAATGATCGACATCTCCCACTCCATGATCTTATATGGAGAGGACAGGATCACCCCCGCCAAAAAGGTTGCCATGGCACTGAGTGAATTGATCCAGACCAAATACCCGAAAGATACTCTGGACATCGTGGTATTCGGCAACGATGCCTGGCCAATTGAAGTGAAAGACCTTCCCTACCTGCAGGTGGGACCTTATCACACCAATACCGTAGCGGGGCTTGAGCTGGCTATGGATATTCTGCGCAGGAGGCGCAATCCCAATAAACAGGTATTCATGATCACCGATGGCAAGCCTACCTGTTTAAAGATCGGGAAACGCTATTATAAGAACAGCTGGGGAGCCGACAGGAAGATCCTCAACCGATGTATGAGCCTGGCAACCCAATGCAAGAAACTGAAGATACCGATCACTACTTTTATGATCGCATCGGATCCCTGGTTGCAGCGTTTTGTTCAGGAGTTCACCGAAACCAATAACGGCAAAGCCTTCTTTGCTTCACTGGATAAATTGGGTGCATTCATTTTCAAAGATTTTGAAAGCGGGAAGAGAAAGACAGTTTATTAGAATCAAGAATCAATACGTATGAACAATATAAAAACACTCGGCGAATTAAAGAAAAGCGGTTATGTTTCCAAGAGCATCAAGCAGGAGATCCGTGAAAACCTGATACGGAAGATCCGGGCAAAAGAAAATCCTTTCCCGGGGATACTGGGCTATGAAGACTCGGTAGTGCCCGACACAGAAAGAGCTTTATTATCCCAGCATAATATCCTGTTCCTCGGCCTGCGTGGGCAGGCAAAGACAAGAATGGCCAGACAGATGATCGACCTGCTGGATGAGTACATCCCGGTTGTTGCGGGCAGCGAAATCAATGATGACCCGTTGAACCCCATCTCACGGTATGCCATCGACCTGATCCATGAAAAAGGAGACAACACACCCATTGCATGGATGCACCGCAGCGAACGCTATGGCGAAAAACTGGCAACTCCGGATGTAAGCGTGGCCGATCTCATCGGAGACATTGACCCCATCAAGGCGGCCAACCTGAAACTCAGCTTTGCAGATGAACGTGTGCTGCACTATGGAATCATACCTAGAAGTAACCGGTGCATTTTTGTAATAAATGAACTGCCCGACCTCCAGGCACGCATACAGGTATCGCTGTTCAACATATTGGAAGAAGGAGACCTTCAGATCAGGGGCTTTAAATTGAGGCTACCCCTCGATGTATTGTTCGTATTTACCGCAAACCCTGAAGACTATACGAACAGGGGCAGCATCGTAACCCCATTGAAAGACCGCATCGAAAGCCAGATCCTTACTCACTACCCTAAGTCATTGGAAACCGCTTTGCAGATAACCGAACAGGAAGCTGCCATCGACGAATCACAACAAAAAAGAGTAAACGTAAGCGACCTGGTCAAACGACTGATCGAGCAGGTAGCTTTTGAGGCCAGGTCAAGCGAATTGGTAGATAAAAAAAGCGGGGTAAGCGCCCGGCTGAGCATCAGCGCCTTTGAGAATGCTGTCAGTGCAGCTGAAAGGAGGGCCATCATCAACAATGAAAAGCAGACACAGGTTTGGATCAGCGATCTTATCGGCATCATTCCTTCCATCACCGGTAAGATCGAATTGGTATACGAAGGCGAGCAGGAAGGCCCCTACCAGGTAGCATTCAATTTACTTGAGCGGTCCATCCGCACCCAGTTCGGTACTTATTTCCCCAACCCCGATGCCCTTAAAAAAAGGAGGGGAAAAGAAACATCGCCGGAAGACAACCCCTATAAAGCCATCACCCGCTGGTTCGATGCAGGTAATACGCTTAATACCTTCTTTGAAACCAAGGACGACGACAAAGTACAATTGCTGTACAAAGTGGATGGCCTGCACGCCCTCGTGAAAAAGTACTTCAAAGGTGCCAACGATAAAGAGAATGCCTTGCTGATGGAGTTCGTTTTGCACGGACTTGCCGCTCATTCGCTGATCAGTAAGAAAGTCCTGGAGGGCAAGATCGAATTCAAAGACCTGATGGGCAGTATGCTCAATATCGAGAGCGGGCAGTTCGGCGAAGAAGATTTCAATGAAGAGGATTTCAATTGACGGTCACCAGGCAAGGAAGCATCCACCTTATCCCCTTTTTCCGTAGTACTTAACGAAAACTCTTGGTATATTTAATACCATGTTTTCTCAACACTCGTCTGCAATTAAACCAACCTTATTGCTATGAACAATTTTATCCCGGGGACGGTAAAGCCGGCCTTTATCCTCCTTTATACCTTATTTACCTGTTTACGTGCAAATAGTCAGAGTTTATCGGTGAATACTACAGGAGCCACCGCCCACCCATCAGCCATATTAGACGTAAGCAGCAGTTCCAAAGGAATGCTGATTCCGCGGGTAAATCTGACAGGCATAACCGATGTGACAACGATTGCCACCCCGGCTACAAGCCTGCTGGTGTATAATACCAATGCGGCTATAACAGGCGGTTCCGGTGCCGGGTATTACTATTATAACGGCTCACAATGGGTAAAAATCAATGATGCAGTAACACCAGTTACGGGCTGGTCGCTTACCGGAAATGCCGGAACAAATACTACCACCCATTTTATTGGTACCACCGATAACACCGGCCTTGTTTTCAAAGCAAATAATCTCCGTGCCGGGTTTATTGATCTTGTAAACCAGAATACAAGTTTTGGAGATAGAAGCCTTATTGCCAATAGTTCGGGGACAAACAATGTTGCCATTGGCTATCAATCCCTCTTCTCAAATAATACGGGCAATAACCAAACAGCTGTTGGATACCAGGCTTTATTCAGCGGCCTCAGCAGCCTATACAATACCGCTGTAGGCAGCGGCGCCCTTTATGCCAATACAAACCATGACAATACCGCTGTAGGATACAATGCGTTGAATGCAAACACCACGGGAACGTCCAATACCGCTTCCGGATCCCGGGCGCTTGCTGCTAACCAGCAGGGAAACAGGAATACGGCAACCGGGTCGAGTGCGTTGGCTGCCAATACACAGGGCATTGAAAATACGACCACCGGCGCTTTTTCACTTGCCAATAACCAAAGCGGCAACTTTAATACCGCCAATGGCTTTCAAGCGCTGTTATTGAATTTTACCGGCAATGGAAATACAGCTACCGGGTATCAATCGCTTCAAAAAAATACAACGGATAACAATACGGCATTCGGCTACAAATCACTTTCGGAGAATACCAGTGCCACGGGGAACGCGGCTTTTGGATATCAGGCTCTTTTGCTGAATATCGGGCCTTTCAACACTGCCATAGGTTACGCTTCTCTAAGCGCCAATTTTCTTGCATCGCATAATACAGCGCTGGGCGCACAAACACTAATGAACAATACCTCCGGCACTGAAAACACGGCCCTGGGTACGTTTGCCATGCAGAGTAATTTTACAGGCTCGGGAAATACCGCAACCGGTATAAGAGCCATGTACAACAACCAAAACGGAGCCGAAAATACAGCGGTTGGCAAGCAATCGTTATTCAGTAATACAGATGGCACCGGAAATGTATCGGCTGGCTCCCAGGCGCTTTACAACAATACAACCGGCAACTCAAATACTGCCATTGGTACCCAGGCGCTTTATTCGACCATTAACAGAAACAGCCTCACAGCAATTGGCTATAAATCTTTGTATGCAAATACCAACGGATCATTCAATACGGCAGTTGGCTTTCAGACCTTACAGTCAAATACCAATGGAAATGATAATACGGCCGTTGGATATAATGTACTGAGCGGCGTAAACCCGGGCAATAATAATACCGCCGTTGGCAGCAATGTCATGTTAAACACCAACAGCTTTGACAATACCGCTGTCGGTGCATTTGCAATGGCTGCGAGCACGTTTGGAATGAGCAATACCGCCAATGGAGTCAGAGCGCTCTACTCCAACACAACCGGTATGGAAAATACAGCCATGGGAAAAAATGCACTTTATACAAACACCGTCGGAGAAAAAAATGTATCCGTGGGAGTTGAATCACTTTATTCCAACACCACCGGGAATAATAATACAGCCAATGGATACCAGTCCATGTTCAATAACACCACCGGGTATTACAATGTGGCTACAGGTTTCCAGGCGCTGTTTTCCAATACTTTCGGACACGATAATACGGCTGCTGGTTTCCAGGCGCTGTATTCGAACACCAGTGGGGAGGGCAATGTTGCCAATGGCTTTCAGACACTTTATTTAAACACCGGCGGATTTAACAATACTGCCAATGGTAACCAGGCGCTTCGCAACAATACGAACGGCGGCAATAATACAGCCACCGGGTTTTTCGCCCTGTATTCAAATACAACTGCCAATGGAAACACGGCAACCGGAAAAGAAGCCATGTTTTCAAATACTACAGGAGAAGACAATACGGCAACCGGTTTCGGAGCCCTATATTCAAACACCTCGGGTAGTCATAACAGTGCACACGGCATGTTTTCATTGAGTGTAAATACCATCGGATATGAGAATACGGCCAGTGGCTATTTTGCACTCAATAATAACTCAACAGGCAACAGCAATACCGCCGACGGGGTGCATGCACTCAACAACAACTCCATCGGCAATGAGAATACGGCTATGGGGAAAAATGCACTGTATTATAATGATAACGGAAATGTAAATACCGCTGTGGGATACAGCGCCCTCATGAATAATACCGCCGGTTTTCAAAATACGGTTATCGGGGCCAATTCGCTGATGACAAACACCATCGGTGCCTACAACACGGCCGTAGGTTACAATACAGGGCCCAATGCCATCAACAGGTATAATGTTACCTGCCTGGGTATTGACGCAACCGGAACCGGCAGCGATATGGTACGCATAGGAAATGTGTTTGTAGGCTCTATCGGCGGTTATCAAAACTGGACCAATATTTCTGACGGGCGTTTTAAAGAAAACGTACAGGAAAATGTACCGGGCCTGAGTTTCATAACCCAGCTTCGCCCCGTAAGTTATCGCCTGAACCGGGAACAGATCAACGACTATACCGGGGTGAACGAACGCAGGAAAAGGATCGCGGCCGATGCAGCGAAAAAAGGGGAAAGTCCGGTATTCCTGACCGGAAACAAATACTCCGACATCACCACCGGCTTCATTGCGCAGGAAGTGGAAGCCGCTGCGAGAAAAATAGGCTTTGATTTCAGCGGCGTAGATAAGCCGAAAAACGAATCCGACCTCTATGGCTTGCGCTATGCAGAATTTGTGGTGCCATTGGTGAAAGGCATGCAGGAACAACAAAAACTGATCACCGACCAGCAAAAAAAGATCGATGAACTTGAAAAAGCCGTGAAGGAACTCAAAGAAAAGACCAGGTAAGCGTTTCGCACCTATTCGTTTCTTGATTACTTTTTTGGCATGAGAGCATCATGCCTTTTTATTTGTCCAATATTCATCATTGGTTTTATCCCCGTGCATCCGCCCGTTAAAAACACATACGCCTGTCACTGCACGGGTTCAAACCGTCTGCATGCATTCCGATCATATAAAGGAATCGGGCGATTTGAATCCTGGTGTTCCCATACCGAAATACTGACTACGATCATATGAATATGCTATTTATTTTTTAGACCTTTAAATCAATCAAATTTTATTGCGATGAAACATTCATACCGAATACAGGAATACCTGTTCTTAATTGCCTGTTCCATTTTATCAATCGGAGTTTCCGCACCCTCATTTGCCCAAAGTCTGAGCATCAATACAACAGGTGCTTCAGCTCATCCATCTGCATTACTGGATGTAAGCAGTCCCGATAAAGGAATCCTCGTTCCCCGGGTAAGCCTTACCAGTACCGGCGATGTCGTTACCATACCAGCTCCCGCAACCAGCCTGATCGTATATAACACCAATGCTTCCATCACCGGGGGGAATGGCGCCGGGTTTTACTATTACACGGGATCGGTCTGGACAAAAATGCTCGACAACCTCACCCCGCTCACAGGATGGAGCACAACCGGGAATGCAGGAACCACGGCGGGCACAAATTTTATCGGTACCACGGATGCAGTCGATCTTGTTATAAAAACGAACGGAACAGAGAATGTGAG
>CAZYAT010000006.1:10567-50389 GCA_964645235.1 uncultured Ferruginibacter sp. | reverse complement strand
GGTACCGGAGCCCCTGCACACAAGCTGGAGCTTTCCACCGATGATGCGGCCAAGCCGGGCACCAATACCTGGACTGTTGTTTCAGACCTGAGAATGAAGCAGCACGTCCGGCCATACAAAGACGGGCTTGCAAAATTATTACTGGTAGAACCGGTTGAATATAATTACAACGAACGATCGGGTTACGATACAAGGCCAAGCTATGTGGGCGTGGTGGCGCAGGACCTGCAAAAGGTGGCGCCCTACATGGTAGGAAAATTCAGGAAGAGCGGTGAGGAATATCTTGATGTGAACACTTCTGCGATGACGTATATGATGATCAATGCGATCAAAGAGCAACAAAAAATGATCGATGATCTGAAAAAAGAAGTAGAAGCATTGAAGAAGAAATGATTCCTGCCGGATCTTTGAAATGGTCAAAGCACTATGCTTTGGCCATTTTTTTATACCACATTGACCTCTCTCTCCAACCCCACCCCAAACTTCTTTTTCACACTTTGCAATATCTCCCCGCTCAGGTCGTATATCTCTTTACCCGTTGCATTCCCGTAGTTCACCAGCACCAGCGCCTGTTTGGCATGGCACCCGGCGTCGCCTTTTTTATACCCTTTCCAGCCGCATTGCTCAATGAGCCAGCCGGCGGCCAGTTTGATATTACCATTTGGCAGGTCGTATCCGACCATACCCGGGTACTGTTCTTTCAGCGTGATGAATTTCTCTTTTTGTATCTCAGGATTTTTAAAGAAGCTTCCTGCATTGCCGGTTTCGGCAGGATCGGGTAACTTGGAGGAACGGATATTGATCACCGCCTGTGAAATGGACTGGATACTTTTACCCACGCCCATTCTTTCCAGTTCCTGTTCTATCGCACCATAAGAAGTGTTGAAGGCGGGTATGCGGTTGAGCCGGAATACAACACTTGTGATCACAAACTCATTCCTGTGCCTGCGTTTGAATACGCTATCACGGTAACCAAATTCGCAATCGTTCAAAGAGAAATGAACGATCTTTTTATCATGGATATGGAAGGCCTCAAGTGAAAAGAAAACATCTTTGATCTCCACACCATACGCACCGATGTTCTGCATTGGTGATGCACCCACATTGCCGGGTATGAGCGAAAGGTTTTCAATGCCGGCCCAACCCTTACTGATACAATACTGTACAAACCGGTGCCAGTTCTCGCCAGCACCAGCCTGCACATATATGTGATGGGCGTCTTCGCTTATCTCCTTGATCCCCTGTATTTCATTCTTCAGTACGATGCCATCCACATTCTTTGTAAAAAGTATATTACTCCCGCCGCCTAGGATCAAGGGGGCTGCACTGTGATCTGAGCCCCGGGGTTTATTTAATTCAAAGAGTTCATGCAACTCCTGAACAGTGCTGAACCGGGCGAATTGCTTCGCCCATACCTCGATACCAAATGTATTGAAAGGCTTGAGTGATATATTTTCCTCTATGAGCATCCCTGATTCTTTAATTCGTATCTACATCCACTACCACATTCACACTTTTAAACTGTTTTTCGGCATTCACCAGGTTGATATAATTCTGTACGGCCGTTTTATAACGTACACTCATACCAACCTCCTTCGGCAATTTGATCAGTATCTCCATCAGGTATTGGTTCCGTATACGGTTTACCACCGGCGCAGCGGGGCCGACAATGTATTCTTTCAGGTCCTGTTTCAGCAAAGTTGCTAATTTTTCGGCAGCATCGGTTACCACCGTTTTGTCTTTATGTTTTAATGTGAGCAAAATGGTGCGGCTGAATGGCGGGTAAAAGAACTCCTTTCTTTTTTCGATCTCGAGTGCAAAGAATTGTTTGTAATCGTGCCGCTTCACGAGTTGCAGTACCGGGTGCCCGGGGTTGGTGGTCTGAATGATCACTTTACCCCGTTCATTCTTTCTTCCTGCCCGGCCACTTACCTGTTCCATCAGCTGGAAAGCCCGTTCATTCACCCTGAAATCGGCAAAAGCCAGTAATCCATCCGCATCCAGTATCCCTACCAGGCTCACTTTATCAAAATCCAATCCTTTCACCACCATCTGTGTGCCCACCAATATATCTAGCCGGTGTTGTTCGAACTGCCGGATCAGGTCATCATGCGCCGCTTTACCCCTTACGCTGTCCACGTCCATCCTTGCAACCCTGTACCGGGAAAAATCCTCCTCGAGTTGCTCCTCTATCTTCTCCGTGCCAAAGTTTTTCTCTAGCCAGTTATTGCTTCCGCAGGCCGGGCAGGTAACCAGTTTTGGGTAAGTACTTCCGCAATAGTGACAATGTAACTTATTACTGAACTTATGGAGGGTAAGCGACACATCACAATGGTTGCATTGCGGAATAAAACCGCACACGCCACAAATAAGATAAGGGTTATAGCCACGTCGGTTCTGGAATAAGATCACCTGCCTGTCGGCTTCCAGCGTTTTCTCCATTGCTTCTTTCAACCGGGGGCTGATCATCACTTTTCCTTTCTGCGCCACCTGGCGGGTATCGACCATTTCGATCTCCGGGAGTTCGATGCCACCGAAACGTTCATTTAGCTCCACCAGGGCATATTTGCCGTGTGTTGCATTGTAGTAGCTTTCTACAGAAGGAGTAGCGCTTCCCAACAGAACCTTGGCTTTAAAAAGAGATGAATAATAGATAGCCGCATCACGGGCATTATACCGGGGCGAAGGGTCCTGCTGCTTGAAAGAGGCATCGTGTTCTTCATCCACTATGATCAATCCAAGTTCCCGGAATGGAAGAAAAAGCGCACTTCGTGCGCCCAAAACGATTTTCACTTCGCCCGTTCTTACCTTATTCCATAATTCAATTCGCTCGTTATTATTAAAGCGGGAATGATAGATCGCAATATTACCTCCAAAGTGCTTTTGCAGGCGCCGGATGATCTGCGTAGTAAGGGCGATCTCTGGTAACAGGTAAAGAACCTGTTGCCCTCCGGTGAAGTATTTTTCGATCAGCCGGATGTATACCTGTGTTTTCCCGCTGCTGGTTACCCCGTGCAGCAGGCAAACGTTTTTTGACTGGAATGCCGTCGCGATCGAATCGGAACATTCCTGTTGCGCAGTACTGAATTCGAAATCGATCTCCACATTTTTTGGCAGTGATCGTATACGGTCAACTGCCCTTCGTTCGATGACCAGGATGTTTTTTTCGGATAGTCCTTTCAACTGAGCTGCAGATGCACCGGATTTTTTCAGTAATTCTGCCTGCGTAACATCCCCCGAAGTTTTATGCAGATGCAGGTAAGCCAGCAATAGTTCCATCTGCCTGGGAGCCCGTGTCCAGTTATTGAGCAGTTCGCTCAGTTTATCTTCGTTGCTGTACTGAGGGTTCAGTATCACATAACTCTCTTTTTTCACCTTGTATTGGTCGTCCATCGCTTCCCATACGTAGCATATTTTTTTATCTATCAGCTTTTTAATGACCGGGTAAACATGGGTGATGTCGAGTATCTGCTGGACTTCGGAGAGGCGAAGTTCTTTTTTGAGCAGCAAAGCTTCCGCCACAAGGAATTCCTCGTCATTCAGATGAGAAAAGTCTCCCCCTGCTTCATCATTATACACGAGGATCGTTTCACTGCTTAGTTTGAAATGAGTGGGGAGGGCAGCTGACATCACTTCCCCTTCGCTGCACATGTAATATTCACTGAGCCAATTCCATAATTGTAATTGCTGGGGATAGATAATGGGTTCATCATCGAGCACATTGAGGATGTCTTTTGTCGGATAGGCGGGTTGTTTATCAACCACCGATTTAATAATGCCGGCATATTTCTTTTGTTTACCAAAAACCACTTCGGCCCGGCAACCGGGTTTTGTTCTGGGCAACAGGGTGGGTGGAACAGCATAGGTATATGTGGTGGGAACTGCTAACGGAAGGATGATCTCAGCCCAATACCCCGAAGTGCCGTCCTCAAATGCTATTTCGTTTCCCTTGCTCATCTTACAATTCTAAAGTTAACCTGATTTTCTTTTGCATCCCCACGCTTATTTGATCCAGGTTGCCTTGTACTTCACGAGGCCTTCTTCCATTAATTTGTAAACCTTCGCTTTTAATGCAGGCACGTCAGTAATGGTCAATCCTTCCACACTTATTTCATCCAGGAAAACAGACCGGGACCTTCCGGGGGTCAGACTGAAAATACTCCGGTAGTGCATCCTGTCAAAGGCATCCAGGATCAATATGGGTTTGATGGGAGTTTGTGTTTCAACAGCCACTTTGAATGCACCGTCATAAAATTCTTTCAGGGCAGTACCGCCCATATTGAAAGTTCCTTCCGGGGCGATGATAATAGAAATTCCTTTACGCACGACCGATATCAACTGCCTGACACTTTTTGCTCTTTTATCAGGATTATCCCTCTCCACCATCACCACGGCATTCCTGTAAATGAACCCGAATAGAGGGATTTTTGCCATCTCGGCCTTGCCCAGTATACGAAAATGTTGGCCCCGGATGGTTTTAAACAAAATGGGTACATCAAGGAAGGAGATATGGTTGAATACAAACACGTATTGCCGGGTACTATCGTGGGGTGTTTCAAATATATTACGATGGAATATCCCCAGCATGAACAATACAAAATCGGCCCAGCACTGGCATAACCAATAAATAACGTTCCCGCCCTTGATCTTACCGAAAAAGGAGGCGATGACCACCAGCGGGAAGATCAGTAACAGGAAGGCCGTAAAGGGCAAAAAGGCATAAATGGTAAAGAGGATCCGCAGGACCCGGCGAATGAACGGCATATAAGGCGAATATAGCTGATTCCGGGCGGGCTGCTGAGGCAGAATAGGGAGATTTGGCCCATATTTCCTCTGTTTGGGCCATTTCGGCCCCAAAACTGTTGATATTTTTTCCAAAACACAGCCGGATTTCCGCTGTAAACCCTTACCTTTGCCGTCCTAAATTCGGGATATTATGTTAGCAGTAGTTAAAATAGCAGGTCAGCAATTCAAGGTGAAAGCTGGCGACAGCTTATATGTACCTCATATCGAGGGCAAAACCGGTGATTCTGTAGAGTTTGCCGAAGTATTGATGACCGACAATAACGGTAAAGTTTCTGTTGGGAACGACGTGAAAGCAGTAGTAAAAGCTGAAATTGTCAGTGACCTTGTAAAAGGTGACAAAGTGATCGCTTTTAAGATGAAAAGAAGGAAAGGATTCCGTAAAAAACATGGTCACCGCACACAGTATACACAGATCAAAGTAACTGCAATTGCATAAGTAATGTTAATTGGTTTAATGGTTGTATCAAGAGCCATCAACCCGGTCAACAGATGAACTAATCAACAAATAAACACTTTAAAACATGGCACATAAAAAAGGTGAAGGTTCGGTTAAGAACGGTCGCGATTCACAAAGCAAGAGATTAGGAGTAAAGATATATGGAGGTCAGCCTGCCCTGGCCGGCAACATTATCCTGCGTCAGCGTGGCACTACTTACCATCCAGGTAAGAATGTTGGCATCGGAAAAGATTTTACCATTTTTGCATTAACTGACGGATTGGTTGAATTCAAAAAAGCCAAAGGAGACAGGACCGTCGTATCGGTTACAGCCGTAGAAGCGACTGTTTAATTTTTTTTGTAATTTTTTTGGTAGTTTAAAAAATATTTCTATTTTTAAGTATTATTTACTAACCAATTAAATTTAAAAAAATGGCTACAAAGAAAAAAGCTGCTAAAAAAGCCGCTCCTAAGAAAAAAGCTGCTCCTAAAAAGAAAGCTGCAAAGAAAAAAGCTGCAAAGAAGAAATAATTCTCTTCGCTTTTTTAAAGAAGCTAAATATCTTGAAAGTCCCGGAATATCTCCGGGACTTTTTATTTGATGAAACCCTTTACCATAAACGGTTTCATAAGATCATCCCTGGCCAGATTGTACTTTAATAGCTCCATTTAAGTCAGATGATTTTTCAGTTTATACTTCCCCCTATCCGATAGTCAGGCACTCATATTTAGTTTGACGAACGCCAACGAATCACCATTTACACTCTGCAAAACAAAGATATCGGACCACTATTGTCACCTAATTTCCCTGGCTGGCCTCATGGCCGAAGCGAGGTAAAATGGCCGGATTTGTTAATTTTAAGCATGGATAACTACCAAATAGCTGAAAATTTTTCCCTCCTCTCCAAATTGATGGATATACATGGCGAGAATGGTTTTAAAGCAAAATCGTATGCTGCTGCCGCATTCAATATTGAGAAGCTACCCATGCAATTAAGCGATACCCCTCATGAAAAAATATTTAACATAAAAGGAATTGGCGAATCAACAGGCAAAAAGATCATCGAATTATTGGAAACAGGTTCTTTAGGTTCATTGCGGGAAATCATCGACAAAACGCCAAAAGGGGTGATTGAAATGCTCAATATAAAAGGTATCGGCCCTAAAAAGATATCTACCATATGGAAAGAGATGGAAATAGAAAGCATTGGGGAGCTTTTGTACGCATGCCAGGAGAATCGGTTGAAACTTTATAAAGGCTTTGGAGAAAAAACCCAACAAAATGTAATTGAGAACATCGAGTTCTATCTCAATAACAGCGGAAGCTACCTGTATCCCCAGGTTGAGGCCGTTGTACCTCAAATTACCTCTTACCTGGAGAAATTATTTGGTCCAGGCAATGTTTTCATTACAGGTGCTTTTAAACGGCAACTGGAGATAATTGAAGAACTGGAATACCTGGTTGGCTTCAATAACGAAGTCATAAAACCTAAATTCCTATCTGCCAATCCTCCTGAATTACTGGAAGAGAAGCCGGAAAGCTTATTATATAAGCTACTTAACGGCTTGAAACTCAAATTGCATACCGGCGAAAAGGATATACAAAAAAGGCTCTTCATCACGGGGGCCAGCCCGGAATTTGGAGCAGCTTTTTTAAAGAGATTCCCGGGTACCGAATTCAGTAGGGCTAAAGGGGCGGCTGACCAGGTTATATTTGAGCAGGCAGGCCTTTCCTATATACAACCCTGTCTCCGGGAGATGCCTTATATCATTGACCGGGCAAAAAAGGCCCCTTTACCGAAATTGATCGAGCCATCCGATATCAAGGGGATCATACACAGCCATAGTAACTGGAGCGACGGCAGCAATACGCTGGAAGAAATGGCCGAAGCAGCCCGATCCCAAGGGTTAGAATACCTGGTGATCAGCGACCACAGCAAAAGTGCCTTTTATGCGAACGGGCTTACCGAAGAAAGGATCAAAGCCCAACATCGATTAGTAGATGAACTAAATGCAAAGCTGAACGGCTTTAGGATATTCAAAAGCATTGAGAGTGATATCCTGTACGACGGCAGCCTCGACTATACCAACCAGGTCCTGGCCACTTTCGACCTGGTAATCGCATCGGTGCACAGCATCCTCAAAATGACGGAAGAGAAAGCCATGCAGCGACTCATGGCTGCCATAGAAAACCCATACACCACCATACTGGGTCATATGACCGGCCGCTTGTTGCTTAGCCGAAAAGGATACCCGGTCGATCACAAAAAGATCATTGATGCCTGCGCTGCAAACCAAGTTGCCATTGAATTAAATGCTCACCCGCGACGGCTGGATATTGACTGGAGAGAGATCGATTATGCCCTTGAAAAAAGCGTTTTAATTTCTATCGATCCGGATGCCCATGAGATCGAAGGATTTGCCGATACCCGTTATGGTGTGCTCGCAGCACAAAAAGCGATGGTAACAAAAGATCAGAACCTTAGCAGCATGGGGTTGAAAGAGTTTGAAAAATTTGTTGAAGGCAGGAAAAAGTTAAAGGGCATCTGACTCCCATTGAAATAGAATTTATTTAGCAAGGACCGGAAGTTCGATAAAGAAAGTGGTCCCTTCCCCGGTGCTTGTTTCGAACCAGATCCGGCCTTTTGCCTGCTCCACTATTCCCTTGCTCATAGCCAGTCCAAGCCCTGTACCCGATGTTTTTGTAGTGAAATTGGGTGTGAATATCTTGGCCCGTAGTTCTTCGGCGATGCCCATACCATTGTCTTTGACTTTCACTAATACTTTATTGCCATCCACTAGCTCTTCGTAAATATCGATCTCAACTATTTTCCCTTCGGGTACAGCCTGGATGGCATTCTGGATCAGGTTGGTAAAAAGCCGGTTGATCTGTGTCCGGTCGGCATAGATGAATATCGGTTGCTGGGTGGGATTCCATGTCAGCCTTAGCCGGTCGTTGATGGAATGGAGTTGTGTGACCATTTTGATCACCTCGTTCAGTTCAAATTCCTCATTATGCGGATCACCGATATTCGCAAACTGGCTGAATTCCCCGGCTATATGTGTCAGGTGATCGATCTGCTCAACAAGGGTCTGGGCCACGTTGGCAGTCAGTTCTTTTACATTGCCTGAATTATTATTGATCGCCTTCTGGAGGTACTGCAGGCTCAGCTTCATCGGGGTGAGGGGATTCTTTATCTCGTGTGCCACCTGCCGGGCCATTTCACGCCAGGCCCCTTCCCTTTCGCTTTTGGCCAGGGCCACAGCGCTTTCATCCAGTTTAGCCACCATCTTATTATATTCCTTTACCAATTCACCTATTTCATCATCCCGTCTCCAATCGATGGCCTCATTCATTTGCCCGAGACTCACGGCCTTCATCTTTTTACTGATGAAAGAGAAAGAACGGGTAATGCGGTTGGTGATGAACAGGGCAACAATGCCGGCGATCAGGAATATGAAGGCATTCAGGTTGATGATGGTGACCAGGAAATTGGCGATCTCTTCCTGCAATTTGCTTTCTGAGGTGAAATAAGGGATGTTCAGGTATGCATATTCCCTTCCGTTCCCGTCGATCACCGGTACATAATTGCTTACAAAGTTCAGTTTCCCGATCTTTTCTTCCTTGAAATACTGAACCTCCTTTTGCTTATTAAGATGGTAATAAGCAATGGGGTCCATCCGGGTACTGATGATACCTTTGTTATAAGGAAGCGGCAGGGAAGAAACCCTGAGATTCCCATCCAGGTCGTACAGGTTCACATCAACCGCATGGATCTCAGAGATCTTGTCGATCACTTTCTCCAGTTTTCCCCGGTAGGCTTCGTCGTACACTTTTACCACATCGTCAAAAATGGCCAGGTCTGTCAGGGAGATGCGTACCTCATTCTCCATTACGTGTATCACCCGGCTGAGTTTCTCACGGTTCGTATTCTGATAACGGCTGATAAAGAACAAAATAGTGGCCACGCCGATCACAACAAACGAAACAGCACTGATGAAGATCACCGTGCCATATACCTGGTTGCGGATGCTCATCTGCCAGTAATTGCGGAAACGCAAACGGCTGAACTTGGTACGTATCAGCAGGTTGAAAAGAGAGAACAAACCCGTTACCAGCAGGAAAGCACAGAATAGATAAGAGAATAACGTGATCGATTCAATAAAAAAATTGTTCTCCTTAGCGATGATCACCACTTTCTGAGCCCCTGCCCTGTACCAGAGTTCATCATACCCGCTTTTCTGGATCGTCAGGAATTCATCTTTGGGGACCTGTGCCAGGGTAAGCCTTGTAGGAAAAGCATAATCGTTATGACTGCTTACCAGCTGCAGGTTATTATAAACGGCAAACGCATATACCCGTGAATTCTCAATCGCGTTACTGCTGCCCTTCGAGAACAATTCAAGGTTCAATGCATCCGTTTTGTATTTACGCGGGTTTGCAAGAATGAAGGCATATCCCAGCGTATCCCCGTCAAATGTGGTGATCGCTTTTTTACTGATATAACTGAACCGATCGTACGACTCATCATAATAGTATAACTCCGGGATATTGGTTGGTTTAGCCTGGGTGTTCAAAACCGTATTCAACTCGTTATAACTGGCATTGTCTTCGTTGAAAAGAGGTCTTTCGTTCGCATCAAATGTATAGATCTTTGTTTCGTATTTATTGGTATACCCCGAAAAATTCCCGTTCACCAGGCTGTCCTTGAAATACCGACTTGCCGAATCCGATGCTAACCTGCGAAAATTTGCTGCAAGGTAATCGCTCCTGAAATCCGTCAGCAAAGTATTCAACAGCGTTTCGCTCGAAGGGTCCGCCTTTGTGGAAAGAGTTTCCGCATAGTGTTTGCGGTTGCTGAGTTCTTTTTTACTGTTCTCTACAACTATCACCACTGTGATGGTTACCGAGAAAAAGAAAAGCCAGAATATCAAACGCAGCGAAGCTACTTTGCGGATAGACAATCCCAGGTTGAGCCGGTACAGCAGGAAAAGGTATAACAATAACCAGCCGAGTACGAAGAGCCGGAAGGCCGCATGTTCTTTCCCGAGTTGGAAACTGAGGTATACCAACCCAACTATCGTCATTACAAGGTAAGGAACCGGAGACCGGCGGTCAGAAAAAGGCCGTACAAAATAAAGCATGATCTGGCTTAACAGGAAATACCCCATGGCGATGCTGCATAACACGACAAAACCGGTGACACTGTAAATATTAAGCGTGAAAAAATTGATCACGTCAAAAGATATCTGCGAATCGGCCACCAGGCTTCGGACAACGTCGCCGGCCACAAAAGCAGACAAGATCAGAACGACAATAGCCCCAACAATAAATCCCCAGCGCCATTCGGGCCGCTGCGTGGGAGGTTCGAATTTTTTATCCTGTAAATGATAATGGATGAATAAAACCACCCAGGAGAACAGAAGAGAGTTGATAAAGAGATCGCCCAGTGAGCGGAATACAACATTCGACCCGTATATGGAAGGGTCAAATAGTTCAAATTGCCGGAAGTTGAGCGGGAAGGGAAAAAAGTAGCTGATCGCTCTTAATACGGCAATGCTTCCTGCCAATACAAGTACGGCTCTCCACAAACCCCTGCTTGCCATCACCACATTGGCCAACAGATGCAGGAAAAGAAGCACACAAATAGCAGCCAGTATACGCAGCCAAACCGCTACAAGGTTATTCTTGGCAATGACGGTACTGGTCTTTTCTACAATATAGAACAGAGGTTTTCCGTGCAATGAGTTTACCTGTGAGCCCGGCTGCTGCAGCGAGATATCGTAATTCCGTTCAATGTCCCTGCCGGTGGCAAAACTGTTGCGCAGGTAAGTATTGGTAATGAAATAATCCCATTTTACAGGTATCAGCGCAACAGAAACAGACGACCCCTTGGTTGCTTTTCGCCAGGCGTAATAACCATTGTCGAGACGGATAAAGCCAGTTGTATCGCCCGATGCCAATAACTCGCTGGATGGAAGTACCACCTGGCTGGTCCAGAATACAAGTTTATGAATGCCGATGTCGTTCACGAAGTACCGGTAGAAGAAATATTTCTTCCCAACCATTTCCTGAAGGAACTTTTCATCGTAATTATTATCGCTGATACGATCGGTGATTGCGGGGTTCGAAACGGTCTTCTCAAAATCCTTTTCCTGCCGATGGATATACCGTTGGATATTTTCCCTTACGGCTCCAACTGAAGAGTTGCCCGACCAGTAATTATCGATGATAAAAGAAATGGTGACCAGCCAGGCTGCAATGATGAGCAGGTAGCTGTTTTTGATGATAAAACGTCTAAATGGACTATTGTTTTGCAATCGGTGCTTAACGTATTTGCTGCTTCTTGATGCTGTTCCAGATGCTGTCCATTTCTTCCAGGGTCATATCCTGCAGGGGCTTGCCGGTCTTAAGGGCCTGTTCCTCCATTTGGGTAAAACGCTGGATGAATTTTTTGTTGGTCCGCTCCAGGGCATTTTCGGCATCTACCTGCAAAAACCTTGCAAAGTTTACCAGGGAAAAGAAAACATCGCCTAATTCCTCCTCCATTTTGTGAATATCCCCGGCAGCGATGGCATCAAAAAGCTCTTGTTTTTCCTCTTCCACCTTATCCCAAACCTGCTCTTTATTATCCCATTCAAACCCTACCTGCTTTGCCTTTTCCTGCAGCCGCATGGCCTTTACCATCGAGGGGAGCGATTTCGGGACTCCCCCCAGAACGGATTTCTTTCCCTCCTTCAGCTTAAGTTTTTCCCAGTTTTTTTTAACATCCTCTTCATTATCTACCCGGGTATCGCTGTAAATATGGGGATGCCGGGCAATGAGTTTATCACAAACGCCATTGATTACCTCGGCCAGGCTGAAACGGTTCTGTTCGGCCCCGATCTTTGAATAAAAGACCAGGTGAAGCATAAGGTCGCCCAATTCTTCCTTGATCGATTTCCAGTCGGAATCGGTAATGGCATCCGCCAGCTCATACGTCTCTTCGATGGTCAGCTGCCGAAGGGTATGAATGGTCTGCTTCCTGTCCCAGGGACATTGTTCCCGCAATTCATCCATGATCTTCACCAGCCGGAGGAAGGCGTCTGCATTTGAATTGGACATAGTTATATCAGAGTTTAAAAAAGCTGAAGAAAACAAAGAAGGTAAACAAGAATGAAAGGGCTATCAGGAATAAGAAGTTTATAATAAAGAATTTACTAATGGTTTTAAACCGCCGCTGCCGGTAAAAATTACGCATTGCTTTATATTCATAAAAAAACAACCCGAGGTACAGGAAGAAATTCAGCCATCCAATGCCTGCCCAGTGCAATGATAAGTTCAGTTTATCAAGGCTGAATACAAGCAGCAAGGCCAGGAATACAAATATATAAAGGTGAAGGCTGAAGATTCCATGGTTCACATAATAGAATTCTTTCCGCCTGATATAGACCAGCTTCAGAATAAGAGCGAGCAAGGGCAGAGAAATAAAGAGCAACTGAGGCAGGCTGTGCATCAGGAGCTCCTTAAAATCCCGGAAAGCATCAAGCTTTCTTCCTTTGTATTTATCATTCAGATCAATCATTTTATACATGAACTTCCGTTCAAACCAATTATGGTCCTTACCTGCTTTCAACGCAGAATCATATTCAGCACGGCTTTTGAACGACACATTGATCAGGTTCTTATTGGCCGAAACCTCCAATGTGTCCGCATAGGCCTGGAACTCAGCCCAGGTCATCGGAATGGCAGGGCGCCCATCCTCCTTATTAATATTGGCAGTAAAGGAAGCAAAGGCAACGGAATCAAGGCGTGATATCTGGGCCAGGCTTTTCCCATTGATGGTTATTTCTGACTGCGTACTTATCTTGTCTGACTTGAAAAAAGTAAAAAATAATAAAAAGAAAAAGGCGGAAGTAAAGATGTACATACGGACAGGGTTCACATAACTGGCCCTGCGCCCGACCAGGTATTCTTTCGAAAGGAACCCGGGCCTGGCTATAAGGTATTTTACCGTGCTGAAGAACTTTCCGTCAAAATGAGTAATGTCCTGGAAAAAATGGGAAACAAGGTGCCAGACCGATTCTTTCGGTTCAATATTTTCCTGCCCGCAAACGTGGCAATACCTTCCCTGAACTTCCGTATTGCAATTGAGGCAATTCTTTTGCAGTCTTTCTTTCAGACGGCTCATGAGCGTTAATTTTGTTAAAAGTAATAAAGTTTGCGGGTTTCTTAAATGCAGCGGCTCATTTAGGTTGATAAACTTACATTACTTTTGATGCTGAAAATAATTCCAATGAAAAGATCGATCCTTTGGTTCCTGGTCCTGCTAACTGCCGGTTATGCTTCGTCCGGCCAATATTATTATACCGATATCCTGAACTGCAAACAGGTGATGGCAGAACTGTCTGTCCTCAAAGAAAAGAAAGTAAAGGGAATCAAAGTGGTGTCGATGGAATCCGACGGCACCGAAACAGAAGGTTTTACCTGCCAGAAAAAGCTCAACCGCGACTACACAGAGATGGAGATCTATACCGCAACCAATGAATCGTATCCCAATACATTCACTTCTTATTTCACGAATGAGGGGGCCTTGAAACGTACGGTAGATTCCTCGGAAGCCGGCTCCACCACCATCGATTATCTGTACAACGACGGGAAGGTCGTATCAGTGAATACCGTCAGGAGTTTTGCCACCGACGATGATCCGGGGGATGCGACAGAACAGCACATATATACATATAACAACGCAGGAGTGCCGGTACAAATGATGCTGGTGCGGAACAGGCGGGATACCACACGGTTCGTGTTCGAAGCCGATGAGAATGGGAATGTGATCATAGAAAAGAATGAGAAGACCGCAGAAGTATATTACTACTACTACGATGAACGGAACCGGATCACCGATATCGTTCATAAATACAGCTTCCAGAAGCAGCTTTTTACCGAATCTTCATTCGAATACAATGAAATGGGTCAATTGGTCAAGATGGTAACATCGGAAAAGGAAGGTGCCTATTATTTTACCTGGCGCTATAATTACGAAGATGGCCTGCGCAGCACGGAACGCTGTTATTCTAAGGAAGGGAGGCTGATGGGATCCGTGGAATACCTCTACAAGAAATAACTGCTTTTATTCCCGGGAGATCATTTCGATTCAAAACAAAAGCCGCTTGAAAAAGCGGCTTGTACTCGGGATGGGAGTTGAACCCACACTCTCATTGCTGAGAACAGGATTTTAAGTCCTGCGTGTCTACCAGTTCCACCACCCGAGTGAAACGGACAAATGAAAAAAAATCCCGGAGGACCGGGATATTTTTGAGCGGAAGACCGGGCTCGAACCGGCCACCCCGACCTTGGCAAGGTCGTGCTCTACCAAATGAGCTACTTCCGCAGGAGCGTTTATAAGCAATGCTTTAAACCTATAAAAAGAACTTACTTATTCTGTTCCCCGGCCATTGTCGGGGGTGCAAAAATAAGTCTTAGGCTGTTACAAGAAAAATTTTATTTGTAAGTAGGATTGTAAAGGGTATTAGTAGGCACGTCAACCTTTGGCTTACCCTTGTAACGATGTGTATACAAATTGTAGCAACCACCTAAAATGAAAGCAAGTACCAAAAATACCTGGCAGAACCAGATAAAACGGGAAGTGGATACCCAGTTATGTGTAAAATCTTTATGACGTGTGTCGATGATCTCCTGACTCATTTTATTTGATTTTGCTGTGCAAAAATAAGGGCTGGGACCCAAAAAATATTATTTGTTCCCCACAATTTCTGAAAAGGTTTTCTTCTTTTTGACAAAATACGCCCAAACGACCGAACCGTGATACCAGCCCCCGGTCTTGCCTCCTGTTTTTTGTGGAAATACCGATTGGCCCCGCTTATGCAGGCACCAATCAGCAAAATGAATATGAGCCTTCAGGATCGTCATAAAATAACCGCCGTCTCCGCTCAACAGGCCCCGCCATGCGGCAATAGCATCGAGCATGATGCGGAAAGGGAGTTTCCATAACAGGCCGGCCATCGATGTGTTCTTCACCAGCATGATCAGGTTATTCCGGAAGTTGAGAAAGGTCTTCCTGCTGTTCCCACGGGGTAATGTTCCTCCACCAACATGGTAGACCACCGAAGCTGGTTGTACATATATCTTATACCCCGCCAGCTGCATACGCCAGCAGAGGTCGATCTCCTCTTGGTGAGCGAAAAAGAATTCATCAAAACCTTTCATCTCATGAAATACAGAACTTCTGACAAAAAAGGCTGCACCGCTTGCCCAGAAGCAAGGCTCCGCATTATTATACTGCCCCTTATCTTCCTCGCAAATATCAAATACCCTTCCCCGTGAGAATGGATAGCCAAATTTATCAAGCCACCCGCCGCAGGCACCCGCAAATTCAAACTTCGCCTTTTCTGTATATGCCAATAGCTTTGGCTGGCAGGCAGCGATGTTTTTATCTGTTTCCATTAATGCTATAACAGGTTCGATCCATCCAGCTGTTACTTCAACATCGCTATTGAGCAATACGTAATAGTCGGAGTCCACCTGCTTCAATGCAGTATTGTATCCTTTGGCAAAACCCTCATTGGATGGATTCCTGATGACCCAGATCTGCGGGTAGCGATCCGCCAGGAACGTTATGCTTCCATCGGTAGAGGCATTATCGGCAACAACAACCTGTTTATTTGGATAGGTAGACACCATTACGGATGGCAGGAATTGTTCGAGGAAACCCTTCCCGTTCCAGTTGAGTATCACGATGGCAACCGATGGCTGTGTCATGTCTGCTGCAATATATGGGCTGCACAAACATACTCATAACTTATAACTTACAACTCTTAACTTATTGCTTATTTTTACTTAATGTTTACGCAATTACTTAACTGGCGCACATTACTGGCGGTGATCGCCATTGCCATTGTAACGGGCACCATTTTCTATTCGCAGTACCTGGCAAAAAAGATCGCCAATGACGAAAGGAAGAAAGTAAATGTATGGGTTCAATCCTTAAAGACCCGGGCTGCCACCACCGATCCTACGGCGCTTGCGCTTACCAATATCATCACTTCGGAGAATACCGACATCCCGATCATTGAAACCGACGAAAAAGATAACCCTTCCGGTGCGTCTCTTAATCTAGATACCAACCTCACTAAGACAGATGCGGGCTACCTGCGTAAAAAGATAGAGCAGTTTAGAAAAGAGAACGAAGCCCTTTCGGTCGAAATAAGCAAAGACCCCCTGATCATCAATAAATATTATTACGGGGATTCGCAGTTACTGAAAGAAGTAAGGTATTACCCGCTCATTCAACTATTCATCGTGTCATTGTTCATCATCATTACCCTGATTACCATTTCCACCAGGAACAAATCGACACAGAACCAGGTATGGGCAGGCATGGCAAAAGAAACAGCACACCAACTTGGCACACCGCTTACTTCGCTGCAGGGATGGGTGGAAATGCTGAAAGAAATGCCCGGATTGGAAAAGATCGTTCCGGAAATGACCAAGGATGTGGACAGGCTGAAACTGGTCAGCGACCGATTCGGGAAAATCGGAAGTACTCCACAGCTCGAAGAAATGAACATCGTTAAGCAGGTGGAGAGCATGGTTGCGTATATTAAGAGAAGGGCCACCGACAAAGTAAGTTTCAGCATTGATACCGGCGGAGAAACAGAGATAAGGGCCCTCATCAATGGCCCCCTGTTCGATTGGGTGGTTGAGAACCTGTTAAAGAATGCACTGGATGCCATGGAGGGCAAGGGTACCCTGAATATCCAGGTAAGAAATGAAACCACACAGGTCATTATAGACGTAACGGACTCCGGCAAAGGGATCAGCAAACAAAATATCTCTAAAGTGTTCAAGCCCGGGTTCACTACCAAGAAACGTGGTTGGGGACTGGGCCTTACTCTCAGCAAACGGATCATGGAACACTATCACAAAGGGGAACTGTTCGTTAAACATTCCGAGATCGGAAAAGGGACCACTTTTAGAATTGTCTTGAATAAATAAACCCCTTACATTTGCACACTCAAAGCCCGGGTGGCGAAATTGGTAGACGCACCACTTTGAGGTGGTGGCGCTGGAAACGGCGTGCTGGTTCGAATCCAGTCTCGGGCACAAAGCTTCTCTAACGGGAGGCTTTTTTATTTTAATTATCTTGTAAAAAAATTGATGATGGGAACCGAGATAAAATGCCCTAACTGCGGCCACCAGTTTGAGCTGAATGAAAGCCTTAAAAGCGAGGTGGAGAAAGAACTGCGGGGTAAGATGCTCGACTGGCAGAAGAAGAAGGAAGAAGAGTTTGAAAAACAGAAAGCCGCCATTGAGAACGCTGCCCAGAAAAAGGCAGCCGAAGAGTTATCAGCCAAACTGAAAGTGCTTGAAGAAGATGCGAGGATCAAAACACAGCAACTGCAGGAGATGCAGAAAAAAGAACTGGAACTGCTGAGAGATAAATCGGCCCTGGAAGAAAAGGAAAAGAATTTTGAGCTATTATTGGAAAAACGCTTCCTGGAAAAAAGAAAAGAGATCGAAGACAGTACCATTAAACGGGAACAGGAGCTCTTTGACCTGAAGACAAAAGAATTCAAGCTGCAGATGGAGCAGCAGCAGAAACTGATCGAGGAACTGAAGCGCAAGAGCGAACAGGGAAGCATGCAACTACAGGGTGAAAGCCAGGAGATATTGCTGGAAGAAATACTGAAAGAGAATTTTCCCTTCGACCTGATAGAGGAAGTGGGCAAGGGTGTGGAAGGTGCCGATTGTATCCAGACGATCCGCAACAACAGCGGCACCACCTGTGGTAAGATCATTTACGAAAGCAAACGCACCAAGGCATGGAGCAATAACTGGATCGACAAACTGAAAACCGACAAACGCAATACCGGCGCCGATATGGCCATCCTCGTCACCCAGGCATTCCCGAAAGACATGGACCGTTTCGGCGAAAAGGACGGGATATGGATCTGCGGTTTCAACGAGGTGAGCGGACTTGCGCATGCTTTGCGCAGCGGGATCGTCAAGATCTATGAAACACAGAAAGCCCAGGAGGGCAAGGGCGACAAGATGCAGATGCTGTACGATTATCTCACGGGCAATGAATTCCGTGGACAGGTGGAAGCCATTGTGGAGGGGTTCATGGCGATGAAACAATCCATTTCGAAAGAACGGGTACAAATGGAAAAGATCTGGAAAGAAAGGGAGAAGCAACTGGAAAAAGTGCTCATCAGTACCAGTGGCATGTATGGTTCTGTCAAAGGCATTGCCGGAGCGTCGGTAGGCGATATCCCTTTGCTGGAAGGCAGTGATGAATTACTAAATGATCAGTGATCACTTAGCACCCAGGTAAGAAAATTATCATTGAAAGAAAGATAATGGATCAGCAGTTCCGTTCCGTTCCTGAATAGGCAGCGTACTTTGCCTTCGGAAGCGTCGCCCTCCACCGACTGCAATACCATCCCACGTTTGAAATCCACCGACCCCCTGCCCCACCATTTGAATACCGATTCTTTTGCACTCCAGCTGAGGGTCAGGCATTGGATCCTGTTGAGGCCGCATTGTGCAGCAAGCATCTTCATTTCGGATTCGCTCAGGAATTTTTTCCGGAGGACTTCGATCTTATCATTCACCAGCTCCACATCCACCCCCACCCGGTATGCCTTGCTTACAATGGCTGCTGCATAATCGCCGCAATGTGATATGGAAAAATGGAAGGGTTCGTCTTCTAAAAAAGGTTTCTTCGTATCGGCGATCTGTATCATGCTCACCGGGAAATCGGGGTATAGTTCTTTCAGCAATAACCGCCCCGCCAGGTGCTGCAGTCTTTTGTGCGGGTGGCTGATCGTTTTTTGCAAAGGAACCTGCGTTAAAAAGAAATCTTCCGGCTCCGCAATATGCCAAACCCCCATCCGGGTGATTGCGTTGATATTTTGTTGATAAACCAGCGGCATGATGAAAATTGAATATCGAATATTGACTATCGAATATTTAGTTTTACAAATTACGGATAAAGCGCTTACTAATTAACTCATCGACAAATTATCAAATTGAAATGATCTTAAGTGACAAACGAATCCTCGAGGAAATCAGCAAGGGTACCATCAAGATAGAACCCTACGACAGAGACTGCCTTGGAAGCAACAGTTATGATGTTCATTTGGGCAAACACCTGGCCCGGTACGTAAACAAGGAACTGGATGCAAAAAAACACAATACCATCGAACACTTTGATATACCCGAAGAAGGCATTGTCCTGTACCCGCATGAGTTCTACCTCGGTGTTACTGAAGAATACACGGAAACACACGCACATGTCCCTTTCCTCGAAGGTAAGTCAAGCACCGGCCGGCTCGGTATCGATATCCACGCCACTGCCGGAAAAGGCGACGTGGGTTTCTGTGGCAACTGGACGCTGGAGATATCTGTAAAGCAACCCGTCAGGGTATATGCTGGTATGCCCATCGGGCAGCTGATCTATTTTCCCGTGGAAGGAGAGATCGAAATTCGGTACGACCAGAAAAAAAATGCCAAATACAGCCGCCAGATCGACAAACCGGTGGAGAGCATGATGTGGAAGAACAAGTTCTGATCCAAACCATCGCATATGAATTTGCTGTACTGCCTCTCTTCAAGGAAGATAGTATTATTACTCTGCTTGTTATCCGGCAGTAGTTCCTTTGCACAACTAAAACCTGCACTGGCCGATTCGCTTCTCAACTTCATACTTGCAAACCGCAGTAAAGTTTCTGTTTATATTACCCGGAACGACACGGCCATAGCGGCATTGAATGAGAACAAACTCATGCCTCTTGCCAGCACGGTCAAGATCATGGTAGCCATCGAATTCGCCAAACAATCCGCCCGGGATATGATCAATGAGAACAGCTATATTCCATTAAGTGAGCTCAATAAATATTATATCCCAAATACCGATGGGGGTGCACACCCCGCCTGGCTTGATCATACCAGGGAAACAAAATCATTGAAAGGAGACAGTGTCAGGCTTATTGATGTTGCCCGGGGAATGATCATCTTCAGCAGTAATGCCAATACCGAATACCTGATGGATCTTTTGGGCTTCGATAACATAAAAGACAACATCTCTCTATTCAAATTGCAGCAGCATACAGCGATCTATCCCCTTGTTGGATCCCTGTTCCTCTATCAGCTACCTAAAAAAACCACAGAAGACAAGCTCGCCAGATCCATCAGCAGTTTGCCGGATAAGAAGTACAGCTTCGAGGCTTACAATTACCATCTCGATCTGAAAGAAGACAGCGACCTTAAAGCCAGATACAGGCCTGAAGAATTTTCTATGAAACTGCAGAAACTATGGAGCGACCGGCTGCCCGCTTCCACTACCAAAGATTATGTGCAACTGGTCCGGGCTCTGAACAAAAGGGAAATACTTGAGGACGATGCTTTCTTCACCATTGCGGAGGTAATGGAATACCCGATGGAGAATAAAGCATTCCAGATGGTGTTCAACCATTACGGGGTGAAAGGTGGCAGCACCGGTTTTGTACTTACCCATGTTCTTTACTTTACCATGAAGAACGGGACACGGATGGAGATGGCCATCTTCTTCAATGATCTTTCACCCGAAGAAGAAAAACGATTGGAAGGGTGGCTCGATCCTTTTGAAGCACAGGTGATCTTTGATATGAAGTTCAGGGAAAAGTTGAAATTCTGAAGATTGAACAGGAATGATAATACGGATCAGAATTAAATAATCCCCCATTCTAAAATCCATAATCAGGGTTCATGGTTCAGATCTTCCCCGTTTTTTTATAATAAGCGATCAGGAAGCCGGTCACTTCATCATAGCTTAATACACCCTGTGGCTGCTGGTTCCGGCGCAGGTAAACACCATAAATCCATCGGAACACAGGTTCAAAAGGGTTCTGGTGTCTTAGATAAAACCTCCTCCATTCCTTCAGGTCATCCTGCACGGCCGGGATCAGCTGCTTGCGGAATTCCTTTGCCACTGACGAATCTGTTTCAAAAAGATTACGGTTACTATACATGAACAGGTCGAGGTAAACGGAATAGTGAAGCAAGGTATCATTGGAATGAGAAGCCGCCAGGTAACCTACAAAATTGGCCTCCATCTCTTTTGCATAGCCGAGTTGGTGTGCCACTTCGTGGCTCGTAGTGAATGGTTGCAGGAATTTCGGCACCAACGTATTCACCTGGGCTTCTCCCGTAAATGGGTTATAATAACCGGTAAAACCCATATAATTTCCCAGCCAGCTCCAGACAGAAGGCTTCAGTGAAACAGGATGATATTGAAGGAAAGGATGTGTCTTTTGAACCCGGCCATACGCCTTTGAAACACGGGCGAATAATTCCTGCTTGGACGGGCTGGCCGATTTACCATCAACCAGTGCCTGCTTGGATACATTTACTTTTTCAATAAGCAAAGCATTGATCCTTTTGAGGTCATCGGCAGAATATTTTTGCAGTTCGAGGTGCAACTGTCTAGCAATTCCCATTCGATTGTAGTTTATGCCCCATAACAGGTTAAAACTGATATAAACGATCAGCAAAAAATTCAAGGCATAAGCCAGGCCTCCTATAAAGCTTTGAGTAGTGATCCTCTTTTTCAAGGCCGCCCTGGTATTCTTTATCAACCTGATGATCAGCCAGAGCACAAGCCCCCCGTAAAGAACATCGCCAAAACTGAACGGCAACCAGCCGAACAAATACCTTAAAACCCCACTTACATAAGGGTACAGGCCATTTGAATACCCCCTCTCTACCAACAGGGGATCTAGTGAGAAAAGGTGTATGGAAACAGCCAAAATCAACAGTAAAAGAGAAAACGACAGGGTTTTTCTAAGTTTCATATCTACCCTAAAAGTAATAAAAGCAGGGGCACCTGCCTTTCGGGGTATAAAATCCTAATTTTGAACCCGAAAATTGCCGGAATTCCCCTACCTTTGCCGTCCTTTAAACCAATCGTAATGGCGGGTAAACGGGCATTTGAGATAGCATTTGTTGGGTTGAAACCGGGTATCCACGAATTCAATTACGAGGTGGACGATAAGTTCTTTGCGGAAAAGGGTAATCCCGACTTCAGTAATTGCAAGGCCCAGATCAGGTTGTCACTCGATAAAAAAAGCAGCTTTATGCTGCTGAAATTCGAGATCGGTGGCAAAGCTGATATCATGTGCGACCGTTGCGGTAACCCGCTGGCGATGGATATATGGGATGAGTTCAATATGCTTGTCAAATTGGTGGAGAACCCCGACGAGATGAACGGGCAGGAAGAGGACCCCGATGTTTTTTATATCTCCCGTACCGAAAGCCATATTGATGTGGCTGGATGGATTTATGAGTTCGTGCTTCTTAGTTTCCCAATGCAGCGTATGTGCAGCGAGGAGGAGATGGGAGGGCCACAGTGCAACAAAGAAGTATTGGAGAAGCTGAAACATATGGAAGTGAAGCAGCAGGAAACCAACGCCAACCAGTTATGGAAAGGCCTTGACCAATTCCGTAAAACAAAGAAAGAAAAGACAAAGAAGTAATACATTTTAAAAAATAAAAACGAAGCGATATGCCAAATCCCAAAAGGCGCCACTCACAACAACGCAGTGCAAAAAGAAGGACGCATTACAAAGCAAGCGAACCTACGTTGAGTGTTGACAAAACTACCGGCGAAACACATGTACGCCACCGTGCACACGTGAGCGAAGGAAAATTATACTACAAAGGAAAATTAGTGGCTGAAAAAGCACCGCTGAAAGCATAATATTTTTTCAAAGTATCAATTCTAAGTCCGAAATTCGATAAAGGAATTTTGGGCTTGGGATTTTTTCATTTAAAGAAGGCTGTATGAATATTGGTCTGGACGTGATGGGTGGCGACTTTGCTCCCCTTGAAGCTGTTAAAGGCGCTGCCGAATTCATTTCATCGGGCCTGTCTTCCAATGTTCAACTGACCCTTATCGGGGATGAAGAAAAGATCAATGCCCACCTCAAAGACCATCCCATTCCTTCTGATCGCTACCGCATCGTTCATGCCTCCCAGGTAATTGGTATGCACGAGCACCCCACCAAGGCTTTAAAGGAAAAGCAGGAATCTTCCATAGCCATCGGCTTCCATTTACTGGCTTCCGGAAAAACGGATGCCTTCATCAGTGCAGGCAATACCGGCGCTATGATGGTAGGTGCCTTGTTCAGCATCAAAGCCATCGAAGGAGTATTGCGTCCAACCATTGGTGCTTACATGCCAAGGGAAGACGGAAGCCTGGGCTTATTGGTGGATGTAGGCCTCAACGCCGACTGCAAACCCGAGAACCTGAATCAGTTCGCCATACTGGGCTCACTCTTTGCCAAACATATCCTCAACTTTGAAAACCCGAAAGTGGGGCTGGTGAATTTAGGTGAGGAAGAAGGAAAAGGAAACATACTTGCCCAGGCATCCTTCCCGCTTTTGAAAGAGAACAAACTGATCAATTTCACCGGCAATGTTGAAGGCCGGGATATTTTGCTCAATAAGGCAGATGTATTCGTTTGCGAAGGATTCACGGGCAATGTTATATTAAAACTTGCTGAAAGTATTTACGACATCGTTAAACGACGCAATATCCATGATGAACATTTCGACCGGTTCAATTTCGAACAGTACGGTGGGGTACCGGTATTGGGTGTCGCCAAGCCGGTGATCATCGGTCATGGCATCTCCCACTCCCTTGCATTCAAAAACATGATACGCATTGCTTACCGCATGCTCGAGATCGACCTGATGGGAAAGATGAAGGCGAGTTTCCTGGAGCAGGCCTGATGTTACTTTATCTTCACCTGCATTTCCTTCAATCCCTTTTCCTTGAAGTATTCCAGTAATTCTTTTGAATCCTCCCCTCCCTTTGTTGCATGATGTAATAAGGTGAACCCATGGGGTCCCTTTCCATTCAATAACATGGGGTACCTGTCAATGATCGATTTTACAATAGCTGTTTCTCCCAGCATTGTCAATACATAAATATTCGGCCGGGCACCCTGGCCAATCAGGTAACGGGCGATTTCTTTATTTCCCACATGCCCTGCTCCTTCCAGCGCTTCTTCAAAATCGCCATTACCCCAATCGTAACGGCAATACAAAAGGTTCGGATACTCTGTCAGCATCTCTTTACACCGGTCCAGTTTTCCATGCCCGGCTACCACAAACTCTTTTACTATATCCGTTTTATAAGGCTCGGGGTCCGGGTTCCTGGAAAAGGAATTGAGAGGATTGAGAAACACAGCGGCAACACCTGTGGTGGTGCAGTGAAGAAAACTTTTACGGTTCATCGCATTTATTATTACAGTAGAATGGTAAAATAAACCTATCCGTTTCTTAATGTTGCACCGCTTGTAAATGCCTGTAACCGCCTGGCTTTTGTCATGATTTTACATCTCCCTGCTATACTTTCTTATTACCCTTTATCCCTTTTAGGTTTTGCATACAGAACTATTGATACAATTTCACATAGCCAACAATTAAAGTATAGCAAAACTACTAGTCATGAAAACATTCCTTCTGCTTATGGCAACGATGTTTGTTTGCATCGTTTCGCCGGCACAAAACAAATCGGGTAAAATATCGGGTTCCATAGCAACTGCCGACAAGCGGCCCATCGAATCGGCAAGTATTCAGTTATTGAAGGCCGAAACCAAGGCGCTGGTTAAAACAGCCATTACCGATAAGACGGGCAGCTTCTCCTTTGAAAACCTGGCCGACGGCAAGTACATCATCAGTACGTCTGCCGTTGGTTTTGCCAAAAAAAACAGCGAGGTTGTGGAGGTCTCGGCTGCCAAACAAGAAACCGCTTTGGCCCCCATCGAACTGAGCAGTCAGCAAAAATCACTCGACGGTGTAACCGTGGTTGCCCAAAAGCCATTCATTGAACAGAAGCTGGACAAGACCGTGGTAAACGTGGAATCGTCTCCCTCGAATGCCGGGGCAACCGCCCTGGAAGTATTGGAAAAATCGCCGGGTGTGAGCGTGGACAATGATGGCAACATCAGCCTGAAAGGCAAACAAGGGGTGATCATCATGATGGATGGGAAACCTACTTATCTTTCGGGTGCCGACCTGGCCAATGTGCTCCGCAACCTGCCGGCCTCGGCCCTCGACCAGATCGAGATCATGACCAACCCTTCTGCCAAATACGATGCATCGGGTAACTCAGGCGTGATCAATATCAAAACAAAGAAGGGCAAAGTAAAAGGCTCTAACGGAAGTATCAACGTCGGTAATGTATCGGGCCTGTTCAGTAAAAACGGTAAAACAGAGTTGTTGTGGAAACCAACCCTCTCTTTCAATTACAATTACAAAAAGAATAAGGTCAACTTCTTCAGCAACTTTGTATACAATTACCGTGAAGGGAGGGGCTCGCTTGATATCATCAGCCGCTACTACGAATCAGGAAAATTGCTTGACAGCATCAACAATGTGAATACCCTTTTCCGTTTCCGCAACAACAACTATACACTGAAGCTGGGCATGGATTATACGCCGAATAAAAAGAATTCATTCGGGATAGTGCTGAACGGCTTCAAATTCGATGGCAGGCCCACACCTACCACCTATACTACTTTTTCCACCCTGGATGGCGTGGTGTTCTCCCGGCTCAACTCCCATACCCGCAATGAATTAAGCTGGCAGAATTTCAGTGCCAATATCAATTACAAGCATACATTCGATACCACAGGAACCGAACTCACCCTCGACCTTGATTATTCCGGGTACAAGAATGTATCTGACCAATTGCTGCAAACAGGTTTTTTTGATGGCAATTACAACCAAACCGCTGATTCGATGTTCTTAAAAGGACATCTGCCTTCCAGTATTAATATCTATTCTGTCAAATCCGATTTCACCAGGCCATTTAAAAATGGCTTAAGGCTGGAAGCCGGAATCAAGTCAAGTTATGTGAAATCGGACAACCTGGTGGATTATGTGCGCAAAATGGGAGGCAACTGGATGCCCGATGCAAGGAACAACCACTTCATATATGATGAAAACGTGAATGCCGCCTATGTGAATGCAAGCAAGGAATTGAAGAAATGGAACATACAGACCGGCTTACGTATGGAAAACACCAATACCAAAGGAGTGCAGATATCCAACAACTCCACCATTAAGCGCAGTTATGTAAGCTTCTTCCCTTCTGCTTTTGTCAGCTACAATGTGAATAAGAAGAACATGCTTGCTGTATCAGTAAGCAGGAGGTTACAGCGGCCCAATTACCAGGACCTGAATCCCTTCACTTTCTTCCTTGATTCGCTCAGTTATCGCCAGGGAAACCCGTACCTCACACCGCAGTTCTCCTGGAACTACGAGCTGAAGCATACGTATAACGGTAAACTGATGACGACCTTGAATTATACGGTGACCACTGATGTGATCTCGCAGATCATTAAGCGTACCAAGGGCAGCAATGGTGAGATCATTGGCTTCCTTACCGTAGATAATATTGCCAGGTTTACCAATATGGGCATTGCGGTGAGCACACCGGTTAAGATCACCAAATGGTGGAACGTGAACCTGTACGGCAATGTGTACCGCAACCATTATACCGGTACCTATATCTCCAATGAAAGCGGAACTTCGCAGGTGGTTGACCTTGACCTGTCGTTCACTTCGTTCATGTTCAATATAAACAACAGTTTTACCATTGGTAAAGGCTGGACGGCAGAGTTGAGCGGCTGGTACAATTATAAGAATGTACAGCAACTGTCACTCAACTATCCGATGGGCCAGATGAACTTCGGCCTGGCCAAGAATAACCTGCTGAAAGGAAAAGCAAGCCTGCGCATCAATGCAAGAGATCCGTTTGGATGGCAATATTACAGGGGTGCTACACGCTATGGCAATGTGGACATCAATATACGCAACCGCTGGGATAACCGCCAGTTCGGGGTAAGCTTCACCTACCGTTTCGGTAAGCAACAGGGGCAATCCCGCCGCAAAGCCTCGGCAACTGAAGAAGAGCAACAGCGGGTAGGCGCAGGGGGCAACTAAGGCTTTATAGTTTATGTTTCGATAAAAGCCATCCGTTAATAGCGGGTGGTTTTTTATTGCAAGAATCCATGCATGAACAAACAAAACAGTTCCTCTTTTAAAAAAAAATCTCAACTTTAATATAAGACCTAACGACCTATCCCATGAGCATCAAAGATCATTTAGAGGAATTGTTCAGTTACAACGATCACACCAATAAAAAATTGCTGGCCCGGATAGCTCTGCTCCCGGACAAAAAGGAATGCGTCAAACTATTCAGTCACCTGGTGAACTGCCAGTATAAATGGATGGCAAGGCTCATGCAGGATCCAGGAGCTCCTCAAATGTCCTGGTGGGATCCTCTGTATCCTTTAGAAGAACTGGAACCTGAGTGGACAAAAAGTCTGGCAGCCTGGCTGAATTACCTGCAATCGAAAACAGAAGAAGAACTGAACACCGAAATAACATTCATCGGGTTCGATAATGGCATCTGGGCAGCAAAACCAAAGGACATTGCCCTGCAATTGAACTTTCACTCTATCCACCACCGGGCACAGATACAAACCCTGATCCGGCAACAGGGAATTGAGCCTGACTTCGTTGATTATATCGGAACCCGATACCGGAAGGTAAGTTCATAATCTCCATTCAGTGTTATATGATCAGTTTCAATGCCACCATAGAAAAATTCGGCCAGCAAGGTGAAAAAACCGGTTGGATGTACATTGTGATCCCGGCGAAGGTTGCCAACAAGCTCAACCCCGGTGTAAAAAAATCATACCGGGTAAAAGGAAAGATCGATGAACATAGAATCGAAAAGGTTTCGCTCCTGCCCATGGGCGAAGGAGATTTCATTATACCCATGAATGGAGCGATCAGGAAAGGGATAGGGAAAACAAAAGGTGCGGCCGTAAAGGTCCAGTTGCAACTGGATGCGTCAAAGATATCGCCGCCCGCCGAATTGATCGAATGCCTTAAGGATGAACCGGAAGCTTATAAGTATTTTAACTCCTTGCCCCAGAGCCATCGCAATTATTTTACCAAATGGATAGAGACGGCCAAGACCGAACCCACCCGGGTAAAACGGATTGCACTCGTCGTAAAGACGATGGTACGTAAAATGGATTTCGGCGCCATGCTTCGGGAAGAAAGAGATGAACGAAAAAAATCAGGAACCTGATGCCAAAGGGAGGTTTTAATCTTAATACCTGATCCGCTATCATCGCAGCAATACCGTTGTCCCTTTCTGTTCCACCCGTTTACCGGTTTCGGTATCCGTATACTGCAATATCCACACATACGTTCCAAAGTCGGCACCCTGGCCCTTGAAGGTTCCATCCCATTTCTTCGTCCAGTCACGTGTTTCAAATACCAACTGGCCAACTCTGTTATACACACGGAACAAAAGATTGGATGATTTATATGCATTCAGCGGATAGAGATAGTCGTTCAATCCATCGCGGTTCGGAGTGAAGGCATTGGGCACGGCTATATAGCAATTGTTGGGCAGGATGATCTTCTGTATGGCGGTATCCCTGCACCCAAGATTGTTTTCAATGATCAACCGAGGAAAAACATCCCTTGTTGTAAACGGCACCTGGTAAACCTGGTCGGGCGGGTTCTGCAGGTTGCTGGTGCTTCCATTGCCAAAATCCCAGGTCCAGGAGACAATATGCCCGATACTCTTGTCCTTGAATTGCGCTTTATCCTTGGGACAAACAAAGCTGTTCGTTTCAAAATCCGCTTTGAGATCGTTATCAAGCAATACCGGTACAAGGGCGCTTGTATCATGACAAACCCCATTTGATACAATGAGTTGAGTGAATTTCTGCCCGAAGGTACCGTAGATGATGGATGGGTTTTGCAGGCGGCTGCTCCGGAGGTTATCGAAATTCCATTTCCAAAGATTCACTTCATTTCTCCCGTCGTGGGAATAGTTAACCGTATCCCGGATGCAACCCCACCGGATAGTATAAGTGAAGTCTGCATTCACCGTATCTTTTGTATTGAACTCAAGGAAAGCATTCGGAGGTGTGAATTGATTGCATTCATCCACAATGGAATTCCCATCGCTGCCTGTCTGCAGGTATATCCTGTATGTTCCTTTGGTTTGGATAGGCGCCGAAAGTTTCACTTTTATGATAGGGGTCAATCCGTCCGCGGAACAATTACCGGAAGCACTCACCACAGTAACCGGGCCGGTACCGGAAACCATATCCACCCTGAAATCGGTTCCATCGGCAGCTATCGTGCTGCATTTGATATTCTTTCTGAAAACAAGCTGAAGTTCATCGGGAGCACACCCGGGTTTGGTCAGGCTGTCCATCGGTGTTGGTATCAACGGAAATACCACCAGGGGGATATTCTCCCCTTCCGGTATCTCCCGGTCGCATGCATCCCTGACCGTGTTGCCATCGGAACCTTTTCTGATGCTTATTGTGTAATTACCTGGTGGCAGCGGAGCATCAAGGGTAAGGATGAGCGAATCCATATCAAAGCCATTACTACAACCGAAGCCACTGGCCGAGATTATGTTAGCCAGGGGGGGATTAAGGGTAAATTCCGAACCGGTAGCAGAGAGGCTGTTGCACTTCATCCGCTTGTTTGTTTTTATCGTGGTAGTGGTACCATCGCATGCGGCCCTTGCATTAAGCAGGTGCGGATCTTTTGGGTCAGTGATGCTGGCAGTACCCCCGGTGAACGTGAGGTCATACCCTGTTGTACTTCTTGTCCAGTTGGTCACCATTAATAAATATTCATGCCCGACGACGATCGTAGGCATTGCATTAAAAGGTGTGTTGCCATTTGCCGACCCTTCGCAATGAACATTCCCGGTGGCGCCGGGCCTGCAACCGGTCGGCGATTCGGGGTATTGCGCCGGACCGTTACCAGCTCCGTAAAGATTTATAGAAATGGCCAAAGTGGGGTCGGTGAACACATCTGTCGGATTGTGTCCGGTTATATCGAACAGGACCCAGTCGTAATCGTCCGTGCTGGAAATGCCACTGATCAGGAAACCCAGTGTGCCTGTTTGAAAGCAGGTGAATTTGTACCAGAAAGAGCTGGATGATGTGGCTCCAATAGAACAGCCTGTTTGGGCCACATTAGGCCCGGTACAATTGGTGACCTGGGACTCGTGGAAAACCGAAGTGCCGCAAACGGGAAAGGCGTTACTGGGCGTCATCCCGGGTAATGAGCAGGTTTGTGCGAAAGCACCTGAGACAAATGCACTAACTAACAGAAGAGTAAAAATTTTCTTGACCATACAGGTTGTAAAGTTATTATAAAGACCCCTTATATGGACTTTATGCTGCAAGTGTTAATATGATTTTAACAGGTTGATGAGAAAAAGAAATCGATTACACAAATAGTGCCATTATCCCGCTATTTCACTTTGTTTTTGATCTCCTGAAGTTTCAACAGGGCCTCCACCGGTGTAAGCCGGTTGATATCGACGGATTCCAGTAATTCTCTTATTTCATCGAAGGTTGCGGAGTGTGCATCGAAAATGCTGAGCTGCATTTGCGGTGAGGCCAATCTCTTTACGGTGTTATCAATATCCGCCGATTTACCTTCTTCACGGCTCAACTCGAGTTGCTTTAAGATTTCGTTCGCTCTATCTATCAGGGCCGGGGGCATACCTGCCATCCGGGCTACATGTATGCCAAAACTGTGTGTGCTGCCACCGGGAGCAAGTTTGCGCAGGAATATTATTTTATTCCCTGCCTCTTTATTGGTGACGTGATAATTCTTGATACCCCTGAATTTGTTCTCCAGTTCATTCAGTTCATGATAATGGGTGGCGAATAAGGTTTTGGGCTGATGAAGAGAGTTGTGGAGGAATTCGGCAATGCTCCATGCGATGCTGATGCCATCGTACGTAGACGTACCGCGACCGATCTCATCTAATAATATCAGGCTACGTTTTGTAAGGTTGTTGATGATGCTGGCCGTTTCATTCATCTCCACCATAAAGGTACTTTCGCCTCCGCTCAGGTTATCACTGGCTCCTACCCTGGTAAATATTTTATCCGTGAGCGGAATCATTGCCTGGCTGGCAGGCACAAAGCTCCCCATATGTGCCATCAGTGTAATAAGGGCGGTCTGCCTCAGCAAAGCACTCTTACCACTCATATTCGGTCCTGTAAGAATGATGATCTGCTGTGAAGCGGGATCGAGATAAATATCGTTTGCGATATACGCCTCACCTGCCGGCAGGTTTCTTTCAATCACAGGATGACGGCCTTCTTTGATATCAAGTACGAGATTATCCTGCACCAGGGGCATTTTATAATTATACTGCAGCGCATTGTTCGCAAAGCAGCTAAGGCAATCGAGCACGGCCATCACATGCCCGTTCACCTGCATGGGGGCGATATAATCCTGCAGTTCGTTCAGCAGTTCTTCAAAAAGCTGTACTTCTATCTGAAGAATTTTGTCTTCTGCACCTACGATCTTCTCTTCGTATTCTTTCAGTTCCGGGGTGATATAACGTTCAGCGTTAACGAGTGTTTGTTTGCGGATCCAAGTGTCGGGTACTTTCGATTTATGTGCATGCGTTACTTCGAGGTAATAACCGAACACGTTATTGAAACTGATCTTAAGTGAGGAGATCCCTGTTGCCAGCGCCTCCTTTTGCTGCAGTTCAAGAAGGTACTCCTTACCGCCGCTGGCGATCTTACGTAATGCATCCAGTTCTTCACTCACGCCCGGAGCAATGGAACCGCCTTTGTTTGCCGCGACCGGTGGGTTCTCGCTGATCTCTTTCAGTATTTTTTCCAGGATATATCTGCATGGGTTGAGTGAATCGCCCAATCTCTTCAGGTACTCATTGGATGAGTGTTCGCAAAGTGCCTTGATCTGTTCTGTTTGCTGAAGCCCCCTGGCAATCTGCATCAGTTCCCGTGGATTTACTTTCTTCAGCGGCACTTTGCTTACCAGTCTTTCCACATCCCCGGCCTGCTTGATATGCTGTGCAATCTTATTCCTTAATTCCACTTCCTTAATGAGATACTCCACCGTATGCAGCCGCTCGTTTATCCGGGCAATATTGTTCAAGGGCAGCACCAACCACCTCTTTAACAGACGGGCTCCCATTGCCGAAACGGTATTGTCCAAAACCTTAAGTAAGGTATTCGTACCTTCTGCCCCGCCCAGCAATTCGAGGTTGCGGATGGTGAATCGGTCCATCCACAAGTGTTCATCCCGGTCGATCCGTTGAACGGAAGTAATATGACCAAGGTTGGGGTGTTCGGTATCTTTTAAGTAATGGAGGATAGCACCCGCTGCTATGATGCCGGCACCCAGGCCTTCCACGCCAAACCCTTTCAGGCTGTGGGTACCGAAATGTTTCAGCAGGCTTTCTGTCGCGTAGGCTTCGGCAAATATCCATTCCTCAAGGGTGTAAGTGAAGAATTTACTCCCGAAGTTCTCTTTGAAAAAACGTTGCCTGCTCCGTTGAAAGATCACTTCTGCAGGCTTGAGGCTCTGCAACAGCTTATCGGCATATTCCTTATCTCCTTCAGCGAGGAAGAACTCCCCGGTACTGATGTCCAGGAAAGCGATACCGACCCGCTCCTCATCAAAGTGCAGGGCGGCCAGGAAATTATTACTGCTGTGCTCGAGTAATTTGTCGTTCGTTGCTACCCCGGGAGTTACCAGCTCGGTTACCCCGCGTTTGACAATGCCCTTTACTGTTTTAGGATCTTCCAGCTGATCACAAATGGCCACACGGTGGCCGGCTTTGACCAGTTTATGCAGGTAAGTATCTAACGCATGATGAGGGAAACCAGCCAGCTCGGATGATGCGGCATTGCCGTTGTTCCGCTTGGTAAGCGTGATCCCCAGTACTGAGGATGTGGTGATGGCATCCTGTCCGAAAGTTTCATAAAAATCTCCCACACGGAAAAGCAGGATGGCATCAGGGTACCTGGCCTTGATGGCATTGTGCTGTTGCATTAAAGGAGTTTCGGCGGATGCTTTTGCCATGTGCCTGTTCCCGGTTGACCGGGGTCGCAAAAATACCCTAAACCCCCCAAAGGCACTATAAACTCCTTAAATATTTTTCGTACCCGACAGTGGTGATTAACACCAAGTCACTCAAACATTTGTAGAAATAAAGCTGTTTTATTGGTCATTAAAAATGAAACCCATAACCAAAAAAGGTAGACTGCATTCCGAATATGTTCAGGCCGGATAAAAGAAGCCCTGCCAGGATCAGAACAAAGGGAATATATACAGCTATCCTCACGAATGTATTTTCCCATCCCAAACGGTGCATCACCGGTAACAGGATAAAGGCGAGGCAGAGGCCCAGGAATGAGAATTGCAGCATCACTATGCTCACAAGCCCAAAGAACAGCCCGGTTCCTATCTCGAACATCCGTACACTTCGCTGATCGGGGTGGCTCTTGGAAAGGAAATTACCCAGGAGTTTGCCGAACGGAATCGGAATGATCTCGCTTCGCAAAATAACGGGGCTCATTTCAAAGGTTTTCTTTTCGCCGGTAACGAGGAAGGATGCCTTCCCGGTAAGAAGATACCCGATAACGCCGATGGACGACAAAGGGCTAAGGGCTGCGTAAAGTGCTGTGCTGTGTGCCAGGAACCGGAACAAGCGGAGAGGCTGGCCAGCCAAAGCAATGATGAAACAAAGTACCGGTGAAATAAAGGTCAGCAGGGTGATCAGGTAAAAATCCAGGCTATTTATAACAGCAAAACCTTCCTTCAGTCGCAGAATGTAAAATACATACTCCTGGTTACCTGCAACGAATGTAACCGGCTTGCCGGCCCCGAACAGGTAAGGCAGCACAAGGTTGGCATTGATCATAAAACAGAAAAAAAGCAAGGTAAGCGGCAGGTTCAGTGTAGGGAAAAGGATATCTGCTTTTTCCTGCCAGGTGATCCGTTTTGCTTTCACGAGCCTCTTGAATTCCTTGCCCAGGAATTCGCAGGTACCCCTCGTCCATTTCATATGACGTACACGGAATGCACGGACCGATTCCGGAAAATCTTCGTAGCATACTACTTCTTCCATAAAATATCCCCGGTAGCCCAATTCCCGGGCCCGGATGGCAAAGCCAAGATCTTCACTCACGATCTCCGGAAAGCCGCCTGTTTTTTCCCAGCATTCCCTTCTCAAAACGGCACCATGGCCCAGGAACATTACAAATCCGTATTTGTTCCGAAGCGGTTGATACCATTTCCAGTGTATATCGATACCGGTCCCCAATTCCCGGGAAAGCTTATTAACCGATCCGGGGTTTGCACGGTGATTTGCCTGTACAAATGCGCAGCGGTCATCCGCTTCGAGTGCAGGAACTGTTTTAGTCAAAAAATCCGGTGGCAGGATCTCATCGGCATCTGCAATGGCAAAATATTTTTCGTTGGTCTGTGCCAGGGCATTATTCAGGTTACCGGCCTTGAAAGCATGACGGTTACTCCGCCTGATTATTGTTACCAGGCCGGGATAGCGGGCAGCAAAAGCATCCACCAGTTCTTTGTATTCTTCCCGGCTGCTGTCATCGAGTATGTATACTTTATAATCGGGGTAATCCTGCCGGGTACATGACAACAGGCTTTGTTCAGAAAAATCGTTGCAGGTTGTATATAAGATGGCTACCCTGGGTGTTGTTGTCAATGGAATTGATGGTTCGCTTCTTTTTTCACAGTTACGGTAATAAATAGAGAAAAGCACGATAGCAATATTGTACAGGCCATACAGCCAGGCAATATTGATGAATATAACCAGTAAGAGCAATGCGGCCCAGCCCACAATGCCATCGGCCATGGAAAGCAATTGCAACAACCTTGGTTCAAACCACAGCAGGCAGGCGATCCAGGAGGTGAAAACGAAAACATACAGTGATGTCCTTGGATTTCGGATGAACTGTACCGCCGTTTTTCCTTCAAGCTTTGCAGAAATGGTTTCCTGTTGGGGTAGTTGCCGATCAGTTCCCCTCTCTCGATGCAGTATTGTATGTTGATGAGCTGTTTTCATATAATATGGTTTGATGTTCTCAGAATTTTTTTGTGTCGATAGCCAGTTTAAATCCGATTGCCCCTACAAATCCTTTTCGGCCAAACGCGTCTTCCTCATACCGGAAAAGCAGGAGGGTTGATAAAGGACCGGCGATGGTAATATTGGAATATGCATATACTCCCGAAACACGGCTGGTCACCTGGGTTTTGATATTTTTTTCTGTGCCGCTAAAAACACCGGCAGAAATATCCGCTTGGGAAGAAATCAACCAGTTAATGGTCAGCAAACCCCTGTGCTCATCATACAAGCGATGAATGAGATAGTAGTAAGGCTCTATACGGATCTTTTTCCCTGCCGGAACGGAGACACCCCCCATCAGCATCCATTCATCGGGCAACTGGCTGGAAGAAATGAATGAGCCGCCCAGTTTTGCCCGGAAATTCCTTGGTAAAAAAATCACCTGCTCGGTTTGAAATAAGTTCTGGTTGATCCCCTGTGGCAGGCGAATATGCCCGTATTCAAGTTTTGACCCTATCCAACGGTTCCATCGGCTGTATACGCCTGCGCCGAAAGCACTGGCATTATCCTTATTTTTTATCAGGAAATAATTATCCTGCGAAAGGGAATTATCGTAGCGGGCATATATATAATTACCAGCGTTGATACGATACTCTGCCCCAACCTGTCGTAATCCGAATTTATTTTCGCCTTCCATGCTGGTCAATCCAGTCATGGCAGACAATACCAGTATGCCCTTTTGAGAACGTATGATCCCGGCATATTTGGTTGCATCCGGATTCGACTTGTTCAGGCTGAGTACTTTTTCAAAATGCCGGGATGCCTTCACTTCCCGGTGCATATTCATATAGGCCAGGCCGGCTGCTACATGAAATTCCTCTGTATCATTACCCGAACCGATCAGTAGTTCAAAATCCCTTGCTGCCCTCGCAAAGCTGGCTTCATACAAGCTCACATATGCCAACCCCTTTTTTGCATCCATATTAGCTGGTTGCAAGACCAGCGCTTTTTCAAAACGCTTTTTAGCAAGAGTAAAGTTCTTTCCCCATGCATTGTTAAATGCACCGGCTGTGAGAAAACCGATATTGTTACTATCCTGTTCAATCAACTTCGTGAAGACTAGGTCTGCCTCGGTAAACCTGCCTTCATACGAAAGCTTCAGTGCATCCTCGAGCCGCTGTCCTGCGGATGAAAGGGAAATCAGTACAGGCAATAGAATGCCTGCAAGGCGAATTATATACCTTTTCATAAAATTGGTTTATGTGTTTTTACGAATGAAGGGAGACGGACGGTACAGTATTTCTGTTTGGCAATCTAAAGTTGAAAAAATAATAACAGCTGTCCGCATCAAGGTGACTGAGCAGGCAAAAAAAAATGCTGAACGAGGCGAAGGCTTTAGTGAGTGAAATAATACCCGTTATCCTGTACAGGATACGGGAATACCGGGAAGGTATAATTGAGGAAAAGCCGGGTAAAATATCGCTTCTCTTGTTTGCTGCGTATTCCTTTTCTCATTTTCCTTAAGCCTTCACGAACACAAAAAGAATTTTACAACATAAACCAGGGGTATTTATCTTTATCCTATGAAGCTGGTCCTGTGGTCATTGTTAATATATATACCTCTCCTGACAGCCAGGCGCCAGGCAATCGACAACAAGCTCCGTCCTGTCCAGGTTGATACACGGCTGGTAACATCAGACCTGGATAATTTCTGGCTTGCTTATTCATTAAGCGCCGGTAAGCCGATCAAAGAGCAGGAAAAAGTATTCGACAGCATTTATATCCGTAATGCAACTCCATGCCTGCAAGTGATCCTGTCTTCTCAAAAGATCTCGGCTATTGACCTGGTAAGAACGATACAGGCCGAATCTGACTATTTTTCCAAGTGCAGAGCTGCCTCAGAAAGTATAACTAAGTTCCAGCCACAGATCAGGTCGTACCTGGAAAAGTTCAAAGAGATTTACCCTCCCGCTCAATTCTCTGATATCTACTTTCTTTTCACCCGCTTCTATACAGGCGGGCAATCCAATAAAGAAGGCATTGCAATCGGTATGGATTTTTGGAGTTTGCCCGATACCCTGGTGCACTTCAATAATCCTCTTTTACGGGAATTGGTTCGCGGCCCTGAAATGATACCCGTTACCATCGTTCATGAATTTACACACAGGAACCAGGATATAAAGGGCACAGACAACCTGCTGAAATATTGCCTGAAGGAAGGCGGGGCCGATTTCATCGCATACCTTGTAACCGGCCGCGTCAACAACCCATCGTTGTATGAATTCGGAAATTCTCATGAAAAGGAACTATGGAATCGCTTTAGGAAAAAGATGGCAACGCAGCAGACAGAATATTGGCTGTACAATAATTACAATCCCGACCGGCCACGTGACCTTGGTTATTGGATGGGCTTCAAGATCTGTGAGAGTTATTATAACCGGGCACTGGATAAAACTTCGGCTGTCAAAGAGATACTGAACATCAGCAACCCAAAGCAATTTCTTTCAGAAAGCAAATACCAGGCTATGCCAGGAAATTAATTCTCCTGCTTGGTAAGTATTTCCTTTTTCATCTTTTCCCAAAGCCCGTCGTAGGTCTGATGGTTTTCCTCTTTCCATTTTTTGCTGAAGGCTTTCATCTTTTCATGACGATCTTCCCTGCTCATGGAGAAGAATGCAGTAATGGCTTCCTTGTCGCTGTCGAATGCCAGCTGGTTATAAAACTCCTTTAACTGTTGTTCCTTTTTGATATTTATATGAGCGATCTCCACTTCCATCTCTTCACGCAACATAACTTTCTCATCGTAGCTCCCCGATGGAAGGATGGTCTTTGCAATGACTGGCATCAGTTCGATCAGCATTAAGATGAAAACGATCAGGTAATACCGGAATGCCAGCGCATCGTTCCCCTTGACCAGGTTGTTCAATGCCTCCACCCTGGTAAGAAACCCATTATTGAGATAGGTGGTGAAATTATCCTGGCCTGCTTTTATCCTTCCACTGATCTCTTTCAGTGCAGCATCATTGCTATCGAGCTTAGGTTGACTCATCCTGAGCAGGGCCTGGTATTCTGTATCCAGCTTCTGGTATTCGTTCCGCTTGGCGATGGCAATGTCTTTTATACCCACCCTGCCTGTACCGCCACTGCCATCCGATTCCGCCAGGAAATTTTCACGGGCCTTTGAAACAAGCTCGTATTTCTGGTCCAATTCTTTCTTTATCGACTCGTTCTGGCTGGTCAGCGATTCCCGCTGAGCCTTGTACAACGTCTCCAGTTCCTGTTGCTTTATCTGTCTTTTCTTTTCATTATCGATCGATGCCTGCAGTTTTATCTCTTTATCGAACATATATAACACGGCAGGTTGTGCCATAAAGGTCCCGATGGTCACTGCTAGCAAACCCCTGAACAGCAGAGGTGCCAGTTTTCTTTTATTGAATTTAGTGATGCCTTTTATCAGCGCCCGGTCGATGGTCAGGATCACAAACCCCATAAACAACCCCAACCCAACTGCTAACCAGGCCGAATCTACGACCGTACTGAAAAAATAGGCCCAGGTAAATGTCGCAAAAGCCCAGGTAGCAAGCACGGTCATTCCAATGATGCGATAGCGGTTCCTGTCGATGACCGAGTCCACAAGGATCTCTCTTTCCGCGGTCGACAACCACCATAAGAATTCGGTAAAAGGTGAAGGCACATAGGTCTCCCTTTGAGAAACCGGGATGTTCTTTTCCATAATAAATCGATTAGATTCTTGCTATAAAGGAATCAATAGCGGGCTGAGTTGAAGGCTTGCAAAATAGCTATTCTTTGCGGGAATAACGAGACCGGGCAGGCCTTATTTTACAGGGCAGATCACATTAACAGTTTCTTACGAACCTGTATTAAACGGGGGTTGCCCGAAACCGTCCATTGTCCTATCTTTGCAACCGCTTGAAAAAGCGTCGGATTTTTTACCTTAAATAAGCAAAATGAAGAAAATTTCAAGTGCGGTTCTTGCTGTTGCGGCTGTGATATTCAGTGTTCAGGCACAACCACCCAAATCGATGGGTTCCAGCGACCCGGAAGCCAAAAAGATCCTCGATGCGGTAAGTGCCAAATTCAAGACCTTCAAATCGGTTCAGTCGAAATTCAGTTTAAAGATCGAGAACAGCAACAATAAGGTAATGGGTACCAAATCCGGTACGGTTTATATGAAAGGTACCAAATACCGCATCAATGTAACAGGCCAGGATATCTATTGCGATGGCAGCAACGTATGGACCGTTGACAAAGCCGCCAAAGAGATCACCATCAACAAGCTGGACCCTTCCAACAATACCATCACGCCGCAGAAATTGTTCACCAATTTCTACGACAAGGATTTTTTATACAAGCTTAACGGTGATGCCAAAGGCGTGCAGGAGATCGAGTTAACTCCGATCGACAAATCGAAGTTGTTCCATAAAGTGATCGTGTACATCAATAAGGCAAGCCAGACCATCACTTCCACCAAAGTATTTGAAAAAGCGGGGAACCGCTATACATATACCGTCAGTGGGATGGATACCAAAACGATGATCCCGGATGTTCAATTCGTCTTCAACCAGAAGAATTACCCGGGAATGGA
>CAZYAT010000006.1:0-10467 GCA_964645235.1 uncultured Ferruginibacter sp. | reverse complement strand
CGATGATCCCGGATGTTCAATTCGTCTTCAACCAGAAGAATTACCCGGGAATGGAAATAGTAGACCTCAGGTAAATAATCATCACATAAGTGTGATAATAGCGTGAATTATTCCGGCCATTATTATTTCAGTGTATATTCCATCAACTGCCAGATTCCGTTACCGATCACAGGTCCTAATGAAAATTCGAATTGATTCAGTTTGACAACACCGACCTTTGGCTTGAACCAGATGGAATCGTGTACCCATGAATTGACAACCGGGACCCTGGTCTTAAGAATTTCGAATGAACCATCGAACGTCCCTGCAGGTACGGTCACCGAACGGCTCGCCAGTACTTTCGTACTGTCTTGATAATTCTGAGGTATGATCCAATTATCCCCTACCTGCAACGGCAGCTTATAACGCATCTTCTCATAATAAACGGGTAGCCGGTATTCGTATATTTTTACGAACGGACTGTCCTCCACAACATAATTGGTGTCAGTGGCTGCTGAAAACTTGTATATCCAAACATTGGAAGATTGCCCTCCTGGCAATACCTTCGTGCCAATGATATCCACGTCAATGAATTCGGAATAACCGGGCTGAGTGTTGATCGTATAACGCCAGTGATTACCAACTTCATTCGGAAAATCATCAAAAACGGTTACAACGGGCACTTCAGGAAAATGAAGCTCCCGCTGACAGGAAAGAAACATACCGATGCAGCAGAAACTTATTATGGACACTATGATACGCATATGGTTATGACTCTTATTATTAATTATCCGCTGCATACAACTACTTTTTTTTGTCCCCCCAACGGTATGTTTTTATATCGATCCCTGCCAGGTCGAGCACCCTGTCCACCACCGTAACAGCGGCCTCTTCGATCGTTTGTGGCTTGCTGTAAAAAGACGGGGTGGCCGGGCAAATGATCCCGCCGGCCAGTGTAACCGCTTCCATATTACGGATGTGAATAAGACTGTAAGGTGTTTCCCTAATTACACAGATCAGCTTCCGCCTTTCTTTCAATATCACATCAGCAGCACGGCTGATAAGATCATTTGACATACCGGAAGCAATGCGGCCGAGCGTTCCCATACTGCATGGGACAATGATCATCGTTTCGTATTGGCCGGAGCCGGATGCAAAAGGAGCAGTAAAATCATTGGGCGCAAACAATTTTACCGGGAGCTTGGAAAACTCCTCGTTACCCAGTTCGATCTGCCATACCTGCCTGGCATTATCGGTCATCACTAACGCCAGTTCATCCCACTGATCCTTGTATACCAGCATCTTTTTAAGGAGCAGGCTGGCGTACACGGAACCACTGGCACCAGTTACAGCAACGGCAATTTTTTTCATCGTTTTCCGTTTAACTTTGTCGAAGCTACAACAAATAAAATATGAATAAGGTTCTGCGTTTTTTGTCAATACTGAGCATTTGTATCCTGCTGGCTTCGTTCAATAACCCCGGAAAGGAAAAGATAAACTGGCTGACCTTTGACGAACTTAAAGCCGCCTATGCCAAAGAGCCCAGGCCCATCATCATTGATGTGTATACCGACTGGTGTGGCTGGTGCAAGGTAATGGACAGGGAAACTTACAGCAATGATAAAGTAGCCGATTATATCAACAGGAATTATTACGCAGTTAAATTCAATGCAGAATCCACAGCGCCGGTTGAATTTGCAAATAAAAAATATGGGTACAATCCTGCCTATAGGGCTAACGAATTAGCAGTTTATTTGCTGGGTGGGCGGCTTGCCTATCCTACCACCGTATTCCTTTCTGCCATCGATGCCCAACCGAACCCTCTTGCCGGATACCTCAGGCCATCCGACCTGGAGGCCCCGGTGAAATATTTCGGTGACGGTGTTTATAAAAACAAAGATTACGAGTTGTATAAGAAGGATTTTACCATCAGCTGGTAATGAACCCGGCGGGTTTATCAAAGAAGATTTTTAAATGGCTATCTCCACTACCCCGGTTTTCTGTTTTTCGCAAACGGCATTTGCTCGTCATTAACGGCTAAATTGTAATTTACCGGTTCAATCAGCCGGATGTCAACGCCAAAACTACAGAGAAGCTTAGGCTTGTTCCAATCTACTGTCATCAATATGATCGACATGGTAGGAATCGGTCCTTTTGTTACACTGCCCATCGTGATGGGTTTGATGGGTGGTATGTTCCTTTACGCCTGGATCGCCGGTGCGGCCCTTTCATTCGTTGATGCAATGATCTGGAGCGAACTCGGCGCCGCTTATCCCCTTGCCGGCGGCAGTTATAATTTTCTGAAGGAAGCCTACGGCAGGAATGGCATGGGCCGGATGATGAGTTTCCTGTACGTGTGGCAAACTATTATACAGGCACCGTTGGTGGCAGCTTCGGCAGCCATCGGGTTCGCACAATACCTCGGCTACCTGGTTCACCTGGGAGAGCTCGGACAAAAATTGGTTTCCGCATCAGTGATCATTGTGGTCACAATACTGCTGTACCGTAAGATCGATAGCATTGGAAAGATCGCTGTCTTGCTGTGGACAGGTGTGGTACTTACCATCGGTTGGATCATTGTGGGGGGTATTGCGCACGGGAATTTCCTTCAACCGCTTAAAGACATCAATGAGGGTTTCAACTGGGGGCATCTTGCCTCATTTGCATTCGGGCAGGCATGCATCAAATCCATTTACAGTTACCTGGGATACTACAATGTTTGTCACCTTGGTGCCGAGATAAAAGATCCTGGTAAAAATATTCCCCGAAGCATGTTTATTTCTGTGATCGGGATCGCCGTGTTATACATTGCGATGAATACAAGTGTGGCCAGTGTGATCTCCTGGCAGGAAGTGAAGCAATGGCAGGATGCAGGCACGAATAATTTTGTAGTGAGCACCTTCATTGAAAGGCTCTATGGCCACTCCGCTGCCAACGTCGCTACGATCATGATCCTTTGGGTAGCACTTGCCTCCTTGTTTGCTGTTATGCTGGGATATTCACGGGTGCCTTATGCAGCGGCCATCGACGGAAGTTTTTTTAAAATATTCGGTACCCTGCATCCTACCCGTAACTTTCCTTACATATCCCTGCTGGTAATGGCTGCATTTGCATTCCTGTTCAGCCTGCTTTTCAGAATGAGCGATGTGATCAGCGGCATACTGGCCATGCGCATCATGGTTCAGTTCATCGGCCAGGCGATCGGTGTCATCATCCTGCGTAAACGTAATGGTACTAAGGAGCTCCCCTATAAAATGCCCTTGTACCCGCTGCCGGTGATACTCGTCATTGCGATGTGGCTATTCGTTTTTTATTCTACCGGGCTGAAAGTGATCAATTCCTTCCTGGTCGTATTCGGCTCAGGCCTGGTCGTCTATTTGATCCAGGCAAAGTTGAAAAAGCAGTGGCCTTACCAGGGAGAACAAACTTCATAAAGCCGGCAATGCATCCAGTTCCTTCAGTCTTCCATCGGCGATCTCAAACGCCATACAATAATGGCCATTGGTAATAACAAGATAAGGGACCCGCAGGGCTATGTTATAACGCAACACCTGTTCCAGCACTTTCTGATCCAGCGCCACTCCCGGTTCTTTACACTCCACGATCATGCAGGCACCGGCTTGTTTATCGTGTACCACGATATCAAACCTCTTTTTGAGTTCACCCAGGCTGATCTCCTTCTCCACGGCAATGAGCGAAGCCGGGTATCCCTTCACCTGAAGCAGGTATTGGAGAAAATTCTGCCTCACCCACTCTTCCGGAGTCAGGGTAACCCAGCGTTTCCTCGTCTCGTCGAAGATGAGTTCCCTGCCGGATTCTTCCTTTATTTTAGGCTGATATGGGGGGTATTCGATCCTGATCATGGACAGGGCTCAGGCCCAGTAAAAGAATTTTGTATATTTAACATCCCAAAGAATTCAACGGAAAGATATGAAGACAAAAGAAGAAATTGTCCAGAACTGGTTGCCCCGTTATACAGGAGAGAAAATTGAAAAATTCGGAGAATACATCCTCCTCACCAATTTCTCCAATTATGTTGATCTGTTTGCCAAATGGAACAAAGTAAGAGTGGTTGGCCAGGGTAAGGCCATGCAATGCGCCACCGCTGGTAATATCACCATCATAAATTTCGGAATGGGAAGCCCGGGGGCCGCCACCATCATGGACCTGCTCAGCGCCATCAATCCTAAAGCGGTGCTGTTCTTAGGAAAATGCGGCGGGTTGAAGAAACGGAATAAACTGGGCGACCTGATCCTTCCCATTGCTGCTATCCGGGGCGAAGGTACTTCCAACGACTACTTTCCCCCCGAAGTTCCGGCACTACCTGCTTTTGCTTTGCAAAAAGCCGTTTCCACCACCATCAGGGATTACGCCGTGGATTACTGGACGGGTACCGTGTACACCACCAACCGCCGGGTTTGGGAACATGATGATAAATTCAAGGAGTACCTGCAGGAAATAAGGGCCTATGCCATTGACATGGAAACCGCCACTATTTTTACCGTGGGCTTTTACAACAAGATCCCCACCGGCGCATTACTGCTCGTAAGCGACCAGCCGATGATACCCGAAGGGGTGAAGACCGAGGCAAGTGATAAGCGCATCACCACCAAATTCGTTAATTCGCACATCAAAATAGGGATCGATTCCTTGAAACAACTGATGAACAACGGACTTACAGTTAGGCATTTGAAGTTTTAGCACCGGTTGCATGGAACTGCCATGCAGACAACAGAAACAGATTTTATAATCCAACTTATTTAAAAGACCATTGCCTTTAGTACTTTCCATAGGGAACCTGGGTATTGCTTTCGGAAAAGGAAAGGAACGTACCGTTGCGGTCAATAATCTCTCCCTCGAATTAAAAAAAGGAGAACTCCTTGCTCTTGTAGGCGAGAGCGGCTCCGGCAAATCGGTGACCGCATTATCGCTACTCAGGTTGCTCCCTAAACAGAGTTCCATTACCGGTCATGCATTTTTATATCGCTGGGAAGAACAGCCTCTCGACCTGATCGAGATCCCGCAATCCGAGATCAATGAAGTACGCGGCAGCAGCATCGCCATGATCTTCCAGGAACCGATGACCTCCCTGAACCCGGTTTACAGCTGCGGCTACCAGGTGATGGAATCGATACGGCTTCACCAGAAAGTGAACAAACGCATCGCCAGGCAAAAGGCCATCGAATTGTTTGAGCAGGTGAAACTGCCCGACCCGGCGAATATCCTGAAACGGTACCCGCATGAACTCAGCGGCGGACAAAAGCAACGGGTAATGATCGCCATGGCCATGAGCAGTAATCCTTCCTTACTCATTGCCGATGAACCGACGACCGCCCTGGATGTGACCGTACAGAAGAATATCCTGGAACTGATCAGGCAATTGCAGCAGCGAAACAATATGGGTGTGATCTTCATCACCCACGACCTGGGCATTGTGGCCGATATCGCCGATAAGATCGTGGTGATGCACAAAGGCGAAGTGGTTGAACAAGGTATAGCGAAAGAAGTGCTCTCAGCCCCCAAGCATCCTTATACGAAGGCATTGCTTGCCTGCCGGCCTGCATCAAACCCTAAAGGCAAACGTCTTCCGGTTGTAAGCGATTTCATTGAACAAACGGATGCCTGGAGGCCGGGAACAAATAACGGGAAGCAAAAAGCGGCACATACAGAGCCGGGAAAAGAAATTATCCTCAATGTGGAGAACCTGTCTGTTCAATTCCCCACGAAAAGGAATCTCTTCGGGAAGGCAATTCGTTTTTTTAATGCTGTGGACGATGTTAGCTTTAATGTAATGCAGGGGGATATTCTTGGCCTCGTTGGAGAAAGCGGCTGTGGTAAGACCACCCTTGGCCGCACCATCCTGCAACTGGTTAAACCCACTTCTGGAAGGATCATCCTCCATGGAGAAGACATTACCAAAATAAAGACCCCCTCCCTGCGCAGCCTGCGGAAGGATTTCCAGATCGTGTTCCAGGATCCGTATGGTTCGCTGAACCCCCGGATCAGTATCGGCGAAGCAATACTGGAACCACTGAAAGTGCATGGGATGCTGGACAACAACAATGAACGAAAAGAAAAAGTGATCGAACTACTGGAAAAAGTGAACCTGACAGCCGACCATTACAACCGCTACCCACACCAGTTCAGCGGCGGCCAACGCCAGCGCATCTGCATTGCCCGCGCTTTAGTGCTGAATCCCAAATTCCTGGTATTTGATGAAAGCGTTTCAGCACTCGATGTAAGTATTCAGGCACAGGTGCTTAACCTGCTCAGCGACCTGAAGGATGAATTCGGTTTTACAGCCATTTTCATCTCCCACGACCTCTCCGTTGTCCATTATATATGTAACCGCATCCTGGTGATGCAGCAGGGAAAGATCGTGGAAGAAGGGTCTGCCGACCAGGTTTATTACGCCCCCATAAATGAATACACGAAAAAACTGGTGGCGGCCATCCCGGGGAAATCACTGTTGAAGCCGGCACTGTGTAATTTTTCCACACCGCTTTACTCAATCCGCTAACACTCAATTCGCTGAAAAGATTACTGCTGTTAACATCGGCTAAAGCACAAAATTTCAATTCAGAAACTTGTATCTGCCAAGCATCTTGCTTATATTAGTATTATCAATCATTCACCCGATGAGAAGTACCCCCCCTGTTGATAACAAAAGGCAACAGTTCTGTTGTTTCAGCAGGGCATTACTCCAATCATTGCAATCATTCCATTCACCCGCCCTAGCAAATACACCACTACCAACTATTTGCCACTGGCCACCTGAATAATATTCAAGCATGGGTGTGTTCAAGCCTGTTTTTTCATAACAACTTAAAACACATCTTATGCAACAGATAAAAATAAAGGCAAAAGCCCTAATAGCTATTGCCGCACTTACAATGTTAACTTACAGTTGTAAAAAAGCCGATTTTAGACCTCCGGAAAATAGAACCGCTATCACTGCAGCCGATGCAATAGCTAAGACTATTGCCGCTACTAAGGCCCGGTACGGAAATGTATCAGCCGGGATATTAGTTAACATAAACAAGGATCCTAAAGATTTATATTACAGGAACGTTAATAGTTCAATGATTAAACTGAAAAAAGCAAATACTAGTAGTGTGGTTTGTAATTATAATTGCAACAACACAAGTAACCCGAACGATTTGCACCTGGTTTATACTTTAAGTTACATACAGCGCAATTATATATGTGAGAGCTTTAGTGATAAAAGCGACTTAAATGTAAGCTGGACCATAAGTGTACCATTTACTCCGTTAACAACTTTTGGTTCAAATACAAGTACTGGTATGTTAAAGGTTACTGACCCGGGCTCTACTCTTCATACATACAGTAACCTTGCCATCACAATACGCACTATTGGCGCCGATCCTAATTGTTCAGCAAACACACTCTATGAAATTAAGTATAAAGCAGCGCAAATTCCTGACAGTTATTTTGGCAGCGGCATGACTATGGATGCCTCTTTAAATTTATATAACAACTGCGCCCTTGTAGGTAATTTAATAACCACTGGTGATGTAACTGCTGCAGATGCCTTTTTACAGGCTGAATTGCCATGTTATAGGATAGATAGAGCCTACGTAAACCCACCAGGAGGCGGAACTTCTTATTCAACAATAACAGGTGGATATGCCTTATGCACAAACCCAAGTGGTTTTACGGCTATTGATAAACATCAAGTGGAGTATAGGCTTGTTAATAATAGCTCTGGCAGTTTGCAATGGACCGACCAAACAAGTGTTGTTTATTGGGGAGAAACCGTATTTACAAATACCTATGTTGAAACTGTAGGTCCATATGGTGTAATTGATCTTGCGAATATGACTTCAAGTTCGGGTACATGGTTAGTTAGGTACAGAAATATAAAAACATCAAATTGTGATGAGATTTATGACGGCACCAATAGTAATCCCTCACCGGGGCCGGCTAATGCAGGCGGTGATTGGGGTAACTCGGCATTTTGGTTTACAGAGGTTTGGGTACTCTAAAATGAATAATCCAATAGTGGCAGGCTTATTACCTGCCACTATCAATTTTATGAAGTTAAAATTTACCTTCTCGCTAATTTTTATGCTACTGGTAGTAGTAGCTCATTGCCAACAGCCCTTTTGTTCCGATAGTAGTATTAGGGTAAGGTACATATTTGGTAGTGAAGGGGCATCGCTTTTGAATTATCCAGACACAATTGGAAAAAATGTTTTTACAGGATCTTTTTCTGAAGGACCAAATAAAGGCATAGCCCTTTTGAAAACAGATTGGGGAGACAGTATGATTTTAGCTAAAAAAATCTATGTTAATGGTAACACGGGAATTAGTCTAGTAACAAGTGACGGTTCAATTATCAGTTCAGGTTATTGGGGTTTACCTAACAATGAAGATTTATTGATTTCGCGATTAGATAGTAGTGGAAACACAGATTGGATCAAGCGATACAGGCTTAATCAGAATCACTTAAGATTTCCCGCTGGAATAAGAAAAAATATCCTCATTACCAATAATGCTATTTATTTTAATGGCACTTTTCTCAATACTGCTTTAGTTGGTTATAATATAGTTGCAAAATTGGATCTCGATGGCAATATTTTATGGAGCAAGGGATTTAGGGTAAATACATTGGCTGGAGAAGGTGCAGGTTTAGTTAATGCTCCTGTAATTCACAATAACACAGTAATATTTGCTGCCAATTACAGGCTACAAGTTGGAGGAATATTGACAAATTTTTTAACCGTGCTAACACGCTTGAATGAATTTGATGGTAGTTTGATAGAAACTTCAGCAATCAAGTTAACAGACACACTTGGTTTTAGTAATGTTCAAGTTAATATCAATTCTGATAACAGCCTTTCGCTTTCAGGGACTTTTGTAAAATCATCTAATACTGTTGGGGCCACTAATAGAGTTTTTAATACTTTGATCGATAACAATTTTACTCCAATTCATAGCTACATTTATATAAACGATATAATGAATTCAAGCGAACTTTATTTTGACTACAACAAGCAAAAGCAACATGCTTTTTTAGCGTCTGATGGGGGAAATTTCAGAGATAAATATCTTACAATTTTTGATAAAAATGATCAAATATCCAGTACCCGAAAATTTTTAATCCCTTCTACTCTTTCAGCAATTAACCAAAGTTCTGTGAACTTAGATGATAAAGAAAACCTTCATTTTTTATTTCACTACCCGCAAAGTGGTAAACAAGTAACTGAATATGCCCGTATAAGCAATTTTGCACCAAACAGTACGCTCGGCTGCTTTGGTAAGGACACCAGTTTGTTAACTACCCTTCCTCTCACACTTTCAAAAGAACTCTTTACGTGGGATTTCATAGATACGGATATTATTGCGAGCATTGCTGTACCTTACACCGAAGACACCGCCATTGTAACCAAAGAACTGGTTTGTAAAATTGTGAGCTATTGCGACAGCATCCACATCAATGGGCCCGACAGCGCCTGCATCGGCCAAGCCATTCGCTACAGCATTACCAAAAACAACGGCTGTTTCAAGAACATGGACTGGAGCATCGATACTTCGTTTGCTGATATTGTAACTGCAGAGGGCGACAGCGCCGTTACCCTCCGGTTCAAAAAAAGCGGCTACATCCACGCTGCCGTCAGCGGTTGCGTGGTTAAAGACAGTTTTTTTGTTACCGTGGTACCCTCGCCGGTTATCAAACTGCTTAACCGGGACAGCCTGCTCTGCCCAGGTAAAACCATCACGCTTCAGGCCAGCCCCGGCTTTAACCCCTATCTCTGGCAGGATGGAACCCCCTCTCAATCGTATTCTGTAACCACTCCCGGCTTTTACAGAGTAAGCGGCACCAGTTATTGCGGCATACACTCGGCCGACAGTATTACTATTACTTACCCGGATACCACCCTCCAACTTCCTGCAACGCAAACCATCTGTAAATACGATACCGCCTACGTACTGTTGCCCGCAGATGTGAGCAATATAAATTGGCAACCTGCTACCAATGCCTTGCTTAACAACAAAACCCTGCGGCTTTACCCTACCCTCAATACCAGCTATACCGTTACAGCAGAACGGCTTGCCAACTGCCCCATTACCGAAACTACCGAAGTGCTGGTAAAAACCTGCCCGCAGATCGTTTTCATCCCTAACAGTTTCACTCCCAACGGCGATGGGCTGAACGACAGGTTCAGGGCCATGCCGGTAAGGCCCGTCCAATCCTTTCAACTTGCCGTATATAACCGCTACGGGCAGAAACTTTTTGAAACGACCGACCCGGTCATTGGCTGGGACGGAACCCTTAAAGGCAGGCAGCAGCCTGCGGGTGGATATACCTATTATTGCCGCTACCGCTTTGCCGGCACAACGGAAAGAAGCGAGCAGGGGTATTTTTTGTTGATAAGATAGTAAAACCCTTTTGTTCAAAACCTGTTTTCCCTTACCTTTGCACACCCGATAATTATCGGGTTAAATCATGCCGTAACATGATAA
>CAZYAT010000005.1:30267-127577 GCA_964645235.1 uncultured Ferruginibacter sp. | reverse complement strand
ATATTTTGGGCGCTGAGCCTCTATTCCAAACAAGCACAAAAAATTAAACCCCGTTTCATACGGGGTTTAATTTTATAAGAACTTCCAGAACCAGAAATCCGTTTGAGGTGTATCCCCTATCGGGAAATCGTGGGTATACCCTGAATTGACAAATCCGTATTTTTCATAGAACTTTTGTGCCCGGATATTGTGTTCCCATACACCTAACCACACAACTTCATACTTATTCTCTACAGCATAATTCAATATGAATTCCATCAATGCCTGGGCAATGCCCTTACCCTGGTACTCTTTTCTGACATAGATCCTTTTTAACTCAAGCGCTTTCCATTTTTTCATCATCGGAAAACCACTATAATCTTCCATGAACTGGAGGTAACCTGCAGGTATACCATCCACCTCCGCAAAAAAATACTTGTTCGCCTGGTCATTCACCTGTCTGCCTAATACCTGTTCAGTGAAATAAGTGTCAAGGAACCCTTGCATATCCTGCTCAGTGCATGTTCCTGTAAAAGTATCGAAAAACGTTTCACGGGCCATCCTTGTAAGCACAGGCACATCATCCGTTCCAATTCGACGGGTTGTTATCTGCATTTTCTATTTTGCTTTAAGGTCAGACAACCGGGATTACCAGTTTAATTCCAACAGGTTGTTTTTACGGTCTATATCTGCCATCCGTCTTGATGGATCAATTTCCACTGCTTTCATATCTGTGAGGCGGTGCTTTGTTTCAACAATATATGTCGGGTGCGTCCATTTCCATTCTTCGGCAATCTCTCTTTTCTGAGGGGTTTTTTCATTTGCCTTTGTACCGAACATAAGGTTGAGAGGAATGTAGATCATTTCAGTACTGCCGTCTTTGAAGTTCAACTGCAGGTCAATGGGCATAGGCATCTGTCCTATCCTCTTTAGGCGGATCTTCGAAACACCGTTCTCTTCCCACAAACTATCGATCTTGTAATCGATCGTTTTTGTCGTATTTACCCAGTATTCCCTGTACCAGTCCAACTGAATACCGCTCACCTGTTCGGCAACACGGATAAAATCATTGGCATTCGGGTGCTTGAACCGCCACTGTTTATAATACTCAAGCAATATCTTATTCCTCACATCAGCCCCTACGATATATCCCAGCTGTTCCATGAACACCTCTCCTTTTGAATATGCCGCCACACTATATCCGTAATTGGAATTGTAGTGGTCACTGTGTGTTGTCATTGGCTCTTCAAAGCCGCTCTTAGCCAGTGAATAATAGCCGTAATAAGCACCGCCATGATCTTCTGGGCAGGTTTCCACGATCTCTTTCAAGGCCTTATTATTGGGGTTTTTGAGAAACGATTCTTTAAATCCTTCCATGGACGAACGCTTATCATAGAACTTTGACACGAGGTCTTCGGCATAACTGGTGAATCCTTCATCCATCCAGGCATACAAACTTTCATTGGTGCCCAGCATCATCTGGTACCAGCTATGCAGCCACTCATGAAACACCGTACCAAGGCCGGGTCCGATCAGTAAAGTAGCCATTGGATACTCCATACCTCCATCACCCCCCTGTACAAAAGAATACTGCGGATATGGATATTTGCCAAAGTTGCTTTCTATGAATGGTAACACCGTTACAGCTGCCGAAAGAACTTTTTCCCAGGCAGAATCGTTTTTTGGATCATTGGGTTTTACATTATAGAGAACATGCAACGTAGGTCCATTAGGCACTTTCTGGGTTAGGTGACGGTATTCAGGATCGGCTGCCCACATGAAATCGTGAATGTTCGTGCCCACGAAGTGCCAGGACCTTTTATCTTTCGTGGTGGCCTTCAGCTCTGAGTTTGGAGTATCATATCCCCATCCGATCTCATTGGCATTTACCAGCACACCAGTGCCTCCTAATTTGTAAGACTTATCAATATTAATGGTCACGTCGTAGTCGCCCCACACTCCATAGAACTCCCTGGCAATATAGGGTGTTGGGTGCCATCCTTCATAATCGTACTCACATATTTTTGGATACCATTGACTCATACTGTAGCGTACGTTGGTGGTTGGGTTGTCCCTTCCGCTGCGCCGTATCTGCAATGGCACCTGCGCTTCAAATTCCATTTCAAAGACCACTTTTGCTTTTGGAGCAACCGGTTTAACCAGGTTCACTTCCAGTATTGTCTCATGGTATTTGAACGGTTGAGCAATACCATTCATCTTCAACGAAATTATTTTCTGGTACCCGGTCTCTTCCGGCTTCAATTTAGCTATTCTGTCACGCACACGCCCGTCCCAATCTGCACGACCATTAACCATCACTTTGCCCAACTCCTGGCTTCGCACATCCATGCTGCTGCCCGGCTGAAATGCATTGAAGTAAAGATGATAGAAAACTCGGCTTAGCGCATCGGGTGAGTTATTGCTGTACTCCAGTTTTTGTTTTCCTGTGAACTTGTTCGTACTTACATCCATATCTATATTCATGGTATACTTCACCGCCTGTTGCCAGCGGGCAGGTTGTGCAAATCCAATACAAGCAGCCAGTAACGCAAAAAATACTAAAATGATCTTCTTCATTTAAAATAGTTTAATCTGAGTAAATTTCGGTAAAATAGGTATATGAAAAATAGAAAACTGATAAATGGTCATCCCTTTATTCAATACAACCGGGATGAGTATGCAGGCGAAGAAATACAGAAGCGTGCCCATGTATTTTATACCTGGATGGATGAGCGCCGGACCTGCCGCGACTTCTCCGCTAAACCTATTGATAAACGGGTCATTGAAGACCTGATCATGACGGCATCCACAGCACCAAGCGGGGCGCATAAACAACCATGGACATTTTGTGCAGTGCAGGATCCAATCATCAAAAAGCTGATACGAACCGAGGCGGAGAAGGAAGAATATGAAAGCTACAACGGCCGGATGCCTGCCGAATGGCTGGCCGACCTGGCTCCGCTGCAAACCGACTGGCACAAGGAATTCCTGGAGATCGCTCCCTGGCTGATCGTTGTTTTTAAAAAAAGTTACGAACCGAAAGCCGATGGAACAAAAGGCAATGTGTACTATACCAGCGAAAGTGTCGGGCTGGCCTGTGGTTTTTTACTCGCAGCCATCCATCATGCCGGGCTGGTGGCTCTTACCCATACCCCTTCACCTATGAACTTTCTAAGCAAAATATTGCAGCGCCCGGAGAATGAAAAGCCTTTTCTACTTATTCCGGTAGGTCATCCGGCAGATGAATGCTGGGTACCAGATATTCATCGTAGGCAGCTGGATGAAATAAGCCGTTGGTACTAGCATTATGACCGATATCTACATCGAATAATCTTAATGCCGGCCAGCTCAGGCCTGGACAATAAATATGCGATTTATTCGTTTTAATCGCGACATATTTCTGTTTTGAGTAAACTAATACAACAAAGCGGGTATTACCGGCAGAAATAGGGACTTTGGTACGGTTTTTTCGTACCGGGTACGACTGCTTTTATTTTTTAACCAAAATTCATTTTATGAAAAAAATTGTTTTTCTGGCAGCAGGGATATTCTGCCTGTTACCAGCTTTTTCACAAACAAAAAAAGGAGACAAACTGGTTGGCGTAAGCTTCGGAAGCATCAGCTACACGAACAGCGACAGCAAAACCACTTATTCCAACACTCCCACAGTTTACAACAGTGATGGGAATAGTTTTTCCATCAGCATCAATCCCAACGTTGCCTGGTTCATACAGGATAACCTGGCCATCGGAGGAGGTATCAGTATAAGTCTTTACAATTCAAAAAGCAATAGCAGTAATACTGGCTCTTCAACAACCAGTACCAGTAAGTACAACCAACCTAGTTTTTACATTGGCCCCATGGCCCGGTACTACTTCGGAGGAAGCGACAAGGGTAAACCGTTTGCACAGGTGAATTTCCAGTATGGAATTTCTGGCGGTAAAAGCAAAAGTGAAACCAATACCGGCAGCTCAAGTGAAACAACTACAAAACCTAAAGGAGACTGGAACGTGGGTGCCAGTTTTGGTTACGAGCATTTCTTCACTTCAAGTGTTGGTATGTTTGCTACTGTAGGATTCAACTACGGAAAATCCAAAACATTGTACGAATACCGTCCTTCTACAGGAACCGGCTATGATTACACTTCGGAATACTCGAGGTTCTATATCCCGGTAAACGTGGGCCTGCAGGTTCACCTTTCCGGCAAGGGTGGTAAGAAGAAATAAGATCAGCCTATCCTTGATATTAATAAGGCCGGTTTTGTAACCGGCCTTATTATTTTTAACCCTTTCCCTGTACTATGATCACGATCTCACCTTTTACCTCTTTTAAACTGAAATGGTCAGAAACCTCTTTTAAGCTGCCTCTCTTATTTTCTTCAAATTTTTTCGTCAATTCCCGGCTCACACAGCATTGTCGTTCGGCCCCGAAATATTGAATGAATTCGTTCAGCGTCTTTACCAGGCGGATCGGGCTTTCATAAAAGACCATGGTCCTCTCCTCATCGGCCAGTTTCTTTAATAAGGTCTGCCTCCCTTTTTTTAATGGAAGGAATCCTTCAAAACAAAAGCTATTCATCGGCAACCCGCTGTTCACCAGTGCCGGTACAAAAGCCGTTGCGCCCGGTAAACATTCAACTGATATATCGTTCTTAATGCATTCCCTCACCAGCAGAAAAGCCGGATCGCTGACGCCTGGTGTCCCTGCATCGGTGATGAGTGCCATTGTCTTACCTGCCAACAGTTGCTCAACCAAATGTGCGAGTACTTTATGTTCGTTGTGCTGATGGTAGGGAGAGACGGGCTTCTGAACCTGGTAATGATTAAGAAGTATGGAAGAGGTCCGGGTATCTTCGGCGAGAATAAGATCAACGCTTTTCAGCACGTCCACTGCCCGGAATGTAATATCGGCCAGGTTGCCGATCGGGGATGGAACGATATAAAGCATCTATCTGTGAATTAAAAATCAGGAGAAGGAATCTCCAGGTCAGTTGACGGTTATTTCAAACATCTCCATTACCGGGTTTGCCAGCAGTTTTTTTGCCGCTTCTTCTGCTGCTGAGCGTGCTGCGTCTTTATCCGCCGCATCGATCTGCAGGTCGATGTGCTTACCTATGCGTACGTCGGAAACATTGCCCAGGCCCAGGTTTTGTAAACCACCCAGTACAGCTTTTCCTTGCGGATCAAGCAGGTCTTTCAACGGCATCACTTTTATTTGCACGGTATATATCATGAGGATGTTTTTTTGAGCAGCAAAGATAAAAGAATGTAAACGATAAACACGATGGGAACCGCCAGCCATTGGAATAGAAAGCCAGATACCAGTGCAACCGTCAACAGCACGATCTTAGGCCAGTTGCTCCGGATAGTGTAATCTTTGAATTTCAATGCCATGATGGGCAGGTTACTTACCATCAGCCAGCTTAACAATGCGATCACGGCATAAAGGATCCATTTATTGAAAAGAATATCCACTACCTGTTGGGTATGATTATTCCAATAGATCAAAGGCAAGGAAGCAACCAGCAAACCAACCGCCGGAGTAGGGACTCCTTTAAAACCGTACGACTGTGATTCATCTATATTGAATTTTGCCAGTCGCCATGCACCTGCAGCTGCCAGTACGAAGGCAGGAACAAGCCAGGTGATCGAAGCATTCAAACCATCCTCTTCCCTGGCAACGCTCATCCGCAAAAACTGGTACAGGATCATGGAAGGAGCCACGCAGAAACTTACTACATCGGCCAGTGAATCCAGTTGTTTACCCATTTCCGAACCGGCTTTGAAAAGTCGTGCTACAAACCCGTCCAGGAAGTCCACGATGCCTGCCAGTGCAATGAACATGGATGCCATCCATATCTTTTCAGGGATATCGATCAGCTGGCTGCCGTCGGCGTCATATTGTATCATAATGCCGTTTTGAAGGATAAAAACAATGGCAATACAACCGAATACCAGGTTGAGTAAGGTGAATAAATTAGGGATATGCTTCATCAAATCTTCAAATTGGTTATTTTTTCATCAGGGCTTCAATCTCTTCCACGGTGATCGGGATGTTCTTCATAAGATCTTTGTTACCATTTCTTGTTACCCAGAAATTATTCTCTATACGCACACCCATTTTTTCTTCTTCGATGTAAATCCCCGGTTCAATGGTGAACAACATACCGGCTTTGATGGGCTCTGTCCTGGTTCCCAGGTCGTGCACATCGATTCCGAGGTGGTGAGAGATCCCGTGGTACAGGTATTTGCGGTAGGCCCTGTTCTCCGGATCTTCGTTTTTTATATCTGATTTTTTCAATAACCCGATCTTCTGGAAGATAACCGTAGCTTCATCTCCGATCTTGTCTGTATAGTCTACGATGCTGATGCCTGGTTTTAAAATACCGGCTGCATAGTGATGTAAATGCAGGCAGGCATTGTATACCGTCTTTTGCCGGCGGGTGAATTTTCCATTTACCGGTACGGTACGGGTAAGGTCAGCATTGTAATAACCATATTCAGCGCCGAAATCCATAAGGAGTAACTCACCGTCTTTGCATTCCTGGTTGTTCTCAACGTAATGCAGGGTACGGGCCCTGTCGCCACTGGCAATGATAGACCCATATCCCGGCCCGGTAGCCCGTTGCATAAGGAAGGAGTGAAAGATCTCCGCTTCGATCTCGTATTCCATTACGCCAGGTTTAATAAACTTCAAAAGCCTCCTGAATGTATTATCGGTGATATCGATCGCTTTTTGTAATACTTCCACTTCCATGGCTGTCTTAATTCCCCGCAGATCCTTCAATATCCTTGCGCTGCGCCTGTAATTATGCAAGGGATAGCGTTGCTTCATCATTTCGGCATATCGGTAATCCCTTACGGGCACCCAATTCGCCTTCCGGTCATTTTCGTTTGTATTCAGGTAAATAGTATCTGCCAGGTGTATCCAGGTTTGCAGCAGTGCTTCGAGGGAATCCAGCCAGATGATCGTTTTGACACCTGAGCTGCCCGTACCTTCATGTGCCCTTAAGCGATGGCCGTCCCATTTCTCCTTTAACTCATTCGGCCGAACCAGTACCAGTACTTCCCTGTATTTTGGATCGGGGTTATCCGGGAATAATACCAGCATTGTGTCTTCCTGCTCAATGCCGGTCAACCAAAAGAGATCGGAATTCTGTTTGAACTTGAATAGTTGATCCCCATTGGTGGGGAGTTCATCGTTGCTATTAAAAATGGCAATCGAGTTCTTTTCCATCCTCTCCACAAAACGTTTCCGGTTTTGAATGAAGATCTGGGGGTTTAGGGGAAGATATTTCATACAGGCTGTTTGAACTGCAATATACTGTTTAATGCTGTTCGATAAGGGGCATTTCGACGGGTGGCCATTTATTAAATTGACAGGAAAAATGGCAGGTTTTCTAAGAATTTATCACACAATTCAGGCCGGCCAGGCATAAAAAATTAACGCCATTTAAGGTTTAAAAGCGATTATTTAATCTTTTTTAAAAAATGACGGCGATTTTGAATGATCGTAAATAATTGACCGGAAGCAGCATACCATTTTTAAATATCCGGGTACCTGTTTCCCCCCCCTAAAACAGAGTTAATATACCTTTGCGGGAACGATTGCGTAAACCTAAATCTCTACTTGCTATGTCAGTATCAACGATGCTTGCTGCACCTCTCGGTGCACTCAAAACCCTAGGATTATCTACCTCAAAAAAAGTTCATTACCAGCTCTCTCCTTCCGAATTGACCAGCCAGGCCGTTCAACGGGGAGAAGGTGTATTGAATGACACCGGGGCCCTGCTGATCAATACCGGAAAATTCACCGGCCGCAGTCCCAAAGATAAATTCACCGTTAAAGACTCCCTTACAGAGAACACTGTTCATTGGAACGACTTTAATATACCTTTTGAAGAAAAGAGTTTCTTCCAGCTGAAAGAAAAAATGCTGGCTTACCTGGCAGACAAAGAACTATGGGTTCGTGACTGTTATGCATGCGCCGAGGAAGCCTACCGGCTCAAACTACGGGTGATCAATGAAAATCCATGGAGCAATCTTTTCTGCTTCAACATGTTCATCCGCCCGGAAGAGCACGAACTCGAGGACTTTACTCCCCACTGGCATATCATCCAGGCTCCTGGCTTTAAGGCCGATCCGGCCGTGGACGGGACCCGTGCTGAGAATTTCGCCGTCCTTAGTTTCACACATAAAACCATCCTCATCGGGGGTACCGGTTATACAGGAGAAATGAAGAAAGGCATTTTCACCATGCTGAATTTTGTACTGCCTACACGTGCAAATGTGTTAAGCATGCACTGCAGCGCCAACATGGGTGAAGCGGGTGATACCGCCATCTTCTTTGGTTTGAGTGGCACCGGTAAAACGACTTTAAGCGCAGATCCCAACAGGAAACTGATCGGCGATGATGAACACGGCTGGACAGGTAACAGCGTATTCAATTTTGAAGGCGGTTGTTATGCAAAATGTATCGACCTGAGTGAAGAGAAAGAACCAGAGATATATCGTGCCATCCGTCCCGGAGCATTGGTAGAGAACGTAACCTTCATTGAAGGCACCAACAAGATCGATTTCAGCAGCAAGAAGATCACAGAAAATACGAGGGTAAGCTACCCATTATCATACATCAGTAATGCCCTGGAGCCATCCATCGGCAAAACACCTAAGAATATTTTCTTCCTTACCTGCGATGCCTATGGCGTGTTGCCCCCGATCAGCAAGTTGTCGGCGGGGCAAGCCATGTACCAGTTCATCAGTGGTTACACCGCTAAGGTAGCCGGTACAGAGGCGGGGGTTACTGAGCCTAAATCAACCTTCAGTGCCTGCTTCGGTGCTCCGTTCCTGCCCCTTCACCCGGCGCAATATGCCGAAATGCTTGGCAAGAAGATCCATGAGAGCCATGCTAATGTATGGATGGTAAATACCGGTTGGACAGGTGGCCCTTATGGCGTAGGGAACCGTATGAAACTGGCATATACACGTGCCATGATCACCGCAGCGTTGAATGGCGACCTGAATGATGTAGGTTTTGAAGATCACCCTGTATTTGGAATGATCATGCCAACCAGTTGCCCCGGCGTTCCCTCAGAAATACTGAACCCGAGGAATACCTGGGCAGATAAAAATGCCTACGATGCTATGGCCAAGAACCTTGCGGGGCAGTTCATCAAGAATTTTGAAAAATATGCCAGCGGCGCCAATGCAGAAATATTGGCAGCTGCACCAAAAGTTTAATACCAAACAAGCCTAACTGCTCATTAAAAAATCCCCCGGGTATCCGGGGGATTTTGTTTATATATTCATTTATATTTTTAAAATTGCATCTCGGGTATTTCATCTTCAATGACCAGTTTACCTGCTGTTTTTGAGGCAATCTCATCCACACTCACTCCGGGGGCACGCTCCAGTAACTTGAAACCATTTTCGGTTACATCGAGAACAGCGATCTCTGTCACGATCTTTTTAATACATCGTTTACCTGTCAGCGGCAGCGTACATTCAGGCAGCAGCTTGCTTTCACCTTTTGGGTTAGTATGCATCATAGCTACTATGATGTTTTTAGCGCTGGCCACGAGGTCCATAGCTCCTCCCATCCCTTTTACCATTTTACCAGGAATTTTCCAGTTGGCGATATCACCGTTTTCACTTACCTCCATTGCCCCGAGCACAGTCAGGTCGACTTTACCGGCTCGTATCATTCCAAAACTCATTGCGCTGTCGAAAAAGGCAGATCCCGGTACCGTGGTGATGGTCTGCTTACCGGCATTGATCAGGTCGGGGTCTTCTTCCCCATCGAAAGGAAAGGGGCCCATACCAAGCAAGCCATTCTCACTTTGCAATACTACATTCATCCCGCCTGGAATATAGTTGGCAACCAGTGTGGGTATGCCTATACCCAGGTTGACATAATACCCGTCTTTCAATTCCTTTGCTATCCGTTGTGCAATTTGTTCTTTTGATAAAGCCATAACAAAGTCTTTTATGATTTAAGGGGTCACACTCGTTTTAAACCCCGGAGCCCTATGTTTTTTTTCTTGTTGTTCTTTGTTCGATCCGTTTCTCATAATTACTCCCCAGGAATATACGGTGTACATAAATACCCGGCGTATGTATCTGGTTAGGATCGAGTTCTCCAGCTGGTACCAATTCCTCCACCTCAGCGATGGTGACCTTTCCGGCCATCGCCATCAGCGGGTTGAAATTGCGGGCAGTTTCCTTATATACCAGGTTCCCATGTGTATCACCTTTCCAGGCTTTTACAATAGCAAAGTCAGCATCAAAAGCGTATTCAAGAAGGTATTCCTTACCATTGAAGACCCTTGTCTCTTTTCCCTCGGCGACCTCAGTACCTACCCCGGCTGGAGTAAAAACGGCAGGCATTCCATATCCTGCAGCCATGCATCGGGTAGCAAGGGTACCTTGTGGTATCAATTCCACTTCCAGTTCGGCACTAAGTAACTGCCGTTCAAATTCTGCGTTCTCTCCCACATAGGAGGAGATCATCTTCTTTACCTGCTTTTGTCTGAGCATGAGCCCGATCCCGAAATCATCCACACCGGCATTATTGGAGATGCACGTAAGGTTTTTGGGACCTTTTTTAACCAGGGCAGCAATGCAGTTCTCCGGGATCCCGCATAACCCAAATCCGCCGAGCATCAGCACAGCCCCGTCACCGATGTCGGCCACTGCCGTTTCCGCATTCTTATATACTTTATTCATACTTATTCTTCTTGTTTCGTGGTTACATGCCCGGGCTTACTTCGTTCTGCCTGGCTGATCATGCTGTCGAGTATTGCTTTAAACTCCTTATTGTTTTTTTTATAATAGTCGTAGCTTCTGTAGAATTCTTCTTTTGTTGTCTTATGAATGGCAAAAATTTCCTGCTGCAATTTAAGATTTTCCTCCACGGCATTCTTCGAGGAGTCACGCAAGATAAATTGGGAGGTAAATGCATCTGCTTTAATCACGTCCCATAAAACAGCCTTCATTTTGTCCGGCCCCAGGACCTCGGCTGAAGGGGTTTTCTTATTTCCACACGAGGCTAAAACGATCGATACAACGATGCAGGTAAATGTTCGCATCATTTCAATTCATCTTTATATTTGGATGCATTGGTGAGATCAAGGCGTTGTAACAGTTCCGAAGCCCTGGCCTTATCCTGTTGGGGCGCCTTGGAAAATATTTTGATCAGTTCGGTTGCTTTACCCTGGAAAAAAAACTGGCTGATCATCTTGTTCGGGTTATCCGTAATGAAGTTGTTCAGGAGGTTGAGCACATTCATCAGTTCTCCTCTTGCGGCATTCTCATCTTCATATAGTTTGTCCATACAAAGGCGGTAATAATTGTAATACACATCATGCATGATGGTATAGCGGCTGTTGAGCATGTTTTCCACCAGCCAGTAGCGATTACGCTGGCCGTCAAATGCTTTCCAGCCGGCAATGCCGCGGCCATCGGGTGCATTATTCACGATGTTCTGCGCCTTTTGAAAATACAGGTCTCCGCCACGCAGTGAATAGGAATCGTAGTCGAAGCCAAGGATCATATTCGCATAATATGCCAGCACTGCTGTTAAGTTGGAAACAAGCGGGTCTGAACCCGACACCCTGTTCTCATTGAACTCAAGCACCTGGAACTCTACGTATTTAAAAATGATATTATCGTCCTTGAAATTGACGATGGGTGACAGGTAAGAGGTATTATATACAGGCCGGGCTGCCTGAACCGTAAGAGAGGCATTATATACATTCAGGTCGTTAGTGGATTGGAGGTTAAGCAGGAAATTACATTCGATCCGCTCGTTTGGTGCAAACGCATCGGGTGTCCATTTACGAGTATTGATAAAATTATTCAACGCAACCTGCAGGGTCCGGAAAACGTTTTGGTTCACGTTATTAGCAACCTGGCTGCTTACTACTGTCACGTTAGCTTTCAATTCCTGCGCAACGGAAATCTTGGCTCCGATTATCAATAGAAATACCAGGAAATTAATTCGTTGCATGTACTTGATTGATGATAGTATTTACAATATCTACAGCCACATCCTTCTTTGATTTGGTTTCAAAAGGGAACACTTCGCCGTTCTTTCCAAAAATAGTGATTTTGTTAGTATCGTGTCCGAAGCCGGCCCCCGTATCATTCAATGAATTCAGTATGATCATGTCGGCATTTTTTGATTGCAGTTTTTTTATTGCATTTTCTTTTTCATTATTTGTTTCGAGTGCAAAGCCAACCACGACCTGGTGATCTTTTTTAGTTGCTCCCAGGTGCTTCAGGATATCCTTTGTCTTTGTTAGTTCAACGGAGAATTGATCGGATGTTTTTTTGATCTTCTCCTTAGCCATATTAATGGGCGTATAGTCGGCAACGGCTGCGCTCATGACAGCGATATCCATTCCGGGGAATAGTTCGGTACATGCATCAAACATTTCAGCCGCCGATCTGACCTTTATCACTTTTATATTGCTGGTCAATGAAACAGTGGATGGTCCAAGCACTACGGTTACAGAAGCACCTCTTTTTTGCATTTCTTCTGCAATCGCAGCACCCATTTTCCCGGAAGAATGATTACCAATGAAACGAACGGGGTCAATCGGCTCGTAGGTTGGGCCGGCAGTAACCAGCACCTTCTTCCCCTTTAATTCAAGTTTGTTCAAAAAAAAATCTGTAAGCCACTGTACGATCGTCCCCGGCTCTGCCATCCTGCCTTCCCCTACCAGCCCGCTGGCAAGTTCACCGTTCTCTACAGGAATCACCATATTCCCATTGGCTTGTATCTTCTGCAGGTTTTCTTTTGTAGAAGGATGGTGCCACATATCTTCATCCATGGCTGGTGCAACCAACACTGGGCATGTGGCAGAAAGATAAACAGCCATCAAAAGGTTATCGCAAAGCCCTGTTGCCATTTTCGATAAAGTATTACAGCTAAGCGGCGCTATGACCATTATATCAGCCCAGCGACCGAGCATGACGTGGTTGGCCCAGGAATCATTTTCAGCCAGGTCGGTTAATACAGGGTTTTTTGAAAGGGTGGAAAGAGACAGAGGTGTTACAAAATCCTTTGCGGCGGTGGTCATTACGATCTTTACTTCTGCGCCGGCCTTTACCAATAAACGGGTCAATATGGCTGTTTTATAAGCTGCGATGCTTCCGCTGATGCCCAGTAATATCTTTTTGCCATGTAGCATAAAAAAAGCCCGTGCCGGGATTCCGGCACGGGTTAAAATTATGATTTCTTAGTTAAATAAGAAGCTAAAATATTGGCCTGATCAACTAAACAGGTCCTCATCGTTTTTACGGAAATACACCTTCTCTTCCAGGAATTCTGTGGTGGCCAGTAAAGCCGGGTTGGGCATCCGTTCATACGCTTTGGAGATCTCGATCTGCTCTTTGTTCTCATGGATCTCCTCTAAGCTATCGGTATGACTTGCAAATTCTTCCAGCTTATTATGCAACTCCTCTTTCAGGGTTATATTGATCTGGTTAGCCCTTTTTGCAATAATGGCAATGGATTCGTAAAGGTTCCCGGTCTTATCTTTCAGCTCCGATAATTTTTTGGGTTCCACCACGCTGCTTGTATTAGCGCTTAGCTGACGTCTGAGTTTGCTCATTTTGTATGACTTTAATATGATTTTTACTTAAGTTACTGTACGATTCTGCCTCTTTGAGCAATTTGCTCTCCGGGTACCTGTCCACAAAATCCTGATATTCGTCGATCACTTTCTCATAACGTTCTACCTGTTTTTCTACAATACTCATTTTGGCGAATTTGTAGTACGATTTCACGGTTTTGAGTTTGTAATCTTCTCCTTTCTTCGATTCAGGATAATTATTTAACAGGGTAGAGAAGGCTATAGCTGCAGCCCTGTATTGACCCATATGATAATACAGCTCTGCAGACCTGTATTCCTTTTGTTCCAGCTTTTCCCTGCATTTATCTATTATCTCTGAAGCCTCCTTATTTCTTGCTGACCCCGGGTGGGTATTGATGAATGTCTGCATCATTCCCATAGCCCGGGTGGTGTTGACTTGTTCAAGTTCCAGTTTTGGAGACTGTTTATAGAAACAGTAAGAACGCATATAATCCACTTCCTCGGCCTTGCTGCTGTTAGGAAAAACCTCCAAAAAACCCTTAAAAAGATTCTCAGCATCGGCATACATTTTCATGTAGTAAAAGCAGTAAGCATCTTTATAATATAATTCCTCAAATTTAACCGTACCCTTAAATACAGGAAACAGTTCTTCGTATAACTGTTGAGCGATCCGGTATTTTTTCTTACTGAAAAAAGTATCGGCCATGGTCAACTTATATTCATAATCCTTGCTTTTGGATATTTTATTATACTTGTTACACGAGGTTGCAAGCATAATAACCAAAAGCCCCACCAATGAAGATTTCCATAGTTTCATAAAAGAACGCAAAGTTAATGTAATTAAGCCAAAAATGCCAGTAAGAACATAAATTACCAAAAAAGCCGAGTTAATGATTTTGTAAAGAAATAAGGGATATTGACCCTAAAAAAACAGCCCCCTGTACAGGGGGCTGTGATGTATTAAAATAATACTTCAATTAGTTACACTTAACATCAATTGTGTTCTTATCACCACCACCAACTTCACAGTTGGTTGCAATTCTGTCCGCACTAATTCCTTCTTTTTCAACCAGGTATATCTTAATAGCGTCCAATCTCTTCTGGCAATTTGCCTGGGATGCTTTGGAAGCTTCCGGATATCCATTGATGGTGATCATACAATCGGGATTTGCTTTTAATTTTTGAGCTACCGTAGCAAGCATTGCTTTATTATCGGCATTCAATGTAAGTGCATTTCCTTTAAATGTAAGACTTGGGTAATCGCAAGGACAATTTGGTTTCTTATCAACCACTGCATTGTTTTTGCAACATTCCGGATCCGGGCATTTACCAACGCCATCAGCATTTACCGGTTGGCATTCTGTAGGCGTGATCAATTGCTTGTCTTTGCAATCAGGAACGCCGTCGCCATCCGTATCCCTTGTTACACCGTGTGTGTCAACCGGGCATCCGGCAGGAGTGTTTGGTTCCCTATCCAGGTGGTCGCAAACACCATCTGCATCCGCGTCGTTACAATCATTCTTCGGAATTTTAACGTTGCGGTGGTTCCTGAGTTCATCGTATGCATAATCAAGCGGGTTGAGCCACCACAAAGGTTGAACGGCTTTTGCACCCAGGTTCACATTTAAACCGATCGATGCATAGTTGTATGAATCGAAATCGCTTGTCAAAGAAGCATCTCCCCAGGCCTGTTCCTGCCAACGTTGCCCGTCGAGCAGGTCGGTTTTTACAAATGTCCACCTGTCTTCTATTGCAAGGTTGATCCTGTTGCTTAACTTAAATGCCAAACCCAGTATGACAGTACCAGATGGTTTGAGTGTGTTATTTCCCAGTTTAGGGCGGCGGTCAAGTTCGTTGTCGGCAACCGTTTCATAGGTTTTATCCATACCTGCTTTCAGGGCTTTAAGCACGTCTTTTCTTCCGCTGTAGTTAGCCGATTTAATCGATTGGAATAACGCGGTATAAGGGTTTCCGCTTGCATCCAGTGCATTCACTTTGGTTTGGAACCAGGAGGCACCGATACCAGCACCGCCATAGATCACCATCCCGGTTTTTTGTTTATGGAAACGAACGTTGTTCAAGGTAACGATACCCTGAAGGCTCAGATCCTGCAGCTTTGTTTTGTAGTTATAATAAACCTGCTCAACCGGTCTTGTTCCGGTTGGGTCCAGGGTTCCAATCGTTCTATCAGGAGTACCCGGAATCGATACAGGGGCGTTATACCTTGAGCTCCAGGCTTGGTTCTTAGCGTAGTTGTTACTCGATAACCAATTCATCCCTTTGCCTGTACCATTAAGGTATTGAAGCCTTAATGAGAAAACATAACCGAATGCCTTCCTGACATGAGCCGCAAATCCAAGTGTTGGTAATTTAGCGGCTACATCACCACTGATTGTGAACATACCGCCTGAAACGCCGATTTCCCACATGTTACGTGGTTTGGCCGGGAAATTATATGTGCTGTTCCAGAACTCATTTTGCTGAGCCATTCTTTTTGCAGGTATTACCGAAGAGTCATAGACACTTCCCTTACCCCCAACCTGGGCAAAAGCCCCGGTTGACAGCAGCAATACACCCAATAAGAATTTGTACTTTTTGCTTACCATATTCTAATAATTAAGGTTTTTTATTAATTTGTACGAATAAATTCTGAGCAAAAATATCAATTGCCCCCTAATAATCAAACTTTTTAATAAGTTATTTAGGTTAAATAGAAATATTTCTGACCAAATAAATTCGGGGGCAAGACACAGTCAGCTGTAGTTTCGTTGCATCAAAATTAGTGTTTTTTATATAAAAACCGGGTTTTTTACTCGTCCCAAAAGGAAATCTTCTGAATAATTTACTTTGGCAGGCTATTCCACTGTGGTATATTGCCGGGATTATTATGCGCTTTATTAACGACATCATTGGGGACGAACTAAAGATTTTTGAAAAAAAATTCGCAGACGCCGTAAAGAGCGAGACTCTGTTGCTTGATACGATCATGAAGTACATCATAAAACGAAAGGGCAAACAATTGAGACCCATGTTCGTTCTGCTCAGCGCTAAACTTCATGGCGTGGTTAATGAAAGCACTTATCGTGCAGCTGCTTTGGTTGAACTACTGCATACGGCCACCCTGGTCCATGACGATGTGGTGGATGACTCCCCGCAACGCCGGGGTTTTTTTTCCATCAATGCACTCTGGAACAAAAAAATCGCTGTGTTGGTAGGCGATTACCTGCTTTCGAAAGGACTTTTATTAGCAACCGGCAACAATGAATTCAGGCAATTGCATATCCTCTCCGAGGCAGTAAAACAAATGAGCGAAGGGGAACTGCTGCAGCTTCAAAAAACCCGTAAGCTGAATTTTGATGAAACTGTTTATTTCGAGATCATCCGGGGTAAAACAGCTTCTCTTCTTTCTTCAGCCTGCGCTGCAGGAGCTTTCAGCACCAGCAACGATGAAAATATCACAGCCCAAATGAAATCATTCGGCGAGAAAGTAGGAATCGCATTCCAGATCAAAGATGACCTTTTTGATTATGGCAGCGATAATATCGGTAAACCTACCGGGAACGATATAAGAGAAAAAAAACTTACACTCCCTTTGATCTACACCTTAAAACACTCCGACCCGAAAACGAGGAGAGAGTTGGTGTACATCATGAAAAATGAGAACAAAGTGCCTGAAAAGATCAAATTCGTGATCGACACAGTGGTAAAATCCGGCGGTATAAAATACGCTACAGAAAAAATGAATGCCTATCGCGACGAAGCACTGGCGATCCTATACAACTTTGAAGATTCCCCTTCAAGAAGGGCTCTCGAAGAACTCGTTCGATATACAACTGACAGGAAATACTGATGGATGGAACGAAGATGGAACATAAAAAGCGTTGATGAGGATGTCGTTGATAACCTGCAAAAGACGCTTACAATCAACCGTGCTATTTGCTGCATTCTGGCGCAACGGAACATTAACAGCTTCGATCAGGCAAAACAATATTTCCGCCCCCAATGGTCGCAGCTTCACGACCCCTGGCTGATGAAGGACATGAATAAAGCCGTGGATCGCATCCTGGAAGGTTTTTCTAAAAAGGAAAAGATCCTCGTCTTTGGCGATTATGATGTGGATGGTACCACTTCCGTTGCTTCCATGTACAGGTTCCTGTGTAAAATTTATGATCCTGCCCTGCTGGATTATTACATTCCCCACCGCTACAGGGAAGGATATGGTGTAAGCAAACCCGGGATCGATTTCGCAAAAGAGAGCGGTTATTCCCTGATCATATCCCTGGATTGCGGCATCAAATCGGTTGAGCTCATTACTTATGCAGAAAGTATTGGCATCGGTTTTATAGTATGCGACCACCATTTGCCCGACCAGGAACTTCCCCCGGCCGTGGCCATCTTAAATCCAAAACAACCTGGCTGTAACTACCCGTATAAGGAACTTTGCGGTTGCGGCGTTGGTTTCAAGCTGATCACCGCATTGGCTGAAAAACTTAACCTGGAAGATGACCATTATCGCTGTTACATCGACCTGGTTGCCGTTGCGATTGCCGCCGACATCGTTCCAATGACCGGTGAAAACCGGGTACTTGCCCATTTTGGCCTGGAAAAAATAAATACCGATCCCAACCCGGGTATCAGGGCATTGATCTTTTTAGGCAACCTTCAAAAAAAACTATCCATCAACAATGTCGTTTTCGTGATCGCCCCACGTGTAAATGCGGCGGGCAGAATGGATGATGCCAGGAAAGCGGTCCAAATGTTCATCGAAGATGACTATAACAAAGCCCTCTCTTTTGCCGAACTGCTGCATAATGACAATACCGATCGCAAGGAAGCGGATAAAGAGATCACCGCCGAAGCCCTCGGGATCATTGGTACCGATGAAGCGGCAAGAAACAGGAAAACAACAGTGGTATTTAAGGAGCACTGGCACAAGGGCGTGGTAGGTATTGTGGCCAGCAGGTTGATAGAGACCTATCACCGTCCAACGGTAGTACTTACCAAAAGCGGCGACGTGGCCGCAGGCAGTGCACGCAGTGTACCGGGATTCAATCTATATGAAGCCGTCCATGCCTGCAGGGAGCACCTGCTTGGTTACGGCGGCCATTTTGCTGCAGCAGGCCTTTCATTGCTGCCTGAAAAGGTAGAAGCATTTGCTTCCCGGTTCGAAGAAGTCGTATCCGCTACCATACCTCAGCAATTACTGGTACCTGAAATAACCATCGATGCAGAAATCTCTTTTAGGGATATCACCCAGAGTTTCTACAACATCATTTGCCAGATGGAGCCTTTCGGCCCGGAGAATATGCGGCCGGTATTCATTGCACGCAGGGTAACCGATTCCGGTTATTCAAAAATTGTAAAAGAAGACCATATTCGTTTTGTGGTAAAACAAGATGCTTTTACTTTTTCAGGGATCGGTTTCAACCTCGCCTATAAGTTTGACCTTTTAAGTAAGCCATTCGATCTTGCCTTTACGCTTGATGAAAATGAGTGGAACGGAAATGTATCTCTGCAATTAAAAGTGATCGACTTACGAAGCGCTGAATCATGAAAGCACTTTCCCATATCAGATACTTCTCCTACCTGGCCTGGAATTGGAACATTTCGATTGCCTGGAAGATCATAAAGGAGGAGATCAAAGGAGAAAACAAATACGGCATCGATACCACGGGTGCTGATGAATTGAAAAGCCTCGAAGACCGGGGTATTGATATCTCCCATGCTACCATATATATGCCTGTAAGCTATTCCTTACTGGAAGATATTTTCGCACACCTCGAAACCCAAGCGGGAGCGCTGAAATACACCCACTTCCTAGACATCGGGTGCGGCAAAGGACGTGCCCTTTGCGTAGCTGCACACCATCGCTTTACCAAACTGACGGGACTTGATTTTTCGAGAGAACTTTGCGAGGCGGCAAAAAAAAACCTGGCAATCACCCGGCAAGCCTTCCCCGAACTTCAATACAACATCATCAATAATGATGCCTTTTATTACGATATTCCTGAGGACGCCGATTGCATTTTCCTGTTCAACCCATTCGACGAAGTGATCATGAGCGGAGTTCTGAACAGACTTTTTTCCAGCTTGCATACACATCCCCGGGAGCTTGATCTCATCTACGTAAACCCTGTTCACAAACAATTATTCATCAATGCCGGCTTTAAAGAAACCTGGTACTGCAAAAAAATGCAATACCTCGAGGCCTCCGTATTGTCCATCCGGCATCACGTTTCCATCTTTCGTCTCCAGTAGTTCGCAATCAATTCATCAATTGCTTTCCGCATTTCATGCCTGAAGCGCTTCCAAAGCCTTCGCATCCCTGCTAATTTAGCTGCCTCAAATTATAACCATAAAAAACAAAACGATGAAAAAACTATTCATTGCACTTACTGTTCTGGTTGCAACAGTTGGTGTCAGTTGCAAAAAAGACAACGACCCCGCAACCGTATCATGTAATTTACCTTCCACAACCGTTCCGGCTTCCATGGTGGGCAATTGGGCCAACGGCTACAATTCAAGTACCCAACTGGTCGATACCTACAACGGGCAGTACCTGGGCAACAACTGGCAGAGTGGAAAATATTTCAGCTTCAGGGCAGATGGCAAATATGCCGAATTCTATTACATGGCCAATGCAGGCTTGACGTCCAGCACGGCCACCAGGGTAATTGGTACTGTTACCTTCAATGAGCAGGAAGGCAGTTTTGTATTCCATGCATGCTCCGGCCATTTCAGGGGCTGGCAGAACGGGGTGAAAACTGTTGACCGTGATGCTACAGCATCTGAACTGGCGAATAACCTTACACAGAAATACTATTATTCATTCACCCCATCAGGGGGTATCACCTGGATGCAGATCCGTTTCGACCCGGCAGGCACTCCCACCAGCTTCAGGTCAGTCAATTGATCGTTTTCATTCAAGTTGCGTTGAAATAAAACAAGTCGGGGCATGCAAATGCACGCCCCGACTTTTAAATAATGTGGATCGTTAGTTCATCAATTCCACAGTTCTGTTGATGAAACTTGTCAGGCTATTCCCTTTTAATAAACCCTGTGATAGTAAAGCCAGATCGGCTAAATTGTGAACAAGCTTTTCCTGCTTTTCTTTTTCTGCCTCGGCAAGCACCTGTTTGTAGATCGCATGGTTCCCGTTCACGGTGAGTGTGACCTCATCAGGCATGTTGGCATAGAAAGCTCCCATACCACCCTGCATCGCAGCCATCTCTTTCATGCGCCGCATGAACTCGGGGCGGGTAGCCACCACCGGCGGGGCCTCGGCACTCAGGCCTTTTACTTCTACTGAAACGTGCAGGTCGGGGACCTGCAAAGCGAAAAGGTCTTTTAACTTAGACTCATCGTCTTTACTTAATACACTTTCTCCCCCCTCCTGCTTATCAATGATATTATCGATGATATCACTGTCGACCCGGGTAAACTGAACATTTTCCCATTTCATCTCCATCTGGTTGATGAAGCCATTATCGATGATCGTATCCAGTTTTACAACCACAAATCCTTTACTCAATGCCTGCTGGATAAAAGGATCCTGCTGAACCGGGTCGGTGGTATACAGGATCACGAGCTTGCCATCTTTATTTTTCTGTAATGTTTCTGCGGCCAGCCGGTATTCTTCGAGCGTATAGAATTTATCTTCTTTCGCATCGTGCATGATATGGAACTTATTCGCCTTTTCGAGGAACTTATCCTCTGTCATCATCCCATATTTCACGAACAATCCCAGGCTCTCCCATTTCTCTTCAAACTGCTTACGGTCCGATTTAAAAATCTCTTCCAGTTTATCCGCTACCTTTTTAGTGATATGGGCATTGATCTTCTTTACATTCGGATCGCCCTGTAAATAACTCCGGCTCACATTGAGCGGAATGTCCGGGCTGTCGATCACCCCGTGCATCAGCATCAGGAATTCAGGAACGATGTCTTTCACCTCATCCGTTACAAAGACCTGGTTGCAGTACAATTGGATCTTGTCCTTCTGTACTTCATAACTCTGTTTGATCTTCGGAAAATACAGGATACCCGTCAGGTTGAAGGGATAATCCACATTCAGGTGAATCCAGAACAGGGGTGGTTCACCAAAAGGATATAATTCTTTGTAGAAGTTCTCATAGTCTTCGGTGGTCAGCTCAGATGGCTTCTTTGTCCATGCCGGTGTTGGGTTATTGATCTGCTTGTCTTCAAAGAAGATGGGTATAGGCAGGAAACGGCAGAATTTTTCCAGGACGGATTGAATCCGGTAGGGTTCCAGGAATTCCTGGCTTTCTTCATTGAGGTGAAGAACGATATCAGTGCCCCTGCTGCTTTTCCCTGTTTCTTCCAGGGTAAACTCAGGGCTTCCATCACATTCCCATCTCACTGGCTTGCTTTCTTCTTTGTAGCTTTTACTAAACACTTCCACCTTGTCACTCACCATAAAAGAACTATAGAAGCCAAGGCCAAAATGGCCAATAATATTTGCTTCGTTCTGCCCTTTGTACTTTTCCAGGAATTCCTCTGCACCGCTGAATGCCACCTGGTTCAGGTATTTATCGATCTCCTCTGCGGTCATCCCCAGGCCGGTATCGCTGATGGTGAGCGTCTTTTTATCCTTATCGATCCTTATTTCGATCTTGAGGTCGCCCAGTTCGCCTTTGGCTTCACCGATGGAAGCAAGGGTTTTGATTTTCTGGTTGGCATCCACCGCATTGCTGACAAGCTCGCGTAAAAAAATGTCATGTTCACTGTACAGGAATTTCTTGATGATGGGGAAGATGTTCTCTGTCTGTACCCGTATACTGCCTTTTTGCATAATTATCTGTTTTGGGCAGCAAATTTACAAACATAATACCAATAAGGGTTTGGTGACAGGATGGCATTTTGTTGTGCACAAAAAAGAGCGGCCCTTTCAGGCCGCTCTTTCAAATCGGTTTTATTTCTTACCAGATCATGAATCGTTTCTTTTCCGACCTGAAGTCCGTACTTACGATCTGGATACTATAGGTGCCGGCCACAATATTGTTTGGTATCATGAACCAGTCATCGATGAAGTTCACCGGGGTGATCACATCGTGCTGTGTTACGAGCTGGCCGATGCTGTTGAACAGCAATACACTATAATGACCGGGTTTGATGCCCTTATAGGTATAATGCATAGTTGCACCGCGTTGTACCGGAACGGAATAAAGTACGAAGCCATCCGGGATGCTTTTCATCGTGAACGATTTCTCTGCACCATAGGTGGTGCCGCCGTTATTGGTTGCGTAGGCTTTGTAATAATACGTTGCCCCCTGCACCAACCCGCCGATACCGGTGGAGAAGCTGCCGCCTGAGAGGTTAGAAGCAGGAACTTTTGTCCCCAATCCATTCGTAAGGCCTGGTATGCTGCTGTACTCGATGCCATAAGCGGTGACCGGGCTGCATCCTATACCGGTAACACTTCCATCCAGTGTTACATCATTGGCTGTAAGAACATTTGAATTACCGGTTACAACCGTTGCGGCGGTATTGATACCGCTTCCGCTGGCGGTTACATTCACGGTAGCTGCTCCGCCGCCACCAACCGGTATATTGCCGTTGTACGACTGAACAGCTGTTGGGGTAAACTGTACAAAGATGGTTTGGTTATATGCGCCGGCAGGATGAGCCAGGCTCAACGAAGCTGTATACGTTCCGGCAGCTGAGGTAGCAAATGAATACCCGTTCAACGGGCCGACAGTGATATTGGCTGCCAATACTGCATTACTGGTAATGGTGAATGAGTTAGGCCCTGCCGTTGTATTGATACAGTTTGCGCCGAAGGCAGTGAGCGACGTTACAGTCAACACAGGCGCTGCGGTAGTGAAAGAAAGCTGAACTCCATAAGAAGTTCCTCCTGCATTGGTTGCATAGGCATGATAATAATAGGTGGTGCTGGGCGTCAATCCTGCCAATGCAGAAGAGAAGTTCGCACCGCTCAGGTTAGATGAAGCCACCGCTGTACCCGTACCATTCGGGAAACCATTGGTAGTGCTGTATTCAATGCCATATGCGGTTACTGCCGTACACCCTGCTGCAGGAATGGTACCTGCAACGGTAGCACCTGTCTGTGTAATGGCGCTTGCTGCTCCGCTGGTAACAGATGGAGCGGTATTGATACCTGCCCCTGAAGCCGCTACATTGATCGCTGTAGCTCCTCCACCGGTAACAGGTATGTTCCCGTTATAGGATTGAACGGCTGTTGGTGTGAAACGCACAAAGACCTGCTGCGAATAAGCGCCGCCTGCCTGCGTCAATGCCAATGACGCGGTGTACGTTCCACCTGAAGTGGTGGAGAAAGTATATCCTGCCAGCGGCCCGATGTTCACATTGGCCGTGGTAAGGTTTGTACCGGTGATGGTGAATGAATTTGGTCCGGCCACCACATTCAGGCATATATTACCGAATGCAGTGAGCGCTGAAGACGTCAGTCCCGGTGTTGCTGTAGTGAACGTACCTTGTGCACCATAGCTGGTTCCGCCGGTATTGGTCGCATAAGCGTGATAATAATAAGTGGTGCTTGGCGTCAATCCGGCAAGGGCGGAGCTGTAGTTGCCTGCCGCCAGGTTGGATGAAGCCACTGCTGTACCCGTACCATTCGGGAAACCATTGGTAGTACTGTATTCAATTCCGTAAGCTGTAATGGCGGTACAACCCGTTGCGGGTATGCTTCCTGCAACGGTTGCTGAAATAGCTGTAACGACGCTGGCTGCTCCGCTGGTAACAGTTGGAGCCGAGTTAACACCAGCCCCGCTGGCCGCCACGTTTACAGAAGCAGCACCACCACCGCCAACAGGTATATTCCCGCTGTACGATTGAACTGCTGTTGGATTGAAGTTCACATAAACGGTCTGTGTGAATGTTCCACCCGGCTGAGCCAGGCTAAGCGATGCGGTATAAGGTCCGCCTGCTGCTGTAGCAAAACTGAATCCTGCCAATGGACCAATGGTTACATTGGTGTTATTAAGGGCAGAACCATTAATAGTAAATGTATTTGGCCCTGCAGTAGTATTGATACAGACATTACCGAATGCGGTCAATGCCGTTGTATTGATCGTTGGTGTCAATGCCAGCGTGGTGAAATTCTGTTCTGCTCCATACCCGGTTCCCCCCGCATTGGTTGCGTAGGCATGATAATAGTACGTGGTATTAGGGGTCAATCCTGCCAGGTTGGAAGAGAAATTCCCGCCTGCCAGGTTCGATGAAGCAACGGCTGTTCCGCTTCCGTTGGGGAAGCCGGCTGTTGTACTGTATTCGATACCGTACACCGTTACCGCCGAGCAACCTATCGAAGCAATCGTTCCGGCGCAAGTGGCCGAATTGGTTGTGATCGCACTGGCCGCTCCCGTAGTAACCGTAGGTACCGAGTTTACACCCGATCCGGCAGCTGCCACGTTGATGGATGCAGCCCCGCCACCTCCAACAACGATATTACCGTTGTACGACTGAACCGCAGTTGGGTTGAATTGAACAAATATCTGTTGCGAATAGGCTCCGCCTGGTTGGGCAAGGCTCAACGAAGCCGTATAGGGCCCTCCAGCAGTAGTCGCGTAGCTGAACCCTGCGAGTGCAGCCACGGTAACGTTTGAATTACTCAATGCCGTGCCGGTAATGGTGAATGAGTTAGGCCCTGCCGTTGTATTAATACAAACATTACCGAATGCAGTCAATGCCGATGCCGTTAATACGGAAGAAGGCGCAGCAGTAGTGAATGTTTGCTGCGTGCCGTATGTGGTGCCAACGGAGTTGGTAGCATAGGCCTTGTAATAATATATTGTACTGGCGGCGAGCCCGGTTACATTGCTGGTGAAGTTACCACCTGCAATATTGGTAGAAGCTACCTGCGTACCGGTACCATTCGGGAAACCATTGGTAGTGCTGTATTCGATCCCATATGCAGTAATAGCTGCACAGGCACTGGTAGCAGTACCGGCCAGGGTGGCCGAGTTGGAAGTGATGCCGCTGGCTGCCCCGGTTGTAACAACCGGGGCCGGGTTGATACCCGAGCCTGTTGCAGCAACGTTGATCGATGGTGCGCCGCCTCCGGCTACAACAATGTTACCATTGTACGATTGAACCAATGTTGGGGTAAAACGTACAAACACCTGTTGAGAGAACGATCCCCCGGGCTGTGGCAGGGTCAATGTTGCCGTATATGTCCCACCGGATGTGGTTGAATAAGTAAATCCTGCCAGGGCAGCAACGGTAACATCGGCATTCGTAAGCGTGGTACCCGTAATCGTAAATGAATTAGGTCCGGCAGTGGTATTGATACAAACATTACCGAATGATGTAAGTGCCGTAGCAGTTAATGTCGGTACGGGTGGTCCGCAAGGACTTAACGGCGAAGCGGTATTCCTTGGGGTGGGAGCGCCGGCCGTAAAATCGGTGGCATTCTGATCGGTATCGGTACAACCGTTGGCTGCACGTAACACAGCATTGGTATTGCTGGGGGCCGGAGTTGGACCGGTTCCTTCAAAACAATTGGCAGTGGCGCCGAACCCAACCAGGTCTACATAAGTACCTGATGCGGGGCAACCAGTTAATGCAGTAGTATTATTAACAAGCGCTACTTTACCCGCTGTTGCGCTCATTGCGATCGTACCGGTCGCATCCGGGGTTGGCAATGGTGTTGTTCCCCCGGCGCCAACCGCTTCCTGGACAAGGTAATATTGCCCGGGCTGAAGGGTTACATTGCTAAGGTTGGTAACCTGCCAGGTACCGGTACCGGTGGCGCTGTTGTACTGAACAGACCATCCATTCAAGCTAACCGGTGCAGAGCCCCGGTTGAATAATTCGATAAAATCATTGGTATAGGTCGATCCCGCATTACCTCCCCCTCCATATACCTGGCTGATCACCACCTGTGCTTCGGCACGAAAAACGATCAAAGCCAGTAAAATTGTGAATAGTTTTTTCATAAAGAAAATTTGTCGTTGTATAGATCCTCCTAGATTCATAAGAGTAAGTGCCATCATGATTCATAATGACACTTACTGGTTGATATTATTGTCTGGTCACCCTTACATCATCTACTTCAAAATTGGTCGTACGCCCACCAGAAACACTTCCTGTATATTTGAAGGCAACGTATATCGTTTGTCCTGCCCAGGCACCCAGGCTTATATTCCCTGAAGGAGCAAAAGAGCTAAAAGTGCTGCTGTTATTGGTAGCAGTGTTCCCGGGTATATTAGCATTCGTGGTCACTTGTGTCCAGGTAGCTGTATTCGGGTTAGTACTTCCGTTATAGTTGGTAGACACAAATGCGTGAATAGTAGTCGGACCAACGGCAAACTGATATGCAGTGGTGAAACTTAACTGCGGAGTGGTGGCAGCCGGCAGGGCGATCGCGGGTGTGATCAACCATGCTGTATCGGTATTCAAACCTGTGCCAAAGGCTGTTACTTTAACACATTTTCCGGATGTACCGAAAACGGCATTTTTGTATAAAGCGGTTGAATTAGGTGCAATATTCTTCCAGTTGGGGAAAGTAAAATCAAGGTTATTGTCTGCCGAAGTAAGCGAACTAAAGTACTCTTCAAAAAGGTTGCAACGGCCGCCTGTGAAATTTACATCTTCATCCTCACGAAGAAGCAACTGCCTGGTGGTACCGAATGTTGTATAGATGGCCACCACGCTTCCGTTTCCGGCTGGTACTTTCTTCCCGGCAAAGTTTGCATATGCACTGGTGCGGATGATGATCGTCTGGCCTGAGCAATTCTTAATATCAAGGTTCACTGTGCTTTTATAGGCTGATGTATCAGAATAGGTAGCGTTGACATCGCTGAATTCATAACCATCCAACTGGATCAATGTACCCAGGTAGGGATCCTGCATATTGGTTCCCAATACGCTCTGAGAAACAACTTTTGGTACAACAGGATTATTGATGGAACCACCGATCAGGTAGTTGTTGATGACTCCCGAAGGGATCCCTTCCTGTGAAGGCAGGCCTGCCACAGTGGCTTTCACACCCAGTGCCATAAGACCATTATAATCGCTTACACAAAGACCTTTGCACTTAATGAACACCCTGCGGCCAACGGGGTATGTATTGTACAGGCTCACAGCATCAAGCAATACCTGGATCCCGCCGGTCGCATCCTGGATATATAGTTGCTTATACAGGTTCCCGCTTCGATCGTCGGCCACCACGATACCGGAGATAATGATATCGGAAGTGATCACATCATAAGCACCTGGGGTGGTATGAAGCGCTTTCAGGTCGCGGATGGTTGTATTGGCAACGATGGCCGGATCGGCAGGGCCGGGAGGATTATCGAATGACTTCTTACATGCACTGAATGTTACTGCAGACAGTACAAGCACCACAGCAGTTATTGATTTTAAGATCCTGTTCATAATTTATTTTTTAAAGAGTTTATGATCTGTTTTATTGATGATTAGAAACGTACCCCTACGCTTGCAAAAAAGTTGATACCGTATGCATAGAACCGTTTATCGGGGAATTTGTCAACCAGCCTTCCTGCAAAATCGAAGCGCAGTTGTTCAAACCCGCCGGATACGATGGTACGGTTATCGAGGATATTGTTAACCCCGATGTTGAATACCAGGTAGGTCCTTTTCTTCAGGTTATGGAAACGCCTGTTCATAAGCCAGGAATAGCCGGCAAAGGCATCCAGGGTATATTGTGCCTTCAGTTCCGTCTGGTCGATGATCTTATGCCAGAGCTCAGAACCTTCCGGCACTCCACTTACAGCAGCGGCTGTGCGCCGGATCGGGTTGAACTCCAGGTATGATTTGTTGAAATAATTGAAGTTTACAGTAATGAACCAGAACTGCGGCGAGCGGTAATCGAGCCCGATGGTATATGCCTGCTGTGGTGTTGGCACATAATAGTTATCGGAATATACCACTACGTCCTTGGCCAAAATGGCGGAACTGTTATCTGCAGTAACGGTTGCACTCTGCCTGGTATTAAAGTAATACTGGCCGATGGCTGCAGCAGCGGTAACGCTTAATCCTTTGTAGACCTTTGCTTCCACCCCGAATTCAGCACCCATATGCACCTTGCCAATATTACTGATGCCATAATTCACAAAATTCCTGAACTCATCATTATAGAAAGTAAGTACATTCAGCTGGTTCTTGAACCGGGTATAATAACCGGTGGCCCTGATCTTCAATTTCGGTGCGTTCATTGCATAACCTGCCTCGGTAGTAAGGATCTCTTCCGATTTTAGGTTGTCGATCACAAAATCACGTGTACGGGGTGCAAGGAAGGCATTTTCGAAGAACGGGGCCCTTGACATATAAGACCCGTTGGCGAAAAGATAGTTACGCCCATCGATCTTATAAGTGATTCCCCCCTTTATGCCGGAATTGTAAAAGTTGTAGGTAGTTGATTTGCCATAAGAGTTGTTGGGGAACAAACCGGCTTTTACATTGCCGTACCGGAAGAAACTGGTATAGGAGTGTTCGGTGGAAACAAACACGTCGATCTTTCGGAATTTAAATATCCCCTGTAACCATACAGAACCCTTTTTGATATTGATGTCGTAGTTATAACCGAACTTATCTCCCTCACCCACGATGCGGTTCGGTTTGTTGAGGTCGTTCTGGCCCGCATCCGGATTTGAAGGAAAATCCCTTTCACCGAACTGGTTCACGTCAACATAAAAATCACCTCCCAGCAGATCTTCCACTCTTTTGTAATAATGATTCTTCTGGGCCTGGTAAGTGATCCCCGCTGAAAAGGATATGTTCTCACTCACGGAACTGTTCAACGTGCTGTTGAAATTGTATTTGGTTGTATTAATGACCCTTTCTTCCACAATATAATGTGAGCGTTTACCGGCTACATCGTTTCCTAAAATGCCGTTTACGTTATGCACCACATCATAAGATGCATAATTGGCCAGGTACAAAGCATCCCAGTTGATCTGCCGTTTGTTCACATCATTCAGCAGTTCCTGCTTCACCTGCTCTGCAAAAACAGGGTCGAGCTGGTAGCTGGGCAGGTAACGGTAGTAATCAGGGCGGGGGTCGGCAGCATTATACCAATCGAGCCCGGTAACGCTCCTGTTACCATAGGTAATCGAGGCGGCGGTAAGCAGGGTTGTCTTGTCCGATATCTTCCAGTCGTGTGTTAAAATGCCAATCGGCTGAAAAGAGCGTGCGATGCTTGCATTTCTTTTCCTTCCGTTCTGGTATCCCCAATAGGGGTTATAGTAATTATTACCGGCCAGGTCGAGCATTTCCTGTACAGAAGCCCCTTGGCGGCCATTTTCCGTTGGTGTTGCGAAAGCAACGAAAGAAAGCAGGTGGCGATCGTTGAAGCGTTTATCAACGGCCCCGAAAAACGACCATCCGTCGTAATAAGTTCCGTCAGTAAAACCTTCTTCGGCCCAACGGCGTGAGCCCGATAAACTGAATGCCCAGCCTTTGTTGTTCAAACCGGTGGAATGAGTGATCATAACCCGGTTTGTATAGTTCCTGTTCGACAATGCATAATTAATATTTGTTTGTTTACGCTGATGCGAAGCTCGCGTATCGAAGCCGGTAACTCCGCCCAGGTCGCCATAGGAAAAAGTGGTAGGTGTTAGGCCGATGGTGGATTCCCTGTTCCGGAGCACATCGTTCAACCCACCCCATTGCCCGTAGGGCGTAAATCCATTATCCAGGTTTTCCATCGGTGCCCCGTTGATATAGGTGCCAAAGAGGTCAGAATCGTAACCCCTTATACGAAAGCGAACCGCACTGAACCGGAAAGTGGCTGCATTTAAAAATGGGTCCCTGCCCGCACTCAGCTGAGAAGAGATATTCTGAGCGCTGCCGTCCTGCCCATCGCTTTCATCCAGCGAAATAACCGGAATGTTATCCTGTTGATTATCCCTCAAAATTTCAATAAGCGTATCTCGGGTTGGAATCGTGTCTTTGATCTTCGTTTTTTGAGAGAAAGCTGCCGGCATAACAACCCCTGAAAGCAGGATCATAAGCAGGCAATGTTTTGTTTTTTTCATCATAAATTAGTCAGTTAAAAAGCCAGCAAATGTAGTGATTTAAAGGGTTTTTTAGGCTCAAAGTTTCGAACATAACATATTAGTCATTTTAAAATACCTTAAATCGAACGGGGTTAAATAACTTTGGTTTCTTTATATTTTTTTATGAACAAACTGATCGTAACGATTGCTTTTTTCGGCCTATCATTTTCATGCAGTTATGCACAAAAAAACTCATACCGGCCCGCCCTGATAGGCTTTTATAACCTGGAGAATTTCTACGATACCGTAAATAATCCTAAAGTGGATGATGAAGAGTTTTTGCCGGGGAGTGAACGGCACTATAATACACACGTGTTTATGGACAAGGTGGACAGGTTGGCTTCTGTTGTTTCGCAAATGGGCACGGATGTAAACCCGGACGGTTTGGCAATACTCGGGGTGGCAGAGATCGAAAATGATACCGTGCTGAATATACTGGCCGGTCATAAGGATCTAAAGAACAGGAATTGGAAAATCGTTCATTATAATAGTCCCGACGTAAGGGGAGTCGATGTGGCCTTGTTCTATAATCCAAAATATTTCAGGCCTCTTCACAGTGTTCCTCTTTTTGTAAAATTACCCGGGGGATCGAAAGATTCTTATTTCACCCGTGATGTTTTATACGTAAAGGGGGTAATGGATGGAGACACGGTCCATGTAATGGTGAACCACTGGCCATCCCGGTCGGGTGGAGAAGAAAGGTCAATACCGGCCCGTGCTGCGGCCGCATCCGTAGCAAAACGGGTGGTCGATTCCCTTATGGCGATAGACAGCACCTCCAAGATCGTTATCATGGGCGACCTCAATGACGACCCCATCAGCCCGAGCCTGACCAAGGTGCTGGGTTCAAAGGGAAAAATAACCGACGTAAAAGTAAGAGGACTCTTCAATCCCTGGGTCGATTTTTATAAGAGGGGCATTGGTACCCTCGCCTACCAGGATGCCTGGGGTTTGTTCGACCAGATCGTGGTATCTCAACCCTGGCTGGATAAAGAACAGAAAGGATATTTCTTTTACAAAGCAACGATCGTCAATAAGGAATTCCTTGTTCAGCAAACAGGCAAGTATAAAGGTTATCCAAAAAGGACCTGGGATGGTACCACCTATAATTACGGTTACAGCGATCACTTCCCTGTATTTGTTACCATGCTGAAGAAAGTGAATTCGTCACCCACCCCTTAGGTCAGCTAACGATCACTACCTGCTGTTCGGATAATAAAGGCAGATTTTTGAACCGAAGGACGATATTACCGGTGGTTATCACGTCCTTCTGGCAATAGGTAACGATGCGCTGCAACTGTTTATCTTTCCAGTATACATCCCCTACCATACTGCCATCGATATCGTCTTTGGAAGAAGGCACTTTCAGGGCTGCAGCCAGCAATTTCAATGAAGTATAGTGTTTATAATCCCCGAAACGCCAGTATTGGAAAGTATCGATCAGGTTGGTTTCCCAGGGTTTCATATTCTGAAAATCAAGTACAGGCGGAATGATCAACCCGTTGATCAGAAGTCTGCGGCAAAGGAATGGGATATCGAACTCCTTTATATTATGCCCTGTGAAACTCCATTTGTTATTGGTCGATTCGAGTTGCTTCAATGTGTTCAGAAAGTCCTCAAGTAATTTTTTCTCATCATCGCTGTAGAATGATTTTACCCGCAGCACATATGAAGTTCCTTCTTTTTTAAAATAGCCTATACTGATACAAATGACCTTGGCGAATTCCGCCATGATGCCTGCACGCTGGGGATAAAACTCTTCGGCAGTAACTCCTTCTGGCAGGCTTCGCTGCACTTTGTCCTGCCATAGCATTTTCCATTCCTCGGTAAGCGAACCAAAAGAAGGCTGCTCGGAAACAGTTTCTATATCGATCAGTAATAGGTTCTCCAGACGTATATTATGCATGGTGTCCTGTTGTACCGTAAAATACAAATCAGTTTCAATTTGGCCAATGTTAAATACCCCCAAAGAAAAACCCCATCCGACAGAAGCAGATGGGGTTTTTTATCTGTAAAGCGGGGTTATTAATCCTCCACTTTTACCTTTCCTTTCGACTTAGCGATCACTTCTTCTGCGATATTGTTCGGCGCAGGAGAATAGTGGCTGAATTCCATAGTGGAGGTAGCACGGCCTGAAGACAATGAACGAAGCTGGGTAACGTAACCGAACATTTCGCTCAATGGAACTTTGGCTTTGATCACCTGTACCCCATGTTTGCTGTCCATTCCCTCGAGCATACCGCGGCGACGGTTCAGGTCACCTGTCACATCACCCATGTATTGATCCGGGGTAAGTACTTCCACCTTCATGATGGGCTCCAGCAACACAGGTTTTGCTTTACGTCCTGCCTCCCGGTAACCCTGCTTGGCGCAAAGTTCAAAACTCATCGCATCAGAATCCACCTGGTGGAATGATCCATCCTTCACGTTGATCTTCATATTTTCCATCGGGTAGCCGGCCAGTACACCGGTGTTCATAGCGCTTTCGAAACCCTTCTGGATCGCAGGAACGAACTCTTTCGGGATAGAACCACCAAAGAGGCTGTTCACGAACTGGAAGGCTGTCTTACCATCGTTTTCTTTTAAGAACTCTTCATCTGCCGGTCCAATCTCGAAAATGATATCGGCGAATTTACCACGACCACCGGTTTGTTTCTTCAGGATCTCCCTGTGCTCAATGGTATTCTGGAAGGCTTCTTTATAAGCCACTTGGGGAGCTCCCTGGTTGATCTCAACTTTGAATTCACGCTTCATCCTGTCCACAATAATTTCAAGGTGCAGTTCACCCATACCACTAAGAATGGTCTGGCCGGTTTCTTCATCGGTCTTAACACGCAATGTAGGGTCCTCTTCTACCAGCTTGGCAATGGCCATACCCATTTTATCAACGTCGGCCTGTGTTTTCGGCTCAACAGCAATCGAGATCACCGGCTCAGGGAATGTCATTGCTTCCAGGATGATAGGGTTATCTTCAGAACAGAGAGTATCCCCGGTTTTAATGTCCTTGAAACCAACACCTGCCCCGATATCACCCGCTTCGATGAAATCGATTGGGTTTTGCTTGTTAGCATGCATCTGCATGATACGGCTGATACGCTCTTTCTTACCTGTACGGGTATTCAATACATACGAACCTGCGTCGAGGTGACCACTGTATGCACGGAAGAAAGCCAGGCGCCCAACGAACGGATCGGTCATGATCTTAAAGGCCAATGCAGCGAATGGTTCTTTCGCATCCGCTTTGCGTGTTTCTTCTGCTCCCGTATCGGGATTGGTACCAGTAACCGCGTCAATGTCCAGCGGGCCAGGCAGGTAACGGCAGATCGCATCGAGGGCAGTCTGTACACCTTTATTCTTGAAAGAAGAACCGCACATCATAGGGATGATGGAGATGTCGATCACCGCCTTCCTGATCGCTTCATGCATTTCAGCTTCGGTGATGCTGTTCGGGTCTTCAAAGAATTTTTCAAGCAGTTTATCGTCATATTCTGCAACAGCTTCAACAAGGTGTTGACGCCATTCATTCACTTCATCGATCATATCGTCCGGAATAGGTACTTCCTTATAGGTCATACCCTGGGTAGCGTCGTCCCAAATGATCCCTTTCATGGTGATCAGGTCAACTACTCCTTTGAAATTATCTTCTGCTCCAATCGGCAACTGCAGGGGTACTGCTTTTGCTCCCAGCATTTCCTTGACCTGTTTAACCACGTTCAGGAAGTCGGCACCACTACGGTCCATCTTGTTTACGAAACCGATACGGGGAACTTTATAACGGTTGGCCTGGCGCCAAACAGTTTCAGACTGAGGCTCTACACCTGATACGGCGCAGAACAAAGCCAATAAGCCATCAAGTACACGCAAAGAGCGTTCTACTTCCACCGTAAAGTCCACGTGTCCCGGAGTATCAATAATGTTGAATTTATATTGTTTGGTATCCCCTACTTTCTGACCCTGGTTGGTTGGAAAATTCCAAAAACAGGTGGTAGCGGCTGAAGTGATGGTGATACCCCTCTCCTGTTCCTGTGCCATCCAGTCCATCGTTGCTGCACCTTCATGCACTTCACCAATTTTATGGTTCACACCGGTGTAGTATAAGATACGTTCAGTAGTCGTTGTTTTGCCTGCATCGATGTGAGCGGCAATTCCAAAATTTCTTTGATAACGTAAATCTGCCATTTTGTTTTATTTGCCCTTATTCTCCACGGAGGATAAGGTTGTTATTAATTGAATTATTATTTAAATGATTGGATAATTAAGAGACGTGGAACCCGGGAAATCGCTGCATTAGGAAGCGACTGGGTCGTTGCGGTATGTATTACTGTACTCTCATAGTATGCTAAATAAGGGCAGCGCCACACAAATATCCCAATAAGCTGAACTTTTTAGCGCCGCAAATATACGTTGCTTTTTTTGATTGACAAAGCCGTATAAACTAAAAAGCCACCCCATTGGTCGGGATGGCCTTAATATCCTTAATCGTTGATAATTAGATGCGGAAATGGGCGAAAGCCTTATTGGCTTCGGCCATACGGTGAGTATCTTCCTTCTTTTTGAAAGCAGCGCCTTCACCTTTGCTGGCTGCTACGATCTCATTAGCGAGCTTATCAGCCATGCTACGACCGTTGCGCTCACGGCTGTACTTGATCATCCACTTGATGCTTAGGGATATCTTCCGGTCGGCACGAACCTCCGAAGGTATCTGGAAGGTGGCACCACCGATACGACGACTCCGTACCTCCACACCCGGTGTGATATTCGCCAGCGCCTTTTTCCAAACCTCGTATCCGTCCTCACCTGTCTGCTTGGCTACTTTTTCCAGTGCATCATAGAAAATGATGTACGCTCCACTTTTCTTACCAGCCCACATCAGGTTATTTACAAAACGTGTAACCAGCTTATCGTTAAACTTTGGGTCTGGTGCGATGGGTATCTTTTTCGGTTGTGTCTTCCTCATTGTAATTTATTTTATTTGACGGCATCGGTGCCTGTCAAAGAATTATTTTTTAGCTTTTTCTTTTTTGGTTCCGTATTTACTACGGCTTTGCTTACGGTCTTTAACACCTGCAGTATCAAGGCTGCCGCGTACGATGTGGTAACGAACACCCGGAAGATCTTTTACCCTTCCGCCACGGATCAATACGATCGAGTGCTCCTGGAGATTATGTCCTTCACCCGGGATATAAGCGATCACTTCGATCTTATTCGTAAGCCTAACCTTTGCCACTTTGCGGAGAGCTGAATTTGGCTTTTTGGGGGTCGTGGTATATACCCTTGTACATACCCCACGGCGCTGAGGGCAGCTATCCAGGGCCCTGGACTTGCTTTTTGCTTTGATAACTTCTCTTCCTTTTCTTACTAATTGTTGTATTGTAGGCATTTGGTACCTTTTATTTTTAGGACGGCAAAGGTAGGGTTTATCATTTGATTTTTGAAAATTAAAGCCAAAAAAAGTCAATTTTTATTCACATAAAAAAAGAAAACCGCCTTGAGAGGGCGGTTTGGGTATATTAAAAAGTTCGGCGATCAGATGCGGTGCATCCAACCATGGTTATCAGGCATTTGGCCATAGCGGATGGCATTAAGTCGGTTTTTTAACTCCGGGGCCGTCTTCCATTTTTCCACGTCAAAAGCCATGGTATAGTCCTTATACCGTAGCTCCCTGATAAGGGAGATCGTAGCTGCGGTACCGGTGCCGAACACCTCATACAGGAGACCGGCCCTGTAGGCATCTATGATATCGTCGATGCCAAGGTTCCGCTCCTCCACCTCAAACCCCATTTCTTTCAGTACAACAATAGCGCTATCCCGGGTTACACCGGCCAGGATCGTCCCGGATTCCAGCCCGGGAGTTATTGCCTTATTCCCAATGATGAAGAATACATTCATAGTGCCGCATTCCTGCACATACTTATGCTCATAGGCATCCATCCACAATACCTGGTCGTACCCCTTCAATTTAGCCTGGGCAGTTGCGTACATCGCGGCTCCGTAGTTACCGGCAGCCTTTGCAAAACCGACTCCACCGGGCGACGCCCTTACATATTGCTCTTCCACGTAAATCCGCATGGGCGCACTGTAATAAGGGCCTGTCGGGCTTAAAATGATCAGGAATTTATATTTATCACTTGGGCGAACACCGATCATCTGGTCGGAACTGAACATGAAGGGGCGGATATACAGGGAATGGTCTACCTGCTGCGGCACCCAGTTTTTATCCAGTTCGATCAGCATCCGCATCCCTTCCATGAAAAGTTCCTCCGGTACCTGCGGCATCTGCATTCTTTCGGCGGAAGCATTGAAACGTCTGTAATTATCAAGCGGACGGAAAATTGAAATTTCTCCATCAGCATTTTTATAAGCCTTGATCCCTTCAAAAATCGCCTGGCCATAGTGAAGGGCAGCCAGGGATGGTTCCAGTAAAAGAGGCTGATAAGGTTTGATCTCTGCACTCTTCCATTCACCATCTTCAAAATCCACTTCAAGCATATGATCGGTGAAATATTTACCAAAGGGGATATTCTCAAGGTTGATATCCTTTAATTTACTTCTTTCCACCCTGGTAATATTAATATTTCCTGCAGCAATCATAATCGTTAATTTTACGGCAAAGAAACGAAAAAAAGAAGACTACCGGGGCCTTTTAATGAGATTGTAATGAGTTTAGATAATATTCAACTTCCTTCTTTGGTACTTGAAAGTTTGTACAGCAAATCATTGTATGATTTGAAACCGGTGAATGGTCCAAAATCTCTTGTAACAACCGGCGGTATTGCTTTCCTGGGAGATTGCAAAAAAGGGATCGTACTGATCGTTCAGTCCCCTGAGACACTGTACCTACCTGAAAAAGATCTGGACTTTTTGCTGGAGATCCTTACAGCTTGTAAGCTAACAATGGCTGATATTGCCCTGATCAATATAGAAAACAACGGCCCGCTCAACTACCAGGGTATTACCGTTCAACTGAATTCAGAAAAGATCGTTTTGTTCGATATCGACCCGGAAGCGATCGGGCTGCCATTACAGTTCCCCCATTACCAGTTACAGCATTTCAACAACCAGGTTTATATGTCTTCCGTATCGCTGAATGAATTACTGGGGAACAAAAAAGAAAAACTGAATTTGTGGAACAGCCTAAAGAAGCTCTTTTCAATAGAATAATAAGGTAATGGATAACATTATTTTTGCCACTAATAACCTGAACAAGGTAAATGAGATCAGGGCTGTATTAAAAAGCAAATTCAATATCATCACGTTAAAAGAAGCGGGTATTGAAATCGATATACCCGAACCTCACGATACCCTGGAAGCGAACGCTGCCGAAAAATCCTCTACCATTTTCCGGCTAACGAAGAAAAATTGCTTCAGTGAAGATACAGGGCTGGAGGTGGCTGCGTTGAATGGAGAGCCCGGCGTTAAAAGCGCCCGATATGCCGGAGAAGGCAGAAGCTTTGATGCAAATATTGATAAGCTGCTGAGCAAACTCGAAACAAAGAGTGACAAAGCTGCCCGGTTCCGGACAGTCATATCCCTCATACTTGACGGAAAAGAGTACCAGTTCGAGGGCATCTGCGCCGGAAAGATCATTTCTGAAAGAAGGGGCGGTAATGGCTTTGGATATGACCCCATATTCATTCCGGATGGAAGTGAAAAAACATTTGCAGAAATGGAGATGGGAGAAAAAAATAAATTCAGCCACCGGAAAAAAGCAATGGAAAAGCTGATTAACTTCCTAACCAAATAAAAGTCCTTTAATGGCAAGAATCAAGATCGAAATACCGGATAATATCCTTGCAACGTACCATATACCCGTTCGCATCACAGATATTAACTACGGCAATCATCTGGGTAATGATGCATTTGTCAGTATCATTCATGAAGCGAGGATGAAATGGTTGAATCAATATGGTTACACCGAGCTGAATATTGAGGGCCCCGGGCTTATCATGAGCGACCTGGCAGTTGAATTCAGGAATGAATCGTTTTACGGGGATGTGGTGGAAGTTGTCATTGCCGCTGGCGAGGTGTCCCGTGTCAGTTTTGAATTGTACTACCGCTTAGCTGCCAACCGGGAGGGGAAAGAGATATTGCTGGCTAATGCAAAGTCCGGCATGATCTGTTTTGATTACAATACTAAAAAAGTGGTTGCTATGCCCGACCAGTTAAAAGCCATCCTTCAGCCTTAGCCTTCATTCCATATTCTCCAGCTTTCTTCTGCCTGGAGCAAAAGCATCTCATAACCGTTTTTAGTAGCTGCACCCCTTTCCCCTGCTTTTTGCAGGAACAGTGTTTTCGAAGGGTTATATACAAGGTCATATAATAGATGCCCTGCAGATAAGAATTGGTATGGTATTTCAGGGCTGTGACTTATATCCGGAAAAGTGCCCAATGGAGTAGTATTAATAATGAGCTTATGAGTTTCAATAACATCCTTATCGAGATCTTGATAGGTAAGTGATGAATCCAAATGCAATCGCCGGCTTACCACCTGGTAACTGATCCCCAGTTTTCGCAAGACAGATTTCACTGCTTCAGCAGCACCCCCGTTACCCAGTACCAACGCATGTGTATGATGTTTGTCGAGAAGTGGCAGCAGTGATCTTTCAAAACCTATGATGTCGGTATTAAATCCCAATAACTTACCGTCATCAACTTTGATACAGTTACATGCGGATAAGCCTTCAGGAATATTTGTCCGGTCGTGAAGGAACTCCATTACCCGTTGTTTAAAAGGTATAGTTACATTCAGGCCAAGGATATGTTTATTTGCTTTGAGCAATAGAGGCAATTCGCCGATGGTCTTAATGGGATAGTTCAGATATACACAGTCACCGATGTTTTCTTTGAGGAATTTTTCTGTAAAATATCTTTGAGAAAAGGAATGGGCCAAAGGAAAACCAATGATACCGTAAGTTTTCATTCCTCGCTATTTATTCAGGTATAGATTGAAGGTATCGCCACGAAGCCCGATACGCATGGCCTCGAGGGGTATCACTTCATTCGGGGGAATATTTCCGAGATTTACATTACAACCGATCAACTGAAGGAAATACAATTGCTGGGCTTTTTGTGGCGCTTCCCAAATGATCTTCTCTTCCGGTATTTGTGTGAGGATTTCCTGGACAAGACCCTCCCTTACTTCACCGGTGCCGCGATAGATTCCAACATTGCCTGCTTCTCTTGCTTCTGCTATCACATAAGAAGATCCTGCTTCCAGCTCAGCTTTCATTAGTTCGATCCATTTATAGGGCGGAATGATGTGTGCTGCATCTTTGCTTCCCACTTCGCTCAGTACCACCCCATACTTTGACAGTTTCTCTATATAGCCACATTTCTCCGCATGCGGTATTGTGATAGATCCGTCGCTTACTTCCATATAACTTACCCCGAACTCCTTACAAACATCGATATAGTCCTCGAATTGGTTACGAATAAGGAAAGCCTCAAACAAGGTCCCGCCGAAATAAATAGGCATGTTATACGAACGATATACTTCCAGTTTTTCCTTCAGGTTAGGTGTGACGTAAGAAGTACCGAACCCCAGTTTCACCACATCCACGTGCGGGTGGGTAGCACTCATAAAGTTCTCTACCTCCTGCACACTCAGCCCCTTGTCCATCACCATGGTAATTCCATGTGTACGTGGCTTCTTATTCCGCTCGGGGATCTGCGTAAGATTAAAATTCATGATCGGTCATTTAAGGAATGCAAAGATAACCCCATCTGTGCATATTTGATGCCCGGCCGGATACAAAGGGAAAGTTAAATGGATTTCTTTTTCTTAAAGCGGGCAATGATGTCAACCACCGCTTGTACCTGCAAGAGGGAAGGATTGATCTCAATAAATCTTTTGACAAGTTTTGGATTTTTATTCATTCCTGTTTCCAGTTGCAATAATGCTTCCTTCGTCTTTCCAAGTGCGAAAAGAAAGGCGCTTTTGTAAAAAAGGAATATGGGTTTGGAATCGGTCTGTTCATAAGCAAATCCTGCATATTCGAGGGCTTCCTCAAACATTTCTGCTTTATAGAGGCATTTCAGTAACTCCGTCCACCCGCTGATGTTTTTGGGCCTGGTCCTGACAACATTGCCGAAACAGGTAATCGCATCTTCCAGCTTATTCAGTTCCATATAGCATTGTCCCATGGCAAGATTGTATTCAGGTTGCATACGATGCATGCGAAGTGCAGCTTCGAGGTTTTTTATAGCACTTTCCCATTGGCCCTCATTCATATATGTGCAGGCGATCTTATAGATCAATTGGCTGTCGTTGTTGTTCAGGTGGCTAGCCTTACGGTAATTAAATCTGGCCTGTGCATAATTCCCCATCTTATCCTGGCAATGGCCGATCGCCTCATAAATTACATCTTCCGGCCGTGCCAACTCCAGAACTTTTTCCAGCACCTCGACCGCATCCTTATACCTGCGAAGCCGTATATAGGCATCGCCCATGTTACGAAAGGCATAGTCGAATTTCTCATCAATAGCTACAGCGTACTGGTAGGCATCTATGGCTTTTTCATACAATTTCAGGCCTTGATATGCAGCAGCAAGGTTGAACCATGCAAGTTCATTGAAAGGAAATTCCTCAATTATCCTTTGGTGTAGGCGAATGCCTTCTTCGTTTCGGCCTGTAAAATCCGTCCAAAAACATATTTTATAGAGTGCCTCTTCATTATTCGGCTCCTGTTCTAAGATCATTTTCAAGCAATCGAAAACCTTGTCAAAGTTCTCATAATCGTCATATACATCAGCAAGCTCAAATAAAAGATCAACTTTCTCTTCCCCGGAAAAATCCTCAATGGCAGATTCCAGTACTGCAGCCGCCTTTTTCTGAAGGTCAAGTGCCAGAAATGCATCTGTTTTAAGGATATACAGGTTAGCATCCTTGCTATCAAGAGTTTCGGCGTGATCGAGAATATTCAGTGCTTCCTGGTAGCGTTTGAACGCAATCAGGAGATCTGCTTTCTTAAGAAGCAGCATGGCAGAATATGGATATTGCTCTATCCCATATTCAGCCGCCTCAAGCGCCTGGTTGAGTTGCTCCTTCTCATCAAAATAATCGATAATACGTTCGAAGGATTCTTCTTCCAAAAATGAATTGGATTTCCCGGTTTTGAGGTTTTCGAACTGTTGAAGGAGGGCTTTGATTTCATCCCGATCTTGGCGGTAAGGATATTTACTCATGGGTTATAGGTTATTGTAAATTAAGAAGTTTTGAAGATACCCACAAGTTTTTGCAACCATTTTTGCCCAAAAACGTTAAATATGTGTAAAAAGAATTGATGAGTGGTATGGTTTTAGCTAATAATTTTCAATATATTTGTCCGTATAAAGTTGATGCCAATGATTAAAAATGCCAAAATGATACTCGGGATAGTTATACTTAGCGGTATAACGTTCAGTGCATTGGCTGACAGGGGCATTAGCAAGAAAAGCAAAGCCACCGCTTCTCTCAATATTTCCAACTCCGGTTCACTTAGAAATTCGGTATCCCTGAATTTGAAATCTGGCTTGAAATATACTGGCAGTTTATTGAGTACTCAGCAAACTGATGGAAAAACAATCCTCCGGAATTCTTTACTTACTTATAAGAAAGGTAACACGGTTTATATCATTCCGCAAAAACAGGTAATGGCAGTTCCCGACTCTAAGCAAGGATATGCCGGTATGAAGCTGATCATTAAGCCTCATTAATCAATTTATTCCCCGTCTCATCAACTATTCTGGTAGAATTTTAATTCCCCTTTTTCAATTGCTGATTTTCATCGTACGTCATTACCCGATATCCTGAAGTCGGAAAGTCAAACTGCGAAACTAAAACAGGTTCATACGAAAGCTTTGTTAACGTGTACCTAAATTTTGCTTTACCAGATTCAATTTCATATTCGATTGGTAAGCCGGGTAAATTGGAAAAAGTTGCATCATAATCCCTATTTGCTGGAACGAGGTCTGGAGTAAAATATACCACCAACGACTTCCCATCAGCAGTATTAGCAACTGCTTTCCTGGTATTATAACCTGCGATCTGTTTAGTTTCTGCCGTTACCTCAAATTTCAATGCATTATTCAGCTTGCTCTTTACCTTCCAGTTATCCTTAGTAAGGGTGATCATTAATTTTTGCCCACTGAATTCTTTCAGAATAACAGCATTGTCTGATTTTGAGTTGAATATGGTGATCTCCTTACCTAAACTACTTACCATATCCGTTCTGCAATTATTGCCCTTCAAATGCACCGTGCTGGTTGTACCGCTTACACCCCCCGATTGAGAAGCGCCGGATGACTGAATAGACACGTCATATACAAGCGTACCCTCTGAAAATATCTTCTGCGAAAACAGATTTCCTGTGGACAAGGTTGCAATTAACAACAGTGCAAGCGTATAACTATGTTTCATTTTTGGGCTTATTTACTAAAGGTAATAAAAACTCATGCCAACATCATCTGATTAAAAAAAATGCACACTCCGGAAGTGTGCAGTCCTTAAAATTTAACTAATTATTTATTTCCCGGTTTTCTTTTTCATTTCCTGCAGCTTTTTTTGAGTTTCCTGCATGGCCTGGAGGCGTTCCTGGAATTTGTTTTGCTTTACCGGCTTTTTCCGGTTTTCCTCAATCTGAGCCAGTATCTTCTCATGGTTGATAATGTACTTCTGAATAACTATTTGGAGGATTAATGTAATAGTATTAGAAACAGTATAATACCAAGTCAACGCCGATGGAAGGCTATTGAATACACCAAGTAATAATACAGGGAATATATAGGGCATGTACTTCATAACAGGGTTTGTGTTGTCCTGCATGCTACTCATACTATAAATGGATATGATCAAACTGGTGACCGTTGCAGTAATGGTAAATAAGCTTACATGGTCTCCGTAAAAGGGAATTGAAAAGGGTAAAGATGCTACAGAGTCGTATGCAGCCAGGTCTTTCGCCCACAAAAAATTCTGTCCCCGTAGTGAAATATTGGATTGGAAGAAATAATACAAGGACATGAAGATAGGTATCTGCAACAAGGCAGGCAAACACCCTCCCAGCGGGCTAACTCCCGCTGACCTCCACAGTTTCATCTGTTCCATTCCAAAAGCCTGCTGGTCGAGGTGACCTGATTTGTCTGTAAATTTTGCCTTCAATGCATCTATTTCTGGCTTTAACGCCTTCATCTTAGCGCCACTTAAATAGCTCTTGTACAATATAGGAGACGTAATCAGGCGTATAACCAGCGTGAGTAGCAAAATAACAATACCCATGCTGGCTATATTATTCCGGAGGAAATCGAAAATTGGCAGAAGAAAATGACGGTTAATATACTTAACAAATGCAAATATGCCACTTCCATAAGGCACGATGTTCTCCATTTTGTTGTTGCTCTTGCTAAGTATGTTGTAATCGCTGGGGCCATAATAAAACTGTAATGGGACCTGAACAGAAGAACTATTACCGAGAACTATGCGACAATTGGCAGATGTTTGTGCAACAATTTTCAAAGAATCAGCAGGAAGGGTCCACTTGACCATCGCACTTTGGATTTTGCTCTTTGCAACAAGAGCCGAAACAAAGAACTGTTGTTTTACTGCCAGCCAGTCCACGGACTCATTAAATTTTTTGTCATCTCCTGAACTCAGGTATTCAAAATCATAACTTCCTTCTTGCAGATAACAGATATGAGTCTGACCTCTTTCATAGTGCAGGTCTTTTTCGGCCTGGTCAGCTTCTGTTTGCCAGGTCAAATTCATTGTGCTTTGCGTGAAAAGTTTATCAGAACCGGTTATTGAAATTTCCAGGTCAAGTAAATAACTGTTTGGCGAAAGTGTATAGTGATGCACCAGTTGTCTACCTGATGAATCTTTCAACACGAATGAGATCGTTTGGGATTTATCAGTATTTATCTTTTTTTCGTTCTTAATGAAGTGTATATTGCCCGTTTCTGAAGTGCGGTTATTATCCGAGTTTATAGTATATGAAAGTTTATCAAATATACCCTTCTCGAGAATAACCGGTTTACCATCAAATCTTTTAAACTTCTTAAGTTCCACTTCTCTTGGCTGACCTCCTTTATTGGTAAATGTGATCCTAAGTACCTCATTCTCCAGGGTGTCAAGATATTCTGTTTTATTTGTGTCTGTTACAAAAGCTGCCGGCAATTGTTGCTGCAGTGCTGTGAGCGAATCGGCCTTTTTGGAATCGGCCTTTAGCAAGGTACTGTCAACCTTAGGCTTAGTCGCAGCAATCGAATCGTCTATCCTTTTCTTTTCAGCCAAATACGCCTGGTTGCTTCGGCTGTTTATTACAAACATTGCAATCAGCAAAGCCCCTATCAACACGAACCCAATGATTGTATTTCTGTCCATTCCCATGTTTTGTATTTTAGGTTGGCAAAGGTAGTTAAACTTTTATGCCCGTAAGACCCCGGCAAAAAAAAGCCCCTCTGTCAGGGGCTTTATATAAAAGTATGTTTCTTGTTATTTTTTCTCTGCTGCCGGAGCTGGAGTCGCTGCAGATGCAGCTGCCTCAGCCTTTGGTGCTGCTGCCTCTTCCTGCTTCAATTGCCTTGTCATGGTCACTGAAGCAATCGGGATACGAGGTGAATTCAGTATTTCCATATTGTCGACAACAACATCTTCAACACGGATATTATTGTTCAGTTCCAGTTGCTCAATATTCACTTCAATGCTTTCCTTCAGGTATTTCGGAAGCGCTTTCACTTTTAACGATTTCATCTTAGTGACAAGCTTACCACCCGCTTTCACCCCGGCAGGAACCCCTACAAATTTGAGCGGCAAAGTTGCTACCACTTTTTTGTCATCTACAAGCTCCAGAAAATCTACGTGTAATAATTCGTCGCTTACCTTGTGAAATTGCAGGTCCTTTAAAACGCAACGATAAGAATTTCCTTCCACTTTTACCTCAGCCAGCATAAAGTCAGGCGTGTACACGATGTCTTTAAAAGCAGCCGCAGGAGCATGGAAGTTAATTTCCTTTGAACCACCATAAATTACACCTGGCACGAGTTTCTGAGAGCGAAGTTGGCGGGTGGCTTTTTTTCCGCTTTCGGTCCTCAGTTGTCCTTCGATTGTAATTGTTTTCATTGTATATTTTTTTGTGAGGCGCAAAGGTAGGGCAAATTGGGCAAGACACAAACGGAATACCAATAAAAGTTAAGCAAGATAAGCCATTCCTTACTTTTTATTTTCCATTCGGCTTCGCATGAATAAGCTATTTATGCTCTTGTTTTCAAATGCATTACGTATGGTTACAGCAAATAATTCATCTGTAGATACCACTTTTATCTTACTGCATTCCCCCCGAAGCGGGATCGTATCACACACTACCAATTCAGAAAGCACACTGTTCTCAATATTTTTATACGCATTTCCACTTAAAACTGGATGAGTACATAAGGCCCTCACACTTTTTGCCCCATTTTGCATCATTAAGGCTGCACTTTTTGCCAATGTACCCCCCGTATCACAGATATCATCGATCAATACTACATCTCTATCTGTTACATCGCCAATGACCACCATGCTGGCAATTTCATTCGCTCTTTTACGGTGTTTATCGCATATTACCATTTCACACTCAAAATAAGTAGCGATCTCCCGTATCCGGTTTGCACTGCCGACATCGGGAGCCGCAAATGTGAGGTTTGGCAATCTCAGATTCTCGATATAAGGAATGAATATAGCAGACGAATCAAGATGGTCAACAGGAATATCAAAATAACCCTGTATCTGCGGGGCATGCAGGTCCATGGTAATCACCCTGTCGGCCCCGGCAGCAGTGATCATATTCGCAACCAGTTTTGAGCCGATGGCAACCCTTGGTCTGTCTTTTCGATCCTGCCTGGCCAAACCGTAATATGGAATAACTGCAATTACCTTATAAGCGGATGCTCTTTTGGCTGCATCTATCATCAGCAATAATTCCATCAGGTTATCCGATGGTGCATAAGTGCTTTGGATCAGAAATACAAATTGTCCCCGTATACTTTCCTTGAATTCCACATAGATCTCCCCGTCACTGAAGCGTTGGATATTGACTTTTCCCAGTGGTTCACCGAATTTTTTCGCAATTTTTTCTGCTAAATATTGCGATCCTGTTCCGGAAAAAATCTTGGCATTAGAGTCCATACGATAATAAATTGAGGTAGTGGTTAAGTGTTGTGCTGCGAAAGTATCATTTATTTGGTTGATTTAATTTCGAAAGGATGGAAAATGTCAACAAGCCTTCCACATCAATAAAAAACTGGGCCATTGATGACCGGCCGCGTGAAAAATTGATCAGCAAAGGCCCTGAAACGCTGAGCAATTCTGAATTGCTCGCTATACTCCTTATCAATGGGTATAAGCATAAAACAGCGATAGACCTTGCCAAAGAAGTATTAAAGCTAGGCCAGGACAACCTGAATGAACTGGGGAAACTGACATTCAAAGACTTCATGAAAGTAAAGGGGATCGGTGAAGCCAAGTCAATAATGATCGTTTCTGCACTTGAACTTGGACGGAGAAGGCAAACCTCAGCAGGCCTCAGAAAGCCTGTGATCCGCTGCAGTGCTGATATTGCTCAATACCTGCAGGCATTATTAAAAGATTATAACTATGAAGTATTGGGCGTATGTTTTTTAAACCAGGCCAATAAGATCAATCATTTTGAAATAGTCAGCCGCGGGGGCGTTACAGGCACCGTTGTCGATCCCAGGGTGATTTTAAAAAAAGCTATTGAACAAAATACCACCTCCATTATTCTTTGCCATAATCACCCTTCAGGGAGCCTTAAACCCAGCAATACAGATGAGGAGCTTACCAGGAAGATGAAGCTGGCAGCATCATACCTGGATATAAAGGTCATCGATCACATCATTGTAAGTGAAGCAGGGTACTTCAGTTTCGCTGACGAAGGGTTGTTATAGGGCTACTAAACGTTAGGATCGCCCCCTTTATGCTTGGGCTGTAGGTCCACCAAAATTAAATGGCATTTCAACTGCATCCATATCCTGGATGGCACCGTTCGCTGTTTCAAACTTTTTTACATTATCTATCATTGCTTTCATGAACCGTTTTGCATGAAACGGTGTCAGGATGATCCTGCTCTTCACTTTACTTTTCGGGGTTCCAGGCATTACATTGACAAAATCGATCACAAATTCTGCATGGCTATGGGTTATAATGGCCAGGTTCGCATAGGTTCCTTCCGACATCTCTTCCGATATTTCAATGTTGATCTGCCCGGGTTGTTCAGGTTGATTGCTCATTTAGATTCATTTTTACAAAGGTAAAAACAAAGAGCCCCAAATTGGGGCTCTTTATAAAAAGTATTTTTAAAAGACTATTATCTTGGTCCTTTATATTTCAAAACCACTTCATATTCTCTAACGTTTGCAGTTGGGTTCCACCTGAAAGCCAAATTAAAAACTTTGGTTCCGGGAGTATAATTATTTGTATGCCCGGCCCAGTTAGAAAGTGTTGCATTAGCCGCTGAGGTCATCGTTACCAGGTTTGTGGAAGGATCAACTGTAACCTTCAAACCATCAATACCCGCAACCATGGAATTGGAACCAAAAGCCCAAAATAAGCCACCTAATGTACTTACAGGTGGTATTGCACATGCATTAGCACTAACTGTGGCCAAAATTATATCCGGGTTACCCACTAAACTTCCATTTAATGGACCTACTTCTGGCACATTAGGTGCAGTATATCTTTGCACATTGCCTGCTTCAACTGAATAAATGCCATCATAAGCATTTTTAGCTCCTATCTCAACTATTACAGACTTTTGGGCAGAAATTACACCACCTGCATCAGCAGTCATGATCGTAAATCCTAGGCCATACAGTTTGCTTGGATCCAGAAGTGTAGCATTCGGAACAATAACATAAATTTCCTTTGCATATTCTCCCGGCTTGAAAGTAAAGGTGAATGTACCACCCTGACCTCCGGTCTTAACACCGTCAAAATCCAGTGTATACCAAGCTGTTGGCAAATGAAGATAACCATGACCCGCTGCAGTTACTGCTGCAGTGTCGTCCTTTACTGTAACAATCATGGTCTTGTTCAATTCAGTATTGTTAGGAACATCACGCCGTAGTTGAACAGCCAGGATCTTTGTTGGAGTCGGAACAAAATCAATTGGGGCAGGAGTGATTCCCGCAGGTGTTCCGCCATCTATTATTTTTATTAATGTAGTCCCGGCGTCTCCCATAGGCTCTGCCACCTTTACTTTCTTACAAGCGCCGAATACCATCACCAGGCCTGCAATTACAGCAAGGTATCTTGTTAATTTTAAATATTTCATATCGAGATTGTTTTTAGGTTGTTTACTTTTTAATCAAGCTGAAAGTTAGGTATTATGGTTTATCCCACCAAACCCTGCTTTCCTGAACATCACCTCCTGAAATCCAACCGATAGCCTCACTAACACCTGCCAGGTTTGTAGAATACTCAGTATCTCCATAAGTAAACCTGCGGGGTATTGTAGTGTGAGCCGTAGAAATTGGATAAGGACTTGGGGTCAGAACCGGAAATCCTGTTCTCCGCCAGTTTGACCAACCCTGGGTGCCATCAGGGAATGTAGCAAAGTAATATTGAGTTGCTACATTCTTTAAGTTGGCCCCTGTTCCTGTAGGAGCAGTCAAAGCAACATTTGCATTGTTTAGATACCCGGCAGGAACTGACAATCCCCATTGCTCGAAAGCAGCGGTAATACCAGCATTGTAAACAGCAGTGGCGTTTTCAGATGTCCAACCTCTGTCAGCCGCTTCAGCCCTGGCAATCAATACTTGTGCAGCAGTAACTACATACACGGGGGATCCAATAAGCCTGTTATTGTCAGAAAAAATACGGGCCCATCCGGGGTTAGCTTGCCTCCAGGTGTTGATCAATCCTTCATTATAACCATATGGAACAGCTAAACTGGATGATCCGAAAGCAGAAACCCTGGTATCGCCAACAGACGATAACATATTGAACATTGGCACACTCAATCCATAATCCCTGTTTTGCAGGTGAGTGTAGTAGAATGGGTTACTGTAAGCATTGTCCTGTCCACCACCTGGGTAAACAACCTTGAAATTATCAGCATTGGAAGATATAGAACCAGCGGCGTCGTTTAAAGCCAAGTTAAACTGGGTAGCTGCATATTCGTTAGCGCCAGGATAAATCTTAGATAAACGGATAGCCATCAACATTCGCAATGAATTAGCCAGACGCCTCCATTGAGAAAGGTCATTGTACATAATATCACCCCTTTGCTTACCGCTACTTGGCATTTGCGCAACAGCTTCAGTAAGTTCCTTGATAAGATCCGGGTAAATATCCTCTTGCTTTGAATATTTCGGTGTCACAGCTTTCAGAGCCTGTGCATATGGGATCGGGCCATACCTGTCTGTTATAGTCCAGAAGATATAAGCCTTAAGGATCCTGGCAGTAGCCTGCTCAGCTGCAGTGGAAGAGGATGTATTCAAAACAGTCTGGCAGTCCATCAAAACAGAGGTGTAAGTACCCGAAAAATCAACCCGAGGTACAGCATACTGCCCGAAGCTAGGGTACTCGGCCTCTGAATAATATTGAACTGTCACTGCAGCCCTGGCGTTGCTGGCAAAACCACCCAATTGCCATTCAACGTTAGTTAGCAACGCATAAGGTACCGGATTGGTTACAGCATTGGGGTTTGCATTCGTTGTGCCAAAATCCTCAATCTTATTACAGGAAGAGCCTATAGCCAGTACTGCCAAGGAGGCTGCAACTGTAAAAAGTTTTAATTTTTTATGGTACATAATTGTAGTTTTTAAAGTTTTGGTTGGTGATTGGTTTAGAATCCTAATTTCAGGTTAAAGCCTATGCTTCTTGTTCCAGGGAAGTTCCCGTCCTCACCAGAAAGGTTAGCAATCTGAGAAGGATCGAAATCTTTGGTTTTAGCATAGATCAACCATGGGTTCTTAGCAACGATTGCAAAGTTTGCCCTTGTTAACCATCTGCCGAGTCCAAGTTTTTCAACCGGGATATTATAACCAAGGCTGAATTCCCTTAACTTAACAAAAGTCAGATCATAAACAAACTCATCATAAACCTTGTTAACATAGAGGTTTGTATAGTAGGTCCTTGCATCTACGTAGTAGTCAACAGCCTTATTATTGGCATCAACTCCAAATACGTGAATACCACCGCTGTGCTTTAATGGCTTGCCATTTGCATCCAAGGCAACCGGGTCACGAACAGGGTTGCCTAAGTCGTTGAGTACTGCTGTACGGGCTGTAAGACCAGTATAAGAACCCCACATGTCGGACAGGGAGAAGAACTTACCACCAGACTGGAAGTCGATGTTTACGTTCATAGTGAAGTTCTTGAAGGTAATAGCGTTTTGAACACCACCGGTATACTTAGGCAGTACATTTCCATAATAGACATTGGGATCAGCTGTATAGTTACCGCTTGCATCCAGGATAGGAACGCCGGCAGTATTACGCTTGATACCACTTCCCCAAATCTGTCCCCATTCTTTACCTTCCTCCTGAAGCAAAGCAGGTGAGTTATTACCCCACATAGTTTCTACGATAGGTGATCTAGTGTGAACAGAGTCTATACCATCCAAGTCAAGCACGGTATTTTTAAGCAAGTAGGACACTGTACCAGTGATCTCCCACTTAAAATCTTTGCCCCAGAATGGCCTGAGCATACCCTGTAAATCAATACCCTTTTTCTTAATCTTACCAACATTGGTCAGGATGCCAGTAACACCAGCACTTGGAGAAACTAATTTATTAGTAGGGAAGAGTTTTGCAGTTGCTTCATAATAAGTAGCCGTTACACCAAACCTGTTCTTAAAGAATCTCGTCTCGACACCATACTCATTTTGTGCCATCACAGCTCCTTGAAGTTTTGGATCAATTAATACATCCGGAGCAACCTGAACAATATTTCCGAACCACTGGAACTGGCTAACATTATAGCTACTATTCGTCCTGTATGGAATCAGTATTTGTGGCACCTCACCATATGAGAAACGAAGTTTACCGTAACTCAGGATTGGATTATTGCCGATGAGGTCGCTGAATACAAAAGAGGCGCCTGCAGACTTAGATACAACATTGGGTTTACCTTCCCAAGTAGCACTGCCATCAGTAAGCGTAGAGTTGTAATCGTTCCGGATTGTTCCATCTATGAAAAACAGATTCTTATAGCCGAATGTTGCAGTCAGGAATAATGAACGTCTTTTTTCATTGATGCGAGCATTAGAAATAGAAGCCTGGTCTTTTGAGTTAGTGATCGAATAAAGGTTAGCGACACTTAAACCACCATTGGTATTGGCATTACTAGTTCTTTGGATAGCATTGAACAGATCAATACCAGCAGTAGCATTAACAGTGAAGTTTTTGATCTTCTTGTTATAGGTACCCATTACCTGAAAGTTCTCCCTGTTGCTGAAAGAGCTGTTAACCTGATAATAGCCAAAACACTTAGGACAGTTACCACCGGCTACTTTGTTGGTATTGCTGGCAAGGTTAGAACTATAGCGCTCTTCAGAATAAACAGTGTTTTGCTGCTTTCTATATGTGGTAGAAAGCGTAAAGTCGTTACTGAATTTGTAGCTCAGTGCAACGTCACCAAATAACCTGTCTGTCCTGCTGGTATTGTTTACCAGGTCAAACCATGTATAAGGACTTACCCAGTAATAAGCGCCATAGAATTCCGTGGGCTTAGCCGGGTTATAGGTATTCGGATTCTGATGGTTCCAGCTTGCTTCAACACCGGTTTCTGTCTTAAGGTCCTTTAATTCCCTTAGAATACTCATATCGACATCCCTGTGGAACCATTGGTTGAAAGAACCAGTGGTTGAGTTAGCATAGGAATCATCAAATTCACCCCTGATACTTGTTGTAATGTAACTAATGTTCGCAGACAATGTCAGGCGATTGGTGAGATTTACTGAAGAAATCAGGTTGAATGTATTTCTCTTTAACCAGGTTGTAGGAAGCAACCCTTTTACGTTGATATTTCCATAAGAAGCCCTGATGCTCATAGCATCGGTTGCCTTAGAGAAATTGATGTTATTATTGATCTGTTGCTGGGTATTGAAATAATCCCTGGCGTTATTGGGTTGAGGGGTCAGGCTGGCTGTTTTAAAAGACCTTTCATGACCACCGTACCATGCATACCAGGGAATGTATTCCTGCCCAACCATTCTTGGCCCCCAGCTAACGTCCTCTGCATAGTCAGGATAGTATTTACCATCTAACGCTTTCCAACCAATCGGGTCGGTAGGCTTCCAGGTATATTTTTTCATATCATATCCATCACCACCTGCATAAGAGTTTTGATAGTTTGGGAGAATATATACGTTATCGAATTGAGCACCTGAGTTGATCTCGATACCAATTCCTTTTGCAGCCCTTTTACCTTTTTTCAGGGTCATAACAATCGCACCGTTTGCACCTTCCGGTCCAAACAGGGCAGCAGCACTTGGGCCTTGTAATACCGTAATGTCTTCGATATCGTCGATGTTGATATCGTTTGCATTCGGCAGGATAGTACCGTCCACAACATAAAGAACGGAAGAACCGTAAGTACCATCCCCATTACCGAATCCACTTTCACCACGTAACCTTACGCTGTTCTGACGGCCTAAGGCAGCAGATGACTGGCTACGTACCTGGATACCGGCTACTTTACCGGCCAAGGCATCGTTTACACTGGTATTACGAACAGGATTGAGCAGATCGGCTCCGATCACCTGTGCGTTTGATGAAGTACTTCTGGCGGTACGCTTGATACCGTAAGCGCTTGTTACCACAACCTCTTTCAGGTCAGATGCAGCACCTTTTTCAAGTATTGGGTTTACAACACTTTGAGTTCCCACAGGCACTTCAGCGTCTTTATAGCTTGCTCCCGAAATTACGAGAATAGCTCCCGGATTAACTCTGATGGAGAACGATCCGTTCGCATCAGCAGAAAGACCGGTTTGCGTACCCTTAATCTTAATAGTCGCAAAAGAAACCGGGTTACCATCGATATCGGTAACCCTACCGGTCACCACCCGGCTTTGTGCAAATGCCAATACCCCACAGAGCATAAGCATTGTAAACAGTGTTAAAAATCTTCTCATGTGCATTTAGATTGAGTTTAATGATGTGTAAAAATAAGGATAATTTCTTAACGTCAAAATAATGTTAAATTAAAAATCCCCCGTATTTCATCTCCTTATAGGACAATAGGTGGTGCCTATTTGCTGCATTTGTCTCCAAAATTGTTAAAAGGTATACAATGCCTGAAACCTAAATTCACTTTTATGCCATTTGCTTATCTCGTCAAGCCCGCTCCCAATATGGCTTTTACCAGGGTATATTGTCTGGGACCATTTGGCCCAAAAGGTGAGCTTTTTTGTCAAATCATAGGATACATTTATGTAATATCTCAACCCCTTTTCGTAAAAGACCGGGGTAGAATAACTGTATAATACATCGTTCTCATAGGCATAGAGGCGACTATCGTAATTATCGGTTTCGAAGTACTGTATCCGAAGGCCCCCGGAATAGGGTTTTAAAGCTGGCTTGAACAATATATCCAAGAAGTAAAGCGAGCCCTGGCTTTCATCCTCCCCATTCTTATCGAACCAGCATATTTCTACCCTATTTCTCAATTGCAGGTCTCGATTTGCCTGGTAATTGACGTGAAATCGCCAGTTTTGCCGTGGTTGTTTGGTCACAATAGGCAAGCTCAAACCGGTAATACTGCTACTATTGATGGCCTTACTTTCATGGTGATACCTGGTATATAACTCCAGGCGCCTGTTGGGCATATAACTGAATTGAATAAAATAGTCAGAACCATAAGAAGGTCTGTCCACTTGGTACCTCAGCCAGGGAAATTTGAACAGATCCGCATAAGTATCGATCCGGATTATGGTGGAAGGACGGATAGTCACACCTAAATAAATCCCTTTTTCATTGCTTGCATACGCCCCCTCAGAGAAGGTTGATGCATACAGAGATTGATAAGCAGGCTCCAGGTACCTGTATAATAAAGCCATGTCGAGCTTGGAAGAGACGGAGGCTATGATTCCGGTCAGGACGGCCTTTTTAAATGATGACGTAAATGCCAGCTCGCCAAAAAAATGAATGTTCCGAAAAGTGTAGCTGTAGTCGAAACTGCAGTTGCCAAAGCTTTTACCTGACAAAGAATATTTGTTATAAGGCTCCGGTTTTTTCAATAGTGGTAAACTGAAGAAGTAAGCGACACTGTTCACCCCCATCTTCCAATGCCTGTGGGATATGGAAAAATTTGCTCCAAATGCCAGTTGCCTTTGTATGCCTTTATCTTCCGCCTCGCCCTGTGTACGGTGATAACCCGATGTTTGAAAAGAGGAAACATGGTCTGTTAGATTACCGAAAGTATCTCTCACCAAATTAGCATCCAGCTTACGATAAGAAGCAAACAATGTGGTTTCCCATTTTCTCTTGCTGAGTGTGATCCCAAACCCCCGATGAAAATTTATTTCGCCGGCAGAGTTGTATGGTCGCAATACGGGAGATTCCCTTTTAACAGCCAATGCATCGGCCCCTTTTTTGAAAGCAAGGCCTTGCCATTGAATAAGCCCCTGGCCCATATTCACCGTAAAATCTCCGATAGCCAGGTCCCGAACAATGCCCGCTTTCCGAACAAACACATGAAATGAATAAAAATCAAAACCCAGTTTTTGCTTCCCCTTAAAGAACTGTTCCCCGGCATCTTTTTCTGCGATGACCCCATACTGGAATAAATTCTTATAGGCGTATCTATAGCGTATCAATATCTTTTGAGGGGACCCCCGATAAAAGTTTGCAGCAGCGGATGAATCCTGCAGGAACCCTTTTGACCTTTCCAGTACCTGGGAGGCACGCAACAGAATACTATGCTCGCCGAGGCGTAACCGATCGGTGATTGTTTTTCTCAACGGATCGTGATTTTTAATTACGATATAAGGGCGCAGTTTTAGAATTGTCGGAACATCCCAACCGGGTATTGCCTGCAGTTCATATATATCTATGAATTTACCGAGCAGATCCCTGTACGAAAAAAATTGCTGTACTTGAAAAGGAGTCAATATTTTCAATTCGCTGAATTCATCCTCCCCCACCGAATTGAGATCAAGTGGGTGTTTCAGGAAATGCTGCATCTGCTGCATGTATTGATCATCCTCTGTTTCCACGCTTTCATTTTGCATGGCTGCACTTTCAAGTTGTTGTTCCAGTGCACTGTTACTGGTCCGTTCTGATTGTGCATTACCAAATGAACATTTGAAAAAAAGAGCCAGGAAAATGATACCCTTCATCATTATCACTTTCTTTTAAAATGCATTATCAATATAATACCTGGTGAGAACCCAAGTTGTGGATGATAGGAAGCGGAAATATTCAATCGTATATTTTTCCATGCAACTCCTGCTCCGGCATATATACTTGTTGATTCACTGACAATACCGGCTCCGGCAAAAAACTGTTTAGCAAACTGGTATCTGAATCCAGCCGTCACATTTATAGGTTTATCTTCTTCTTTGATCACTTCTGTCCCGATAAAAAATTTTTCGGAAGCATCGTATCCCAGCCCGATCTTGTACACGGATGCAATCTTTTCAGCTTTTGAATTCCCGGGATATGGCTTCCCCAATTTTCCCCCGACAGGGTTGTACACGTGTATGCCGGCATTGAATTGATCAGTCAGGTGCATCAGCATACCAATTTCAAAATTCACAGTGGATGCGCTACCGTAAGCGGGGATCCGGTAGCCGTAGTAGTTGAACTGAACTCCCAGGTCCATCATTCTTCCCAGCTTCCGTGCATAGGCCAAACCGATACTGCTTTCATTGAAGTTTTTGAAGCCTGCGTAGTTTACCTGCAATCCAATATTGCCTAACCGGGTTGGTAACACGACCCCCGCCAAATACCTGCTCGTTTCTTTCAGCATAAATCGTTGTTCGGCTGATACACCCAGCCCTGCCTGTTTCTCTTGTGCCAATGCGGCCTGGTTGCCTGTAAACGAAAGCACATCATTTTGTGCCAGGCTGTACGCTGAGAGTCCTGTATTCGGTTGTGCCAGCTGGTAACGCAACGACTGCGCTCCGCAAGGCAGGATTTGCAATGAAACAATCAATATCAAAAAAGCGGCTTTCATTTTTGTCCTGGTCATCTGGTTTGAAAATAATCAGGCGCTGTTCTTATCATGCGGGAAAATCATCTGATAGTTATGTATTTTTGCTCCATGCAATTATTAGATGGTAAGCTCGTTTCCCAATCCGTTAAAGAAAAAGTAAAGGAAAGGACAAGGCTTTTCAAAGAAGAAGGAAAGAAAACACCTCACCTCGCCGCTATCCTTGTCGGTTCGAATGGAGCCAGCGAAACCTACGTGGCCAGCAAAGTAAAGAACTGCGAAGAAGTCGGCTTTAAAAGCAGCCTCATCCGTTTTGAAGAAACCATATCAGAGAAAGAACTCATCGCTGCCATTGAAAAACTGAATACTGATGATGATGTGGACGGCATCCTCGTTCAACTTCCTCTTCCTAAACAGATCAATGAAGAAAAGATCATCAATATTATTCACCCGGATAAGGACGTCGATGGCTTTCACCCGGTAAGCGTAGGCAAGATGGTACAGGGGTTGCCTACGTTCATCCCTGCCACACCCTATGGGATCTTGCTGATGCTTGAACATTACATGATCGAAACCTCGGGTAAACACGCAGTAGTGATAGGCCGCAGCAATATCGTTGGGCGACCGATCAGTATATTATTGAGCCGTAACAGCTACCCGGGCAATTGCACGGTAACGGTCTGCCACAGTAAAACAAAAAACCTGAAAGAGATCTGTCTCCAGGCAGACATCATCGTAGCTGCATTGGGAATTCCCGAATTCCTCAAGGCGGATATGGTGAAAGAAAACTGTGTCGTGATCGATGTCGGCATCACCCGGGTTCCGGATGCTGCTAAAAAATCAGGCTTTGCCATCAAGGGTGATGTTGATTTCGCCAACGTGTCACCAAAATGCAGTTATATCACACCTGTGCCCGGCGGTGTTGGGTTAATGACAATCGCCGCATTGCTGATGAACACTTTCACGGCCTGCGAAAACAAATACCGTTAACCGAACTTTATCTTCTGAATCGTTCATGCAATCACAACAAACAATCACCAGTTCTTTCCCGGTAATGGAACATTTCTACACACTCCAGGGGGAAGGATTCCACCAGGGAAGGGCGGCCTATTTCATCCGCCTTGGCGGTTGCGATGTGGGTTGTGTCTGGTGCGATGTAAAAGAAAGTTGGGATGCAGGCAAACATCCGATGTGCACGATCGATGACCTGGTGCTGAATATTGAAAAGACCCCTGCGGAACTGGTCGTTATTACCGGCGGCGAACCGTTGATGTATAACCTGGATGCACTAACGGCCGCTTTACAGTCGAAGGGGTTTGAAACCAATATCGAAACTTCGGGCGCTTACCCGTTGACTGGCTCATGGAACTGGATCTGCTTGTCACCAAAAAAATTCAAGGCTCCATTGCCAGAAATCGTCCCGCATGCCAACGAATTGAAAGTGGTGATTTATAATAAATCGGATTTTGAGTGGGCCGAAAACTATGCAACCATGGTATCTCCCGGCTGTAAACTTTATTTGCAGCCGGAATGGGATAAAGCCTTTATGGTCATGCCCATGATCATCGATTACATCAAAGATCATCCTCAATGGGAATTGTCGCTGCAGATACACAAATACATCAATGTTCCTTAAAAAGAATGTTATAAATAAGGTGCAGAGAATAAAGCGGCTCCCTTTTCGTTTTACCTTCACATTCCGATCTGATACAAATGCAAAACAAAAGCCTTCATATACTCCGTATCATCCTTTCTTCCTTTTTTCTTCTTTTGTCATTCTTGGTTTCTGACGCCCAATGGTACGATCCGGGCAAAGTGAGCCAGAAAGCCGGCGACCTGTATGGACAGGCGTACGAAGAAGCGACAGAGAAAAGATATGCAGATGCCATCAAACACCTCAACGAGGCGCTGGCCATTGAACCAAAGTTTGTGGACGTATTTCTTTCCAGGGCAGGCATCTATGCCGAAATGAAGAATTACACCGCATCGGTAAACGATTTTGAGACGGCTTTGAAGATGGATTCCGTTTATTCAAAAACATACCTGCTCCCCTTTTCAATATCGCTGGCCGGCATCGGAAAATTCCGGCAGGCACTGGATGCAGTAACGGAATTTTTATCCAATCCAAAACTCAACCAGCAAAGCATTAAGGCAGGCAATTATCGCCGGTCTGCTTACCAGTTTGCCATTGACTATGAACAAAAACACCCTTCGGCAAATTATGTATTTGCCCCGTATAACCTGGGCGACAGCATCAACAGTTCTGCACTGGAATATTTCCCTTCTTTGACCATCGATGGAAAGAAGATCATCTTCACCAGGAGAATGAACAACGATGAAGATTTTTACGAAAGCAGCCTTATCAATGACCGGTGGAGCGAGGCAAAACCCCTGGGAGGAAAAGTAAATACAAATCTCAATGAAGGCGCACAGAACATATCGCAGGACGGTCAGTTGCTGGTCTTCACCGGCTGTAACTATCCTGAAGGCGAAGGGAGCTGTGATCTTTATTATTCGGTAAGGACCAATACAGGCTGGAGCGAAGCAAAGAACCTGGGCACTTCGATCAATACCGAGTTTTGGGAATCTTCCCCTTCCTTGTCTCCTGATAAGAAGGACCTGTATTTTTCAAGCAACAGGCCTGGTGGCTTTGGAGGAAAGGATATCTGGGTATCGCACCGCTTACCAAACGGTAAATGGAGCACACCCGAAAACCTTGGTGAAGCAGTGAACACCAGCGGGGATGAAGGCTGTCCATTCATGCATGCCGATAACCAGACATTGTATTTCAACAGCAACGGACATACCGGCTACGGCATGACCGATCTCTTCTACAGTAAGAAAGTGAACGACAGCAGTTGGGTCATGGCGGAGAATCTCGGTTATCCCATTAATACCATCGACGATGAAGGATCGCTCATCGTTGCGGCCGATGGTAAAACCGCCTATTATGCCAGCGACGGAAATGATACGAGGGGTGGATTAGATATCTACCGGTTTGAACTGAGGCAGGACATCAGACCATTAAAAACGCTGTGGGTGAAAGGAAAGGTTTTTAATCAAAAAACAAAGGAAGGGCTGCCGTCAGCTGTTGAACTGGCCGATGTGAAAACCGGCAATGTTATCAGCAAGCTGCAAACCGACGAGGACGGAAATTACCTGGTGACATTGCCTGTGGGAAAAGAATATGCCTTCAATGTGAATCGTAAGGGCTTCCTGTTTTATTCGGATAACTTTTCATTGCTTGATAAGGATATCGATTCTGTTTTCACAATAGATATTCCGCTCCAGCCGATCGAGAAAGGAGCCAATATCGTTTTAAAGAACATCTTTTTCGAAACAAACAAATATAACCTGCGGCCCGAGTCGATGGCGGAGCTTAACAAAGTGGTTGCCCTGCTGAACGACAATCCTAACCTGAAGATCCAGATCGACGGTCATACCGATAATGTTGGCCAGCCGAAGGACAACCTGTTGCTTTCCGAGAACAGGGCAAAGGCCGTGGTGGGCTATTTATTGAACAAAGGGATCGGCCAGCAGCGGTTAAGTTATAAAGGCTTCGGTGCTTCAAAACCCGTGGCAGACAATGCAACCGAAAAAGGGAAAAGCCTCAACCGCCGGACAGAACTTTCTGTAATCGGCAACTAACCCCTTTCCTATCATTGTTGTTCGTCTTTTGAATGAACAACGACCTCCTTTTCCAGATCGCCCTCACCCTGGTACCCCATATCGGCAGCGTTCATGCCAGGGTATTGATCAACACATTCGGTGATGCCGGATCCATCTTCAGGGCCAGGAAAAAAGAACTGGAACATATTGAAGGGATCGGAGCCGTCAGGGCCAGGTCGATCAGGCAATTCTCCGACTTCAGCAGTTCTGAAGAGGAATTGAAATTCATTGAGCGGTACAGGATCGAGCCTCTTTTCATCACAGACAAAAAATACCCCCGGCGTTTGCTGAACTGCTACGACTCCCCGGTTCTGCTTTATTACCGGGGCAATGCTGATCTGAATACCACAAAAGTGATCTCTGTAGTAGGCACCCGTACCAATTCCTCTTATGGCAAAACGGTTTGTGAAAAATTCATTGAAGGGTTGAAAACCGAAAACATTTTGATCGTAAGCGGCCTTGCTTTCGGCATCGATACCATCGCACACAAAGCCGCACTGAAGAACAACCTTAATACTGTGGCTGTTTTAGCCCATGGGCTCGATCGGATCTATCCTGACCAGAATAAATCACTGGCCAAGCAGATGAGTGAACAGGGTGGATTGATCACCGATTATATCAGCAACACCAACCCCGACAAACAGAATTTCCCTCGTCGCAACCGTATTGTTGCCGGCATGTGCGACGCCGTTGTTGTGATCGAAAGCAGCAAGAAAGGAGGTTCGCTCATCACCGCAGAACTTGGAAATGGTTACAACAAAGATGTGTTTGCGATACCTGGCCGGGTCTTCGACAACAAGAGTGAAGGCTGCAATTACCTGATCAAAAACAACAAGGCCGCCCTGATCACATCTTCCAATGACCTGCTTGAATACATGAACTGGCACGTTAAACCAGGCCCGGTTGCCAAAAAACAGCGGGAACTGTTCATCGAATTATCAGCCGATGAAAAAAACATCGTGAGCATTTTACAACAACACGAAGGCTTGCACATTGATGAGCTTTATTTCAAAAGCGGCTTAAGCAGCAGTACGATGGCGGCTGCCTTATTGTCGCTGGAAATGCAGAATGTAGTAGTTGCTATGCCGGGGAAAATCTATAAACTATATTGAGTATTCGATGCAACTTTCTCTATAGCCTGGTCATATGGTCATTGAGTTTTGTTCCTGCCCATCCATTGCAGCCAGGAAGAATAGGCAGGCCTTTCTTTACCGTTCTCATCCTTGAGGCCGGTATCTTCCCACAAACCGAACAGGTCCTGGTACAAACCAAGTGAACGTAGTGTATTGTTTCCTGCATCATAATCTTTGTGGCAGAACCATATGAAGAGCTTTGCTTTTTTTTCGTTACAGAGTTTCAACACTATTTCCAGGTAATCCTTTTGCCAGGCAACATTACCTTGTTTGTTCAAACTGTAAGCAGGGATCACCAGGTCTTCTGCGATATAACCTGTTTCGGCAAACGCCAATGGTTTAGAAGCGGCCAGGTTGATGAAGCGTTCAAAAAATCCGGCGGGAAAAAGTTTTGGATCTGTATTCCCGTTGGCCGATGAACTTACATGTGTATAAGGATAAGCGCTCAATCCAACAAGGTCGGTATATGAAACCAGTTGCCCGGCATTATTGTAACCTTCAGTTGTTTCATCCACCATAAAACTTACAAAAAAAGGTAACGAGGGGTATTTGGTTTTCAACTGTGCATACACCTGTGCAAGGAAATTTCTGTATTGAAGGAACTGGACAGGGTTCCAAAGGGCAGAATTACTTTCTACACCGTAATTGACATATATGGGCTGAAACTCATCGATGAGCAAACTGATGTAATTGATATAAGCGGTTACCACTTTGTTATTGTCGAATGGAAGCTGGCGCCAGTAGTTCTTTATACTGTCGGCAACAGGGACGTTATGATAATATTCGGCCTTGCTCACCCTGGTCAAAGAAAGGGCCGATACGCTAAGGAACACTTTTTTATCGGCAGCTATCCTCAATTTCCTGTTTTGTATCTCCTGCAAAAGGTTGGCGGGCCAGGGCCGGTTGTAAAAAGCTTCTTCGTAAGGTACCCCATCGTCGAAGTGATGAGAAACGATATCGCAATGCTGGTTTATGAACAGATAAGCACTATCCAGCTCACTCGCAGTAAAATCAGCCGGCCAGGGCGTGGTGCCCATATAAAAGGATCTTGTTTCTGGAACATCGCTGCTTTTCTTACACCCATAACTGAGGAACAACAGGAAAAGGCAAAGAGTGAGTGAACGGTTCATGGCTTATACTTTGCCTTTTAAAGTTACAAAACCTGTGCCGCCCAAATGCTTTATCCACCGCATTTTTGGAATTTTTGATTTTAAATTTTCGGTTTTTAATCCCGCTGCCCTACCTTTGCCTATGGCAACAATAAACAACTCCCCCGCTAACAACCGGTCCAAAAAATTCTACGGCGAAGGCTTGACATTCGACGACGTATTGCTGATGCCTGCCTACTCACAGGTATTACCCCGTGATGTAAACATCAGTACCCGCCTCACCAAAAGCATTGTACTGAATGTTCCCATGCTGAGCGCTGCGATGGACACCGTTACCGAAGCAGCCCTTGCGATTGCTCTGGCACGTGAGGGAGGTCTTGGTATCCTGCACAAGAACATGAGCATCGAGCAACAGGCCGAGCAGGTACGTAAGGTAAAAAGAAGTGAGAACGGCCTGATCCTTGACCCGGTTACATTAAAACCGGATGCCACCATCGGCGAAGCCCTGCGATTGATGAGGGAAAATAAGATCGGCGGCATTCCTATTGTTGACTCTAACCACAAACTGGTGGGCATACTCACCAATCGCGACCTCCGTTTTGAGACCAATTATAAAGACAGGGTCAGTACCGTCATGACGAAAGATAACCTCATTACTGCACCCGAAGGGACCGACCTTAAAAAAGCGGAGCTGATATTCAAGAAAACCAAGATCGAAAAACTACCCGTGATCAATAAATCCGGCAAACTCACAGGGCTCATCACCTTCAGCGATATCTTGAAGTTGAAATCTCACCCGCATGCGGTGAAGGATTCTTTCGGACGATTGCTTGTTGGCGCAGGTATAGGGATCACCAGCGATACCATGCAAAGGGTGGAAGCATTGTATAAAGTGGGTGTGGATGTGATCTGTCTCGACAGTGCACATGGGCATACGAAAGGAGTCATGACCGCTTTGAAGAACATCAAGAAAAACTATAAATATTTACAGGTGATCGCCGGCAATGTGGGTACCGGCGAAGGAGCTAAAGCCCTTGCCAACGCCGGGGCGGACGCAGTGAAAGTTGGTATCGGGCCGGGCTCTATATGTACTACCAGGATCGTTGCAGGCACCGGGGTACCGCAGATCACTGCCGTGATGGAAGCAGCTGCTGCATTGAAAAATAAGAACGTGGGCATCATCAGCGATGGAGGAATACGCTATACAGGTGATATGGTGAAAGCATTGGCTGCTGGCGCCAGTTGCGTAATGATGGGAAATGTATTTGCAGGTACGGAAGAAAGCCCGGGAGAAACCATTATTTATGAAGGAAGGAAATTCAAGCAATACCGGGGCATGGGTTCGCTTGGCGCCATGGCCCAGGGCAGCAGCGACCGTTATTTCCAGGACGTAGAAGACGATGTAAAGAAGTTTGTTCCGGAAGGCATCGAGGGGCGGGTTGCATTTAAAGGTTATCTCCGCGAAGTTGTTCACCAGTTCACTGGCGGCTTAAGGGCGGGTATGGGTTATTGCGGCGCCAAGGATATCAATGAACTGCAGAAAGCCACTTTTGTTAAGATCAGCAATGCCGGTATGCGTGAAAGCCATGCACACGACATCGAGATCACCAAAGAAGCTCCGAATTACAGCAGGTGACAATTAACAATTAAAAATTTAGAATTAATAATTACCTTATCACGGATGCAACTATTTAAACACCGGCGTCTGTCTGCTAAGAAACTATGCTGTACTGCATTTTTCATTCTTAATTTTTCATTCTTAATTTTTCATTCCGTTTCCGCTCAGCCTGCCTCGTCGGCAGACAGGGACAGTTCCCGGCTGCGCATCTCCCTTCTTACCTGTACCCCGGGGGAAGAACTGTATGCCACCTTTGGCCACAGCGCTTTCAGGGTCATCGACAGCAATGCCGTTACCGATATCGTATACAATTACGGTACGTTCAATTTCGACGACGACGGCTTCTATTTAAAATTCGCAAGGGGGAAACTCCTCTACTATGTGTCGACAGAATACTTCAACGATAAGGATGGCTATATGGGATTCAGATCCCTGTACCAATCCACCAACAGGGGCATGACCGAACAGGTATTGAACCTGACCGCTGAAGAGAAAAAAAACATCCTGCATTTCCTGAACAACAATCTTAAAGAAGAAAACAGGTATTATAAATACGACTTCTTCCTGGACAACTGCACCACCAGGCTCAGGGATATCCTGAAGAAGGAACACGATTCATCCTTTTGCAGCAACCCGGTAATGCCTGCAGGCAGCAGGTTCCGCCAGGCCATACACGAATACCTCGACAGAAACGGAAAAGACTGGAGCAAACTAAGCATTGATATTTTACTGGGTATGCCCTGCGATGCGGTAATGACCGCCGGGCAAATGCAGTTCCTCCCCGATAACCTGATGAAAAGCCTCGACAGCAGCAGGCACCTGATGGTAACCTCATCCCAAAACCTGTATCCCATCAATGAGGTAAGCAATGGGAGTTATTTTTTTACACCCCTGGTTACTTTCAGCTTGCTTTTGGCATTCATATTCCTGCTTGGCTTTGTGAAAAACAGGTTCATACAATCAACCCTCACGGGCTTCGATGGCTTGTTCTTTTTCCTGACAGGTTTGTTAGGTATCGTCCTTGTCCTGATGTGGACAGCCACCGATCACCAAATGTGCCGAAATAACCTCAACCTCCTCTGGGCCTGGCCCACTCATGCAATAATGGCATTCTTTGTGAGCAGCAAAAAGGCCTGGGCAAAAAGATACTTCAGCTTTACAGCAGTTGCGCTCACGCTTGTATTGATCAGCTGGTTCTTCTTACCACAGCAAATGAATAATGGCCTCATACCTCTGGTATTGCTGCTCATCTATCGCAGCGCTTTGAAAGGATTTGTTACAAATTGAAATGAATAAAGAAGCATTCGTTGCAATGAAAGAAAAAGCCCTTCAGTATAAAAAATCTTCTGTTTTCTACCGCCTCACCGGCAAAGGCAAGCCTGTCATCCTGATCCATGGCTTTGGTGAAGACGGCGATATCTGGCAAAAGCAGGTTGAAAAATTGCAGCAGCATTTTCGCCTCATTATTCCCGATCTTCCCGGAAGCGGGAAATCCGGATTCCTGCCCGATGCTGGTATTGAAACATACAGCGAGGTTGTAAAAGCGATCCTCCTGGAAGAACAAATAGACCGGTGCTGTATGCTTGGCCACAGCATGGGCGGCTATATTACTTTGGCATTTGCAGAAAAATACCCGCAGATGCTTTCTTCATTCGGGCTGGTCCATTCCTCTGCCTTTGCTGACAGCGAAGAAAAAAAAACGGCCCGGCTAAAATCCATTGAGTTCATAAAAACACATGGGGCCCATGATTTTTTGCAGACGGCCATTCCAGGGTTGTTTGGTAAAGAATGGTCAGTCAATCACCAAGCTGAGATCGGATCATTGGTGGAAAAAGGAAGTGGCTTTAGCAGCGAAGCCCTGATCCAGTATTACCGTGCCATGATCGCCCGGCCCGACCGGACCCATGTGCTCAAAAATTTCCCCGGCCCGGTACTTTACATCATCGGCCAGTACGACAATGCAGTTCCCTTTACTCAAAGCATGCAGCAGTGCTACCTTCCCAACCAGTCACACGTACATGTACTCCGCCACAGCGCCCATATGGGCATGTGGGAAGAAACGGCCCGGGTAAATAACGTTTTATTAGGCTTTTTGGAATAAAAATTCAGCGGTCAAACAGCGAATTGGGCTATTTTTAGGTCTGATTATTGCACCATTCCCGACATGAAGAGAATTATATTCATTTCATTACTTGTTTTTCTTTTTAATGATACGTTTGCCAACCATATTTCCGGGGGGGAAATGATCTATAGATACCTTGGTCCGGGTACCGGAAATTCAAAGCGTTACCGGATCACACTCAGATTGTTCAGGGATAACCTGGGTGGTGGGGCGCTCATGCCGGGAAACGTATTTATCGGGATTTATAATAATGACCTCAATTCACAGATAAGTGGTTCTCCTTTCAACGTAACCATAACGAGTACGATCAATGTACCTGTCGTGCCTCCCCCTGCCTGTATGATCAATCCGCCGGTATTGGATTACAGCTTGGGGTCTTTCGATCTTATTGTCGAATTGCCTAACAATGTAAATGGTTACACTGCTGCATACCAAACCTGTTGCAGGATATTTCCATTGGAAAATGTATTTACCCAGAACCAGCCGGCCCAGGGAGAAGGCTCTACCTACTCTTGTGTGATCTCTGGTTCCAGCCAATTACCTAGTGGTAATAACAGCAGTCCCCAGTTCCGTACACAACTGACACGTGTTTGCTACAAAGCCGGATTTACATTCGATTTTGGTGCAAATGACCCGGATGGAGATTCGCTGGTTTATTATTACTGTAACGCTTTCAATCGTGGTGCCGCTACAAATTCAGGAAACGTAAGTCCCTCGACGCCGCCATTTCAATCCGTAACCTATATAAATGGATATGCCGGAACCAGTCCGCTTGGGTCTGGTTCAACATTAAACCCCCGAACCGGTCTTATCTCCGGCATCGCACCGCCAAATGCCGGCAGGTACGTGGTTTGTGTTTGTGTGGATGAGTACCGGAATGGTGTTAAGATCGGAACACACCGAAAGGATTTCATCCTGACCGTACACGATTGTGAAGTGGCAACGGCAACCTTGCTGGATAAGTATCCAAGCTGTGATGGGTTTACACTTACTTTTCAAAACCTGACTCCATCCAATGTCATCCAGACCTATGATTGGGATTTTGGAGACGGCAACACATCCACACAACCGTCACCTACACATACGTACGCAGATACGGGTGTATACATCCTGAAGCTTGTGGTGAACAGGGGATTACCTTGTTCGGATTCCACTACTTCTATTGTCAGGGTATTTCCAGGTTTCAGGCCCGATTTCGGGTTTGCAGGCCAGTGTAAAAACACTCCTATACAATTCAATGACCTTACAACAGCCGATTACGGTGTTCCCAACAGATGGGAATGGGATTTTGGTGATCCAACCTCACCTTCCAATACATCTACTGTAAAAAACCCTACTCATATCTATGCAAGCACAGGGACCTACACAGTAACGTTTGTTGTTGAAACAAGCAAAGGCTGCATTGATACCTTACAAAAGACGATCGAAATAAAAGACAAGCCAGCCCTTACGGTCAGCAACGATACAGTGATCTGCATCATCGACACGCTGCAACTGCATACCACCGGTGCAGGTTCAGTAGTGTGGAGCCCCAATTATATGATCAGTAATGTGAACAGCCCCGACCCGTTCGTTAGCCCGGATGTAACCACTACCTACACGGTTACACTAACCGATCCGTTCGGTTGTGTTGGCAGCGATGCAGTGACGGTACAGGTAAAACCTTTTGTAACACTCTTTGCCCAACCCGATACCACTATTTGCCAGACCGACCAGATCGTATTGAACATAACCAGTGATGCGCTGTATTATCTATGGACTGAAACGCCAACCGGCACCACACTCAATAACCCAACGATCAAAAACCCAAGTGCCAGGCCGCTGCAAACAACCACCTATCATGTGCAAGCCAGCATCGGTAAATGCATAGCCAGTGCGGATATTAAAGTTACGCCTATCCCTTACCCGGTTCCTAATGCAGGGCCCGATATTCATATTTGCGTGGGTGGTTCAGCACAATTACAGGCCGGAGGCGGAAGCATTTATTCGTGGACGCCGGCCGCATTCTTAACGGCTACCAATATTCCCAACCCCGTTTCGGTAAGGCCGACAGATAATGTACGCTATGTGGTTACCGTAAAAGATGTGCTTGGCTGCCCGAAACCTGTCAGGGATACGGTGATCGTATTTGTAGATAAGATCATCGCCAATGCAGGACCCAGGGATACTTCGGTAGTGCTTGGACAACCTTTGCAACTGGGGGCAAGCGGGGGAACCAATTATTCCTGGACCCCGATCACCTGGCTTGATAACCCGAATATCAGTAACCCCGTCGCCCTGCCGCAAAGCAATATTCAATACGTGGTAAGAGTAAGCAACGATATAGGATGTTTCAATACCGACACCATCCTCGTAAAAGTGTTCAGGCTTAGCCCGGGACTGTTTGTTCCCAATGCCTTCTCACCAAATGGCGATGGATTGAACGATGTCTTCCGGCCGATAGCCATCGGTATGAAGTCGGTGGATATTTTCAGGGTATATAACCGCTGGGGGCAGCTGCTTTATTCCGGTACCGGCAAGGATGCCGGCTGGGACGGCAAATTCGGCGGACGTCCGCAGGAAGCCGCCACTTATGTATGGTACGCCGAGGGGGTTGATTACCTGAATAATAAGATAAAGCAAAAGGGAACGGTGATCCTCATCCGTTAGATAATTCATCATTGATTTCCCTTTCGGCAACGGGATGATAAGCCCCTAACGCCCGTTAGTAGCGTATATGTCTGTGCCGTTGTTGGTCGCCTGACCAACAACATTTCATCCCACATCAGCAACAATATTCTAATTATGATTGCCCTATTCAATCCCTGAAATGCGTGAGCATATCAAACCCTCCTTCCCGGCCGCCCGTTTCATAAAATAAAGCACTGCTGTAATGATACTGTTCCGGAAAGTTGCATAAATTCCATTTTAGCTGCAACGGGTTCTGGTGAATATAATCCAGCTTTTGCCGGAACACCTGTTGGGTATACAGATCTATCCCCAATGAATTCCTTTCCCAAACCTGCTGTTTCCTGTCTCCCGTTTTCACCTGCAGGGATGTAAGCAAAGGATCATCATTCATGAACATGAAGTTCAAAATACTCCGGGCAGTAAATTTCAAAAGATCCCGCATGAAAACGGATTTGGGTATGTCAGCAGGTATCTGCCAAATGACGTGGAAGTGGTTGGGCATTAATACAAATGCGTAGAGGATAAGCTGACCGGTGTTTACCCGGTGACGGAGGGCCTCAATGACAATTTGTTTGTGCAGGTCATTTTGTAAAACAGGGAGCCAGTTCAGGTTGGTAACTGTTACAAATTCGACGGGATGCTGATGACGGTACATAAAATAAAAATAGTGATCGGGTATGTAGGGCGGTTGTTGGTCGGGCGACCAACAACGGCGAAAAGTCTGCCAGTTACGGCAGAAAAAAGCCCGGAAAACCGCCTGGAGCATCTCTGTCAACAACTTAAAACTGCTCCCGGCTTTGCAAAGCCGGGAGTTTTTGCGTAGCTTTAATGCCATCATTTTCAGCGAACGCTCCATTATGAGAAAAATCCTTTTTTCCTGCCTCCTTGCCCTGGTCTTTTCTGATGCAGCGGCAACACATATCATTGGCGGTGAAATGAGGTATGAATACATCGGGCCGGGTGTGGCACCCAACTCAAAACAATACCGAATAAGACTGCTGATGATGAAAGGTGACAGCCCCACCGGAGCAGCACTGGCAACACAATACATCATTGGTATTTTCGATAATGACAATGGCCTGAAAATTATAGGTCCGGCTGCAAACAGCAACTGGGCAGCAGTGGAAGATTTTGTGGGTACATTGGCTGTTCCGATCATCATTTCCCCCTGCATACAACCCCCTCCCCTCCTGCCTTATGTATACAAAACTTATTCCTTCGTTGTTGAGCTTCCGAATAATGCCAATGGATATACACTTGCTTTTCAAACCTACAGCAGGCAAAATTCAAACAACGTAGATCCCAACCAGGGAGCCACCTATACCTGTGTGATACCTGGTTTAAACGTACTGCCCCTTCCCCAAACAGATAATTCGCCTGCATATAAACTACCTATTTCTGCCATTTGCGAAAATTCTCCTTTCACACTTGATTTCAGTGCAACCGACCCCGATGGGGATTCGTTGGTGTATAGTTTTTGCGATGCCTATAATGGTGGCCTGGCTACTTTTGCCGACTGGACAGACCCTGCTGCACCTCCTTATGGATCCGTTACATACACTCCTCCTTATACATCTATGTTCCCGATGGGGCCCCAGGTAACCATTGACCCTGCCACGGGCATGATATCGGGCATCGCTCCCGCCGCGGGTAAATATGTGCTCTGCGTTTGTGCATCGGAATACCGCAATGGCGTACTGATAACGGTGCACCGGAAAGACCTGATCGTGGCGGTGGATGCATGCGTTCCGCTAACAGCCAATCCAAATTTCACCCCCATCACCTGTGATGGATTTACCGTGAATTTCCAGGACAACAGTGCAGGCAACCCGGATAGCTGGTTCTGGGATTTCGGTGACCCTGCCAGCGGGGCAAACAACAACTCTACACTTCCCAACCCTACCCATACATTCACAGACACAGGAATATTCAATATAAAACTAAGAGTATCTATACTGGGCCAATGCGTTGATTCGATCATCAAACCGATCAGGGTTTACCCGGGTTTCCTTCCCGGCTTCATCAATACCGCCCCTTGCGTGAATACGCTTATTCAATTCACCGATACCACTTATTCTGCATACGGTGTGGTGAACTCCTGGCGATGGGATTTCGGCGATCCGGCTACGCTCGCCGATACCAGTCACCTGCAGAACCCGACCTACACCTATACATCGCCCGGCACCTATACGGTTGAATTAAGGGTAACCAACAGTAAGGGTTGCGATAAGACCTATTTATTGCCTGTTACCATATTCGATAACCCGGCCCTTTCTGTGTTCCCCAACGATTCCATTTACTGCGGCCTTGATACCTTGCAATTGAACGGAGTCGGGACCGGAACTTTTAACTGGACACCGCCAACCAACATCATCGGGGCAAATACTGCCACGCCCCAGGTATTCCCCAATACAACCACCTGGTACCATACCACACTTACGGATGTGAACGGATGTAAGAGCAGGGATTCGCTGAAAGTGATCCCTAAGTTCGACCTTGCCAATGCCATCGCCGGGCCAATAACGATCTGCGAAGAAGATACAGTTGTATTGATCGGCACTGCGAATTACATCAATAACATTACCTGGCAATGGACCCCGGCCGCTTCGGTGGAATCGCCTGCAAATGATACAACAAGAGTATACCCGATCGCAAACACCACCTATACACTCAGAACAACATGGGGCAAACATTGCATCGCCAACAAAACACATGCAATAACCGTAAAACCACTGGCCAACCCCAATGCAGGTCCTGATGCGTTTGTATGCGGTGGCGGGCAAACATCCACGCAATTGAACGCTTCAGGTGGCGTAAGTTATTCCTGGACACCCACAACAGGACTGAGTAACCCGAATATCCCAAACCCCATTGCTTCACCTGCCGTTCCAACCTACTATGTTGTTGCAGTGGGGGCTGCCGGCTGTACCAAACTTAGAACCGATACCGTTTTTGTAGATGTAGGTGCCGTACCGGCCATTACTACACTGAACGATACCCTTATTTGTACCATCGATACATTGCAACTCACAACAACCGGTTCGGGAAGCTTTGTATGGAGCCCCAACTATATGATCAGCAATACCACCGTTGCCAGTCCGTTGGTTAGCCCGGATGTACCCACCTGGTATTATGTAACATTAACTGACCCGGTAGGATGCAAGAACAAGGACTCGGTTTTTGTAGATGTTAAAGCAGCTGTTGCGCTGAATGCAGGTGCTGATACCACCATCTGCCAGACAGATGGTTTCTTATTGAATACGGTAAGTGACGGTTTGTATTTCCTATGGACACCGGCCGCCGGACTGAATAACAGCACCATCAAAAACCCATTCGCCACACCATTGATCACCACCACCTATCATGTACGGGCAAGTATTGGTAAATGTTATAAAGATGATGACATCACTATTAAAGTAGTTCCTTACCCTGCTGCCAATGCAGGGCCGGATACAGCCATATGCTTCGGTTTCTCCGCCCAATTAAATGCAACAGGTGGAAGTATCTATTCCTGGAGCCCGGCTACGTTCCTCAACAGTACCTCTACCCCAAGCCCGGTATCGATAAGGCCAACTGCCAATATCCGTTACATCGTTACGGTAAGAGATGTTCTGGGTTGTCCGAAACCGGTGAAAGATACGGTTTGGGTTCATGTATATCCGAAAGTGGTAGCCGATGCAGGTCCGAGGGATACCACCGTTGTTGCCGGGCAACCATTATTCCTGAATGCAACCGGGGGATCTACTTATGTATGGTCGCCTACCACCTGGCTGAACGATCCGAATATACATAATCCGGTTTCATTGCCCACGAGTGATATAAAGTATGTTGTAACTGTTACTACCGATCATGGCTGTGTTGGAACCGACAGCATCTATGTTCGTTTGTTCAATGTAGGTGAAGACATCTATGTACCAAATGCATTCACTCCAAACGGGGATGGTAACAATGATGTGCTTCGGCCGATCCTGCTCGGTATGAAGGAACTCACCTATTTCAGGGTATATAACCGCTGGGGAGTGCTCATGTTCTCCACTTCCGAACAAGGAAAGGGTTGGGACGGCAGGTATAACGGCAAGCCCCAGGACCCCGCAGCTTTTGTTTGGGTAGCCGAAGCAGTGACCTATAAAGGTGAGATCAGGAAGAAGAAAGGTTCAGCCATCCTGATACGCTGACGGACTTTCACCGTTTCTCGGGAACCTGAAAAAATGATGCCCGACCGGGTTCGCTTTTTTAATTCATCCCCATCTTCCTATTTTGCGTTATGAATAAGATCATCCTCATTACAGGCGCCACGTCCGGTATCGGAAAGGCTTGTGCTGAAAAATTTGCTGCCAACAATTATCACCTCATCCTTACGGGCAGGAGAAATGACAGGCTTGATGAGTTGAAGACGGAATTGGAAAAAAAATACGGTATTTCAGTTCTGCCTCTTTGTTTTGATGTACAGGATAGAAAAGCAGTTGAAACAGTATTCAGCAACCTGCCGGTTCAATGGCAGAAGATCCATGTGCTTATCAACAATGCCGGGCTGGCTTTAGGAAGAGACAGCTTTGAGGAAGCCGATATGGACGATTGGGAAACAATGCTCAACACCAATGTTCATGGTTTGCTTTATGTAAGCAGGGCGGTACTTCCATTTATGCTCAAAGAAAAGAAAGGGCATATTATCAACCTCGGTTCGGTTGCGGGTAAAGAAGTGTATGAAAAGGGTAACGTATACTGTGCCAGTAAATTTGCCGTAGACGCCATTAGCCGGTCCATGCGGATCGACCTGTTAAAACATAACATTAAGGTGACTGGTATTCATCCCGGGGCTGTGGAAACCGAATTTTCACTGATACGGTTCAAGGGAGATGAAAAAACGGCCGGTTCGGTTTACCATGGCTTTACTCCCCTGAGGGCGGAAGATATAGCCGATACGATCTATTACTGCGCCACCCTGCCGGACCATGTCTGCATCAATGACCTGTCAATTACCTGTACCCAGCAGGCAGGAACCTACTATTTCCATAAGAATCAATAGTTTATTATTGTTCCCAGGGCAATAGCTTTTACTTTGTTTCCGTTATGAAACCAGGGAAACCTGCTATTTAGTAGTCAATTCCTTGCACAAGCGGCTAAAAAACCGTAGAATTGTGGTGTTATCCAGAACCTAAGAAAAAAACAAATGAAAAACCTTATTACCTTATCCTGCATTTTACTGCTGGCATTCCTGGTCCAGCCGTCCTCCGCACAAAAAAATGTAATCCGTCAGAACCCCTGTTCAAGTGCCTCCATTATGGCCCAGGCCGACAGTGTAAAAAAAATACTTGCCAAACAGGGTTTTGAAGTGGTGAAAGAAGCGTCCATGCAAATGGAAAGCGAATACGAAATGCCCGTGATCGTTCCTCTTACCCAGGGGAGCTGGTACCAGTTCGTATTCATCGGCGACATAACCTCTAAGCTTTATGAAGTGCGCATGTTCGACTGGAATGAAAAGCAGGTCGTTTACCAAAAGAAATACTGGGGTGACGTTGACGGCAATGTGATCAGCTATTCATATATTCCCCAGTTCTCTGAATACCATATGATCAAACCCGTTCAGGTAAATAAGAAGAAAAAAGATCTCTGCGGCTATGTGATGTTATTGAAAAAAACAGAATAATAATTATCCCATCATTGCATTTGAAAGGTTTCCGCAGAAAGGAGACCTTTTTTATTTCAGCGTGGCCCCCGTATTCAAAAAAATGTCAGCGGAATTCAGTTTACGGTTTACTGCGTGAGGGATATCCTTACCTGTATACCTGCCCTCGTATTGGTGATCGGGGCACTGGATGAAATATAAGGATTTACCCGGCGCTGATCGAAGAAGAGTTTTATGTTCACCCGGTTGTTCAGGAAATAATCGATCGACGGAGAAATCGTGATATCCTTGCTTCCACCGGTGGCGAAATTATTATCCTGATCAAGGCGGCTGTTTGCTGTTACGTTATCCCTGATCTTGAAGTCGAGCCTGAAGTTGATCTCATTTTCCAGCTTAGACCCATTCCCGTTCTTTCCAGTGAGGAATTTAGGCCATTTCACATTGAGGAAACTGAGTGGGTTTTTCAGCCCTCTCTTTCTGTAACCAGCTCCAATAGAGAACTCTGTGCTTCTCACTTCACTCAACTGGAAGTCGACCAGGCTCAGGCTAAGCTGCCTTGTTTTTGCATACTCGAATCTTGCCTGCAGCTGGTTGGTGAACATCATATCGATACCGATCAATGGTGAGAATTGTTCGCCAAGGCTTACGTTCGGCACCAGGAAGTAAGGCACAAAATTCTTTGAAACGGTATCGTAGAACGATGGGTATCCAAACCTCGAAACATCCTGGTAAAGCAATGCCGACGTAAATCCGTTCATACTGAGGCTACCTGTATACGCATGGGATAATGTGAAATTGGTGAATATCTTATCCATACCCTTTACGCGGCTCAGGCCACTGTAATCGAGTTTCCAGTTCAACTTCGGTTTGATGCCCCGGAACGGATTTGATTTGATATTCGGGTTGTTCTGGTTGATCAGCGAAACTTTTTCCGGGCTTTCGCCTGTATAGGCAGCAATAAAGGCCGGTATCAATACATCGGTGGCATACCTGCCGTAACCATAATAATAACCATCGGCACCTACCTGGCCTCCGCTGTACGGGTTTGCCTTACCCAGCCGTTCTGACAAGATCAGACGATAATCCTGGAATTTTTTGAATGTTTCCGAAACACGGTTAGGGTCGAATTTACCAAACAGTGTTTTGAAAGCCACATAAGACACATCGAAACCACCACCTGCGTATGGATTGAGGTGATGGAACTGGTGATTGGTACCGCCGCTCGTGTCTATATAACGGAACGTTTCTGAATAATTCTTGTTGAAGGTCTTGCTCATATTCAGCGTGATGTTCAGGTCACGGATCGGCTCCAGCTGAGCGCTCAATGTCAACCGCTGATCGAATGACTGCATGAATATGGAATTGAATGTGGTGTCTTTCGTGATCAGGCCCTTATCCCTTGCCCTGTTCAACCAGTTCGTATCCGGCTGCCGTCCCAGGATAAAATCCACACCCGGGGCCATGCTCCTCCAGTTCTGACCAACATATTTGGTACTGTCGATATATCCCGGTAAACGGGTGTGTGCATTTTCAGACAAAGAAACATTCACCTGTTTCAGGCTCGTGAGCAGTTTACCGAATACTTTTTCCACGCCGCCTACATAGGGCACAGCAGACCTATCAACGATCTTCCTTGTCTTCACTACTTTTTGCCCGTTCTTCTTTATTATCGTATCCTTTACTTTGGTTATCCGGCTGCGCCACTTGGCCCTGTCTTCTATATTCGAAGGCTGGTCTAACTGGCGTATCCATTTCGACTTTTGGTAAAGGCGGGTGAAGTCCAGTTGAAGCGTACCTTCTTTCTGTTGACCGTTTTCAATGATATTACCTAACTCCACCGCCAGGCGTGATGCGCCGATCCAGGAGTATGTTGCCTGGTAACGGAGATTCAGCGTTGTCCAGTCGATCAGCGGAAGTTTATTCGTTGGAACAGTGTAGGTAAAATTCGCCGTGTGATTGTACAAAGTATTCCTTCCTCCTTTCAACAGGTTACGCCAAACAGTGTCCTTCTTTTCTTTGGTATCGATACGGCCTGCCGGTTCATCGATCCTGGAATTGTTTGTTGCAGTAAAATCGAAGTTGAGCGAACGGGTCAGGTTCCATCGGAGTATGTAATCACGCTGGAAGGTATAATACTTGTCGTATGTTTCCGGTATGGAGTATTTGTTTGCTCCCACACTGCGTGGACGGATGGCCCCGAATTGCCTGTTCACATCGGCCCTGAATGTCAGTTGCGATGGGATCAGGTTAAAATTGAAATCTTTCACCAGGTCGAACCAGTGTGTCTTTGTTTTGCGGAAGAGGCGCTTGAATGGTTCAATATACCTTGGTTTGGGCGAAAAGTTATACCCCAATCCATAGCGGTGCTTCACCACTTCGTTACTTTCTATCAGCGGTGTATGGTTCTTGATCTTGAGGTACGAATAGCTTACATCAAAATTGGAGATGTCGTAGATCTTCGGCGATTTGGTGCTGGTCCGGTTTTTCCTCACATTGGTAAAATTCAATGTAGTGGTCGAATTGAATTCGATCGCATTGTTCCTCACTGAATCTTTTGCGGAGCCGGAAAAAGTTTTCAGCTTGTCCTTGAGTTTAACATCCATGTCATAGGGATCGTACTCAGGCGTGCTTACATTTTGTGAGTAGCTGGCAAAAACGGGGATCGATAATGCCGCACTCTTCGGCAGCAGCTTGCCCAATTCCAGGTTGGCAGAAACATCGAATTGGTAAAAATTATCCCGGTAACGGTCGTTGGCACGTTGTTCGAGCGTTCCAAATCCCTTAGTATGCATATTGCCGGATATGGAAAGGGTTCCCAGGTCGGCCAGGTTAACGTCTAACCTGCCCAATGCAGCCCATCCCCCCTCCTCGTCGATCGAAGAAAGACGAAGCTCATTCACCCATACTTCGGCACAGGCCGGGTTGAATGAATTGGTGTTTTCTATCCCTATCAAGACGCCCCTGATCTCTGCCAGGTTCGGGTTACCCATCACGGAATAGGTATGCCCATTGCCCTGTACCTGCCTGTATATCACATTTTGCGGTTGCCCGATGTTGGAGTTACGCTGTTGTTTCAGTTTGACCAGTGTTTGCAGGTCTACATCCAGGGAGTTCCTTGGGTTCCAGAGCGAATCATTGTATTCGTCCGAATCGGGGTTCATGGTGGTGCCTGCATTCAGGTTGGTAAGATAAAGCGGTATCCGTATCTCGTAATAATTATTCACGAAGTCGGTACCCATGCGTATCACAGCGGTCAGGTCCTTGCTCTGTAACGTAGGACTTACCTTTTGCGATTCCTCGGCATGTATATACATCTGAAGTTTGCGGAACTGGCGAAGGTCCCTGTTCGCAAATGTCTGTTGCACACCACGGGCATCGTCCTTGGCAAGGTTGCATAGCTGCAGGCTCATCGACTGTTCGTTCAGCAGCAGGTTAACTCCGTTATTGCTGAGTGTCTGCACCCTTTGAATCTCTCTCGGTGTGCGGTATGGTAATGGTGACCGTTTATCGTTTTCCTCAATGTTCACAGCTCCCTGATTGAAAACAGTATTCAAGGTGGTAGGCTGTGTATATGTTCCCAGCGTATCAATGTTGTACTGGAACTTGCGCCATACGTTCCTTGTCAGTTGAAGTTCCCCGAAACGCACCACCACGCTGTCTTCGAAATCGGTAAGGAACATACGGATGAAGCGGATGGATTTGAAGTCGGGTATATTACCGATCTTTTTGTCGTATTGGCCAATGGGTATTCGGAACTGGTACCAGGTTTCTGTACGTGGGGTCCCATCCACCAGTGTCACATTCACTGCTTTTTTGTCGACAATATAATTCCTGCCGATACTCATTTCTATATCTGATGGCGGTTTCAATTCAACAATGTACTGGAAGTATTCTTCCGTCTGGTTGAGTGTATTATCTCGGTTCAGGTCTTCCACATCCGGGTATAAAGTAGCAGCAGATGAATAACCATTGCTGGTAGAAGCAATGGGTGAATTCCCTTCCGGGTTATTGAATCGTTTATATCGTCCGAGAATACCCAGGTTTTGCTGGTCCAGGTCGTCGCCACGATAGTAATGGTAATCATCGTTCGAGGCATCCAGCAATGCATCCTGGTATGCCTTGGAACCGGTACCGAAGTTTGCCTGCAGTTGTGCAAGGTATGCAGTACGTTTATTTGCTTCAGCGGTATCGTCCAGCCCATCGAAACCAAGGTCCTGGTATTTCCGGTCGTTGGGATCGTTGCTGAAGGCGTTGGTCACCTGGATGGGGTTCAAAGGCACTCTTCCCCAGTTGGAGTTGTCCACCGGTGCCGGTGCATTGGGTGTAGGCAATCCATTCTCGTAAAAACGTTTACCGTCTTTCAGCACGTCTTCGGATATATTACCCAGGTTGAAATACAGTTTACCCCCGGTAGAGTTGTTGATGTTCGGGTTCGTGTATGGGGCTTTGATGAAAGGATCCTGCAGCCAGAATTCGATGAACTCAATATTGGCGGTTTCAAAATCGGGTTGGTCGATGCTGCGCATCAAGCCCCCCCAGCGCTGTTTGGGGTTACGCAACTTCCCGCTTGGCAGCACATTGGCAACATCCGAAGAATAATTGTAAGGCCCTTTATCGGTTGGGTAATAAGCCAGGTCAAAAGTCACGAGTTGGCTTTCGCCGAAGCCGGTTGTCCGCTGCGGAAATATCTCCCGCTGATAAACCTGCCTTACCCTTGGGTCGCTCAATTCCACCTTGTCATTGATCGGGTTATTGCCGGATTTATATTGCTGTAAAACAGGCTCTATCTGGTACCACGCAATTTTTGCACGGTTGGTGCCTGCAATAATATCATTGCTTAATGAAGCTTCCGGGAAAAGAATTCTGTTGGTTCCCTTTTCTGTAGCACCGAACGGAACAGAAGCCAATGCCCAGCTGATTGGCGGGAAACGCAGGTCAAGGCCTGACTGGGTCCCGTCAAAGTCGTCGATGTTTATAATGCCTTTTGATCCTCTTCCGATCTGCGGGGCATGGCCGGGTTTGAGATAAGCGCCTTCGGCAAAGAAGTTAACTGAAGAAGGAGCGGTCGTTGAATAGAACGGAAGTTTATCCAGCAGCTTGGTGAGCCTGGGTGCATCGGTCTTATAATTCACATCCAATCCATACATGGTGTTGCGGATGGGTTCGTTGGTACCACCAGCACCACTGTTATCGTAGGTTACCTTGCTGAAGAAGGGCCGTTCGCTCAACCGAACAATGGTACCACCGATCGACAATTGTTTCTTGGCTGTGTTCTTCGCCATATAATCCCAGCGCAGGGCCATATAACTCCTTTGCTGCAGACCGAAGTTGGCATTGTTCTCGTAATTCACCTGGACGGGTATACCCGAATTGATGATGGCCGCATTGGTGATCTTGATGGTTCCAAGGTCGTAGTTGATATCATAGTCCACGCCTTCTATCAATTGCCTTCCTCCCGCCGAAACGGTCACCGATCCTTTAGGAATGTTATACCCAATACTGATGTCTGACGAACCGGAAATTTTTGCCGACCCCTTCAATACAAAACGGTTGAGGTTGGGATATTGCTGCGCTACTGCTTTGATGGAATCGTACAGTGCGTAATAAAGGCTGTCTTTAATGAATGGCTGATTGGGGTTTGTATAGATGCCCTTTGCAAGGTCGCGGCCAAAGGGCTCCAGTACCGGGAACATCACCCTGCTGTATTGCGAATACACGGTAAACCCTTCCACATAGTCGAACACGCCGTCGGGTTGTGGATCGAGCTGGTTATTCAACCTGTCAAGGTTGATCAATGAGATAATTGGGAAACCCTGGTTCTTATCACCAAAAGGCACATATCGTTTCCAGCCAAGGCCTGGTTCCTGGTACAATACATCCAGCTTAAAATCGGCAGGTGTCAAAGTACCATATCCAACCGCATAAACATTCTTCATCATCAACTTCCATATAGGCAGGGCAGGGCGCTGGGATGTAGCCTTCAATAATTTCAGGAAGAGTATTTTCTGCGTGGCCTGGGCACTGTCGGGCGGGAGGTCCTGCGAGAATTCACCCACCTGGTAGATCTTACCATTATATGAATACTGATATGCCACGGCCAGCACTTCATCTGTTTGTAAAGGCTGACTTAATGAAATGAAGCCGGCTTGCCTGTTATAGATATACTGGGTAGAATCCAGTTTGCGTGCAAATGTTTTTTCAAAATCCTGAACGGGTTGCAACCCCAATGCAACCAGGTTATTGAAGATCTGGGAAGAGTTCCGGTTTCCGGGGTTGCTGATGATATTCGCATACAACGGATTTACACCGTTGGAGGGAATAGAAGAATTGGGTCCGCCGCTTTCGCCCAGGTCGGCCAGACCCACCACATCTCTTGTTTCTGTAGTAGTACCGTTACGGTTGGTGATCCAGACCTCCATTCTCAATATTTGGACCGGAGCAGTGATCGCCGGCAACTTTGACATCACGTTGTTGTAATTCTCCCTGAAGTATTGTGCCAGCAGGAAATGCCTGTTCTCTTCGTATTCATCGGCCTTCAGTTCGAACAACTGCGATGCAGTGCCTCCCTGTATATTGGCCGATTGCCTTTGTGATTTTTGATTAGCGAGCACACCAGTAACAAACAATTTGCCGAACTGAGCGGTTGTTTTTATACCGAACAATTGCTGGGCACCCGGTATCAAGGTACTGCGTGAAGGGAAAGAGATATTACCAAGCTCCAGTCTTTTGATGATCTCATCATCAAGCCCCGTATAGTCCAGTTTCAACTGATTATCCTGGCCAAAGTTTGCAAGTGTGTTATAGTTGATCGGGAATTTTAGTTTACCACCTATATCGGCGTTGACGTTCACCTGGGCATTCATGTCGAAATCAAAGTTCCCATTCTTCCGTGCCCTTTCGGGTAAAGTGGGGTTCTTGATATTCTGGCCCTGGTAACCCGCGGTTATATCAACGTTACCCTGCGGGGTGATGCTGATCTTACCATTACCGAACAAACGGTTGAAGAGGTTATCGTAGAGAGATAGTTTGGGTTTTACCCTTCCGCGGTTAAGCAGGCTGGTGAGGTTGGCCCTTTTTTGAAAGTATTCATTTTCTGACTGGCGTCCTTTGATCCTCCAGTACTCATCAAAGCTATAGCTGGTTGTTGTGCGGTAATACCTGTTGCCTATTTTTTCATACACTATATAGCGGCGTGTTTTAGGATCATACACTACCGAGTCTTTAATATTGGACGGACTTTTAAGATCGAATGTTTTGCGCTGGTCTCCGGTGAGGAAATCACCCCGCCTGTCGCGGATGGGGTAAGGTAAGGGAGTAGGTACCGTATCGGGCCGGTTCTGGAAAAAAGAAGGTGTACGGGTATCGGCCAAAGACTGAGCTGGCTTAAGCAGGAATAGTGTTGCCACTAATACCACATAGCCAATTAGTTTTTGGTCGTTTTTTCTAATAAGCAACATCCGGTAAATCAGTTAACGTCGAGTTCGATCAAATGGCTTTCAGCGCTTTTTTAATTAAATCTTCAAGTTTCTGTACAGATGGTTCGCCAAGGATGATTTTTTGGATGGATTGCTCTGCCTGGGATCTCGGTATTCCGAGGGCAGTCAAAGCATTTAACGCATCTTGCTCCAAACTATTGCCCGCCTGTGCAGAAAGGTCTGTCCCGGGAGAGTGTTTGGCTATTTTATCCTTCAGTTCAAGTACCAGTCGCTCTGCTGTTTTCTTTCCGATACCTTTGACGCTTTCCAGCAGCTTTACGTTGCCCTGCTGGATCGCCCGGGTCAATTCGTCCGGTTTCAGGGACGAAAGCATCATCCGGGCAGTGGCAGCCCCCACACCCGAAATGCTTATAAGCAGCAGGAACAGGTCCTTCTCCACCCTATCGAAAAATCCATACAACAGGTGGCTGTCTTCCTTCACCTGTAGATGGGTAAATAACCTCCCTTCTTCCAGGTGTTGAATGTGCGAATATGTGTTAAGGCTGATATTAACTTCGAAACCCATTCCATTTACGTCAACATAAACGAGGGCCGGGCTTTTGTATGTAAACTTTCCTTGGAGGTATGCGTACATAATTAATATACAGTCAATAGCGAAAATAAGGATATTTTACCACCTGTAACCGTTAAAATAAGGGTACGGTTTTTTCCTGTATTTTTACTCTTGATTAATGCCTTAAGACATACCTAGTTAAACACTGAGTTTCATGCAAAAAAGACAAGCTGCTGTCACCGCCGTAGGGGGTTATGTTCCCGAATACCGGCTTACCAATTTCGAGCTCGAAAAAATGGTGGATACGAACGACGAATGGATACGCTCCAGGACCGGCATTGAAGAAAGAAGAATATTAAAGGAGGAAGGAAAAGGAAGCAGTGACCTGGGGGTGCCAGCCGTGCTCGAGATTTGCCGGAAGCGTGGCATCAGCCCGGAAGAAATAGACTGTATCATCTGTGCCACGGTGACCCCGGATATGGTATTCCCGGCCACCGCTAATGTGATCGCCGATAAGATCGGCGCCAAAAATGCCTTCAGCTTCGACCTGGGGGCGGCCTGCTCTGGTTTTTTGTACGGACTGACAACAGGTTCCTCCCTTATTGAGAGCGGACGATACAATAAAGTGGTGGTGGTAGGGGTGGATAAAATGAGCAGCATCATCGACTACAGCGATCGTGCTACCTGTATCATTTTTGGTGATGGGGCCGGAGCTGTATTGCTCGAAGAGAATACCGAAGGAAACGGGATACTTGACAGCATTCTGAAAACCGATGGTGCCGGGAGGCAGTTCCTCCACATGAAAGCGGGAGGTTCTGTAAAACCATCTACCGTCGAGACCGTACTGGCACGGGAGCATTATGTGTACCAGGAAGGGCAGGCCGTATTCAAATTTGCCGTGAAGGGAATGGCCGATGTAAGTTATGAACTGATGCAGCGCAATAATCTAACAGCCGACGATATCGCCTGGCTGGTGCCTCACCAGGCCAACCTGCGTATCATCGATGCCACCGCCAACCGGATGGGATTGCCTAAGGAAAAAGTGATGATCAATATCCAGAAATACGGCAATACTACTGCAGGCACCCTTCCTCTCTGCCTATGGGACTGGGAGAAACAGCTTAAGAAGGGTGATAATTTGATCCTGGCTGCATTTGGCGGGGGTTTCACCTGGGGCGCCACCTGGTTAAAGTGGGCGTATAACAGCTGATCAGGCAACTACCGGATTATAAAAAGAATCTTGATCGTATATCTATTCTATGAACAAATTTTGCATATGAAAAAAATTATACTTTTTCTTTTTATTGCATTACTTGCTTTTAATACAGAAAGTCGTGCCCAGTTTTCCCGCTATATAGTTAAGCTAAAAGACAAGGGGACCAACCCTTATTCGCTCAGCAACCCTTCCCAGTATCTTACAGCAAGATCGATCCAAAGGAGGACACGCTATGGAATAGCGATCGATTCAACAGATCTTCCGATCACACCCAGATACATCGACAGTATCAGGCTCGCAGGCGCTGTTACTATTCTCAACACATCCAAATGGCTGAACCAGGTAGCCATTCAAACCACCGATGCGGCAGCACTTGCCAAGATCAACAGTTTTCCATTTGTGATCGCTGCCAGCCCTATTGCCAGCCGGCAATCTCAAACCAATGGATTGGTAAATAAAAAACTGGAAGAAGAGATAAGGCCTATAGGCGCCGAAGAGACGAATTCCATTGTTACAGCAGATCATTACAATTACGGGCAGAGCTACGGACAGGTACACCTGCATAATGGCGAATTTCTGCACAACCGGGGTTTCAGGGGGCAGGGTATGCACATGGCCGTTCTGGATGCAGGGTTCTATCATTACCTGAGCCTCCCCACATTCGACAGCATCCGTAACAATGGCCAGGTACTCGGCACCTGGGATTTTGTTGCAGGTAATGCAAGTGTTGATGAGGACCATACGCATGGCATGAACTGCCTGAGCACCATTGCTGCAAATATGCCTGGTGTCTTTGTCGGAACAGCACCTAAAGCATCATTTTATCTGTACCGTACCGAAGAGGCGGCTACCGAATACCCCATTGAAGAACAGAACTGGGTAGCCGGCATGGAGCGGGCCGACAGCCTTGGTATAGACGTATCATCGACATCGCTGGGTTATTTCAATTTTGACAATCCCATTTTCGATTACACTTATGCCAATATGGATGGCAATACAACCCTTAGCGCCAGGGGCGCCGACCTGGCGGCTAAAAAAGGAATATTACTTGTATTAGCTGCAGGCAATGAAGGCACCAGCGCCTGGCATTTCATCATCACACCCTCGGATGCGGATAGTGTAATGGCTGTTGGTGCGGTTTCTGTTGCCGGTACCGTAGGCAGTTTCAGCAGTTATGGCCCCAGCAGCGACGGGCAGGTAAAACCATCCGTGGCTGCCGTTGGTGTAAATGCAGTTGTTGCAAGTCCTTCTACGGGCCTGCCTACATTTGGTAGTGGTACATCTTTTGCCTGCCCGAATATGGCAGGACTTACCACCTGCCTGTGGCAGGCATTTCCGGAAGTAAACAATATGAACATCATTACCATCCTGCAGCAGGCAGCAACGAAGGCAAACAATCCCGATAACCGTGTCGGATACGGCATACCCGATATGAAGAAGGCATTTGTAATGCTGGTAAAACAATTATTCACGCAGCAAGCCCCGCAGGTTTCGAATTGCAGTGTTACATGGCAATGGAATGTAAAAACAGATTCGGCGATCAGCCTCGTGATTGAAAGGAAACTTCCATCTGATGTGAATTATCTTACTGTCAGCACACAGAATTCTACCGGTGCTTTCCTTGCAAGGAATTTCTCGTTCACTGATGACCTGAGGAGTTTTCCGGCAAGCGGCATCAAGTATCGATTAAAAATGAATATCGCTGCCGACACTAGTTTTTACCTGGATTCCATAACCGTGAATTTCACACCAAGACCCAGCCTGGGCGCTGATAAGAGTGCCAGTATCTGCAGTGGTAACAGTTTTGATCTTACCAGTCAATTTACCACTACCGGCCTGACATCGAACTGGACGATCGGCGGAAACCCAGTTGCAATACCTACCGCAGTAATCGCCGCAGGAACCTACCAGTTGATCGCAGCCAATAATTCTGGTTGTACAGATACTGCAACGGTAACCCTTACCTTATTGCCGAAACCTGCCCTTGGAGCTGACCTTGCCATTACAAAATGTACCGACAGCATCGTTAATCTTACCACCCTTTACAACACAACAGGATTAACCGCTACCTGGACCGTTGGAGGCAACCCGGTATCCACACCTGCTTCTGTTACAACTGCCGGCACTTACCGGCTGATCGGAATCAATGGTTCTTCCTGCAGCGATACCGCATTTGTAAACATCGTGAACAGCCAGTCCTTGTGTATTGCATCCCTTGTTGAAAAGATCGTTATCAGCCCCAACCCTGTCAACGACGATCTTACCGTGAAGATCGTCAGGACCACCAATGTAAAAGCTGAGATCATTGTGAGCAACACGGCCGGCCAGGTCGTTTTCAGGAACAGCAGTCAGCAACAGGCCGGAACCCAATCGTATATTATCCCGATGAAGGGAATGGCCGGCGGGATCTATTTCGTAACCGTAAGGGTCAACGACAAGAAGGAAGTTGTGAAGAAGATAATGAAGCGTTAAGACATCATTCATATTTAAAAGCCGCTACAAACATCGAGTCGGCTTTTTTATCATATCCTTTAAGCAATTCCATCTGCAGCAGCTGCAGGTGGAATTTTTCTTTTATGAAGCCGGCCACTTCCTCGTTCTCTTCTCTGAAAACCGAACAGGTGATATAAATGAAGAGGCCTCCCTTTTGCAGGTGCGGGAGTACATTCGAAACGATTTCCCTTTGTTTTTTTACATATTCACCGATCATGTCTTTTTTAAAAAAGAACAGCTGTTCCGGAGTCCTGCTCCATGTACCGCTTCCCGTGCAGGGAGCATCGCAGATAATGAGTTGAAAGTTTGAGTTTTGAATTTGTAGGCCGGGGTCCTGCAGGTCGGCAATAAACGAGCTATAACTGTTTATTCCCGCAAAAGAGAATCTTTTTTTTAGATTGGCAAGGATGCTTTCTCTTATATCAGAAACGGTCAGTTCCATATTCCCTTTCAGCAGATCATATATAAGCAAGGATTTGCCACCGCTGGCAGCACAGCAATCCCATACAGATATGGGTTCGGGGATAAGAAATGCCGGGTTTTTAAGTACATCCAGAACTTTTTGTGAAGTAAAATCCTGTATCACCACTTCTTTGTCCAGTTCAAACAAAGAGTCCAGTTTTGTACTGTTGGCCAGTTCAATACAGTTGTCTTCAGGCATTAAATAACTTATTCCTGCAGCTGCGAGTTTGCCAAGGACAATTTTCTTTTTACCAGGGCGTATGCGCAGGAAGAGATCTGGCTGCAAAAAAAAGGAAGAACAAAATGAATGATGATCCAGCCCGGTGCTTAGTTCCTCACCCCAGGGAAATACATCCTTTGGATCAAGGACGGCCATTGCAGCTTTTTCCAAAAGTGGTCTTTCAATGATTTCATTCCACTCCGGCCGGTGAAATGCAAGAAAATCATTAGGTGACTGCTCACATAAAAAAGTTCCGGTGAGTATCTTTTCATCAAGAGATCGTCCGGGTAAAGCTTTACCCAGACGAAAATAATCATAACAAAGAGCAGAAACCTGCTTTCGGTCTTTTGATCCGAATTTCTTATCTGCAGAAAAGAATTTTTTCAAAAAGGAAGCCAAAGGGATGTCTCCCCTGTAAGACTCAATTACTTTTTTGGCTGAATTCAGATAAGACTGTTGCCGCATAGCGGCAAAAATAAAGCCTGCATTGATAGCAGGCTCAAAATCTCGGGTCAGGGTATTACAATTCGAGTAAACTTTTCACCGGGTCTTTGCCGAACAATAATAATTCGGGGTTCTCCAAAAGCTCCTTCACCCTTACCAGGAAACCGACCGATTCTCTTCCGTCGATAATGCGGTGATCGTAACTCAGCGCCAGGTACATCATCGGGCGGATGACCACCTGTCCATTAATGGCCATGGGCCTGTCCTGTATCTTATGCATCCCAAGAATAGCCGATTGGGGAATATTGATTATCGGGGTACTCATCAGGGAGCCGAATACGCCGCCGTTTGTGATCGTGAACGTTCCACCGGTCATCTCTTCAATAGCCAGTTTGTTTTCTTTTGCCTTGGTTGCCAGTTCAACCACTTTGGCTTCGATGCCGGCCATGCTCAGGCTTTCGGCATTACGGATCACTGGAACCACCAGTCCCTTAGGTGCGCTCACGGCGATCGATATGTCGCAGTAATCGTGGTAAATGATCTGGTCTCCGTCGATATAGGCATTCACAGCCGGCCATTCCATCAGTGCATACGTACAGGCTTTGGTGAAGAAGCTCATGAATCCGAGGTTCACCCCGTGTATTTCTTTGAATTTGTCTTTGTATTTGGCCCTGATCTCCATGATGGCACTCATGTCTGCCTCGTTGAATGTAGTAAGCATGGCCGTGGTATTCTTTGCTTCCACCAACCGTCTGCTGACGGTACGCCGCAGGTTGCTCATTTTTTCAGCTTTCTCGGTCCGGTCGAATAATACTGTGCCTGGCCTTCTTCCGGGGTTATTGAGGGCTTCCATTACATCCTGTTTCATGATTCGGCCATTGCTTCCGGTTGGGGTAAGCTCTTTAACATCTACTTTCTTGTCGGCTATGATAGCGGCCGCAACAGGAGTTACTTTTATATCAGTTTGAGATTTAGGGCTAGAAGCGGAAGGGGCAGCAGCGGATTCCTTCTTCGGTTCTTCTTTTTGTTTTGCAGGAGCCGGTTTTTCCTGCTCTGTACCGGCGGGTCTGGGTGCACTTGTATCGATCGAGCAAACCACATCCCCAATATTCAGCGTATCCCCTTCTTTGGCAGTGATCTTTATAGTACCTGCTTGCTCGGCATTCAGTTCAAATGTTGCTTTTTCGCTTTCCAGTTCGGCGATCACTTCGTCCCGGTTCACCCAATCCCCGTCTTTCTTATGCCATTTGACCAGGGTCACTTCATTGATGCTCTCTCCTACCGTTGGAACTTTTATTTCGATGGACATCTACAGTAATTTAAGTGGAGCAAATTTCGGGGAAAAATAAGGATTATTAAAATTGAATTCAACCTGTACAGGCGGGTAAAAAAACAGCAGGAAAGATCCTGCTGAAATATGTTGGTTGAATGGGAAATCTGTTTACGTGCCGAGGTATGCTTTAAGCAGTTTACAACGGGAGGCTGTCCGGAGTTTGGTAATGGCTTTGTCTTTGATCTGTCGCACCCTTTCCCTCGTCAGATTAAAATGTTCGCCGATATCCTCCAGGCTCAGGGCATGATCAACGCCGATGCCAAAGAAAAAGCGGATCACATCTTTCTGCCTTTCGGTAAGTGTACTTAAAGAACGGTCTATCTCTGTTTTAAGCGATGCTTTAAAAGCCAGTTCCTCATCGGTGCTGGCAGCGTTCTGGTTCACCAACACATCGATAAGCGTACTTTCTTCGCCATCTGCCAAAGGTTGGTCCATACTCACATGACGGGCAGCCACACCAAGTGTAGCAGCGATCTCATCGGCATCCATATCCAGCAGGAACGCTACTTCTTCCGGGGTTGGTTCCCGTTCAAATTCCTGCTCAAGCTGTGAGAAGGCCTTGCTGATACGGTTGGTTAACCCCACTTTATTCAACGGCAGGCGAACGATCCTTGATTGTTCGGCCAAAGCCTGTAAAATACTCTGGCGGATCCACCAGACTGCATAGGAAATAAATTTAAAACCACGGGTCTCATCAAATCGCTGGGCGGCTTTTATCAAGCCGAGATTTCCCTCATTGATAAGGTCGGGCAATGTCAAACCCTGGTTCTGGTATTGCTTTGCTACAGAAACAACAAAACGGAGATTTGCCTTTGTCAGCTTTTCCAAAGCTTTCTGATCTCCTTGCTTAATTCTGATGGCTAATTTGACTTCCTCTTCCGGAGTGATCAGTTCAACTTTACCGATCTCCTGTAAATACTTCTCTAAACTCTGGCTCTCACGGTTGGTAATAGACTTAGTGATTTTAAGCTGGCGCATGCTCATAAGCCTGATGGTTTAAAGGTTAGGTTAGAAATAGATTTGGAATATGCTCGGGGTTAACAACTTGTTAAAAAATTATAAATCTATTAACGTAATTTATGGTATTTCCAATATGCAGCCAAAAAAAAAATTCTAACCCACTGGCTTTCAAAAGATTGAAACCATTTTTGTTTAACTATTGGCCAGTGTAAATGAAACAAAAAAACTTGGCTAAATAATTTGCCAAGCAGATTATTTTGGTATTATTGCAGCATTGCAACGATCTTTAAACGAATAGGATGAGTAAGAAAGTTTTATACACATTAGAATACCCTGTAAGGTGCTCTCCCAGTATTTTATATGAATTTTTAATATCACCGGCCGGGTTGCAGGAATGGTTCGCAGATAAAGTAGATGAAAAAGACGGTGTTTATAGCTTTAGTTGGAATGGCTCGGTGGATAAGGCTCGCTTACTCGAAACCGAAGAAGATAAATTTGTACGTTTTCGTTGGGACCACCAGGCAAAGGATGAATATTTTGAATGGCGTATTGATAAATCCGAAGTTACCAACCAGACCATCCTAGTGATCAGCGATTTTGCCGACAAAAAAGACATTAAAGACCAGAGCCAGTTATGGGATTACCAGGTGAAAGAACTGTTTCACCGCCTTGGAAGCTAACTTTTGAGCAACCTCACTATTTGTGTAAACCTCTCCACAAGCATTTCAGAAACCTCACCCCACCTGTTTAAAGGATAATTCAACGCAAGTTTTACAAATTTTTTTTTGGCGATCAGTCGGTTAAATTCATCGGTACTCAATCGATGTAAAGGTTGATAGTTATCTTCCCCGAAATGATGCTGCCACGGGTCATCACTGATACATAAATAAAATCCCGATTGCTTTAATTCCTCAAAAGAAGCCAATAGATTTTGCTCCTGCATTTTTTTATACTCTCCCGACAATTGGAGCGTTATGCTGAAAAAATTCCCCCACCAGAACATTGTTCGGATGGCAAAGACATTGTCGCCTTCAAAACAGCGAGGATAATCAAGCATAACATATGGCAGCTTCCGATAATTCTCCCCTCTTGATATCTTGGCCAAAGCCCCTGTAACATTCGGCGGGAGTTCTATTAAGGAAGCAATCTCACTGTACTTTTCCGAAAGATGCCCGAACATCTCGTATAACTTATCTATAACTGCATGTTTCGTTAAAATCCACTTACCATCGCAGACCAGGCTAAGTTCCTCGGCGGAAAGAGTTAATTTTGATGGTTGCTTCATACGAGGCATCAAATTACTAAATTACCTGTCAATCTGTTTCCATCGGGAAATGATAAAGAAACTGGACAAACTCATTCTTAAAGCATTCATCGGGCCGTTCATCATAACGTTCTTTATCGCCTATTTTGTACTGATGATGCAGGGGTTGTGGAAATACCTGGATGACCTCGTGGGCAAAGGCCTTGATTTCATCACCATAGGTCAATTCCTTTGGTATGTGAGTGCCTCTATGCTCACCTTGGCCATGCCTATTGCCATACTCATCTCTTCGATCATGACCTTTGGTAACCTCGGGGAGAGTTTTGAACTGGTAGCCATAAAATCATCGGGTATATCCCTGCTGCGGTTTATGCGGCCCCTGATGTGGGTATCGATATTATTATGCGGGATCACTTTCGTGTTTGCCAATTACGTGATCCCCTATGCCAACCTCAAGTTCGTGGCACTGTACAACGACATCTACTACAAGAAGCCTGCCTTTGATCTGAAGGAGGGGGTTTTTTTTACGCACATACCCAAATACGCCATCAAGGCCGGTAAGAAAGATCCTGATGGAAAAACAATCCGCAATGTGCTGATCTATGAACAAACCAATCCCATACAGAATAATTGCATCACTGCCGAAAAGGGCGTGATGCGGATATCCGATGATCAGAAATTCCTTGAGTTCAACCTTGAAAACGGGTACCGCTACCAGGAGAATGGAAATGTAAGCGATACGGCTACTGAATATATCAGGCTCGGCTTCCGGTCCTTTAAAAAACTATTCGACCTGAGTGCACTCCAAAAACAGAATACTAACGACAGCATTTACCGGAATAATTTTAAAATGCTCAGTGCAAGCCAGATCAACCGCTCACTCGATTCGTTGTATAAAATGAACGACAGCCTCGTAACCAGGACAAGCCGCACCCTGGAAATGTACCTGCACTACATTAACATACCCGACAGTTCCTGGAAAAAGATTCCAAAGGCGGCCGCCAGGTACAACAGCTTCGACTCTATGATTCCCGATTCGGCCCGCAACCTGGTCAAAGATGCTGCAAAGAACATGGCAGCGAACCTGAGGATCAATGTTGAAAATGCAGCCAATGAATACGAAAGCAGGAAAACCGAGATCCGCTATCACAAGATCGAATGGCACCGGAAATTCTCTTTATCCCTTGCCTGTTTTGTACTGTTCTTCCTTGGTGCACCCCTTGGATCGATCATTCGCAAAGGTGGGTTCGGAATGCCGTTGGTGGTTGCCATCATATTCTTCCTCATCTTTCACCTGCTGAATATGTTCGGTGAAAAATTTGTGAAAGAAGGGATCTCTTCACCTTTTATCGGTATGTGGCTTGCGGTGCTGGTGCTTACTCCAATAGGGATATTTCTCACTTATAAAGCCATGCACGACTCCCAGTTATTCAACAAGGAATTTTATTACCGGCTGTTCAAAGGCTTCCGGAATATTGCCGGGCGCAAACCCGGAAAAGAATCATCCACTTAAATTTAAACTTATGGCAACAAAGAAAACAACCAACCGGAGGGAATTCATTTCCACTTCACTGAAAGGAGGTTTGGCCATTACCGCTGGGTTGGGCGCTGCCACCCCCTTGCTTCAGTCTTTCTCAGAAGAACCAAAATCATCATCGCCCTTATTCAGGACAGGCTTCGACCAGCAGCCCCTCCCCTATAAATACGATGCTCTCGAAAACGTGATCGACTCCATGACAATGGAGATACACTACAGTAAACATGCAGCGGCTTATGCAAAAAACCTTAAAGAAGCGGCAGTAGTTGAAAAAGTGGATACCAACAACCCATTGGAAAATGTATTGACTAGGATTTCAGCGTACTCAACCAAGATGCGCAATAACGGTGGCGGGCATTATAACCACGAATTGTTCTGGCAATGCATGCAGCCAAAAAAAGAAGGCAATGCTCCATCGGGTAATTTGATGACGGCATTAACCAGGACCTTTGGTTCCTTCGACGAATTCAAAAAGCAATTTGCTGATGCCGGTAAGAACCGCTTCGGCAGTGGCTGGGCCTGGCTGTACATCGACAAGGATAAAAAACTAAAGATCGGCTCCACACCGAACCAGGACAACCCTTTGATGGACATCAGCGATGTCAAAGGCTTTCCATTACTCGGGCTGGATGTGTGGGAACATGCCTACTACCTGAAATACCAGAACAAGCGTGCCGATTACATCGACAATTGGTGGAATGTAGTGAACTGGAATTTTGTTCAGCAACGATTCGATACAATGGGCTAAGTATGTTAAAAGAAAATAAGGGGATCCTCCTCCTGGCCTTTTTCCTGGTGGGTACGATTATCATGATCGTAGTGATGAACAAAACCGGCGCCACGCTTAAAACGCAGTCGACACCTCATGGTATTCTCGACCTCGAATTCGCCTACAACACTGATAAAACAACCCGCATATTGAATGCATGGTCGCCGGTGAACGGGACCGATAATATTACTGCGGCCAAAAACAATACCTGGTTTGATTTCCTCTTCCTGTTCTTCTACGCCGGGTTTTTGTCACTTGCCTGCAAAGGCCTTGCAAAATTGCTTAAAGGGCCAGTGGCAAAAGCAGGTAATATCATTGCAGCCGGCGCCCTGCTTGCCGGCTTTTTTGATGTACTGGAAAACATCGGTATGCTGATGGCACTATCAGGTAGTGTAACAGCCGGCGTCTCTTTTCTCACAACTTTCTTTTCGTTTATCAAATGGACGTTGGCCGCGATAGCAGTGTTATATATTCTTACCGGTTTATTGGCACTTGCCATAAAAAAGGCCAGGAGGTAAGCCCTCTTTAAATCGACTCAGCCTTTGCATCAGGCAGAACCCCAAGCAGGTCCAACTGAAACAAAGGCTGATAAATTGACAAACAATCTGTGGCAAATATAAATGACCACGGGAATGCCGCCTGTAGATTTTCTTTTAAAAAAATGTTAGAAATAATACGCTTTACCGGATACCGAGTTTCTTCCTCACTTTCTCGGTCAGGTCATCGGCTTCAGGAAATACAATTGCCGATTCCTTATACAATACGTGTGCGTATCCGCTCTCCCTGGCCACATCCCGGATGGCCATTATTAGTTTTTCCCGTATGGGCTTGATCAGCCGTTCTTTCTCTGCCTCCAAAGATGAATTGAACTGTTGCTGCCTGTTCTGCAGATCGGAAATACTAGATTGCAGCTGGTTGCGCTTTACTTCCCGAACAGCCGGGGTCATGGCTGAGGAATCCCTGGTAAATCTTTCTATGGCGCTGTTTAGTTCGTTTTCCCGTTCCTGGTAAGCTTGCTGCATCGACTGCTGGTATGCTGCCAGGGCAGAGTCTGCTTTTTTTGTTTCAGGCATGATGGCGAAAACATCATCAGGGCTGATATAACCGATCCTGTTGTTCTGGGCAAAAACACCGTTTTTAAAGGTTGTGGCGGAAAACAAAATGGTAAATAACAGGTATTTCATGATTTATCTTTTTCTTTCTGGATGATGGTCAAAAATAAAAACCAGTCCCCCGTATACAATACCTCCAATAGAGTATTTTAAAGCACAAACCGCTTATCTTCGTTCCTCTAAAAATATACAACTATGTCACAGGTTTGGAAAGAATATCAGGAAAAAAATAAAGACCGTTTTTTAAATGAAATGATGGACCTGCTCCGTATCCCGTCCATAAGCGCCAAAAGCGAACACAAAGCAGATATGCTGAAATGCGCCGAAGCGGTTAAGAAAAGCCTGCTCGATGCCGGTTGCGACAAGGCAGAAGTGATGGCCACTGATGGCCATCCCGCTGTTTACGGCGAAAAAACCATTGACCCATCCAAACCAACAGTGCTTGTTTATGGCCATTATGATGTGCAACCACCCGAGCCACTGGAACTTTGGCACAGCGGACCTTTCGACCCGGTCATAAAAGACGGAAAGGTATTTGCCCGCGGCAGTGCCGACGACAAGGGCCAATTCTACATGCATGTAAAGGCATTGGAGATCCTTACCAAAACAAATTCCATGACCACGAATATCAAATTCCTGATCGAAGGGGAGGAAGAGGTGGGTTCACCCAACCTGGGAAAATTTGTGGCGGCCCATAAAGACCTGTTGAAAGCAGATGTGATACTGATCAGCGACAGTTCGATGCTGAGCATGGAAAACCCTTCACTCGATACCGGTGTACGTGGGCTTAGTTATATCGAAGTTGAAGTAACGGCTGCAAACCGTGACCTGCACAGCGGGACCTATGGCGGCGCCGTAGCCAACCCGATCACCATCCTCGCAAAGATGATCGCCTCCTGCCACGATGAGAACAACCATATCACCATCCCGGGGTTCTATGATGATGTGGTAGTGGCGGGGCCGGAAGAAAGGGCCCTTATCAACAAAGCCCCTTATAATGATAATGAGTATAAAAAAGACCTGGGGGTAAAAGAGCTCTGGGGAGAGAAAGGTTACACTACATACGAACGCACCGGGATACGCCCTACTATTGAAGTAAATGGCATCTGGGGCGGCTACCAGGGAGAAGGCGCTAAAACCGTTCTTCCCTCAAAAGCAACTGCAAAGATCTCGGCCAGGCTGGTCCCCAATCAGTTCTCTCACAAAATGACCGAAATGCTGCTTAACTATTTCCGTTCCATCGCTCCTTCTTGTGTGACCGTAAATGCATTCGAACACCACGGCGGAGAACCATACATGACCCCGATAGACAGCAAAGGATACAGGGCAGCAGCCAAAGCAGTGGAGACCACTTTCGGCAAGCAGCCCATCCCGGTTCGTGGCGGCGGCAGTATTCCCATCTGCTCGATCCTTGAAAGGGAACTGGGTATCAAAATTATCTTTATGGGCTTTGGTTTGGACAATGACAACCTGCACAGTCCGAATGAAAAATATAATATCGAGAATTATTACAAAGGCATCGAAACCATCCCGTATTTCCACAGGTATTTTGCAGAGATAGGTTGATAAGGCAACGGGCCAATGAACCAGATCCCGGTAAGTACTTACCGGGATCTTTATTTACGGATAGCCGTAAATAGTTTCAGTAATTTTAGTTGCTTGCAAAAAAAGACCATCATGACAAACACAGTTAAAACAAAAAATACGGTTACCGCAAAAGAATTCATGGAACGGCTGAACGCATTGCGGTCGGATGCAGAGCTGAAGAAGATACAGCGTTATTTTAAATCAGATGAAGGCGAATATGCAGCCGGTGATAAATTCATAGGGGTAAAAATGGGAAACCTCTTTGTACTTGCCAAAGAATTTGCCGGCATGCCGGTAAAGGAACTGGAAAAACTGCTGGAAAGCCCTATTCATGAAGCAAGGGCGGGTGCCATCAGTATCATGGACAAGGAATCGAGGAATAAAAAGATCGCACCCGGAAGACTGGAAGAAATGTATAAGCTTTACATGCGCCGCCACGATCGGGTGAATAATTGGGACCTGGTTGACCTGGGTTGCCTGTACATGACCGGTTCTTACCTGTTTGACAAATCGAGATCGCCGCTGTACAAACTCGCCCGTTCAAAAAACATGTGGGAAAGAAGGACAGCGATCCTCAGCAACTGTTATTTCATCCGGCAGGGGGAAACAGAAGATACATTCACGATCGCCGAATTGCTCGTAAAAGATAAAGAAGATCTCATTCATAAGGCCACAGGCTGGATGCTTCGTTTTGCCGGTGATAAAGACAAGCAGAAACTAAAGTCGTTCCTGGATAAACATGCAGCCACAATGCCCCGTACCTTATTGCGCTATTCCATTGAAAAAATGGATAAAAAGCTGAAGGACCACTATATGAATCTTAAAAAAACCTGATCCCTTTGTATCATTGAATTTCCGGTAAACAAGCGTATTTTGTGTATCCAAAAAAATAAGGCATGAAAATAATTGTACATACAGCAGCCATTTTCTTTTGCACTGCCATTCTCTCTTGCGGCGGCAGCGGTAATGAAGACTATGTAGACAAAGACCTGATGAAAGCAGCTGCGGAAAGCAAGGCTGCCCAGAAACCCGACAGCAATGCCTCGATTCCACAACCCGCCGCTACACAAGCAGCCATGCCTTCGGGAGCAAATGCCACCCTCCCCCAACCTGTTAACCAGGGCACCGGCATAAAAACAGTGCCGGCTACGGTAAGTGCTCAGCCTGCTACCATCAATGCACAACCCGTTGCCCAACAAACTGCCGCTACCGCCCCCGGTATGAACCCGCCACACGGGCAACCAGGGCATAGGTG
>CAZYAT010000005.1:0-30167 GCA_964645235.1 uncultured Ferruginibacter sp. | reverse complement strand
CTCCTCCACCCGGCGCTACTTCGTCAAGATCGTTGGATACCATAAAGCATGAATAAACAAACCGGGCAACGCGGCAGCCAATCCGATCGTGAAATTGTTTCTTCCCGGGTATTCAACGCCGGCAGGGAAAAAGTATTTGCTGCATGGGCCGAACCGGGACACCTGAAGAACTGGTGGGGTCCTAAAGGATTTACCAATACATTCAATGAATTTGATTTCCGGGAAGGCGGGAAATGGCGTTTTGTAATGCATGGCCCCGAAAAAGGGAATTATGTGAACGAGGTCGAGTTCCTGCAGATACGGAAACCGGAATTCATCTGCTGGAACCGCATTTCGAAACCACTGTTCCGCATACAGGCAACATTCGAAGAAATGCCCGGAAACAAAACCCTGCTCGTTTTCAGGATGTTGTTCGCTAGCGCAGAAGAATGCAACAAAATAAAACCCTTCGCCCCCGAAAAAAACGAAGAAAATTTCGACCGGCTTGAGCAGGAACTCCTTAGTATGTGACCCTGCATGGAAGTTGCTGATTTTACTTTTATCTTTACTTCCTCCATAAACAGTATTACTCACTTAGCCTGAACTGAACAATGAAACGGATCACATTGGCTGCACTCGGCCTTTTTTCGTCCTTCCTTTCCTTTTCACAAACATCCATCAACCCGGATGCGGTAGAGATCGTACGTGATAGTTTTGGCATACCCCACATTTTTGCGAAAACAGATGCAGAAGTGGCGTACGGACTTGCCTGGGCTGCTGCCGAAGACGATTTTTCGAGCATGCAGGAAGTGCTCTTGCCTACTAAAAATCTTATGGCCCGGGTGCAAGGTAAGAAAGGGGCTGCCGGCGATTATGCATTCGCCTTGTTCCGCTGCAGGGAGATCACCGAAGAAAAATGGAACACCTTAAGTCCTGCCTTCATCAAACTGATCACCGGCTACGTGCAGGGACTGAACGATTATGCAAAAAAACATCCCGAAGAAGTTTTGCACCCGAAATTATTCCCGGTTACTCTGAAAGAATATGTTTCCTCAGCTGTATTTGCACTTACCATTTTCAATGGGGCCGACCAGGCGCTTCTGCGCATTTTTAATAACAGCGAATGGGAATCGCCTGAACTGAACAATAAAGGCAGCAATGCAGCTGCAGTGAACGCATCCAAAACATCCAGCGGCGAAACCTTCCTTTTCATCAACGCCCATCAACCCAACACGGGTTCACAGGCATTTTACGAAGCACATATTTGCAGCGAAGAGGGGCTTAACATCACGGGCGGCCTCCTGGCCGGTGCCCCCTGCATACTGCATGGGGTGAATGAAAACCTGGGCTGGGCCCATACTGTGAACTATTGCGACCGCTTGGATGAATACCAACTGGAAATGAATCCTGCCAACCCTCTACAATACAAATTCGATGGGCAATGGGTCGACCTGGAAGTACGAACGATTAAACTAAAAATAAAAGGCATACCACTTACCGTCAAAAGAAATATCTACTGGAGCAGGTACGGGGCCACCATGAAAAATAAACAAGGTTTCTTTTCCATCCGGTTGGGCGCCAACATGAGGATAGGAGTATTGCAGCAATGGTATGAGATGGACAAGGCAAAGAATTTTGACGAGTTCTACACTGCCATCAGCAAGCAGGAACTGAGCATGTTCAATATCATGTATGCCGACAGGTATGATACGATCTTTTACATCAGCAATGCCATGATGCCGGTCCGTGATGCATCCCTGAACTATAATTGGAAACGAACCCTGCCGGGCAATACCTCAAAAACACTCTGGACCCGGTTCAGGCCTGAAAAAGACCTGCCGCAATACGTCAATCCGAAAAGCGGGTTCCTGTTCAACACCAACCACTCCCCGTTCCTAGCTACATCCTCTTCCGACAATTTGAAATCCTCTGCATTTGCTAAAGCCGACGGCTGGGAACAATACCATCTTAACAGGAGTGTTCGATTCCTTGAACTATTCCCCCAACAGGAAAAACTGAGCTATGAACGCTTCAGGCTCATAAAATTCGATAAGCAATTGCCGGCCGAACTGCAATATCCCTACAGGATCGATTCCATGTTGTTGTTGAGCCCGGCTGAACATCCGGAACTGGCTCCATTGATAACCACCTTAAAGAATTGGGACAGGCGAGGCGATGCCGACAGCAAAGGAGCGGCGATCTTCCTGCTCACTTACGAGTATCTGAAAAAGAAATTGCAGGGTCAGCCTCCGAGGCGGATAACAAAAGCCGAAGCGGTTGAAACATTTACGTACGTGCATAATTATATGCAGACCAATTTCGGCACGAACGATCTTGCCCTGGGCGATATCCAACGATTGGTCAGGGGTGATAAGAACTGGCCGCTGTGGGGTTTCCCCGATCTGCTTTCTCCGCAATGGACCGAACCCTGGGCAGCCGGTAAACTGAAATCGATCGGCGGCGACGGCCTGATCATGTTCGTTCGTTTTAGCAGGGATGGTTTACCAAAGATCGAAACCATCAATATGTATGGGGCCAGTGCCAAACCCGGCAATAAACATTATGACGACCAGGTGGAACTGTACCTTAAACAGCAGACCAAACGGATGACACTGGACAAAGCTGAAGTTTATAAACATGCCGAACAGATCTATCATCCGCGTTAAAGAATCTATTCTTTGTTCTTGTTTTTCTTCTTTTCTTCTATGTACTTATTAAACATCTCATCGACCGAAGACATGGAGAACGCTTCATCATAGTTAAGAAACACATCCTGGTCATCTTCACCTACTTCTGCAATGGCCTTGTCGGGATCGAATGCCCCGCATACAGCAAACCGTTCTGTTTTGTCCTCCTCATCATTTATCACTACCCGGTAGATATAATAGCGTTTAAGTTTTCCGTTTACCTCCGCGGTTTTCTCCGTTACCGGTTTCATTGTCTTGATGTCCACTTCATAATAACTGCTCACCAGCTCGTATAGGTAACTTTCTGCGAATTTCTGTTGCGAATAGAATTCATGGGGGAAAAGATCGGTACGATTGATCTCCTTCAACGACGTATAGAACCCGGTCCGCCATTCTTTATTGGAAGCGAATTTCCTGATCTCCCAATTGGCAACAGGCTGTTTATTCCTCAGCAATTCAATGATCGCATTTTGTTTCACCCACATAGCGGGGAGAGCAACAAATTTCGCCAGCCAGGCATTCCCCTTTGCTGTATTCAATTTCCCAAGTATAGAAAGGAGTTCCTGGTTATAGGCCGCATATCCGTCTTTATCTTTACGCAGCATATCGTATTGCCATTGGGCGATCTCATAGATCTTATTCTCATTTTGCAGAACCTCTGTTTTACCTGCCAGGTTACTATCCAGCAGCATATTCCCGATCTCGATCATGGCCGGGCCGCAAATGGTATCGTTATATAATGCCGTCACTGCCGGGAAAAAATCTTTCAGCAGTTCAAGTGAATCGGAAAGTGTGTTGACCAACCTGAACATTGACCCCTTCAGGGGTGTTTTTTTAAGGAGTAGGTCTTTAACCAGCATGGCTGAACGCTGGGTTTGGTCTCCGGCCAGCAGTTCAAGCAGGATTATTGGCAGATCGGTCGAATCGCTGACACCCGCATAGTTCTTTTGAACAAAATCGACCACGCTGCTGTCCCTTATTGCTTTCGCCTTATCGGCAAGGATATCATTTATGGTACGGTATTCATTATCGTTCTTAGGGTAGTTCCATATCAATGCGTCTAACAAAACAGGAAGGTCTTCTTTTGCAAAGGCTACTTTTTCCAGAGAATTTCTTGCCTCCCCCACGACGGCACTGTCTGAACTTTGCAAGGCCTTCAACAACTCCTTTGCCTTGCTGGTAAACAGGTTGGTCGGTACCGGTTTAAGGATCTTTATATTCGAAAAGAAATCCCTGGAACCCGGGTCATTCAATATTTCTTCGTGCTGGAAATTATAGAACGTATATAATGTGTCACCGTTCAGGATCATTGAGAACTTCTTGTGAAATGCCTGTCGGGGCGAACGAAGGGTGAAATCGGCTCTTTTAAATGGGTGCGATGTATACGAATAAGAGAGCATGGAGTCGGTATATTTCTTATACCCGTCTGCTGCATCCCTGAAAAAACTGCTGTCGCTTACGCTCCAGTAAAAGGAAGGAAAATACTCTGCTTCTACGGAATAGGAGACTGCACTGGCTTTATCCTGCACATGGTATTTCGATGTCCGTTTATTGAAGAAATATCCGGTAGTGTCTTCCACTTCTTTAATAAACGGCCCCGGTACGCTGGTGCTGAGGCCTGTTTCGCCAATCGGTTGTTCCTTCCACGGGTGTTTCTCATATGCAAGCGGAGTAAAGGAACGAAAGAACCTAGTTACCTGCGGAAAACCTTCCCGTTCTTTTGCCATCGCCACCATCGGCAGGTACGTGCGGTTGCCCCTGCGTATCAGGTACCCTTCAAGTGCAAATTCCTTGTTCTCCAATTGCTGGATAGCAACAAAATGACAGGCGCTGCTTTTTTTGAAATCAATCATCGAGAATTCTTTCAGATCCCTTTTTGTGAGTTTTTCGAGGTTGTGCTTATAATCCTCAAAATAACTACTGTCGTTTTCTATGAAATAACCTGGCTTGGTATCGATCACCATTATCATATAATAAGAGCCGTCGCTGTAATCAACAGAAGTGTATTTATCGTACATGGCACCGTCTTCGCCGGGTTCAAAACCCTCTATCACCTTTCCAGGCATGGCCACGCTGAATGCATTTTTAGAATTGGTGAATACTTCCCAATTGTGATCTTTGTCTGCCACAATGTTAGACTCGTTAAAAGCCAGTGACTTCAAATACCGCTCCGCATCTTCACCGGTAAGGTCACTGTGCTGCTGCGCACCAAAGATGACCATGAACAACTTATTCTCCCGTATGAGCAACCTAGCCCTGAATTCGTAATCCTTCCCCTGTGTCGCAACAAACTCAATTCCTTTTGCAGACTGGTATTCCACATCCTTCACCTGTGTCACTTCAAGGTTTTGCTTTTCATAGTTTTTCATGATCCGGTCAAATATTTTCTCCGCCTTTAGGTCTTCACTGGTAAGCGCAGCTACGGCCACTCCATATACCTTCATTTCGGAAAGATCAATATACATTTTCATTGGCAGCCCTTCCAGCGCATTCACCGAGCTCGGTTCACCGGGCATCTCTACCCAGCACATTTTATTTGCATCTTCTATCTTGATCCAGGGAGTCTCTTTTGCAGAATATTTGTATTCTTCAGGTGCGATATAAGCCGACGAAAAAACCGGGTCCACCGTAAACCCCCGTTGCCTTAAAAGAGTGATGACGCCGCTGTCGCCCGGAAGATGGGCCGCACCGACCGCAAAGAAACTGCTTCGTATCCCTGAGAGGCTATCCATCCGGGCCGCCATTTTGATATTCCTTTTAACAAGTAAAATATCCTGGAACTCACTTTTTGCCTCATTGTCTATCAACTTATGGATCGCATTCAGATCCCGTTTGGAATAGGTATTTATCATCCATTCCGTATATCGCTGATGTTCGCTGGAGTCCTGCTTAAGGAAGTCATCTATTTTGAAGGTGCCCAATTCATCAAGAATTCCGAACTGGTCTGCCAGGTCTTCTATACCGCCGGTATGCTTGCCCATTTTTTTGGCCAGGGAAAACAAATACAGGTCCATGATGGTAGGCATATCATCTTTTTTCACCGTTGGTTTCTGCAATTTCCTTTTTTCCTCAGCGAGCTTTTTTACTGTTATCTTATCAGCCGGCATGTTCAGTTTCTTTTCCAGCTTTTTCGCCAGCCGCTTGAATTCCGCATCCGACAATATCTTTCGCAATAGGGCGCTGGTGTCTTTCCGTTCCATCGACTTGAACAGACTATCCATCATCTCGTCCGGGTTGATCTCCATGGCAAACCCTTCTGTTTTTTCCAGCGCATTGTAAAGTGAGTCGCCGAAATAGAACAAGCGCCGGTCCTGGAGGTGCATGGTGCCATACAGGTAAGAAGGCCTGGTAAGTTTATTACCACTGATGCGCCAAAGGAAGGTGGAGGGGTTGTTCACCTGTGCCGTAGCAGGGATACAGAAAAGAAGAAGAAGCAACCACAGGCCAAGGGTACGGATAGGTTTCATATTTTTCTGGTTAGGTTTTATCAAGAACTGTTATGATCTTTTTACATGCCAGCCTTATATCTTCATGGCTGATAGTAAGTGGTGGTACGATCCTCAGGCAATGGGAGGCAAACAAAAACCAGTCGGTGAACACCCCCTCGCTGATCAAAGCATCAATGATCCTCTTATTCATTTCAAAGTTATCAAACTCCACGGCCATCATAAGCCCCCGGCTTCGCAACCCTTTGATCCGCGGATGTTTTAACAGGTCAAGGAACAATTGCTCTTTTTCCTTTACCGTGCCGATGAGCTCTTCTTCCAGCAATGCCCGAAAGGCTGCCTGGCCGGCCGCACAACAAACAGGGTGGCCACCGAATGTATTGATATGGCCAAGCACGGGGTCATGGGTAAGCGAGTCCATTATTTTTTTGTCGGCAACAAATGCTCCTAAAGGCATACCTCCCCCCAGGGCCTTTCCGAGTAATAGAATATCAGGTACTATTCCAAATTGCTCGAATGCCCACAAGGAGCCATTGCGGCCAAAACCGCATTGTATTTCATCCAGTACCAGCAAGGTTCCTGTTTCATCACATTTTTTCCTCAAGGCTTTCATCCAATCGGCCAGCGGAGATATTACTCCCGCTTCAGCCTGTATCGTTTCTGCGATCACACAGGCAGTCCGATGGGTGATGTTTTCCAGGTCGTCGAACGAATTGTAGTTCAGCTGCAGGATATCCGGCAATAAAGGCCGGAATGCCTGCCGCCAGTATTCGCTGCCCATCACACTCAACGACCCCTGTGTACTGCCGTGATACGAATTTTTGAAAGAAGCGATCTGTGTCCGGTTGGAAAACCGCTTAGCAAGTTTCATGGCTCCTTCCGTAGCCTCGCTACCCGAAGCCGTGAAGAAAATGGAGTTAAGAGATGGGGGAAGCTGATCGGCCAATGCTTTGGCATATTGCACCTGCGGGCTTTGTATCATCTCCCCATACACCATGATATGCATGTATGCGTCCAGTTGTTTCCTGACAGCCCCGGTCACTTTTGGATGCCGGTGACCAACATTGCAAACGCTGATACCACCGATCAGGTCAATGTATTCCTTTCCATTCACATCATAAAGCCGGGAGCCTTCTGCCTTAACGATCTCAAGGCAGATCGGCGCTTCGGATGTTTGCGCTACATGGTTCAAAAAAAGCTGTCGGTTGGTCATAAAGAATGCTCCATGCAAAATAAAGGCATCTGCCGTTAACATCGGCACAACTAAAAGCCGGTCTGCTCCGTTTCCATCAAAGTAAATAATTAACTTTTGAACAGAGGAACAAAAGCGGTTAGTTCGTAATTTGTACCCCTGATTCCCGGCTTGTATTTACCGTATGAAATACCTTCTTACTCTTATAGTTACCTGCATTTTTGCCACGCAAACACCGGCACAGGATAAAGTGCGCCCGAAAATAGGACTTACGCTCAGCGGCGGCGGGGCAAAAGGGCTGGCGCATATCGGTATTTTAAAAGCCATAGACAGCGCGGGCCTGAAAATAGATTACATCACGGGTACCAGTATGGGGGGCATCGTAGGCGCTTTGTATTCGGTTGGTTACAGCGGTAACGAAATTGAAAAGATCGCCCGGGAGATCGACTGGGACCAATTATTCGGGAACCAGATATCCTTGCGAACACTCTCGGTGGAAGAAAAAGAACAATACAGCCGTTTTGCCATAGAGCTGCCCTATGTGAACAATCGTATCAAACTGCAAACAGGTGTGATCAAAGGCCAGGAACTGAACATGAAGTTTTCGGAACTTTTTTTTCATGTTTCAGACATACGTAACTTCAACCGGTTCCGGATACCTTTCAAATGCATGGCCACCGACCTTGAGACCGGCAACCTGGTCGTACTTGACACAGGCAATATCACTACGGCGTTACGGGCCACGATGGCCATCCCTTCTATCTTCTCGGCCGTTTCGGCAGGAGATAAAAAGTTGGTGGACGGAGGCGTGGTAAGGAATTTCCCGGTGAAAAACGTAAAAGAAATGGGGGCCGATATTGTGATCGGCAGCAATGTCAGCATGGGCCTTTCTGCCAAAGAAAAAATATCCAACCCGATCGATGTGATCCTCCAGATGGCTTTCTTCAAAGAAGCCGCGGATTTCAAGGAAGAGATCCCTCTCACCAATTATTACATATATCAACCCATGGAGAAATACAACATGGGCAGTTTCGCCAGTACCGATATCATCCTTGATGAAGGGATTGAAACAGGTAAGGCCTGGTTCCCGGTCTTTAAGAAACTGGCTGATAGTATCAATGCCATTTTTGTAAGCGAGGAAAAAAAATCCGACAGCATCAGTAATCATATTGTTTATATTACCGGTTACTCAGTCAGCGGCCTGAAAAAGACAAGCGCCATCTTCCTGGCTCACCTCATGCATTTCGACGACCATAAAAGTTACACGGCAGCGCAGATCAACAAGAGCATCCGCAGGGCCTATGGTTCCCGCTATTACAGCAATATCACCTATACTCTGGAGCACAGCAGTCCGGATACGGCAAGGATCGTTTTTAATGTGGAAGAGAATCCCAGCACTCACCTGAAGGCGGGAGTGTATTATACCCGGTTCAGGGGCATCAACGTAAACCTGAACCTCACTTCCCGGGACCTGTTCATCCCCAATTCGAGAAGTATGGTATCGGTATCACTGGGTGAAAGCATCCAGCTCGAGGCAGAGCATCTCCAATACCTCGGGCGCATCAAAAACATTGCTTTCCAGACCGGCTTCAGGCTCGATAATCAGGAGATCAACTCGTACAAGGATTTTAAAGCGGATGGTTCGTATAAACAGAACTATTCGCAACTATTCCTGAATTTTCAAAACAGCGGCAATAATAAAGTGGCTGCCGGCATCGGTTCGGCCTTCGAATACATCCATTTCGGCCCGGCCATTCGATCTGCATCTGAAATAAAAGGCAATTTCACCAACTTCAAGGGTTATGTATACCTCAAATACAACAGCCTTAACCAGATATTTTATCCCACCAAAGGGCTAAAGATGAGCCTGGAGCTGACACATTTCTTCGACCACAGTTCAAAGATCACAAGCCTGGAAAATAACCAGCCCGTACCCAATGATTTCAATTTCGGTAACTACAGCCGGTTTTATTTTGATGGCACTTTGTTTACACCGATGGGGAAAAAATTCAATTTCTCCACCAACTTGCAGGCCGGCATAAAACTCACCAGCAAAACCAATCCACTGAATGACTTTCTCATCGGGGGCATTAACGGAAGTTTCCGAAACCAGATCAAGTTCGCAGGTTTGCAGGAAGCAAGTATGAACTCCCCCAGCGTTGTTGCGCTGCAACTGGGGCTCCGGTATAATCCCATCAACAATGTTTATCTCATTGGCCGTGTCAACGGCCTGGTGAAGGATTTTGTGACTGAGACCACAAGAGGCAGTGCACTTACCGGTTATGCACTCACATTCGCATACCGGACCCCTATCGGCCCGCTCGAACTCAGCGCTATGTACAGCGATCAAAGCAGGAAGCTGCAGTCGTATGTACTTTTTGGTATCACCTTTTAACAAATCTGTTTACTTTAGCCGTTCACTAAATGAAATGGATATGCCTGTAATTCTTCCCGTAAACGGGGTCATCCCGATTTTTGGAAAAGATTGCTATATAGCCCCCAATGCCACCATTGTCGGCGATGTGGTGATGGGCGACCAGTGCAGTGCCTGGTTCAATGCAGTGATACGGGGTGATGTGAACATCATCCGGATGGGTAATAAAGTGAATGTGCAGGACGGTGCCATCATCCACTGCACTTACGAGAAAACAGGTACACATATAGGAAATAATGTTAGTATTGGACACAATGCGATCGTACACGGCTGCGTTATAGAGGATAATGTGCTCATTGGCATGGGCGCCATTGTCATGGACCATGCCTTAGTAGGCAGCAACAGCATCATCGCTGCCGGAGCTGTAGTTCTGGAAAATACCCGTGTGGAACCAGGTAGTATTTATGCAGGGGTGCCGGCTAAAAAAGTGAAAGATATCAGTCCTGAACTGATCCGTGGCGAAATTGACCGTATAGCCAATAATTACGTGAAATACAGTGGGTGGTTCAAGGCTGGTGAAGGTGGAAAAGAAGGGACCTGAATCAATTGACAAATGGTTATCTTTAAAATATGAAAAAGATACTGTTACTTTTTATCTGTGCTTCTTTCATGCTGAACGGCTGTTTTATCAGCCGCATATTCACCAAGAAGGAAAAATACGGCTGCCCTACCAACGGAAGGAATGTAGGAGCCGAAAAGATACTGGCCGGTGACGAGAAAGCCATTAAAGCTGAAAAGAAGGCCAAGTATAAAGGAAGGAAGAGTATTACCGAGAACAGGTAATGACCAGGTAACCCGGTCATCCAACGATCCAGTATTTTATCTTAAAAAACCTATACCTCTATGTGCTACGAACTGAAAACCACCAACGGTTGTACAGAAGCCGTTATAGACGACAATTGCGGAATTTCGAAATTCTATGCCATTGCCAATACTCTGGCCAAAGATCTCAAGGTTAAATTCCTGAACCAGGTTGATGATGCGGAAACTCTTGACTGGGATTTCCAGTACCGCGGCCAATTCCTAACGCTGCACTATAACATCTTCAATGGCGTAAGCATCTATCCCCAGCAAAGGAAGAGTCATGCGAAGAACAACAATGTGGTGATGGAAGTGGCTCATTTCCTGGAACACCGTGCCTATTGATCAATAATCCTTCCCATCGATCGAATCAAGGATATTGCAGTAACTGATGTACCGTTCTATGTGAACGGCCCCTTCTGCTACCGCCTCCTTTACCCCACAACCCGGCTCATTGATGTGTAAACAATTATTGAACTGGCAATTATTGATCAGCACTTTCATTTCCGGGAAATAATGCGACAGCTCCTGCTTTGAAATATCCACCAGACCCAGCTCCCTGATCCCCGGCGTATCAATGACCCTCCCTCCTCCCGGAAGGTCGAACATCTCTGCAAAAGTAGTAGTATGCAGGCCCTTACCACTCCAGCCGCTCACATCCTGCGTTTTCAGTTTCAATTCAGGGAACACTTTATTTATGAACGATGACTTACCTACCCCCGAATGACCACTCAATAAAGTAACCTTGTCTTTCAGCAATGCTTTAACCTGCTCCACCCCCTCACCTGTCTCAACGCTGGTAAGCATCACTTTATACCCGATCGATTCGTACATACTTTTTAATTCGGCAAATTTATCCTGCTCTTTCTTTTTATACAGATCTGCCTTATTGAAAACGACCACAGCCGGAACATGATAGGCCTCGCAGGCCACGAGAAACCGGTCAATGAAACCCTGGGACGTTTTGGGTTCTTTCAATGTGGCAAACAACAGCGATTGGTCGAGGTTCGAAGCGATGATATGGTGCTGGTATTTGTTGGCGGGTGAGGTGCGGTTTATATAATTACTCCTGTCCTGGATGGAAGTAATAATTACCGAGTCTTCTACTTCATTCTCCATTTCAATATTCACGTGGTCGCCAACGGCTACCGGGTTGGTACTGGTAAGCCCATCGATCTTGAATTTTCCAGGTATGCGTGCATTGAACTGCCTGCCTGTTCCGTCTTTTACAGTATACCAGCTTCCCGTACTTTTATAAACCGTAGCGATCATAGAAAGCAAATATCACGATTTCGGGCGAACCTGCCGGCAGACGCCAGGAATAATGACTATTCATTAAGAAGCATGCACGGAAGGCCGCTATGGGAATTTCCGGAACACAGTAAGTTTCAATACCAGTTCAACTAACAGAAAGGCCAATGCAGCCATTACGAAGGGAAAGAATTTTTCGGTATAGCGGGTACGTGTACTGATCTCCACTTTTGATTTTTCCAGCTGGTCGATCTCCTCATAAATACTGGCCAGGCCTTCATTGTCTTTTGCCCTGAAATATTTACCCCCGGTTTCAGCGGCGATCTCTTTTAATAATTTTTCGTCGATCGAAACCTTGCCCTGCTGCATCACCACACCCATCGGTGTGTTCACAGGCTGAGGCGCATAGCCATCGGTACCAACACCAATCGTATATACTTTTATACCGAATGCCTTAGCGATCTCTTTGGCAGTTTGGGGATCGATCAATCCACCATTGTTTTCGCCGTCGGTCAGCAGGACGATGATTTTGCTTTTTATTTTACTGCTGCGCAGCCTGTCAACCCCAGTCCCCAGCCCTGAACCGATCGCTGTACCGTCTTCCAGTAACCCGTTGCGGATATTTTCAATGGCCGATACCAGTACACGGTGATCTGTGGTGATGGGACATTGGGTGAAACTCTCCCCTGAAAAAATTACGATGCCGATGCGGTCCGTAAGGCGCCTGTTCACAAAATCAATAGCCACTTTCTTTGCTGCCTCCAGCCGGTTCGGTGTTAGGTCCTGGGCGGTCATACTGCCGCTTACGTCGATGCATAATACAATATCCACACCTTCCCCTTCCACATTCTGCTCTTCATAACTCGTATGAGGCCGTGCCAGTGCAATTACAATGAAAATGAGCGCAAGCAACCGCAATAAGAAAGGCAGGTGGCGCAAACTGCTTTTCCAGGAGGAAAGTCCCTGCGCAGAAGTATCCGAAATGATGATGGCACCCTGGGTTCTGCCGTTCCTACTAACATACCAGTAAATGATCACAGGCACTGCAAGAAGCAATGTAAAGAACCAGGGCTGGCCAAAACTGATATTTTCAAGATAACTGAACAGCAATTGCCTATTGTTTAATGGTGGTATTTTGATGCTCAACCAGGTCGATGGTTGCTTTTATCCTTTGCAAACAGTCCTGCGACTCGATCGTATCCGGCAGGTACTTGGCAAATTTCACCGCATCCGTGCAACGCAGGGCCGTGGCAAGATCGGAGATGTGCCCAGCAGGCATGCCATGCTCGCTCATCCGTACCAATATGTCACTGGTGGTCTTTGTAAGCAGGCTCTTTTGTTGTTTCCTGCTGAGGTACTGCCGGAAGATATCTGCCAGCCTGGTATGATAAAGTTTTACCGAAGGTCCATCCTGCAGATCGAGCTGCCCAAGTTCGTTCAGTGCCTTCATTGCCTCATCGAATGGCGATAACTTAGATACAGGCGCCGAAGGTCTTTCTTTCCGGCCCCTTTTAAAATACCGGTAAACTAAAAACAAGACAAGCAATAACAGCAGGGCGCCACCAATGACATAATACCAGGTATAATTTGTAACAGATACCTGCATAAGCGGCTTGATATCGCGGAGCTGGCTTGATGTATCGGCAGGTGAATAAGAAACGTTGATAGCAAGGGAATCGGTCAGTAAATGAAATGTAGTGTCGTCCCTGACCGGGTTGAGGTTGACAGGAAAAGAAGGAAAGGTCCACCTGCCGGAATCAAAACTGGTAAGAATGATCGTCTGCTCCAAAACAGTATTGCCGCTTTCCTGAACAGAGTCGAGCTTCCCTTTATCGATAATATCAAAGTGGGGGATCGAGTCGGGCAGTGCGGGCCAGGTGGCCATGCAGGAGCCGGTTGCAAAATCCGCCCTGAACTTTATCCTGAACTGCTCGCCGATGAGGATGTCCTTTTTGTCGGTGATGGTCTGCACCTGCTGGCCATAGCCCGGATGAACAAGGAAAGAAAAGCAGATCATTAATCCAGCCAGTAACAGGCACCTTCTTTTAATATTTCCTTTCGGCATGTTCTATCCTATCAGCTTCGTTTGATGAAAAATTTCTGCAGGATCTTCACGTAATCGTCGTCGGTACGAACGTGTAATAACTCTGCCCCCGCTTTCCTGAAATAATTTTTACTTGCCTCGCTCTGCTGCATGAAATGCTGCTGGTAATTATACCTGACCAGGGCACTGCTGCTGTCTATCCATTTTACCTTGCCTGTTTCGGCATCCTGTACCTGCAATAATCCCGCTTCGGGCAGCTGCATATCCATTTTATCGTAAACTCGTATACCGATCACATCATGCTTATTACCGATCACTTTCAGATCGTCGTCGTAACCGGCAGCAATGAAATCGCTCAGGATAAAAGCAATGCTCCGCTGCTTTACCGAGCGGCTGAAGAATTTGATGGCCCCGTCCAGGTCCGTACTTTTCTTTGTTGCATCCATGGTCAGCAGTTCCCTGACGATATATAGGGCATGCTGCCTGCCCTTTTTAGGGGCTATGTATTTTTCCACCTTATCGCTGAAGAAGATGACGCCTACTTTATCGTTATTGCTGATGGCGCTGAAAGTGAGCACGGCTGCTATTTCAGTGATCAGTTCTCTTTTCTGCTTTGCTACTGTTCCAAAGAGGTTGCTGGCACTGGTATCAATAAGAAGCATTACCGTAAGCTCCCTTTCCTCTTCAAACACCTTGGTGAACGGGTGGCTGAAACGAGCACTCACGTTCCAGTCGATGAACCGCACATCGTCCCCTGCAGCATATTCCCTCACTTCCCGGAAGCTCATTCCCTTTCCCTTGAACGCAGAGTGATATTCCCCCGTAAATAAATGCGTGGTGATCTTCTTGCTTTTTATTTCAAGCTCCCTTACCTTTTTTAATATCTCTTCTGTAGTTAACATTATGGCACATTCACAACTCTTAAAATTTCATTGATCACCTGTTCCACATTTATGTTTTCAGCTTCCGCCTCATAGGTGAGTCCGATCCGGTGGCGAAGCACATCCTTACAGATACCCCTTACATCTTCGGGGATAACGTATGCCCTGCTGTTCAGGAAGGCATATGCTTTGGCAGCCAATGCCAGGTTGATGCTGGCCCTTGGTGATCCACCGAAACCTATAAGCGGCTTCAGCTTTGGTAAATTGTATTTTTCCGGGAAACGGGTAGCGAACACGATATCGAGTATATAATTCTCCACCTTCTCATCCATGTATACCTGGCGGACAAGTTCTTTTGCAGTGAGGATCTCGCTGGTGGAGGCGACGGGGTTGATGGCAGGCATGCTCAAGCCCAGCGTGTTTTGCCGAATGATCATCTGTTCTTCCGGCTTAGATGGGTAATCCACCACCACTTTCAGCATAAAACGGTCTACCTGTGCCTCGGGTAATGGATAGGTTCCCTCCTGCTCGATGGGGTTTTGTGTAGCCAGTACCAAAAATGGTTCAGGCAACTTATAGGTCGTTTCACCGATCGTCACCTGGCGTTCCTGCATGGCCTCAAGCAGAGCACTCTGGACTTTTGCCGGCGCCCGGTTGATCTCGTCGGCCAGGATGAAATTGGAAAAGATAGGGCCTTTACGGACCACAAATTCATTCTTCGACTGGTTATAGATCATGGTTCCGATCACATCTGCCGGCAACAGGTCGGGAGTGAACTGTATGCGGCTGAAGGCAGCATGCACTGCTTGCGATAAGGACTTTATGGCCAGTGTTTTTGCAAGGCCGGGCACCCCCTCCAGCAACACATGCCCGTTGCTCAATAAGCCGATCAGCAACCGTTCGATCATGGATTGCTGGCCGACGATCACTTTACCCAGTTCATCGTTGATACGTGTAACAAAACCGGATGCATGGTTTATCTTTTCATTCAGCAGCCGGATGTCTTCAGATGTTTGCGCCATATGCTATATCATATTTACATATAGCCCACTCTTAATAAGGTGGGCCAGGTGAGGTTGCAAAGTACGAACTATGGCTAAACAAATATTTTGCCGTTTTGAGGAGTGGAGAAAAACTTTGTTAAAATGGTTTTAACTTCAGCTAAAATTTTCGTCATGGTAAATCAACAGCTCATCACCACATCTAACACACTCGAGGGGTACCGCGTAACCAATCACCTTGGGATCGTCCGTGGTATTACGGTCAGGAGCCGGAGCCTGCTGGGAAATATTGCGGGTGGATTTCAAACCTTGTTCGGTGGCAAGATCTCTATTTATGCGGAATTGTGTGAAAAGACGAGAGAGGAGGCCTATCAGCTGATGTTGCAACATGCCAATGAACGTGGAGCAAACGCTATCATCAATATGCGGTACGATGCCAACGAGGTCATGAATGGTGTAACAGAAGTCCTTGCATACGGATCGGCTGTGGTGGTTGAAAAAATATGATCAGCTGAGGTATTTTCCCACGATGGGTATTCTTCTGCCCACACCAAAAGCCTTGGGTGAAATGCGGATGATCGGGCAAAACTGGTTGCGTTTATATTCGTTTATGTTCACCATCTTCAACACACGGTCCACCAGCGATGCATCAAATCCCTGTGCCTTGATCTCCTTTGGACCCTGCCTCCGCTCAATGTACTGGTATAATATCTTATCAAGGATGGAATAGTCGGGTAAGGAATCAGAATCTTTTTGCCCTGGTCTTAGTTCCGCACTCGGCGCTTTGGTGATGATATTTCCGGGTATGATCTCTTCTTCCCGGTTGATGTACCTGGCAAGTGCATATACCTGCATTTTATAACAGTCTCCCAATACGCCCAACCCGCCGGCCATATCGCCATAAAGTGTTCCATAACCGGTGGCCAGTTCGCTTTTGTTTGAGGTATTGAGTAAAATGTACCCGAACTTATTGGCAATCGCCATCAATAAATTTCCCCTTGTACGGCTTTGTATATTTTCTTCTGCGATGCCGAAGGGCAAATCTTTAAAAACAGGTTTCAATTCGGTAAGGAAACTATTGTAGATATTCTTTATTGGAATGATCTCGTAGGGATTGCCCAGGCGTCTGCTCAGCAGTTCGGCATCATCTACCGAATGCCCGGTAGAATATTGCGAAGGCATCAGTACGGCCTTTACATTCTCTTTACCCAATGCCGTACAGGCAAGGGCCAGGGTAACGGCGCTGTCAACCCCACCACTGCTTCCCAGGATCGCCTTTGTAAAGCCCATTTTGGTAAAATAATCACGGATGCCCATCACGATCGCATCGTGCACCTGTGCAATGTTCAGGTCTTCTTCCAAGCCTGTTGGGTTAAGTTCTTTATCGGGTACACGGCTGGCCGGCTCCAGTACCGGAGCATCGATCGTACCATCGTCGTTGAGGATAAATGCCTGCAGCGAAGACAGGAATGAGGGAAGTTGCCCGCAAAGGTTGGCATCCTTATCAAAAACAAGGGAGGTTCCGTCAAAAACGATCTCTGTCTGGCTCCCCACCGCATTACAGTAGAAAAGAGGCAATTTGTATTTAAGAACATTCGATTTGATCGTAGCCTTACGGTCTTCATCATGGGTATAATCAAATGGCGATGCCGACAGGTTGATCATCACATCCGGCTGCTGTTTCATCAGCTCATCCATCGGGCAGATCCGGTACATAGGATTATCGCCGAGGTTCCAGATGTCCTCGCAAATGGTCACGGCCAGCCTTTTCCCTTTGAACTCCATTACCTTCCAATCGTACGCTGGTTCAAAATAACGGTACTCATCAAATACATCGTAGTTGGGCAGGCAGGTCTTATGAGCAATGCCCTTTATTTCTTTTTCATAAAGAAAGTAAGCTGCGTTGAAAAGATCTTTCCCTTCCTTGACCGGGTTCCTGTCTGGCGCCCCAATGAATACACCGATGGTGTCGGCATGCTCTTTTATCGCTTCAATGGCTGCATAGCTTTTACTGATGAAATCATCGAACTCAAGAAAATCACGAGGGGCATAACCACACACGCTCAATTCACTAAAGACGATGAGATCCCCCCTCTGTTTCTTTGCTTCCCCGATCGCATCAATGATCTTTTCAGTGTTGCTCTCAAAGTTGCCGATGTGATAATTTTGCTGTGCCAGGAAAATCTTCATAACCAAAAACCCGAAGGAGCTTAACTTTGCGTTTAGAAATGAATTTATTTATTTGTAAAGTTAAACCAAGTAAATGAGAATACTTATTGGAGTATTTTGCCTGTCTCTGATCCTCTCTTCATGCAACAGTGCCGATAAGGCCCCGGACGTTTCCAACATCAAAATAGAACTTGTAACTGTACGGTTCGATCAGAAATTATTTTCGCTGGATACCCTAAATATGGCCGAGGGCCTTGCCCTGCTGCGATCTAAATACCCCGACTTTACGGAGAATTTTCTTGGCACCATTTTGAACTGCGATCCGCAATGGCCGGCAGACAGCACAGCCAGTTATGTAAAAGGTTTCCTGCAGGCCTACCGTCATGTTTATGATACGGCCCAGGTGGTTTTTAAAGATTTTGGCAGTTATGAAAAAGAGATCGCCAATGCACTGCAGTTCGTGAAATATTATTTCCCTGCTTATAACGCTCCGAAAAAGATCGTCACTTACATCGGCCCGCTGGACGGATATGGAGATATTCTTTCCGACGACGAGATCATTGTAGGCTTACAGCATCACCTTGGCGGGGATTTTTCATTGTATCGCTCGGCCATGGTGCAGGAAACCTATCCGGATTATATCAGCCGCCGTTTTACACCCGGTTATATTACCGTGAACTGCATGAAGAATATCATAGACCGCCTATTCCCGGAGAAAATGGAAGACAAGACCCTGGTTTTGCAGATGGTTGAAAAAGGTAAACGCCTTTTTGCGTTGAGTAAATTGCTCCCGGATACCGAGGAATATAAACTGATCGGTTATACAAGAGAACAGTTGAAAGCAACCTATGAACACGAACGGGCAGTGTGGGCGCTTTTTGCCCAGAACAATTTTTTACAGACCCTTGATAATAACATCATCAAAAACTATATAGCAGAAGGTCCCAAAACCCAGGAGCTTGGCGAAGCAGCACCGGGGAATATCGGCAGCTTTGCGGGATGGCAGATCGTAAAGAAATTCATGCGGCAAAACCCGGAATTAAGTCTACAAAAAATGATGGGAACAGACCCAGAGACCATTTTCCAGGAGGCAAAATACAAACCCTGATCTCAGGCCGCCTGCACCTGTTCAAGTACTATTTGTGGTTTTTTACCCAGGTACTTCATCATCCGGAAATGGGAAGCAAGTGCTTCGAACAAAGTATCGTATTTGTTATACGGCAGGTTGAATTCTTTACATTTCTGTATTACGATCTTGCTGATGGCAGGATAATGTACGTGACTTACCCTTGGGAACAGATGATGTTCTATCTGGAAATTGAGTCCGCCAACAAACCAGGAAATCACAGGATTGTTCATCGCAAAATTTGAAGTGGTCTTCACCTGGTGTTCGGCCCAGGCTGTTTCGATGTGCTTGGTCGTATCGAGGGGCACGTATTCAAATTCAGTGTTCTCCACCACATGAGCCAGTTGGAATACCAGCGAGAGCGTTAATCCCATCACAGCATTCAGCGACATGTAGCCTATAAGCCAGGGCAAAAATCCCCAAACCATTATCGGCAGTACAATATAAAAAAACACGTACAGGACCTTTGTGGCCCAGAATATGATATGGTTCCGGGCATTCATTTTCCAGGCGGGGGTAGTGTATATTTTATGTGAGAAGTATTTGGCAAAGTCCATGATGAATACCCAGAATATTACAGAAAGAGAATAAACAGGCACCAGGTACAGGTACTGTACCTTATGAGCAGGCACCCATTTTTGTGATTCGCATTGACGAATGATCGGGCTTTTGGCAATATCATCGTCCACACCATCAACATTGGTGTAGGTATGATGAATGATATTGTGTTTCTGTTTCCAGAAGAACGAACTTCCCCCCATGGCATTCAGGCTGAGCCCGAGAAAATCATTCAACCTGGATTTTGTTGAATAGCTGCCATGGTTGGCATCGTGCATCACACAAAAACCAATGGATGCCAGTATGAACCCCATCAGCATGCTCATGCCCAGCGCAACCCATCCGTTCACCAAATTGAACATAAGCGCAAGGTATATTCCTGCTGCAACAAGGGTAAGGATGATCGTTTTGCTGTATAATCTCCAATTGCCTGTTTTCTTTAATTTATTATGGGTGAAGTATTCATCAACAGCGTTTTTAACACTTTGATAAAAGTCGTTGTTGTGATTTGAGAAGGTGATTTTTGACATCGGTTTTTTAATTAATGCTTGAACGGTTTTTGACAAATCGGATACCGGAAATACAATACAGGCAAGATTTCATTTCATCATACCCGATGCTTTAAAGATAGGTCAAAAAAGAACAACCTCCGGTTTTCAATTCAATTTAAAGGGTGCACACATTTCAAATGCCGGTATAATGGCATGGAAGGTCTTTTGCGTATTGATGTTCTCCATGAGGTAGGTGCCGTACATTTTCCCGATCTCCGAACGAAGGTTACATCCACTCACATATTGATAGGATTCGCCCGGGTTGATCTGTGGCTGAACACCTACCACCCCTTCGCCTTCCACTTCCCGCATACTTCCATTGCTGTCGTGTATATGCCAATGCCGCCGTAATAATTTCACCGCAAACCCATTATTATTTTCTATGGTAATGCGGTAAGCGAACATGTACTCACTGTTCACCGGGTTACTGTAATCCGGTTGGTAGTAAGTTTCCACACTTATGGTGATTCCTTCTGATATTTTTGAGATCATGGCCGGTATTCGATCCGTGTAAAAGTAGCGATTAAATTTGCTTTTTAACGTAAATTAGAGATAACAAACCTGTTAAAATACCAGCAATGGCACTCAAAACATTACATTACAGCAACGGGGAAATTACAGTGGCCTGGAAGCCGGATCTCTGCATCCATTCTGGAAATTGTGTAAGGGGCTTGGGCAAGGTATTCGACCCGAAAAAGAAGCCCTGGATCGACATGAGCCAAGCCAGTTCCTCACAGATCATTGAGCAGGTGAAGAAATGCCCCAGCAAAGCGTTGAGTATACAGGAAAATCCTGGGAACGAACAGGGTTAGATCTTTTTTGATTGTTTAAAACCGTTCTTCAACAACCATTGCAGGATCTTGTCACGGTTATCACCCTGTACAATAACCTCACCATCTTTCACTGAGCCCCCGGTTCCGCAAAACGATTTTAATTTTTTTCCCAGGCCTTCCAGGTCGGTGGTTGTACCAATAAACCCTTCAATCAAAGTCACTGCTTTACCGGCACGATGCTTTGTATCGAGGCGTATCCTTAGTTTTTGTTCCGAAGGTCCCGGGGTTTGTTCTTCTGTATTCTCTTCGGGCAACTTAAAATCCGGATCAGTGGAATAAACCAACCCTCCATGGGAACTCAGTTTCTTTTTTGACATAATTAAAGGATTACAGCTTTCAGGCTAAGGTCGAGGCTCCTTGCCTGGTGAATGATGGCACCGCTGGAAACATAATCAACCCCCGTGGCGGCATACGATTCTATATTACCTAGGTTGATACCACCGCTGGCTTCCGTTTCATATTTCCCACCAATGATCTTCAATGCTTCAGTGATCTGTTCGGGCTTGAAATTATCCAGCATGATCCGGTTCACTTTTCCAACGGCCATTACCCTCTTCACATCATCCACACTCCTCGTTTCCACCTCTATCTTCAATCCGGGCCTGGAGGTTTGTACGTACTCGTATGCTTTGTTGATGGCCTTTTCAATACCCCCGCAATAATCAATATGGTTGTCTTTCAGCATGATCATATCGTAGAGGCCAAACCGGTGGTTCACCCCGCCGCCAATCCTAACGGCCTCTTTTTCCAGCAAGCGGAAATTCGGCGTCGTTTTTCGGGTATCCAGCAGCCGGGTTTTAAACGGCTTTAATTTTTGTGTGTACTGGTTTGTGAGGGTAGCAATGCCGCTCATACGCTGCATGCAGTTAAGCACCAGCCGTTCGCATTGCAAAATCGTATGCACTTTAGCCCTAACCTCAAAGGCAGTTTCACCAGATTTCATTGATTCGCCGTCTTTTTTATAGGGTGAAAACTCAATATCGGGTTGCATATACCGAAAGATCGACTCTGCGACTTCCATGCCTGCAAGTATCCCATCTTCCTTGATCTTTAAAACCGCCTTCCCTTGTGCATCGGCAGGAATGGAAGACAGGGTGGAATGATCACCATCCCCGATATCTTCCGCCAGCGCATTTTTAATAAGCAGTTCCAGTTGTTCCTTATACTCCATGGCAACAAAGCTAAGAAGAACATAAACAAAAACCCCGGGCATATCCCGGGGCATCTGCTTTAAATATTCTCTCTTTATTTGCTTTCGAATGTTATTTCCTGCAGCAGTTGTTTATCGCCTTTCTGCTTCATGAAGATCGTTGTTCGGAATGAACCACTCCGGGTTACCAGTGTGCCAATACAATACTGCGACCCACCGTTCTCCCCTTTATGCAGCACTTCAAAACTTTTTACCGGGTTCGTATTGAAAAAATCCTTCAATACCAATTCAGCCTGGCTTCGGCTGTAACTGTTACTTTTTTCCGGCGTATTGATCTCCACGGTATTATCGAAGAACCTGGCAACCTCGGAAGAATTGCCAGCCTTCATGGCGCTGATCACTTCATCGATGCTTGCGAAGAAGCTGAATGAACTTAATAAGGCTCCAATAAAAACCAGTGTAAAAAATCGTTTCATAGTCCTAGTTTTTCATCATCGGGAATCGGGCTAAAAACGTGCCAACCTGCCCTAAAATTGCCGCTGTTAACGGCTAATTTATTCCCATTATGACAAGAATAAATTGGACTTAGCTGCAAATCTTTTAGTTTTACCAAATGGAAGATAAGAAAGTAATATTGATAATCATGGACGGATGGGGGTTAGGCAAGGTAAAAAGCAGCGATGCCATCCAAAATGCGAGTACTCCCTTTGTAAGTTCTTTATATAGTAAATATCCTAATACAACATTGACCACCTGCGGCGAAGTGGTGGGCCTGCCAGATGGGCAGATGGGTAACAGTGAGGTGGGGCATCTTAACCTCGGCGCAGGACGGATCGTTTACCAGGAACTTCAACGCATCAATGTGGCCATTCGCAGTGGTGAATTTTTCAAAAACGAAGCACTTCTGAGTGCCATTCGGTATGCCAAACAAAACAATAAAACCCTCCATTTAATAGGCCTGGTCAGCGATGGCGGAGTTCATTCACATATTGATCACCTGGAGGCGCTGACCGGTCTTTGTGCAGAAGAAAAACTTGATAAAGTACTTATTCATGCCTTTACCGATGGAAGGGATACCGACCCAAAAAGCGGTTTGGGTTTCCTGGCCAGGCTCCAGGATCACCTGGCCAGAACATGCGGAAGTATCGCCAGCATCACCGGGCGTTATTATGCTATGGACAGGGATAAACGCTGGGAAAGAGTGAAGATCGCTTATGATGCATTGGTTAGTGGTATTGGACAGAAGGCGGAAGATCTACTGGTTGCTGTAAAAAAATCCTACGACGATGGCGTGACGGACGAGTTCATCAAACCGATCATCAATACAAGGCTGCAAAACGTCAAGATCAGTGAAGAGGATGCAGTGATCTGTTTTAATTTTCGCACCGACCGTTGCAGGGAAATTACCGAAGTGCTTACGCAAACAAACCTGCCCGATTTTGGTATGAAGACATTGAAACTCGATTATACTACCATGACACAATATGATCACAAGTTCAAAAAAGTACATGTTGTTTTTGAGAACGACGATCTGAAAAATACATTGGGTGAGATACTGGAGCAAAATGATAAAACACAGATCCGGATCGCAGAAACAGAAAAATACCCCCATGTAAGTTTCTTTTTCAGCGGTGGAAGGGAAATACCTTTCAAAGGAGAGAACAGGATCATGATCCCGTCACCTAAAGTGGCCACTTACGATCTGAAGCCGGAAATGAGCGCCTATGAAGTAACCGATGCAATCGTAACGGAGATCAATAATAGGTCAGCTGATTTTATTTGCCTGAATTACGCCAATGCAGATATGGTAGGGCATACCGGTGTTTGGAACGCGATCATCAAAGCGGTGGAAACAGTAGACCAGTGTGTAGAAAAAGTAGTAGCGGCCGCTCTGCAAAACGGGTATACGGTTTTCTTAACAGCCGATCATGGCAATGCGGACTATGCCATTAATGAAGACGGAACACCCAATACAGCGCACACCCTCAACCCGGTTCCATTTTTCATCATCGACAAAGAATGGAAGGGAACGATTCGTCCGGGAAAACTGGGTGACATTGCACCTACGATACTGACAATGATGAACATCCCGGTGCCCAAAGAAATGACAGGAGAATTACTCATTGATAAAAATTAAACCTATGCTCAAAACAATCCTTAAACGTTTCTTTCAACTCCTGCTGTTAGCGTTGATCGTAATACAATTTTTCCGGCCTGCTAAGAATCAATCTGAAGGTGTAAGTAAGAATGACATCAGCACACTGTATGCCGTTCCCCAGGATGTACAGGATATTTTAAAAAGGAGCTGCAACGATTGTCACAGCAACAATACAGTCTATCCCTGGTATGCAGAGGTACAACCAGTAGCCTGGTGGCTCGACAACCATATCAAAGACGGGAAAAAAGACCTGAACTTCTCCGAATTCGCCACTTACCGTCTTCGCCGCCAATACAAGAAACTCGAAGAGATCAATGAATTGGTGAAAGAAAATGAAATGCCGCTTAACTCTTACCTATGGGTACATAAAGACGCCAAACTAAGTGAACAGCAAAAACTTACACTTGCCAATTGGGTGGAGGCAATTAGGGATACCATGAGAGTGCATTACCCAATGGATAGCCTGGTACGAAAGAAATAAGTACTACCTTAGTCTCCCAACTGCTTTAAGTTCATGCACTGGAAAAAAAAGATATGGGCGCTTTGTATGCTATTTATACTCGTGGCGCCACTTTTCTCATTCATTTACTACTTGTATGCCAAGAGCAGAATGCGGTATGAAATGGAGGAATGGCTCGAAAATGCAGCATTAGAACGGGTGTCTGTTCCCTTCGAAGGCTTAACCTGGGTGAAATATGGGAAAGAAGTACGGATTAACGGAAAGCTTTTTGATGTAAAATCATTTACAAAGACCAGCAATCAAATAACCCTGACCGGACTGTACGACTCAAAGGAAGATGAGCTCCACCATCGGTTGAACAAAATGCTGGATCAGGAGGATGATCCGCTGCAGTACCGTCGTATCACTTCGCTACTGCTCATTCCATTGTATTCCGAACAGGACATATACCCTGCTTCGATAAGGAAATTGCCGGCACTTCACTATTATTTCAGTTATGCTGAAAAAATACCCCTCCACCCTATTCGTGAAATCACGCACCCACCCGGGACATAATTCCTCTCTTATTGCCGAATAATTGCCCTGCCATTAGCACAACGGCGGGCATGACTGTTTCTGTTCACATTAACTGATTTTATGAATAAAATATTTATTTCCTTGGCTTTAACAGCCATTACCCACACGGGCTTTTCGCAAAAGACCAGGCCCGTTGCCGATACAACTAAAATAGAGGTCGTTTTGGAAGAAGTAGTGATCTCTGCAAGCAATTTTGCCGAAAAGAAAAAGAACATCGCTCAAAAGGTGGATGTCATCAATGCAAAAACAATTGCCTATACGAATGCTCAGAATACAGGTGACCTGCTGATCAACACAGGTAAAATATTTGTCCAAAAAAGTCAGCAAGGTGGCAGTAGCCCGGTATTGCGTGGTTTTGAGGCCAGCCGGGTTCTACTTGTTGTCGACGGCATACGAATGAATAACGCCATTTACCGGAGCGGCCATCTTCAAAATATTATCACTTCCGACCAGAATTCATTGAGCAGTGTAGAAGTAATGTACGGCCCTTCCTCTACGATCTATGGGAGTGATGCACTGGGTGGTATTGTTCAATTATTCACCAAATCACCTGTATTATCCGGCGAGAAAAAATTCTTTTCGACTGGTTCGGCTTTTTTCCGGTTCAGCGGAGCTAATAAAGAAAGAACGATCCATGCCGATGCCAGCCTTGGTGGAAAAAAGCTTGCCTGGTTCCAATCGTACAACTTTAGTGATTTTGGTGATATGAAGATGGGAAGCAATTACCTAAGTAAATATCCCGACTTCGGAAGAAGGAGCAGGTATATCGACCGAATTAACGGGATTGATTCGGTAGTCATAAATAAAGACGACCGGGTACAGAAATTCTCTGGCTACAAACAATGGGATGTTATTCAAAAACTGCTGTTCAAACAAAGTGACCGGATCTCTCACTTGCTGAATTTCCAGCTTTCAAATACCAACGATGTTCCCCGCTATGATCGCTTACAGGATACCCGTAATTTTGGTGCACCTATCGGAACGACTTTGCGTTATGCAGAATGGTATTACGGGCCACAAAAAAGAATCCTTGGTGCTTACCAAATCAATGCGAACAAACTGGGGATTGTTGATCAGTTAAAGGTCAATATCAATTACCAGGATATCGAAGAAAGCAGGCAAACCAGGGAATACAGACGCTACGACCGTTTCGACAGCCAGGTAGAAAAAGTGAAAGTCTTTGGCATTAGCGTAACAGCCAGAAAAGACATAGGTAACAATGAGCTGACTTTCGGTGCAGATGCACAGCTTAATGATGTAAAATCAAGGGCAACACGTACAAACCTTACGACAGGTGTTGTAAGCAAATTAAATACCCGCTACCCGGATGGAAAGAACAAGATGAACAATTTCAGCATATTTGCCCAGCATCTGTATAAATTCAAAAGTAAAAAACTGGTCTTGAATGACGGCATTCGCTTCCAGTTGATCAACCTGAAAAGCAATGTGCAGGATAATTCATTCTTCAATCTGCCCGACACGGCTGTTTTGCAAAACAGTTTTGCCGTTACAGGAAATATTGGCCTGGTTTACAGCCCAACAACCCATACTACCATCAAAACTTCGGTTTCATCCGGTTTCAGGGCTCCCAATATTGATGACCTTGCCAAGATATTTGAGTCGAGCACTGCTGCCAGGCAAGTGGTTGTACCCAATGCCAATATCAAACCAGAGTATACCTACAATGTTGATCTGACCATCAACCAACGCATCGTCAACAGGATAAACATTGAACTCACTGGCTATTATACCCTGTTCAGGAACGCAATCCTTAAGGCGCCCTATAGACTTAACGGCCAGGATTCGATCATTTATAATGGCGTAAATAGCCAGGTACTGGCCAATCAGAATGTAAACAGGGCGAATCTTTATGGTTTTAGTTTCGGTGTCGATGCAGACATTTACAAGGGCCTTAGTTTCAGTATGACCGTATCGTATACAAAGGGCTGGTTCAAAACGGATCCGTCTAAACCCTCTGCTGTTTACGAAAAACAGGCAAACGGTACCTACTCATTGGTGAATCGTAATGTTTCACAAAAGCCACTTGACCACATTCCGCCCGTGATCGGCAAAACAAGCATTCGTTACCAGCATAAACAATTCGGTGCTGAGACCTACCTTCTTTTTAATGGTTGGAAAAGGCTGGAAGCTTATAATGCGGACGGGGAGGATAACGCCCAATATGCAACTGCTGATGGAATGCCCGGCTGGATAACCCTCAATTGGAGGGGCTACTCAAATATTAAAAAATACTTGCAAGTTCAAGTGTCTGTAGAGAATATACTTGACAGGAATTATCGTTATTTTGCCTCTGGGTTCTCAGCCCCGGGAAGGAATATCATCCTTTCGCTCAGGGCAAGCTGGTAGAAGAATCTTGATGCGACCAGTTATTACAAGGGTGCCAAAACTGTTAACATTTTGGCATCCTTTGTTTTACATGCAGCATAACCAAGCAGGAATTTGTCTATATTTATAGGGTAAACTAAGCGTAAAAATGACCGAAGAGCTCATGCTGGCCGGGTGTATAAAGAACAATGCCGCTGCGCAGGAGGCTTTATACAACCGTTTTAGCCCCCGGATGCTGGGTGTATGCTACCGTTTTGCAAAAAACAGGGAAGATGCTGAGGACATGCTCCAGGAGGGATTTATTAAGGTATTTACGCAGATTCACCAGTATAGGAATGAGGGTGCTCTTGAGGGCTGGATCAGGAGGATTGTTGTTCACACCTGTATCAACGTGCTTAAGAAGAATAAGAAGTTTTCGGAAAGTGTTGATATCATTCATGCCAATAGTGTGCACATAAAGGAAGAGATCATTCCTTCTATCATGCAGGCGAAACAGGTAGTGGAATGCATACGGACCCTACCGATTGGCTACCGTACCGTACTCAATCTCTATGCGATCGAAGGATATTCACACAAAGAGATCGCGGATATGCTTGACATAGAGGAGAGCACCAGCCGTAGCCAGTATACAAGGGCCAAAGCAATGCTGGAAGATATTTTAGTAAAAAAGAAGATCATTCAAAAGCAAAAGAAAAAGGAAGCTTTTTTTGGAGCTGTTTCGCCGGGATGAGGGACGAAGTTCGGATGTTTGACCGGTTATTACCAACAACTATTATGTTTTTGAAAAAATGGAAAGAGATTTTTACACAGACGAATTTGAGCAACTGATCAAGGAAAAAGCTGATCAGTTCAGGATGTATCCATCAAAGCGGGTGTGGCACAGCATTTACAATAACCTCCACCCCAGCCGCAGGTGGCCGTCATTTGTGATCAGTATCCTTTTTTTCACGTCGTTGGTTTCAATTGGTTACCTTAATACCAGTGATCCAGAAAGCCCCAAAGCTTTTGCAGGTACCAGTACCGGTAAGCAGATTGTTTCTTCAGTTACCAAAACAAATGATCCTGATTCTTACAATACAAGCCATACATTAACGCCTGCACATCCGGGCATTCCCCAGGAAATGCCGGTTGCCAGTTCTTCGAAGAGCTCGTCACAACCTTCTTCTGGTGCTACAAAAACAATATACCGGAAGAATTCAATCGCCTTACGCCCAACTGTAAAAAAGAACGACAAGCAAATTGGTTTGGAATCAAATATCTACACTACAGGAACTGACAATAGTCAATTAGCTGTAAATAAGAATGGAAAAAACAAACAGTCCTTCCAGGCTGATCCAACCACATTGGCAGTTTCATCTACTGTGAAAGCAAAAACAGGCGATCGAAAAAATGTTTCTGGCAATAAGCCTGTTACTGATATCACCGCAAGTGAAGATCTTGAAGGGGCTACTGACCAATTGCTGAAAGAAACTCCAAAGACCCTTATAGAGGTAAACGCTATGGCTGTAACTAATAGCCTTTCAAACAAGGAGGAAGAGAACCAAGTTGTAAGTAAGACATTAGTGCCCGAAATCAAAACAGAAGATACTCAAGAAAAATCATGGATCGAACACTTTGCCTTTTATAACAAAAAAGCAAAAGATAAATGGAAAAGCAAGCTTGATTTTGAATTGTATGCGACCCCTGCCGTTAATTACCGCAAGCTCACTACCGATTCCAAAGGCTCTGTTGCTCCGTTTGCAACCACAGGCGACATTAATAAGTCGATCAGTCAAAAGCCAGGGCTCGGGATTGAGTCGGGAGTTGGACTGTCTTACGCTTTTGCAAAAAATCTTAGGTTGAAAGCAGGTCTCCAGTTCAATTATACCAATTATAACATCAATGCAGACCAAATCAATCACCCAGTTCAGACGTCGATCTTACTCACGGATCCGATAACAGGCTATTCCTACCCGGCTGCCCGATCTTCGAGTATAGCAAATGCATATGATGATAAAGCGCTTTCTCCCATTACCCTGCATAACCGGACCTATCAGATATCTCTTCCTGTTGGATTGGCCTACAAGCTTTCCAGCAATAAGAATGTTGAATGGTTCATCGGAGCTACTGCCCAACCTTCTTACATTTTTGGGGGCAAGGCTCATTTAATATCATCCGATCTTCAGAATTACATTTCTGATCCATCTTCAATACGTAACTGGAACCTTAATATCGGCATTGAGACCTTTATGACCTATAAATTAGGAACGTATAGTCTCCGGGTGGGTCCACAAGTACGCTACCAGGTTTATTCTACTTATCGTAAAAACATTACATTGATCGAGAAACCATATGCGGTCGGGCTTAAATTTGGTATAGTAAAAGGTTTTTAACCTTCTTTTACCTGCAAACAGATTACGCAATGATCTCCCTGAGGTTGTTGCGTTTTTATTTGGAGATTTCCCACTGGTTTTTGCAAAGCCGTCGTTTACTTTTAATTTTGGATAATGAGAACATTTATTGCATTGGCTGCAACCATACTTGT